>CANRZW010000020.1 GCA_947644545.1 uncultured Lachnospiraceae bacterium
TATGCTGCTTGACTCCTGAGTACTAGGTTTTGAGAGAAACGACGGAAGTCAGGTTTCATTCTATCATGACGGGATGGATTTTCACAACATTTCTTTTTTTGTCTTTTCATCAGGCAGGGATCCGGGTATTGAAAATACCTGTAAAAATACCATAGCAATCGCAAATAAAGTCTGCTATAATATAAGAAATTTGCAGAGAAACGGTGGCTGACCGTAATAATTTTGAAGGGAGACTATAGAGTATGCTTGCTACGTTGATTCCTTTTTTTGATAAAAATATGAAAGTGTGCGCTTATTCGCTTTTCTCACAGAAGGCGAATCTGCTGCTGAATCCGGCGCTCCAGAGTTCTGCCGTGAATGACGGCGCGGCACGGGTGGAAGGCCTTGATATTTTGCAGAGTATCGGCATTGATACGTTGTCGCCGGGTACGGATGTATTTGTTCCGGTAGGTTCGATTGCGGTATTTTCGGATATCGAGTCTCAGAGTGATTCGATGCTGGGCCGATTGGTCCTGCTTTTTGACAATTCGGTTACGAATACACCGGACTATCAGGAACGGTTCAGGCAGTTGAAACAGAAGGGCTATAAGCTGGCGATCCGCAAACTGCCAGTGAAAGAGCTGGAGAACTATAAGGAAATCCTTACCTTGATGGATTACATCATTTTGGATTATAAGAAGGTGGATGTGTCCAAAGCCAAGATTTATTTTGGACATCAATATCCGAATATCAAGATCTGTGTCGGCAATATCGAGAAGCAGGAGATCTTCGACGATATCAGGATGGACCATGCATTCCATCTGTTCGAGGGGGCGTTCTACCGGATTCCGGTGACCAAGGGGCAGACGGAGGTAGAGCCTCTTAAGGTTAACTACCTGGAGTTGATGAATATTGTCAACGATGTGGATTTTGAACTGACTAAGGCGGCTGACGTAATCGGCAGGGATACGGCGCTGGTGGTGTCGCTGCTTGAGATGGTGAACCGTACTGCGGTGAAGTCCGAGGTGACGTCGATCCGCCATGCGGCGGCGCTGTTGGGACAGCGGGAATTGAAGAAATGGATCAATACCGTGATCACCAAAGAGCTGTGTGCGGACAGACCGAACGAGATTACAAGAGTTTCTCTTTTGCGGGCCAAATTTATGGAATGCCTGGCGCCTTCCTTTGGGATGGCGATGAAGGCGCCCGAATTATTTTTGATGGGACTTTTCTCGGTGCTGGACATTATCCTCCGTATGCCTATGGCGGAGGCGCTTGATAAAGTCAATATTGCCAAGGAGATCAGAGAGGCGCTTCTCAGCCGCAAGGGTGAGTTTGCGGATGTCTATGATTTCATGACGGCATACGAGAATGCAGACTGGCAGGAGGTCAGCCGGAGACAGATTCTTAAGGGCATTGACAACGATGCGGTGTTTAAGGCATATATTACGGCCGTACGTTGGTATAAGGAAATGTTCTTCTAGGATAAAAGTGATGACAGGACAGACGACCATCACTATAATAAAAATTCGGCTGATTAATTTTAAGGAGGAAACTATCAAAATGAGTAGCGAAATCAGAGACATTAATCTTGCCGAATCCGGTGAGAGAAAAATCGAGTGGGTGAAAAGGAACTGTGACCTGCTGCGCACATTGGAGAAGGAATTTTCCGAGAGCAAGCCTTTTGCTGGCAAAAAGGTGACATTGTCCGTGCATCTGGAGGCGAAGACGGCGTATCTGTGTCTGGTACTGGCAGCAGGCGGCGCTGAGATGTATGTGACCGGTTCCAACCCTTTATCTACACAGGATGACGTGGCAGCAGCGCTTGTGAAGGCCGGATTGGAAGTGCACGCGTGGTACGGTGCAACGCCTGAAGAGTATGAGACCCATATCCGTCACGTATTGGAGGCAGAGCCGAACATCATCATTGACGACGGCGGTGATCTGGTGACGATGGTGCATACGCAGATGCCGCATCTGATTCCGAATATCATCGGTGGATGCGAGGAGACAACTACAGGAATCATTCGTTTGGAGGCTATGAACAAGGCCGGCGAGTTGAAGTTCCCGATGGTGCGTGTTAACAATGCAGCGTGCAAGCATTTCTTTGATAACAGATACGGTACGGGACAGTCGGTATTTGACGGTATTAACAGAACTACGAATCTGATCGTAGCCGGTAAGATCGTAGTTGTGGCCGGGTATGGCTGGTGCGGTAAAGGTACGGCTATGAGAGCTAAGGGACTGGGTGCGCGCGTGGTTGTGACAGAGATCGATCCGATCAAGGCGATCGAGGCAGTGATGGATGGTTTCGACGTGATGCCCATGCAGGAAGCGGCCAAAGTGGGTGACTTCTTCATTACCGTGACAGGCTGTGACGGTGTTATTGACAAAGAAGACTTTGCGGTGATGAAAGAGGGCGCTATCCTTTGTAATGCCGGACACTTTGACTGCGAGATCGACATGGCATGGCTGAAAGCCAATGCAGTGGAAAAGAAGGAACAGCGAAAGAATATCATGGGTTATAAGCTGCCCACCGGTCAGTGGATCTTCGTGCTGGCAGAGGGACGTCTTGTAAACCTGGCGGCAGGCGACGGACATCCGGCGGAGATCATGGATATGAGTTTTGCGATTCAGGCGCTGTCCGCGAAGTATCTTGTGGAGCATGCCAGCGAACTTACAGAGAAGCTGATTGATGTGCCGGAGGAAGTAGATAAAGAAGTGGCGAGGCGCAAGCTGGCCTTCCTTGGTAAAGAGATTGATGTGCTCACACCGGAGCAGGAGAAATATCTGAATAGTTATTCGGTTTAATATTGCATTTGTATTTGCTATAGTGTATAATAAGTCTTCCAAAAAGAGTTTGTGATAGTAACTGAGAGCTATATGAATTGAAGCGTAAAGACGTCATAAATGACAGCGTCGTGAATGGCAAAAAACAAACAATGATAAGGAGGGGACACTATGGCATTAACAAAAGAAGATCTGCAGGCGATATCGAATCTGTTACAGCCGATTAAGGAAGAAGTGCGGGATGTGAAATCTGAAGTGCAGGGTATGAAGACCGAAATAAAAGATATGAAGACTGACATCCAGGGCATGAAGACCGAGATGAAGGATATGAAGACTGATATCCAGGGTATGAAGACCGAGATGAAGGATATGAAGACCGATATTCAGGGCATGAAGACCGAGATGAAAGGCATGAAAGCTGACATATGGGATCTAAGGTTTGATGTGAAGAATCTTCAGCTTGATTTGAAGGAAGTAAAACATAAAGTGACAAAGATGGAATTGACAGTGGAGAATGAGATCCGCGTCAATATCCGGAGAGTTGCGGAAGGACATTTGGATCTTTATAGAAAGCTTAATGAATGTGTCAAGCTATCTTCCGATGTCATGGCCAAACAGGAAACACAGGATTTGTATATCACCATGCATGACATTAAGTTGAAAGCTATGGCATAAGACAAATACCAGGATCGGCGGTTTTTGCGACCGCCGATTTTAGTATTTTTCAATAGTAGTCTAAACAAAATCATAGAGGCTGTGTACATACCTTATCATGAAAAACAGGAGTATTATCATGGAAATACAGAGTAACGTAAAAACATATAAATCGGGTGAACTGCTCAGGCGGTTTTTGCCTTACTATAGGAAATATTGGAAGATTGTTGTCATTGATCTGTTTTGCGCAGGGTTAACGACGATCTGCGAACTGGTATTGCCAATGATCATCCGATTTATCACCAATACGGGGATGAATGATCTGGCATCGCTCACGGTGGCGGTAATTCTAAGGCTGGGTGCGTTGTATTTGATCCTTAGGGTCGTAGACTCGATGGCCAATTTCTATATGGCGTACACAGGTCACGTGATGGGAACACGTATAGAGACCGATATGCGGCGGGACGCTTACGCCCACTTACAGAAATTGTCCAATACCTACTATAACAACACGAAGGTCGGCCAGATCATGGGCCGGATTACTAACGATTTGTTTGACGTGACGGAGTTCTCGCATCATTGCCCGGAGGAATTTTTTATTGCGGGCATCAAGGCGGTCATCTCCTTCGTGATCCTGGCGCGGATCAGTCTGGGGCTGACGTTGATCCTCTTTGCGGTGATACCGGTCATGGTGGTGACCTGCACGATGATCAATCTGCGTATGCGGGAGGCGTTCAGAAAGCAGCGGGTGCAAATCGGTGAATTGAATGCCCGCATCGAGGACAGCCTGCTTGGCCAGAAGGTGGTGAAGGCATTTACCAATGAAGAGAAGGAAAAGGCGAAGTTTGAAGAGGATAACATCAATTTCTTCCGCATTAAAAAGGAAACCTACAAGTTTATGGCCGCCTTCCACACGACGACCAGAGCCTTTGACGGCGTGATGTATCTGGTACTGCTGGTAGCCGGCGGCCTTTTTATGATCCGGGGAAAGATCGTGCCCGGAGATTTGGTAGCCTATGTGATGTATGTGAGCACGCTGATCGCTACGATCCGCCGGATTATTGAGTTTGCAGAACAGTTTCAACGTGGTATGACGGGAATTGAACGTTTCGTGCAGATCATGGACAGTGATATCGAGATCTTTGATGAACCTGATGCGGTGCCCTGTGAGCATCCGCAGGGAAATATCGGTTTTCATAATGTGAGCTTCGAGTATCCGGACGACCATAACGTAGTTTTCCGGGATCTCAATCTGGAAATCCGTGCGGGCGAGAAGATTGCTATCGTGGGACCTTCCGGCGGTGGTAAGACAACGCTGTGTAACCTGATCCCGCGGTTTTATGATATTGATCAGGGAGAAATCTTGCTGGATGGAAAGAATATTCATAAGTATACGATCAAGAGCCTGCGGCAGAACATCGGTATGGTACAGCAGGACGTCTACCTGTTTTCCGGTACGGTGTATGAGAATATTGCCTACGGTAGAGAGAATGCGACGAGGGACGAAGTGATCGAGGCAGCGAAACGTGCCGGAGCAGATGAATTTATCCGTGCACTGAAAGACGGCTATGATACCTATGTCGGCGAGCGCGGCGTGAAGCTGTCCGGCGGACAGAAGCAGCGAATCAGCATTGCCAGAGTCTTCCTCAAGAACCCGCCCATACTGATCATGGATGAGGCTACTTCGGCGCTGGACAATGAGAGTGAATTCCAGGTGGCCAGATCTCTGGAGGCGCTGGCGAAAGGCAGGACTACCATCACGATCGCCCACAGGTTATCCAGCATCCGTAACTCGGATCGGATTCTGGTGCTGACAGAGGAAGGCATCGTGGAGGAAGGCACTCACGAGAGTCTGCTTGCGCTTGGCGGTATTTATCATCACTTCTATATGACTGCGAATGAACTGAAATAGATTAAGGCAAATACATGCTTTGTGGCCATATGTCTGCAGTTTGAGAGGAATGGGTACCGGCATGAATGACGGAAAGATCGAATTGGCAGTAAGGCAGCGGAGGGCCGCATGGAAAAAGGGGACAGGAAGAAACATCACATTCTGATCGTGGAAGATGACAGGGCGCTGGCTGTCGGATTATGCCGTGCGCTGCAAAGTGACGAGATTGGCACAGACAGCTGCGCAACCTTAAAGGAAGCAGACAGATGTCTCAAAGAACGGACAGAATATACTCTAATACTGCTGGACGTGAATCTGCCGGATGGGAATGGACTCGATTTTCTGCAGAAGATTAAGAAAGAGTACGGCATATCCGTGATCGTTCTGACGGCTAATGATATGGAGATCGATATCGTCACAGGGTTGGAACTGGGCGCGGATGATTACATTACCAAACCGTTCAGTCTGGCAGTACTGCGGGCACGTGTGGCGACCCAGCTGCGCCGTGTGAGGGAGCGGGCTGAAGCGATGCGGGACAACAAATCGGAGCAGGTGATCGTGATTGATGATTATCGGTTTGATTTTAACCGAATGGAATATTATTGTGGGAATACACAGGTCGAGTTGAGCAGGACAGAGCAGAAGCTGCTGCGTGTTCTGGTGGAGAACAGGGGTATCATATTGACCCGAGAACGGCTTTTGGAGCGTATCTGGTCTTCGGAGGCGGAGTTCGTGGATGAGAATGCGCTGTCCGTCACGGTCAAGCGCCTGCGGGATAAGCTGGGAGCGCAGGACAGAATTAAGACGGTGTATGGGGTCGGATATCGGTTCGAGTAGGAGAATGGCAGGTTTGAACATGACGCAAAGACAGGAGACACCCGATGACAGATGACGGACATGCAATGATCATATTGATAACGGGGATCTTCTGCCTGTTCTGTGCAGTGGTTCTTGTAATCGTGGATCATTATAAGGTCAGACGCAGCCTGGAGCGGATGAAGCGTATGCTGGATGCCGCCATAGAAGGTACATTCCGGGAGAGTGTATTCGACGAATCTTTGTATTCTGCGCTGGAAAGCAGGTTGGCGGAGTATTTGAGTGCGTCGGAGATTTCGGCCAGAAGGACGGCAGAGGAGAAAGAGCGTATCAAAACGATGATTGCGGACATTTCCCACCAGACAAGGACGCCGCTAGCCAATATCCTGCTTTATGCGGAGCTGCTGCAGGAGCAGATACAGTCCGAGTCTGATGAGAGCAGAGAGAATCTGGAACTTCTTGCGGATCAGGCGCAGAAGTTGAAATTTCTGATCAACTCTCTTGTCAAACTGTCCAGGCTGGAGACGGGAGTTCTTGTGTTGCAGCCGAAAAGGACTGCCGTTCTTCCGCTTCTGTCTGATGCGGAGAAGGAGTTTGCAGGCCGGGCGCGGGAGAAGGGACTGTATCTGCAGTTTCTGTTTGAAGAGACAGAGCAGACAACAGCCTGCTTTGACATGAAATGGACGAAAGAAGCGCTTGGCAATCTCATAGATAATGCCATCAAGTATACGGAGCAGGGCGGTATTACGGTCAGGATGAGATCGTACAAGCTTTTTGTCTGTATTGAGGTGGAAGATACCGGCAGTGGAATTCCGGAAGAGGAACAGGCGAAGATATTCGGACGCTTTTACCGTTCTTTGCAGGTCGCGGATCAGGAAGGTGTGGGCATTGGGCTGTATCTGACGCGGGAGATCCTCAGGCAGCAGTCGGGTTATGTCAAAGTGTCATCCGGAAAAGGTAAGGGAGCGGTTTTTTCCATGTATCTGCCGGTGGATTGAGGAAATCTTTCAAAACTGTTAGATTTTATTTTGTTCTGGAAAGAAGACAGTAAGAATACTGTGCGATAATCTGTATTGTGAAGGGAACTACTTCGCGATGCAGATTTTTTTGTCATAAATCTTACAGGGAATACACGAAGCGGGATTCTGTTCTGTGGAGGAAAAGTCTGTGAAATATTGAAAGGAGTTTGGCTATAGGAATGACAATATTATCAACAAAAAACTTACGCAAAAAGTATGGTACAGGAGAAAACGAAGTACACGCACTGGACGGTGTGGATCTTGAAGTGAGTAAGGGAGAGTTCGTGGCTGTCGTAGGGACGTCAGGCAGTGGGAAGAGTACCCTGCTTCACATGCTGGGGGGATTGGATCGGCCGACAGCGGGAACGGTAACTGTGGACGGCAAGGATATTTTTACATTAAAAGATGAGGCGCTTACCATCTTCCGGCGCAGGAAGATTGGCTTCGTGTTTCAGAATTATAATCTGGTGCCGGTGCTCAATGTGTATGAGAATATTGTGCTGCCGGTGCAGCTGGACGGCAATGAGCCGGACAAAAAGTATATTGATTCCATTATTGATATGCTGGGGTTGTCCGCGAAGCTGTCGAATCTGCCTAATAATCTGTCTGGCGGGCAGCAGCAGAGGGTAGCCATTGCCCGTGCGCTGGCGGCGAAACCGGCCATTATACTGGCGGATGAGCCGACCGGAAATCTGGATTCCCGGACCAGCCAGGATGTGTTGAGCCTCTTGAAGGTCAGCAGCCAGAAATTCTCTCAGACGATCGTTATGATCACTCATAATGAGGAACTTGCACAGCTTGCAGATCGTATTATCCGTATCGAGGATGGCAGGATTGTAGGCGGAAACTGATGGAAGTGACAGGCGGTATGCTTAATGCCGTGAAATCGATATGGCAGGCAGCGATATAGTTCGATAGATCAGGCCGGCGGACAGTGGTATAGTTCGATAGATCAGGCCGGCGGACAGTAGAATAAACGAAGATCTGCAAGCGGAGAGAAAGGAACAGATATTAATATGAAAGTGGCAAATAGGAAATGTATCTACAGACTCAGTATGGCGCATATGAAGTCTGTGAGAAACAGAAATATTATCACGATATTGGCGATTGTACTGACAACGGTATTGTTTACGGCGCTTTTTACAGCGGGAATCTCCTTGAAGGAAGGGTTTGAGCAGTCCAATTTCCGGCAGGCGGGCGGGTATAATCATGCGGTGCTTAAGAACATTACACAGAAACAGTTCGACGAGTTGAAAGAGGATTCTCTGATTCGGGAGTATGGTGACAGGTTGTTCGTGGGAATGCCGTCGAAAGAACCTTTCAACAAGAGCCATGTGGAAGTGAATTACTATGACGAAAATTCTGCAAAATGGTCTTTCTGTACACCGATCGAAGGAAGGCTGCCGACAGAGGGTACAAACGAGGCGGCTACGGACACGGCAGTACTTAAGCTGCTTGGTGTGGAACCGGTGATCGGTAATTCTTTTACGATGACTTTTGATGTGGATGGAACCGAGACGACGGAAACTTTTACGCTGAGCGGCTATTGGGAATATGATATAGCAGTGGTGGCAAATAACGTGGTGATTCCCAGAAGCCGGGCGGAAGAGATTTTCGAGAAACTAGGTACAAAAGGCAATAACGGGATGTGTACTTATCATACGATGAACCTGATGTTTGATAGTGCATCCGGGATCCAGGATAACCTGCGGGAGATTCTGGAAAGGCATGGATATCAGGACGAGAAACCGGGAGCAGATAACTATATTGCGACAGGAGTGAATTGGGGCTATGTTTCTACGCAAATGGGGGAAAATATGGATCCGGGCATGGTACTGGCTCTTATGGCGGCGGTACTTCTGATCATATTTACGGGTTATCTGATCATCAATAATATTTTCCGCATTGCAGTTTCCAATGACGTGCGGTTCTATGGCCTGCTCAAGACGATTGGTACCACAGGGCGGCAGATTAAGCGAATTATTCTGCTGCAGGCAGCAGCTCTTTCCACGATCGGTATTCCGATGGGCGCTGTGGCCGGGTATCTGCTGGGAACGGCGATCGTACGGGTCACGGCGGCTAATATGGACGGTATCGATAAGGTAATATCCGTCAATCCGTTGATTTTTCTCGGAGCTTCTCTTTTCTCTTTAATCACGGTATTTTTATCCTGTGGAAAACCCCGCAGGATGGCGGCGAAGATATCGCCTATAGAGGCGCTGCGCTATACGGAAGGCACCCAGAGCAGGAAGAAGGAGAGAAAAGGAAGAACGGGAGCCTCGATCCCGAAGATGGCATGGGCGAATCTGGGCAGGAACAAGAGCAAGACGTTGATCAGTGTACTCTCCATGTCGTTGGCCGTCGTGATCCTGGATATGACCCATGTGTTTACGGGCGGGTTTGATATGGATAAATATCTGCGTGACGTGACACAGGATTTTCTGTTGGCAGAGGCCTCTTATTTCCAGGTAAGCCAGAAATGGATGAACAAAGAAGGTGGAAAAGAAGCGGCAGTATCGGAGGAGACAATCGCGCGCATTATGCAGCAGGAAGGCATAACCGGCGGCAGAGCTTACGGTACGATATCTGATATAGAGCAATTGGTTACGGCGGAGAGAGCCAGAGAGGAATACGGCAGTTGGCGAAAAGGAGGGCTTAGCGGAGAGGATCTTGACTTTATGGTTGATCATATTTTGGAGCATGTGGGGGATCAGCGGGCCATGGATACGCGACTGTATGGTATGGAAGATTTCCTTATTGATAAGCTGGAGGTCATAGACGGTGATCTCGGCAAATTGAAAGAGGGCGGCAACTACGTGGCTGCAGTATATGACACGGATGATTTTCATAATCTCTATGAGGACTGGCACTGGGCGAAGGTGGGAGATCAGGTTACGCTGCGGTATGTGGATACGTATGAGTATTATAACCCGAAAACAGGAGAAGTCTATCCGGAGAATGCAAGTCTTGGGAACCTTTTATGGGCGCAGCGGGCGAAAGAATATCGGGAAGAGAAGTATGAGGTAGTTGCTATCGTGCTTATGCCGAATACGCTCACATATCGTTTTTACGGGGATGATGAATTTGTGATGAATGCAGACACTTTCAAGGAACATACGGGAACGGATAAGGTTTTGTATTATGCGTTCGACTGTGTGGACGAACAGATCGAGAGCATGGAGCAGTATCTGAAAGAATATACGGAAGGGGAAGGGTCTTTCTATGACTATGAGAGCAAGATGACTCGTGCGAAGGAGTTCTATGAGTTGAAGAATATGTTTCTGTTTGTCGGGACGGCAGTCAGTCTGGTGGTGGGACTGATCGGTGTGTTGAACTTCCTCAATGCAATCCTCACCGGTATTATGACCCGGAAAAAGGAGTTTGCCGTGCTGCAGTCTGTTGGCATGACGGGAAAGCAGTTGAATTTCATGCTGATAACAGAAGGAATGTTATTTGCGGGCAGTGCCATTATGGTCACACTTATGGTCAATCTTGTCATGGGGCCGGTGATCGGTCAGGCACTGGAAGGGATGTTCTGGTTTTTTACTTACAGAATCAATATCATGCCCATTCTGGTGGTGTTGCCCTTCTTTTTGCTGCTGGGAGTGGTAGTGCCGCTTGCTTCCTACCGTTATGTTGCAAAACGGTCTGTGGTGGAACGACTGCGTGAGGCAGAGTGAGAAATGCCGGGAAAGTGGTATTTTGTCCGTCATTTTTCACAAAAAACGTCCGGATACTTGTCAGAAATATTGCCAAAGTTTAATGAATTTTCAGAAAATACTTACAAACAGGACAAATTCATGTT
Organism: uncultured Lachnospiraceae bacterium; assembly: GCA_947644545.1. Taxonomy (GTDB): domain Bacteria; phylum Bacillota; class Clostridia; order Lachnospirales; family Lachnospiraceae; genus UBA3282. The sequence continues at coordinate 10,955 of CANRZW010000020.1, forward strand.
ATGATAATATATAGTAAGGAAATTGTCGGCGAAAATATGAGGGCACGATAATGATGTCCGACAGTATTTTTCATTCATAGGACGATCTGGCATCCTATGAAGTGAGCTTGTGCTCACAGAAACATGGAGGGTCTATGTTTGATAAGGATCAATTGATCATGTGTGGCGGGCATGGTGTCTGCCGCGTAGTTAATGTCATCGGGAATCCCTTTGACAGATTCGATAAAGTGCGTAAGTTTTATGTGCTGGAGCCGGTCTTTGAGAAGGCGAGCACTGTTTATATGCCGGTGGATAATGATAAGGTCGTTATGCGCAGGGTTATGAACAGGGATGAGGCGGAGGAGCTGATCGATAATATTATGGAGATCGAGACGGTATGGATTAAGGAGGAAAAGGGCAGAGAGCAGATGTATAAGGATGCAATCCGCACTTACGACTGTCAGAGTCTGGTACAGATCATCAAGACGCTTTACATGCGGAAACAAAGCCGCATCAAGGAGGGGAAGAAGGCGCTTTCCTCCGATGAACAGTATCTGCGCAAGGCAGAAGCGCTGCTTTACAGCGAGATGTCTGTTGCGCTGGATATTCCCAAGGAAGAGGTGCAGGAATATATCTCAGATACGGTCAGGAAGAAGAAAAGCCTCGTGTGATCTGCACCTAAAGCAGCATGAAAACAGTATAAAACACAGAATAAGAGTCAGGCCGCGGGGTCTGGCTTTTATTACTTATACTTGATACTTGCATTTTTCCCGATAAAAATGTATTCTAGAGAATAAAGTGATTTTGGCAATGACGCAGCAAGGGCGGACATTTCCGATAATAAACAGGAATTTTTGAGGGTTTTCGATGATTATAGATGCAGTGACAGACAGTTTCATGGACAGCGTCAAGCTGCTGCCATTTCTGTTTCTGACTTATCTTGCGATGGAATATCTGGAGCATAAGGCAGGACAGAAGATGCAGGAGACCATACGCAGCGCGGGCAGAGGCGGTCCGGCGATCGGCAGTGTGTTGGGTATATTCCCCCAGTGCGGCTTTTCGACGGTGGCTTCTAATTTATATGCAGGTAGGATCATCACGACAGGAACGCTGCTGGCTATTTTTTGGTCTACGTCCGACGAGATGCTTCCGATTATGATTTCCGAAAGCGTGAGGATGTCAGTGATTCTTAAGATCCTGGCAGTGAAGGTGGTCGTCGCGCTGGCGGCCGGATTTGCGGTGGATTTTCTTTGCCGCAGAAAACAAAGAAAGATGCAGATCGAGCATCTGTGTGAGCAGCATCACTGCCATTGTGAAAACGGTATCTGGAAGTCGGCGCTGCATCATACGGTGGAGATTTTTCTTTATATAATGGTGATCTCTCTTGCGTTGAATCTGCTGATCGGATGGATCGGAGAGGATGTGCTTGGCAGTCTGTTTCTCAACCGCCCGGTGGTCGGGGAGCTAGTGGCGGCATTGCTGGGGATGATTCCTAACTGTGCGTCTTCCGTGGCCATTACGCAGTTATATTTAAACGGCGTGCTGAGCGCAGGAGCGATGATTGCCGGACTGCTTTCTGGTTCCGGCGTAGGATTGCTGGTGCTGTTTCGGGTGAATGACGATCATTGGGAGAATTGCAGGATTCTTGGCCTGCTGTACGGAATCGGCGTCGCGGGAGGAATTGCAGTGAACTGGCTGGGAATTGTTTTTTGAGCCGCACTCTGACAGAGACGAAAAAAGAACCGACCCCAGAGCATCTATATCTCCAAAATCAGTCCTTCAAACTGCACCGCCAGGGGCTCGAACCCTGGACACCCTGATTAAGAGTCAGGTGCTCTACCAACTGAGCTAGCGGTGCATATCTTATGTGAGAAGCGGTGATAAATCTTTTTGATTACCTCACGCGCAAGTGTTATTATAGTATAATGTTTTAGGCTTTGCAAGTCTTTTTTTAAAGAAATTTAAGAAAAAATTATAAAAATATAAATTTTTGGAAAGAAATGGCAGGAAATAAGCGGAAAATACTGTGATCCGGCCTTTACAAAACAGGAAGAAAGACTGTAAAAAGATTAGAGGCGTTGAAAAAGAGGCGCAAAGCGCTTCGGAATGGAGGAAAGGTTGAATAAATTCTCTGATGAGCAATTTATTCAACCAAGAATTTGTGTCGAAGTGTCACAAATTCTATTGATCGCAGAGCAGAATCTGAAATTCTGCTCGCGTCCTCAGCGCAAAGCGCTTCGGAATGGAGGAAAAAATGATATTTGAGAGTCATGCACATTATGATGACGAGGTATTTGATGAGGACAGGGAGGAACTGCTCGCGTCGCTTGCCGGACACGGGATTGGCACGGTGATCAATGTGGGCGCAAGCCTGGCCGGTTGCAGGGCGACGCTGGAGCTGACAAAGAAGTATCCCTTTGTCTACGGGGCGATGGGCGTGCATCCTGGCGAGACGCAGGAACTTAGTGAGGACGGGGTGGTATGGCTTCGTGAGCAGTGCTCTCAGGATAAGATAGTGGCAGTGGGAGAAATCGGACTGGATTATTACTGGAAAGAGCCGGATCCTGTCGTACAGAAGAAGTGGTTTGAGAGACAGCTGGAACTGGCGAGGGAGGTCGGACTGCCGGTGATCATTCATTCCAGGGATGCGGCAAAGGATACTCTGGATATGATGCGGGCGCTTCGTGCAGAGGAAATGGGCGGCGTTGTACACTGTTATTCCTATACGAAGGAGCTGGCAAGGGAATACCTGAATATGGATTTCTACTTTGGCATCGGCGGGGTGATCACATTTAAGAATGCGAAGAAGTTGAAGGAGGCAGTGGCCTATATTCCTTTGGAAAAGATCCTTTTGGAAACGGACAGCCCCTATCTGTCGCCGGAACCGAATCGGGGGAAGCGCAATTCGTCGCTGAATCTTCCGTATGTTGCGGAGGCGGTGGCGGAGCTTAAAGGAGTCAGCAGTGAGGAAGTGGTGGAGGTTACACGGCAGAATGCAGAGCGGCTGTTTCATTTAGAAGAGGGGCATACCGACAAAACTTCGGACTAAATGTATAGATTTAGCCGAAGTATTACAAGCAGGATAGCAGATAAATACGAAGTAACAGGAATCGAGGATAATATGGCGACACTTGGCAACAGAAGAAGTACGGCAGAAGTTATAGAGAAATATCATTTCAGTTTCCAGAAAAAGTTCGGGCAGAATTTTCTGGTGGACAGCAGTATATTGGATAAAATCATCGAGTCGGCGCAGATCACGGAAGAGGACTGTGTGTTGGAGATCGGGCCGGGTATCGGTACGATGACGCAGCGGCTGGCGGAGGAGGCGCGGGAAGTGGCGGCGGTGGAGATTGACAGGAATCTGATCCCGGTCCTGGAGGACACCCTCTCAGCCTATGAGAATGTGACGGTTATCAATGCGGATATCCTGAAACTGGATCTGAATCGGCTGGTGGAGGAACATAATGGCGGCAGGCCTATCAAGGTGGTGGCAAATCTGCCTTATTACATCACAACGCCGATCATCATGGCGCTTTTTGAGAAGCATGTGCCGCTGCAGAGTGTGACGGTCATGGTACAAAAGGAAGTGGCGGATCGTATGCAGGTCGGGCCAGGCACCAAGGATTATGGGGCGTTGTCACTGGCGGTGCAGTATTACGCGAAACCGGAGGTCGTCACCAGGGTTCCGGCGTCTTGCTTTATGCCGAAGCCAAATGTGGACAGCACCGTGATTCGTCTTACGCGTTATGAGAAACCGCCTGTGGAGGCGTTGGATGAAGCATGGCTCTTTGCCGTGATCCGGGCTTCTTTTAACCAGAGAAGGAAAACGCTGGTAAATGGTCTGACGAATGCAGGTTTTCCGGGTATCGGCAGGCAGCAGGTGGAGGAAGCATTGACCGGGATGGGACTTGCATTGACGGTGCGCGGAGAAACGTTGACATTAAAGCAGTTTGCCGAACTGTCGAATTGCCTTTGGGAGAGGAAGAGGAACCCCGGATGATACAATATAGAGGGATTGTATATTGATTCGCTTCCATATATTGGTATATCATAAAGGAACATGCTGTAGAAGGTGCTTTTTTTCTATATCATTATTTACATTGATAGGAGGCTATGGTAAACTAAGACAGTAAAAATAGGGTTTATATGGCCATATGTCCGGCATGCGGCGTGGACGCTTCGGAATGGAGAAGAAGATGAAGTTAACCGGAAGGTATTTTCTGACGGTTAGAATACAATGATGAGGTGAGCACCTTGGATAAGTTTGAATATAAAGTACGTGCCGATGAGATTAAAGCATTGATCGCTGAGGGGGAGTTTGCGGAGGCTGTTAAGATTGCCGATTCGATTGACTGGCGCAGAGTCAAGAGCGTCATGATGTTGTGTACGATCAGCGACTTATATAAGATCAACAGAAGATATCAGGAGAGTAAGGATATACTGTTGCTTGCATATGAGAAGCATCCGACCGGAAGACTGATTATTTATTCTCTGTGCGAGCTTTCTATTAAGATGGAGGAGTACGTACAGGCGCTTGAGTATTACAAGGAATATGTGCAGATCGCGCCGAAGGATACCGGAAGATATATTCTGCAGTACCGCCTTTACGAGGCACAGGATGTCAGTCTGGAAGAGAGAATAGCGGTTCTGGAAGAATTTAAGAAGAGGGATTATAGAGAAAAATGGGCTTATGAACTGGCATATTTGTACCACCGGATCGGGCTGTCGACCAAGTGTGTGGAGGAATGCGATGAGATGTTCCTCTGGTTCGGCGAGGGGAAATATGTTATTAAAGCACTGGAGTTAAAGAAACTGCATGAGCCGTTAAATGCCGATCAGCAGGATAAGTATGATCTTTGGATGCAGGCGAAGGAGTCCGAGGCCGAACCCTATGAGGAGGAAGCCGTCGAAGAGTCCGCTACTGTTTCTGAGGATATTTATGCGGCAGGCGAAAGCAGATATAGAGAAGAAGAAAGAGCGGCCATTGACAGCCTGCTGGCAGCGGAGGCGCCGACGACAGAGCTTCCAGAAGTGAAGACCGTGGATGTAGGCCAATATAACACAATCAATCTGCAGATGGCATTGGCTGAAAGTATGAGAGAGATCCTGAGTGAAGAGGAGACGGCGCAGCAGGCCCCGGATGTAGAGCCCCTGGAAGGATTTCATGAGGAGAAGGCCCTGGCTATGCAGGCCGGAGAAGAAGATTATGTGCAGGAAGCTCCTATGATGCAGGCCGCAGAAGAGAGTTATGTGCAGGAAGCCCCCATGATGCAGGTCGTGGAAGAAAGTCCGGTACAGGAACCCTCAATAGAGGAGTCCTTAACGGTGCAGGCTCCCAAAACGGCCGTATCCGAAGGGGAATTCCAGGTGGAGCAGAACTCGATGCCGGAAACCATGGACATAGAGGAAGACAATGCGGTTGCAGAGGAACCGGCAGCAGAAGCGCCTATAGTTGATGATACGGCGAAGAAGCCGGTTACACCAATTGTAGAGACGAGTGTGGAGCAGCCGACAGAGGAAATGCAGGAAGAGGATACGGGAGAGTTGGATGACGATGCGATCACCAGATCTCTGATCGCGCCGCTGCTGGAGGAAACGATCCGTCTGCCGGATTCTCGGGAAATAGAGAAGAGGCTGCACAAGACTTCCGTAACGTCGTTTCCACAGAAAGAGACAGTTCAGGAAGCTTCCGTAAAGAGAAAGCCGGTCGTGGAGGCCGATCATCTGCAGGAAATCAGTACACAGGTTTCACAGGAGGATATGGCGGCCTTTGATGCACAGAAGATTCTGGAGCAGATGAAGGAAGAGGTACTAAGAGGGCCGGATACATCTGATGAGACCCGGATACCCGGGGCAAGAACGGGTGTACTGACGCCGTTAAATACAAAACCGTCGAAATATGACAATATACTTTCCCAGGAATACGACGGTCAGATCAGTCTGGTGATGCCGGAAGCGGAACGGATTGAGAAGCAGATCACCGGACAGCTCAGCATCGAGGATATTATGGCTGAGTGGGAAGAGATGAAAAAGACCAACGAGCAGAAGCGTATGGAGGATGTCAGACAGAGGATTCTGGCACATACGGGTAATATTTTTGCAGATTTTGACGAAGCGACGAAGAATGGTCTGTTGGAAGAGCTGGAGCGGGCATTTGTGGCAGCGATCATGAAGGAATCCGGCAGGAAGCCTGCGATCAAGAAGGTGATAATGCCGGATGATGCGGATAAGAAGCCGGAAACATTGAAGAAAGCTGAGCCGGAGCCGGAACCACTGATGGCAGAAGATGTGGAAGATTTTTCGGATGAACCGGATTTCAGGGAAGAGGCGGATGAACCGGAGATGCCTGAAGAAGAGCCGGCAATGGATGTGTCATTACCGGAAGAGGAACCGGTGGAAGAATCTTTGGTTGAAACTGAGGAGGAACCGGAACTGCAGGAGAATGAAGGCATCAAAGAACGGGAGCTGACAGAAGAAGAGAAAGAACTCTTCGGAGAATTCATTCATCACCGCAAGACCGAAAGGCAGCTTATCCGGACACTGGATAATATGAGTCTTGCTCCTTATACGGGGAATGTTCTGATCACCGGAGAGGAAGAGGAGACTTCGCTGGCACTTGCGAAGGCATTGATCAAGGAGATGCAGCTGGGTGACAGTAATTTTTCGGGAAAAGTGGCCAAGATTTCGGCTGTCGTTTTAAATAAGAAAGACATCGAGGAAATTTTTGTCAAGCTTGATAACGGTGCGCTTGTCATAGAGAAGGCATCCCGCTTAAGGGCGGCGACCATTGCCAAAATGATCAAAGCGTTAGATAAGGACAACATGGGGCTTATCGTCCTTATGATTGATCAGAAACAGGATATGAATCATTTTCTGGAAGAGAACCCGGCTTTGAGTGACCACTTCAATCTCCGCGTGGATGTGGAAGCGTTGGATGATGAAGCTTTGGTTGCCTATGCGAAGCAGTATGCGGAAGAGATGGAATATTCTATTGACGAGTTCGGTATTCTGGCACTGCATACGAGGATTGCCGACAGACAGACGAGTGATCATGAGGTGAATCTGGCGGAAGTCAGAGATCTGGTGGATGAAGCGATCTATTATGCGAACAAGAAGACACCGGGACATTTTATGGATATTCTGTTAGCAAAAAGATATGATGAAGACGATATGATCATATTGAGAGAGAAGGATTTCATGCATTATTAATGACGGCTTTGTCTGCTCTTAAGAGACAACAATAAGAAAAATGTAATGGGGGAAGTGCTATGGCGAGGAAAAAGGACACAAAGGCAGAAACAAAAACAGCGGTAAAAGCAGCAGCGAAAACGGACGAGAGACGGGTATTTATTTCAGAGGCGGATCAGTATGTGTTCGGACAGGGGACACATTATGATATTTATAAGAAGTTAGGGGCTCATCCCTCTGTGGAGGACGGCATCGAAGGGATGTTTTTTGCCGTGTGGGCGCCGAATGCTGCAAGCGTAAACGTGATCGGCACTTTTAACGGCTGGAATGAGGATCTGCATCAGATGGAGAAGATCGGGCCGATCGGTATTTATACACTGTTTATACCTGGTGTTGGTGAAAATGAGATGTACAAATATCTGATCCGTACGCCGGAAGGGGAGAAGCTGTACAAGGCGGATCCCTTTGCAAACTATGCGGAAATGCGTCCCGGTAACGCCTCCAAAACTTATGACATCACCAAATTTAAATGGACGGATGCCGCATGGATGACCGACAGGACGGGTAAGGATTATAATAAAGAGCCTGTGGCTATTTATGAATGCCATATCGGATCCTGGATGAAGCATCCCGACGGTACGAAGGAAGGCTTCTACAATTATCGCGAGTTTGCGGACAGGATCGTTGAATATCTGAAGGAAATGAAATATACACATATTGAGTTGATGGGTATCGCCGAGTATCCGTATGACGGTTCCTGGGGATATCAGGTGACGGGGTATTATGCTCCCACCTCAAGATACGGTACACCGGATGATTTTATGTATCTGATCAACATGCTGCATAAGAATAAGATCGGCGTTATCCTTGATTGGGTTCCGGCTCATTTTGCGACGGATGCACATGGACTGGGGCGCTTTGACGGGCAGTGCGTGTTTGAGCATCCGGATCCGAGGATTGGTGAACATCCGGATTGGGGCACCAAGATCTTTAATTATGGAAAGAACGAGGTCAGGAATTTCCTGATCGCAAATGCACTTTTCTGGATTAAGGAATACCATATTGACGGAATTCGTGTAGATGCCGTGGCATCCATGCTTTATCTGGATTATGGCAAGCAGGATGGCCAGTGGGTGCCGAATAAGTATGGCGGCAATGAGAATCTGGAAGCGATCGAATTCTTTAAGCATTTAAATTCCGTTGTATGTGGTACATATCCGGGCTTTCTGACGATCGCAGAGGAATCCACAGCGTGGCCAAAGGTGACCGGTAAGGTGGAGGAAGACGGGCTGGGCTTCTGCTTTAAATGGAATATGGGCTGGATGCACGACTTCTGTGAATATATGAAGCTGGATCCTTATTTCCGTAAGAACAATCATTATGCCATGACGTTTGCCATGACTTATAACAGCAGTGAGAATTATATTCTTCCGTTGTCTCATGACGAGGTAGTACACCTGAAATGTTCCATGGTGAATAAGATGCCGGGATATCCGGTGGATAAATACGCGAACCTGCGTCTGGGCTATACCTATATGTTCGGGCATTCCGGTAAGAAGCTTCTGTTTATGGGGCAGGATTTCGGACAGGAGAGAGAGTGGAGCGAGGAGAGAGAACTGGATTGGTTCCTGCTTGCCGAGGAGCAGAATAAGGGAATGCACGAGTATGTCAAGGAACTTTTGAAGATGTACCGCAAATACCCGGCGCTTTATTCGATCGATAATGATTGGAGCGGTTTCGAGTGGCTCAATGCGGATGATGCGGACCGCAGCGTTTATAGCTTTTTCAGAAAAGATGAGACGGGCAAGAACAACATTATGTTCGTGATTAATATGACACCGATGATGTGGGAAGATTATAAGATCGGTGTGCCGAAGAAAAAGAAGTATAAGCTGTTGTTAAACAGTGATGATAAGCGTTTCGGCGGTAACGGGCATGAGATCCCGGCAGAGCTTAATGCGGTTAAGGGGGAGTGCAACTTTAAGAAGAATATAATTTCCTTCGATCTTCCGCCCTTCACAGCGGCCGTGTTTATCTTCTGATGGATCTGTTCTGGCGGTCGTGAGGCTGACTAAAGGTAAATAGAGAAAATTTTTGGACGGTTATTGCACAAATTGTTTTATTTTTAGTGCAATAATCGTCTTTTGTGCTGTTCAGGGAGAAAAGAATAGGGTATAATGTAAAGAAATCTACGATAAATTTAGAAAGAATATTGAAATTGCGTTGTAACAGGAGGATATGGCCATGATGTTCGTACAACATAATCTGCTTGCAGAAAATGCGAATCGGCAACTGAAAGTAAGTACCGGTAAGAATGCAAAGATAACAGAGAAGCTTTCGTCCGGATATAAGATCAACAGGGCAGCGGATGATGCTGCAGGTCTGTCGATTTCGGAGAAGATGCGCAGGCAGGTACGCGGCCTGCACCAGACGGTAGATAATATTTCGGAAGGGATCGGATATGTCCAGACGGCAGAAGGCGCATTGAATGAAGTGCATGATATGCTTCAGCGTATGAATGAACTTGCAGTCAAGGCGGCTAACGGTACCAATACGGCGGAGGACCGGGCCTATATTGACAGCGAGGTGCAGGCGTTGAAGGACGAGATGGACCGGATTTTCCGGACAACGACCTATAATGAGAAGAAGGTTTGGGAGCCGGGAGAACAGAGGCTGCTGGGGTATGAGCATAAGCAGGCGATGGAATTTACGAATACCAGTGAATATATACCGGTAACGAATGAGAATTGCGGTATAGTGGCTTATGGCAACTACAATATTACAGCGGAGGAGAAGGACGGAGTAGTTATCAAGTGGACAGGATACGATGGAAAGCCATATCAGACAGTACCGATCAGCTGGGATGAATTAAGACAGAATAATTTTAGTTTTGACATGGCGGACTATTTCGGGGATAAAGATCCAGCCAACAAATTGTATGATGCACAGGGCAATCCGGTTTTTCATCATCAGGTTTCGTTTTCACCAATGGAAACGGCTACGATTGAAGATATGGTAGCGTGTATTGACGGGAGATCGTTTTCCAGCGGTGCAGGAGCCGACATGTTAGCCAGGTTTGAGGATAACAAAGCAAACCCTGTAACGAAAAAAGAGAATAAGGATTTACCGAGCATTCCATCTGTGTCATTGAATTATAGTGCAGCATATGCATCTAATCACAATACAGGTCAGGATAATTCGACAAGCACCAATATTCATGATTTTAACAATGCGGATGATAAGTTTCTGGAGCCGGTGAACAGCGCGGGGACATTGGTACAAACGCTTCCATCGGGAGGGAATCTGACTTGGATACCGAGTAACGGAACCAGTGATATAGCCATAGCGCGGGAAAGTACGGAAACGTGGGAATTTTCCTTTTATATGGATGGTATTGGGATGGTGAAGGCTACTTCTTCCAGTATTTACTATGAGGCTACGTCTAAAGATTTGTCGGATGACGATATGGGTCAGAATAAGTGGTGGGAATGGAGAGAGCGCAGTTACTGGGTGAATGGGGTACTTCATAAAGAAAAGTATAAGCATCTCTTTGACAGACACTGTGATGCGAAGGGACGGGGGACACTAGGTTCTCTTATGGCAACGCTGACAGGTAAGAAGGGCGATACGTATCCCGGTCTGTTGAATTCTGGTGCGGGTGGAGATGCAGATGGTGGTGGACGCATTGAGATTAATTTTAGTTTGGTTGCGGAGAAACCCTATACATATGGCAATGGGCAGACAAGCTCAAATGTTGGCAGTTTCACGTTTCATTTCCAGGTTTTACCCACTGATACGGAACAGGATGTACTTAATCGGATCAATGGCGCGCTGAATAAGAATACGATATTAGATTTTTATACACCTTCGGGGAACACGACTTCTTATGGAGATGCATATTTTGGATCGGCTACAGCGGCAAGAAGAATAATCGACGTCCCGATCTATGGCGGTATCTGTGGTTTCTACGTGCAGGCCGGCACAGAGGGAGGAGAGCATATCTCCGTGCAGTATGAGTCGTTGAGCACGCTTTTCCTGGGGCTGTATGATACGAATACGCTGACGACAGAAAGCGCAGGCCAGGCGATCGATGAGATCAAAGGCGCCCTGCAGATCGTTAGCGAGCAGCGTTCGGATTTCGGCGCTTATCAGAACCGTATCGAACATGCCGAGAATATCAATGCCAATGTGGAAGAGAATACACAGGCGGCGGAGTCCAGGATCCGGGATGCTGATATATCGGATCTGATGCTGGAATATTCGATCAATAATATTCTGATGCAGGCCGGGACCAGTATGCTGACGCAGGCGAATCAGAGCAGCCAGTCTATTATGAGCCTGCTGCAGTAGAGGCATAAGTGTATTTATTAAGGATAGAGGGAGATCGATATGGGACAGAGAATATTGGCGGCATGTGATGTGTGCGGCATTAAGAAAGAGATGTCTGTGGGGGCCGGTCTGATGACGAATAACCCGGATATGATAGCTTCCTGTCTGAATGGGGAAGAGGCGGAAGCTTGGAAGAGCCTGTACAGTCAACGGAAAGTAGAATCTTTCCGTGCGTCACAGAAGGTATTTTGTTGTGATCACTGCAGGGATCTGCGCTGTCAGTTGACAGTAAGCGCCACGTTGACGGACGGCACAGAAGTTACATTTGGTGATAAATGTGCCAAGTGCCACGGAGAATTGCAGGAAGTAAGTTTGGCGGCTCAGCATCAGATCTGCCCTGTCTGTGGAAAAGGGGACTTGAGTTGGAGGCAGACAGGATTCTGGGATTAACAGCCGATATCCGGTATTCGGAAGGATACCGCATAGAGAAGGCAGTAAGGGAAACGCGAAGACTATCCGGGAGGGATCATAAATGGTCGTAAAGCATAATCTAACGGCAGTCAATGCCGATCGTAATCTGAACACAATAACGGGACGACAGAAGAAGAATACGGAGAAGCTGTCATCGGGCTATAAGATCAACCGTGCGGCGGACGATGCGGCAGGACTGTCTATTTCGGAGAAGATGCGCAGACAGATCAGAGGGCTTACGCAGGCATCTTTGAATACGCAGGACGGTATTTCTTTTGTGCAGAGTGCGGAAGGCGCACTGAATGAGATCCATGATATTCTGCAGAGGGGCAATGAACTGGCAGTTAAGGCAGCAAATGATACGAATATGTCCGAGGACCGGGAAGCCATTTACGCGGAGATCAAGCAGCTTAACAATGAGATTGACAGGATCTCGAGAGATTCCCGGTTTAACGAGATGAGCATGTTCGATTCGTCGAATGCCTCTCCGGAGACGAAAAATGCCAGTTATTTGCCGGACGGGTATCCGGATGTTATCTTTCTGGATACGGATTATATATCCTATGATATGCAGGATTTTGCGGGTGCGATCAATGAAGCGGCAGCGGCGGGGAAGACTTTTACGCAGGCAGGACTGGCAGACTTTGCGAATAAGATCAAAGATACATATATGCCGACGTTGTTGGGAGATATTGTATCCGCATTGCCGCAATCTGCGAAGCCGACAGTCCAGGGTATGCAGATCAGCCTGAAGATGTATTATAGCAACGACTCTACGCTGGCCTATGTGTCTTCCAACGGCGTCTCCTTCCAGCTGGGGGTTAACATGAGCCATTTGGCAGAAAAAGGCGGTCAGATCGCTATGACGGCCGATCTGGCTACTACGATTGCCCATGAGATGACCCATGCGGTCATGTTTGACGGCGTGACGAATGGTATGTTGGGAATAAACGGCGCGGACCAGTTTCCTTCCTGGTTTGTGGAGGGGACTGCGCAGGCGGTGGGTGGCGCCATCAATTACTGTCAGGAGTTGACGGTCAATGTTATGCCGAAGGGAGACAAGGCGATTGAGAACTGGCTTTCAGAGCTTACTGATACGTCGGATCCTTATAACGCTTATGCGCAGGGTTATATTGCCAGTATGTATCTTGGTTATGTGGCGGGCGGTGGTGGAACGGTTACGGCGGGTACTATCGCCAGGGGATTGGATGCCATTCTGAAAGATGTTGAGGACGGCTATTCCCTTGGACAGGCCATTTCCAGACAGACCAACGGAAAATACGGTGATCTGGCAGATTTCGAAGACAGTTTCCCTAAAGATGCGGTAGCTTTTACGAAGGATCTGGTGGGGGCAATTGGAGGCGGCACGGGTTCCATTGCATCGCCCAACGGTTTGTCCGGCACAAAGGATTCTTTACTGAATGGAACGAATAAGAGTAATTATTTTGTTCTGAATGTGGATCAGAGTGATCACTATGTCAATAATTTGGGAGGCAAGAACACCTATACCGGCGGCGGCGCGACCACTACCGGCGGTCTTGACAGGGATGGCAATGCCAATCCCGACGCGGCGGCCAAGTGGGGAAGCTCCTCGGATGCCAACCGCGGCACGGTGCAACGGTCCGGAAGCATGTTTGTCCAGGTCGGATCCGAGTCCGGTCAGCATATATCGTTCAGTACATTCAAGTTATCGGCCAGGGATTTGGGCGTGGCGGACGTCAAGGTCGATTCCATGGAGAATGCCGGTAAAGCCATCGATAAATACAAGATGGCGATCCAGTGCGTTTCCACCATGCGTTCGGAATATGGTTCCGTACAGAACCGTCTGGAACATACAGGCGTTAATCTGGATAACATAGTGGAGAACACGCAGGCGGCGGAATCCCAGATAAGGGATACCGATGTAGCCGAGGAGATGCTGGAATATTCGGTTAATAATATACTGGCACAGGCAGGAACATCCATGCTGACACAGGCGAACCAGAATCAACAGATGATTTTGAGTCTTTTACAGTAAACTTCCATCATGCTCAGCCTGCTGCTTATGGGAGAACTTTTCTTATCAGAGGAGAGTTCTCCCGTTTTAAGAATGTACCGTTTTGCGTGCGTGTGGGGAATAGTATAGAAGGGTTAAGAAAACAAGCCATTGTGTCGAAATAAATGGCAAATATATTAATTGTAAAGTAGCCCTGTTGCATGGAGTGAGTGTATGAAAATAACATTTGACAATAATAACACAAATCAAAATGTAGACAAGGTAGCGACAACTTCACATCGGGATACTCGTACGGAGAAGACGAATCAGACGAGTGTATATGCATTAGACATTTCTGGCACAGTTATGGATAACACGGCTTACAAGGGTCAGGGAAAGACCACAGAAGAGGTTATGCAGGATGCAGGGCAGATCGATGTTGCCACGCAGAGAGACTATATGACAGTTATGTCTAATACTATGTCTGCAGAAGATTACAATCGGATGATGGAAGACGGTTACGATGTCGGAGATATGGATGTAGAAGAAGTCGTTACGATTGTTGACAAGATTAAGGCAGAACTTATCAAAGGTGGTACTCAGGTAGTCGGGTACACCGATCAGATAGATGCGGCCACATTGCGGGAGATTACGGGCAGTGAAGCCTTTGCGAGAGAACTGACGAAGCAGTTTGCCAGTCATGACGTCCCTCTGACAGAGGAGAATGTCAGGAATGCAAAGAAGGCTTATGATAAGGCCATGGAGCTTCAGGAGCTGACCGAAGGCGCTGCAAAGTACATGATCGAGAATCATATGACGCCCACGATCGATAATCTATATCTGGCCGGTTACAGTTCCACGGCGGACGGCGACAGACAGGGAAGAGGGTATTATGCCGATGGAGCGGGTTATTATGCCAGGAAAGCGGAGGAGTTTAACTGGCAGCAACTGCAGCCGCAGATAGAAAAGGTGATAGAGGAAGCCGGTTTGGAGGTCAATGCAGAGACGATCGAAGACGCACAGTGGCTGATTGAGAAGGGGATTCCCCTGACACCGGAGGCAGTGACAGAGCTTTACAGATTGGATACTATGGAATGGCCCCAGAGTGAGGAACATATCTTATCGGCGATAGCGGCTGCGATCGCAGACGGGAAAAGCGCCGGGCAGGCTGATCTTGCGGACGGCAGGAGCAGTCTGGAGAAGGCTGCCGAGTATGTAGAGCGTTTTGAGCAGATCACGGAAGAAGCTGTCGATCAGACGGTAGCGGAGGGCAGGGATCTTACACTGGCGAATCTGGAGATGGCAGCGCGCGAGACGAACACGGACGACGGCAACGCAGACGGTAAAGTTCCGGCACAGACCGTGGTGGAGGAAGCACAGACAGAGAAAGCGGAAGATCATGCGGCAGCGGAGGTACCGGCCAATATTGCAGCCAGACGGCAGCTGGAAGAGATCCGTTTGATGATGACGGTGGAGGTGAACCGAAAGCTGTTGGCAAGCGGATATGCGATTGATACCACCGAGCTTGAGAAACTGGTAGAGACTTTAAGGCAGATAGAAGCGCAGCAGCGAAAGATTCTGTTTGGCGAAACAGATACCGACCGGGTTTCAGAAAAGGCGGCGCTGTATGCACAGACCCGCGATAAAGTAGCAGAAATTCCGTATCTGCCGATAGATATTGCCGGAAGATTTAAGGTGACGGATGAAGATTTCACCTTGAATCAGGTGCACATAGCCGGTACGGCCTTAAGGAATCATTATGAGGAGGCCAGAGAGCGTTATGAGACGTGGATGACGACGACCAAGAGTGACCTGGGAGACTCCATCGATAAGGCTTTCCGGAATGTGGATAACATTTTGCAGGATATGGGACTGGAAACCAGTGAGGAGAATCGCCGGGCAGTGCGGATTCTGGGATATAATCGGATGGAATTGTCACCCGAGAATATAGAGACGGTGAAAGCATCCGATCTGCAGCTGCAGAGGGTAGTCGATAAGATGACACCGGCAGCTGTCCTGCAGGCAATCCGTGACGGCCAGAATCCGCTGGAGATGACGCTGCCGCAGTTAGATGCCTATCTGGATTCCATACAATCCGGTAAAGAACAGGAGATGGAGAAATTCAGCAAATTCTTATATAAGCTGGATAAGAACAAAGCTATCACGGAGGAAGAACGAACGGCGTATATCGGTATTTACCGTATGTTAAGGCAGTTTGAGAAGACGGATAATGCGGCGGTCGGAGCTCTGGTAAATATAGGGGCGGAAGTATCCTTTAAGAATATGCTCAGCGCGGTGCGCAGCCAGAAAAAAGCAGGCATGGATTTCATGATAGATGATGCTTTTGCCGGTGTGGAAGCGATCGAGAAGGGAATATCCATTACCAAGCAGATTGAGACCGGATTTCCCAAGTACTACCGGGATATTGCCGGAGACATTGCGGATCGGATGGCGAAGCAGGATGCCGCTACGCAAAGAGAGTATCAGGCGGAACAGATGCAGGACTGCCGGAAAGCGTGCGAAGCGGAAGATGCGGTAATCGAGGAGCTGCTGCATAACAGGCAGCCTGTGACGATCAATAATCTGGCAGCAGCAGACAGATTGATGAACAGCAGGGGGGCTGTTTATAAGAAACTGCAGGAATATACGACACCTGAGAACAGAAGTAAGGTCAGATATGCGGCGGCCCATCTGCAGGAGGCGTTGACAGATAAGGATAGCGCACAGGAAGCTTACGGGGATATGCAGAGAGTTTATGAAGAGATACTGGAAGAGAAGCAGTATAGCGGCGATATTAGTTATATCGATCTGAAGGCGATTCAAAGCTGTCATAAGCAGCTGACTCTGGCAGGTAATCTCGCTAAGGAAGAGAATTATCAGATTCCGGTTGAGATCCATGGAGAGACTACGGCGATCAACTTAAGAGTCCTTCATGACCGGGAAAATGGCGGTAAGGTGAAAGCGACGTTTGAGACGGAAAGCCATGGCCAGGTGGCGGCCGAGTTCAGCATAAGAAACGGCCGGGTTTCAGGTTATGTTGCCTGCTCCACGCAGGAAGGAACCGCTGTGATAACGCAGAAATCAGAGAGCCTGCAGAAGGGATTACAGGAGTTGTTTGCCGGAAAGCAGGGCAGCCCTGAGATTGGACACATTGGGGTAGTCCACAGTAGTGATCTGGATCTGAATGCTTTTGCGGCAGAGGAGCCGCAGGAAGAAGCGGCATCGGTTCAGACGGCTGATCTGTATCAGATCGCGAAAGTGTTTATTACAGCAGTTACAGCGTAGAAGAACGATATGAATATTTATGATTAAGAAATCAGCCTGCAGGACGGCAGACAGGATAACAGGAGGAATTTACTATGAAGATCAGTTACAATGCGGCGGCAATGCGTGCTAACAATGCCTTGAATAAATCGGACCAGAGACTGACCAAGTCCCTGAAAAGGCTCTCTTCCGGGTTAAAAGTTACGGCGGCCAAGGAGAATCCGTCCGGCTATGCGATCGGACGCAGAATGAATGCGCAGATCGCAGGAGTATCGGTGGCAACACAGAGCGCCAATAACGGAATCTCCATTATTGAGACGGCAGACGGAGCTTTGTCAGAAGTTCATGATATGCTGCAGAGAATGAATGAGCTGGCGGTTAAGGGAGCGACGGGCACGCTTACCTCAGTGGATAGAGAGACGCTGAATAAGGAATTAATACAGTTGAAGGAAGAAGTGACCAGAATTTCTACCGATACGGAGTTCAACGGTCAGCCGCTTCTGGATGGCAGCTTTGATTTGAAGGGCTATACCAACAGTCAGAAAGTGAATGTCGACTACTATGTAGATGAAGCATTGATGAAAGAATATACGATTGATGCGCTGGAAGTCTTCTATAATGATGACGGAACAATCGATCTGGATAAGACCAAAGCTTCTTTCGTTCCGGGGCCGGAATTTCCGAAAGGATCAGAGATTACGGGAGTGGGTCAGGATAAGATTACGATCAAGGGCAGTCAGGGATTCGAGCTTACGCTTTCGGTGAAACCCGATCCGGTAGTGGATGCTAACGGTAATATCACAGGATATAATTCCGTAAACTGCATTTCTCAGGATGCGACAGGTGCAGATGTTCCGTTGAAGATTGACCTTACGGGAATCGGCGCTATGGATACACAGATCGGCGCCAATGAAGGACAGCAGCTGGATATCCGTATTCCGACGATCTCTCTGAACCATCTTGGTATTTCGCAGACGGAAGTAACGACTCAGGAAAGCAGCAGTGACGCTATTACGGAAATAAAAGGTGCGATTCAGTATGTGTCGGATGTGCGCAGCCGTCTGGGAGCTTATCAGAACCGTTTGGAGCATACGATCAGCAGCCTGGATATTACGAAAGAGAACATGACAGCATCTTATTCCCGCATTATGGATGTGGATATGGCGGAGGAGATGACCAATTATACGACGGAACAGGTGATCTCGCAGGCATCGACTTCCATGTTGGCACAGGCAAATGAGAGACCGTCTCAGGTGCTGCAGCTGTTACAGTAGGTGAAACTGCCAGTTACAATCACTCTTAAAGGTGCGAAAAATATGAGATTGGCAGGAAAGGAAGATTAATGGCTATGACCAGGGAATTGAAGCAGGAATTTACGCTGAGGATTACGCAGGCGAATAAGACACAGTTGATCACGATCTTGTATGAGATGGTGCTGCTCTATGTGGAAGAAGCCGAGGAGGCGCTGACCGCTGACGAAAAGGCTGCATTTAAAAGCGCGGTCCGGAAGATCCGTGGATGCATGAATGAGCTGATGTCATCCTTACATCTTGAATATGAGCTGGCGCAGAATCTGTTGCAGCTGTATCTCTACGTGAACAGGGAACTTGTAAAGGCTTCTTCCCATTTCGAGAAGGAGAACCTGGAACATGTTCGATTGGTAATCGGTAAGCTACACAAATCTTATGAGCAGATTGAGAATCAGGATGCATCGGGGCCTGTTATGGGCAACACGCAGGCGGTATATGCCGGACTTACTTACGGCAGGAATACGCTGACAGAGAACATTACAGACCCCGGCAGGAATCGCGGTTTTTGCGTATAATGTATTAGTATTTTCAAGAGAATAGCGACAGAGCGCGATAAGCCTCGCCCTGTTTGGTTTCAGGCAGCAGATTCATTTCTGCTGCCTGTTCTAATAAGTATTTATAACGTTTCATGACAGCGTTTACTTCATAGATGTAGCAATCGATCAGGTCAGGATCGGTCACATTGTCGAAGTTAGAATAGGCGATCTCCAAAGCAAACCGGGATTGTGCCAGTTCCTCCTGAATGGTCAGCTTATGGCCGTCAATGATAGAATTGCTTTCTGCGGGAACACAGGGTCGTCGATGAAAGAGTACTCTCATAGGGATACCATGCCTTTCTGATATTGGATTACATCCTATTAGAGTATAGGTAATAACTGGAAAAAATATTCATGTAATTTCCAGAACATACCATGCATATACATTGCATGTAAGAAATTTGCAGTACAATTCACAGGTTAAGGAAGAACGGAGGATTCAAATGGTAAATGCAAACGGTATGCTGGCGATATTGGGAGTATGTCTGATCGTGCTGCTTATCGGCGCCCTGGGAAGAAAAGTGGAGTGGCTGGTTAATTTTATCCTGCGGGCGGTAATGGGTACAGTGGGCATATATTTCATGAATTATTTTCTGGCATCACAGCAGTTATCCTTTGCGGTAGGGATTAATCCGCTGACGGTTTTGACATCCGGATTCCTTGGATTTCCGGGGGTTGTCGTACTTTACGGAATTCATTTTTTCAAAATGTTGTAAGATTTTCACAAACTTGCTTTTTATGCAAAATATAACTGGACAAGTAGTTTATATGTGAGTATAATTCAGATTACAACTCAAGAAATTCTATGTGAAGCAATGCTTCGCTCTATCGCCGTAATGGCATCGGGAACTTCATCCCATATATTTCATTGAGTCAGGTTAAGTTATGATAGGGAGGTGTTTTTATTGGACTGAGTTACGATCAATCTCTGTTGCTTCTATTGCTGTTTCTTGCAGCGATGGCAGATCTTAAGACGGACCGGATCCCCAACGGATTTATTGTGATTGGCATTCTGACAGGATTAATCAGCAGCCACTGGCACGGACCGGGACTTTCTTCTTCGATGGTGTCTATGCTTCTTGCATTTCTGCTCATGTATCCCTTATTTAAGATCGGAACATTGGGAGCCGGTGATATCAAGACGCTTATCATGGCCGCATGTTTTCTGAGAGTCCGGGAGTTTTTGACAGTGTTGGCGGCCGCATTTGTGATCGGAGCAGCCATTTGCGCAGGTAAGCTGCTGGCGGAACATAACGGGAAGGAAAGGCTGCTCTATCTGCTGTCCTATGTATCTGAGGTTATAAGGAGCGGGCATTGGAAACTGTACGGGGAGGACTTAAAACAGGATCAGATGTTGTACCGTAGGAATAAGATACATTTCACGATTCCGGTATTGCTTGGTGCGGCGCTAAGAATAGGAGGGATGATTTGAGGCAGAAGATATTTGCGATCTGTGATATGGAAGAGGCGTATGCGCTCAGAATGGCGGAATATATGCTGGAGAAGATCAGGATTCCATATGCATTGCATCTATTTACGAAGGTGGAGGAACTGGAGAGATTTCTGGAACAGGAGAAGATTGAGATACTGCTGATTGCGGAGAGTGCATTGGAGCTGTTACGTATGGAATATGTCAGCCGGCAGGTGGCACAGGTGTTTGTCCTGCAGGAAAACGATATGCGGGAGGGCGGCGGACAGGACAATGACAAACAGAAGCAGGATGGCCGGGAAAGGGAGGATACAACGCTGTATATCAGCAAATTCCAAAGTCCGGAGAGGATCGTGTCGATCCTGATCGAATCGGCGAAGGGACTGGCAGACTGGCCGGCAGCCGGAACACAGATACAGGAGGATGTGAAGCTGATCGGTGTTTATTCTCCGATCAAACGATGCCTGCAGACTTCTTTCGCATTGACAATGGGCCAGATTCTGGCGAAGGAACACAAGGTATTATATTTCAATTTCGAGAATTATTCGGGGTTTGGGAAGATGCTGGGACGGGAATTTGGCACGGATGTATCCGATGTGCTGTATTATTTCCGCTGTGACCAGGAGAAGCTTGCGCTGCATCTGCCGGCGATCATACAGAATATTAACGGTTTGGACTATATACCACCAATGCAGTCACAGATGCAGCTGTGGGAGACGGAAGGCGGGCAGTGGCTGGAGCTATGCAGGAAGATTGCGCAGATCGGAGAGTATGATTATATCATTCTGGATCTGGATGACGGGATGAGCGGTCTGTTCGATCTGCTGCGGGAATGCTACAAAATCTATACGATTACGCGGGAGGACAGCTTTGCAGTGGCCAAGCTGAACCAGTATGAGCAGATCCTGAAATTCCATGAGCTGGAAGATATTGTGGATAAGACGGTGAAATGCCGGTTTCCGATCTTCAAGGAAGTACCGGTGAACCTGGAACTTATGACGCACGGACAACTGGCAGGATATGTGAAGGCGATCATCAGAGAGGATCTGTATGGAAAGTAGGGAAGAACGTAAGAGAAGACTGCGGGAGAGGCTGGCAGAGAATATTGATTATTCCACGGAGAAATCGGATGAGGAGATACAGGAACTGATCGATGAGATGCTGACGAAGGAGAGTAAGAAAGCGCCTCTCGGATTGGCGGAACGGGAACAGCTCAGACGGGAATTGTTCTATGCGATCCGTAAGCTGGATGTACTGCAGGATCTGGTGGATGATCCGCATATTACGGAGATCATGATCAACGGGCCGGAGTATATTTTTATCGAAAAAGAGGGGCGGCTGCGTAGGAGCGAGCTTCGTTTCGAGAGCCGGGAGCAGCTGCAGAATGTGATACAGCATATCGTGGCCGACTGCAACAGAGTGGTCAATGAGGCTTCTCCGATCGTGGATGCAAGACTGCAGAACGGAGCACGTGTCAATGTGGTTCTGAATCCGGTGGCATTAAACGGCCCGATCGTGACCATACGCCGGTTCCCGGACAAGCCGATCCTGATGGAAGATCTGATCGCCTATGGCTCCATCACGGAAGAAGTGAGCGAATGGTTACGGAAGCTTGTGCAGGCGAAATACAACATTATGATCAGCGGCGGAACGGGATCCGGTAAGACAACGTTTCTGAATGCGCTGTCTTATTATATCCCGGCAGAGGAGCGCATCATTACGATAGAAGATAATGCGGAACTGCAGATTCTGGGGCTGCCCAATCTGGTTCGCATGGAGAAGAGAAATGCCAATGTGGAAGGATGCAGTGAGATCAGTATCCGGGATTTGATCAGGACATCCTTGCGGATGCGGCCGGATCGGATTATCGTCGGCGAAGTCAGAGGTGGAGAGGCATTCGACATGATGCAGTGTCTCAATACCGGGCATGACGGATCCATGTCCACCGGACATGCCAACAGTTGTGAAGATATGTTGAGCAGGCTGGAGAATATGATACTGATGGGAATGGATATCCCGCTTACGGCCATTAAGCAACAGATTGCTTCCGGCGTGGACATTATCATTCATCTGGGCCGTCTGCGGGATAAATCCCGGAAAGTGCTGGAGATTACGGAAGTATTGAGATTTGAGAATGGCAGAATCACAACAAGGCCTCTGTACCAATTCACGGAGAACGGAGAAGATGCACAGGGCAGAGTTTTGGGCGTACTGCAGAAGAGAGGAGAGTTGTCTTATGTCGAGAAATTACGGGCTGCCGGATTACAGTGAATATCATTTGCAGGGAAAAGAAGGGACTTTCTATGTTCTGGAAGGTGCGGCGGTAATCGCGATGATCGGGTATTTCTTCTATCATTCCTGGATTGCCTGTCTGGCACTTATTCCTGGACTGCTTCTTTTTTTAAAAGATAAGAAGAAGGAGCTGTCGAAGAAGAGACGTCAGGAACTGGGTATCCAGTTTAAGGATATGATCCTTTCGGTGGCAGCTAACCAGAAGGCGGGATATTCCATTGAAAATGCGTTTCGAGAGTCTTACCGGGATATGGAAATGCTCTACGGGGCAAAGGCGCTGATCTGTAAGGAGATCAGGCATATTATGGCAGGACTTGACAACAACATGGTATTGGAGAAACTGCTGTATGATCTCGGGACACGAAGTCATGAGCCGGATATCATGCAGTTTGCGGATGTGTTCTATATAGCAAAAAGGAGCGGCGGAAATATGACGGATATCCTGGCCAAGACGGCGTCAGTAATAGAACAGAAGATGGAGACGGATAAGGAGATCCAGTTAATGATCAGTGCAAAGAAGATGGAACAGAAGATCATGAATGCGGTGCCTTTCCTGATCATCTTCTATGTAAGCGCGACATCCAGAGGATTCTTTGATGTGCTGTACCATAATCTGGTCGGAATTGCAGTAATGACAGCCTGTCTGGGATTCTACGCTGCGGCGTATCGATTGTCGAAGAGGATCGTGGAAATTGAGGTATAGAAGATAAATGGAAGAAAGGTTGAATGTCATGAAAGAAAGGAGGAAGGCGAAGGCATGATCTATCTATATGGGGCAGTGCTATGTGGTTATCTGTTGCTGTGGATAGTGTCCCTACGGGAAGACGGGAAGGGCGCTTTTCGGAGAATGGCAATGTATTTCTGGCGGAGAGGGCAGAGTGCGCAACAGAAGAAGGCGGGACAGAAACGTAACTGGCAGAAGGACCTGTACCGGAAACAACTGGGAAATAAGTTGAAGACACTGCGGCCGGAAGTAGCGGCACAGGTACAGATACAGGAATATTATGTGTCGCTGTACAGCCTGTTGTTCATGGTCGTCTTTATGGGTACGACAGTGTGTCTGTGCATATGGATTGCAGCTCATAGCAGCCCTGTGCTGTTGGAGGGAGGTTATCTTAAGAGAAAGTCTTATGGAGAGGGCAAGACGCCGGTATCGTTGGCGGCGAAAGTGGAAGGAAAGGAGGAGGAAATCTTCGATTATCTCGTGGAGGAGCGAAAATACACGACACAGGAGGCGGAGAAATTGTATGCGCAGGCCGTTAAAATCCTGCCAAAGGTGATCTGCGGACAGAATGAAAGTCTGGAAGATGTGCGCACACATTTAGACCTGGTAACACAGCTGGAAGGATACCCGTTCTCGATATCATGGGAGAGTGACAGCTATTCTATCGTGAATACGGACGGTACGGTGAACAATGAGGAGTTGAAGGAGGGTACGGTGATCGCCTTAACGGCACAGTTTCGATATGAAAAGCTGACCTGGGATTATCAGATGTATGTGCAGGTTAATCCGAAGAGGTATACCGGACAGGAACTGTTACGGAGACGAATAGAGGAGCTGCTGCGGCGGCAGGAGGAAAAGACGGGCGCTATGGATACGATGACCTTGCCGGATCGGGTGGACTCTGTGCCGATCATCTGGAAGGAGATCGTAGAGGACAGCAGCGGTTATCTTCTGTTACTGGTCTTATCTTCCGCGGTATTTCTATACTGGGCGAGAAGCAGGGAGCCGGACAGGCGGTTGGAGAATCGCAGAAAAGAGTTGTTGTTGGATTACCCGGAGATCGTAAACAAACTGGCGCTGTATATGGGGGCCGGCATGACGATCAGGAACGCCTTCTTCAAGCTGGGAGAGGACTACAGAAAACATCAGAGGGAGAGAAAACGATATGCTTATGAAGAAATATTGATGACCTGTTATGAATTGCAAAGCGGCAGGCCGGAGAAGGAGGCGTATGACCATTTCGGCAAGCGCTGCCAGGTACAGGTCTATATGAAATTGAGCACGCTTTTGGCGCAGAATCTGCGTAAGGGCAGCAACGATTTACTGAAAGTTCTGCGCCAGGAAGCTGATAATGCTTTTGCTGAGAGGAAGAACCTGGCAAAGAAGCTGGGTGAGGAAGCCGGCACAAAACTGCTTCTGCCAATGATGATGATGTTATGTATCGTGATGGTAATCATTATGGTACCGGCATATTTTTCATTCATGGTGTGAGTCGATTGAGACGGCGGCAGCGGTTTGATGCAGATAGATAGCAGAATAAAGGAAAACAGGAGGAAAACAAAATGGCAAGAAGAAGAGAAAAGGGACAATTAAAAGGTCTGCGCGATTTCCTGCGGGAAGAGGAAGGTATGGGAACGGTAGAAATCATACTGATCATCGTTGTACTGATCGGGTTGGTGATTATCTTTAAGAAACAACTGCGCGCCCTGGTGGAAAAGGTATTTGAGAAGATCACCAAGGACAGTAATACCGTAATGTCATGAGAAAAGGGTATATGACCGTATTTCTTACATTATCCCTTACACTGATCCTGTCCCTTGTATTCACAGTGATAGAAGGGGCACGGATCAGTGCCATCCGCATGAAGTTTGAGTGCGTTGCGGATATCGGTATGAATTCCGTCCTTGCAGAATATCACAGAGAGTTGTTGGAACAATATGACCTGCTGTTCGTGGATATGTCATATGGCGGAGGTCATGCGGATATCGGGAATACAGAAGCGCATCTCAAGAACTATATGCAGAAGAATCTCAGGCCGGAAGGCGGGGCTTTGAATGCTCTGGGAGTCAGAGACTTTCTGGCCATGTCAACAGATAAAGTGCAGATCGGACAGTATTCTATCGCTTCAGATGAAGGAGGAGCCGTATTAAAAAGACAGGTTACGGATTATATGGCGGACTATCCCCTGGGAGCGGTCCTGGAGAAGATACATCTGGGGACATCGGAGATCGGTCAGTATGGCTTAGAGACGAGAGATGTGGAGGCGGAACGGGGACGCTACGAAGCAGAAATTGATGAGATCGGGCTTCCCGTGGAAGAAGTGGAGGAAGGAGTCTTTGCGGAAGTACCGTTAAACAATCCCGCAGATGCGGCCAATGCGACAAGAAGCAGCGGTGTGCTGAATCTGGTGCTGGAAAATCCCTCGTCGGTTTCCGCAGTCAAGATTAATGAGAAGGACTATCTTTCCCATCGAGCCAGGATACAGGGAAGCGGTATGTGTGCGGAAGCGGCAGTCATTTCGGGAAAGCCGGACGAACTGATCTTTCAGGTGTATCTGTTTGAGAAATGCGGGTATTACGGGGAGGAAATGGAGAAATCGTTGTTAAAGTATCAGATAGAATATATTCTGGCGGGTAAAGGCGTGGACTGGAAGAATCTGGAATATGTAGCTAAGCGTCTTCTGCGTTGGCGCGAAGTGGCCAATGTGATTTATATTCTGTCAGATGGTGCGAAGGTGGCCGAAGCGAAGGCAGCTGCCGGTGCATTGGCGGCAGTGCTTATGTGCCCGGCGCTGTTAGAGCCGGTTGCCTATACGATTCTGTTTGCATGGGCATATGTGGAGAGCCTGCAGGACGTGAAGACACTTCTTTCCGGGGGCAGGGTGCCGATCATCAAGACGGCAGCGGATTGGAAGACAGGGATTAACAGTCTGACCAACGTGAGAGGCAGTTTGTCGGCCGACAGTGGAGGCAGAGGTCTGAACTATAAGGAGTATTTGCAGATCATGCTTTATTTACAAAGCAGAGAGCAAAGGACATATCGTGCCATGGATATCATGGAGATGGATATCCGCAGGACGCCAGGCAATGCAAGATTCCGGATGGATGCCTGTTTTGACACTTATCAGGCGGATCTGTGCATATCGAGCCGGTTCGGATATGCGTATGAGATGACAAGAACGTATGGGTTTTATTAAGGGGTTGGCCATTGGGAAGTTATGGCAAGATATTTTGAGGCGATATTTTTGGGAGGTGATCAAAGATGCCCTTTTGGCGGTCAAAGCAGGGTAACTCTAATAAATCGACAGCACATTCTCTCCGGGCATATCTTGATACCAGTCAAGG
Organism: uncultured Lachnospiraceae bacterium; assembly: GCA_947644545.1. Classification (GTDB taxonomy): domain Bacteria; phylum Bacillota; class Clostridia; order Lachnospirales; family Lachnospiraceae; genus UBA3282. The sequence goes on from CANRZW010000020.1 coordinate 37,796, forward strand.
TAGTCAAAACATTCTATCATTCTGTGGACTGCTAAAGAGGGTGTCTTTGATCATCTCCCGGAAGAACCGGAGAGGGATCGCGTCTGGGAAGAGAAAAGAGGAGCGAAAATTATGGAAGGGCGCTAAGGGCTCCGTAACGTTGGAGGCGGCGTTCTCACTTCCGTTCTTTCTGTTTGCGGTGCTTAATCTGCTATTTGCCATCAACATGATCGGTACACAGAGCAGGTTGAATGCAGCATTGCATCAGACCGGTAATAAGATGGCCTTCTATGGCTATCTATATGAACATACGGTGGCAGGGGCGCTGCCGGAATCGCTGGCCGGCGTGGCGCTTACGAGTGTCTATGCCAGAAGCCAGATTCTGGAATATGCGGGCAGAAGCTATCTTGATCAGTCATGTATTGTGGACGGTGCCGGGGGCATCTCCATGGCAGGTTCTTCTGTCATGGGGGAGGGAGATATGATCGACCTGCAGGTTTCTTATAAGGTAAAGCCCTTTGTTTCACTGATGGGATTTCAGGGATTTGCCATGCGGCAGCGCTATTACGGTAGAGCATGGACGGGATATGATGTGACAAGTCATGTAAGTGATACTAGGCAGGAGGATCCGATGGTATATATCACGAGAACCGGGATCGTATATCACCTGGACCGAAATTGCACCTACTTAAATCCTTCTGTGGAGACGGTTTCCCGATCGGAGGCCGGCAGCAGGAGGAACCAGTCGGGAGGCAGGTACTATGCCTGTGAGATCTGTGACGGCGACAGGAGCCAGGGGCAGGTTTACATTACATCCCAGGGAAGCAGTTATCACAGTCGGATCCAGTGCTCAGGACTCAAACGTACAATTTATACGGTACCTCTATCGGAGGTGCAGGGGAGAGGGGTTTGTTCAAAATGTGGATAGAGATAATATTGTTTCTTTTGCTGGCCATATGCGCTATATTTGACGGCGTAAGAAAGGAGATTCCCCTGGCGGTGGTGTGGATCGGAATCATGATAGCGATTCTTTTGCATGTAAGAGGTGATCTGGGGGAAAACACATGGCGGGCGGTTCTGTTATCGACACTGCCAGGGACAGCTTTCTGGGCGCTCAGTCTGTTGACAGGGGAGAAAGTAGGTTACGGGGACGGATGGATGTTGTTGATGACCGGGCTTTTTACAGGACTCGGACGCTGTTTCGTGATTCTGCTTGTAGGGTTGATGCTGGAGTCCGCGCTCATATTGGTACTATTGGCTTTTCGTAAGATAACGACAGACAGGACAGTGCCCTTTGCGCCGTTTCTGCTGTTGGGAATGGGGGTAGTTGCATGGTTGTAGGAAAGAAGCGCTCCGCAAGAATGGTAAGTGGTCATATGGTAAGTGGCTATATGGCAGGCGGCTATATGTCAGTGGAGGCATCCTTTCTTATCACCTGGACGCTCTTTATCTTCGTATTGCTGATCTACTTATCCTTCTATACCTATGATAAATGTGTGCTATTCCAGGATGCTTACACAGTCTGTTTTCGGGGGAGTATTCAGAAGGATGAAGATCGTGTCGTCCCTTATATTAACGCGCACATACAGGAACAGTTCGGCCGGAAATATTTCGGGACGGGTGAAGTACACGGCAGTGTGGACAGAAATGGTCATGTCACGGACGTGTATGGTGAATGTCAGGTCAAGGTTCCGATCCGATCACTGTTCACCATGTATGATAAGAGCGGATGGAGAATTCGTACCCAGGCCAGGGCGCAGATCATCAATCCAACGCATATAATACAAAAGAGCAGGTGGATTGGAAATGTAATTATCCAATGAAAGAGGCTGACTGCTATTTATGGGAGGAGCAAAGGAAGCAGAACTACCTACGGAAGTATTTGAAAGAGAATATAACAGGGGGCAGAAATGATAGAAGCAAAATATTTCAGAGATTACAGGCATAATTACATGATCTTGCAGTGCGGACAGGAAGCGGCGGTCAGAAGTTATCAGTATAAGATACTTACTTCGGATAAGATCAGGGAGATACTGCGATGTTCCGTAAGACATATTAATGGCACTACATATTATTATTATGATATCAGTTCCAGAACAACATTGCAGAATCTTTATCAGAGTACAAAGATGTCTTACGAGCAGGTAAGAGACCTGCTATGGCAGATTCGAGGGATCTGTGACAAGCTGGCGGGATTTTTTATGGAGGAATCCGGGCTTGTGCTGCTGCCGGAACATATTTATTATGATTTTTCCACAATGCGGTATATCGGCTTATATTATCCGGATTATCAAATGGTGGGAGCACAGGCGTATGAACCGCTGATGAATTTTCTGATGGAGCATATTGATGCGGAGGATCGTCAACTGGCGGAAAATATATACCGTATCTGTGAAATGGCGGGGGAACCACATTTCCTGTTGGAGGATGCGTTACGAATCCTGGAGGAGAGGACGGAAGAAAGGATCGAGGAAAAAACAGAGGAATTGTGCGGGACGGCGCCGGATCTGACAGACGGCTTCGGTATTATGGAGGAAACGGAGATGTCAATGATGGAACCGCCACCGGCAGAACTGCCCCAAAAGAGCCTTTTTTATCCGGTATTTGCGGTATTGTCGCTTCTGGGAATCGCAGGGGCAGCAGCCGTTTATGGTATGTATGATCTGGTTTGGGAAGAAGAGATTGCTTTATATGGCATAATGGCAGTATTGGGAGTCTGCCTGCTGTTTAGCCTATGGGGATGCTTTAAGGCGAACAGGAAGGGACGAACAGAAGGGAACAAAGAGAAGGAAGGTTCTGCCGGGAAATTGGAACAGTCAATTGAATACGGCAGCAGCCTGTATGATGAATCATGTCAGAAACAGGAAGCCAGACCCCTCACAATAAGCAGTGTGATCAGCAGGGACAGGAACTTTGAGACTATAAACCCGGAAACCGCGTTTACACATGCCGGGATCATGCCGTCTGCCTCTCCCGTTTCATCTTCTGTATCTCCTGAACGGTTGATGGATCATTACAGTAATACCGTCTTTTTTGATGGAAGCAAAATAGCGGAGAATAAATTATATGCATTGGACAGGAAAAACAAACAGCATATTGAATTAAGACAGTTTCCCTGTACGGTAGGGAAGATGGCCGGCTGTGTCGATCATGTGCTTGCAGATAATTCGGTCAGCAGGATTCACGCCAGATTCGATTTTCAGGGAGATAAGGTTCTTCTTACCGATATGAATTCCACTAACGGCACCTATAAGAACGGGCTTCGTATGAGTCCTCAGGAGACAGTGGAGATAGAACCGGGAGATGAGATCCGCTTTGGCAATCTGAATTATTGTTACAGATAGCGGCGGAGAGTCTGCAATGCTTCCATTTGACAGGACATACTGAAAATGATACCCTTTTGATGAAAGTCTTCATAAGAGTATTGGAGTGTGCCATGATATCGGAACGGATGGAACAGCTTTTTGAAAGAAACGGATATAGTAAGGTTCCCTCGAATCTTCCTGAATTTACGTTTTATTACCGCAGGGAGAATCAAGGGACCGTTGTTATACATGTGATTGATTATAGACAGGGGCTCTATATTTCAGAGGATCAGTTTGACCATTTAAAGCAAAAGATCACGGAATTCATGCATAGCAAGGGAGAGCAGGAAGTACATCTTCTTTCTCTGATTCTATGTGATGATGTGGGCAAAGCAAAACAGCTCAGCATCAGAGAAAGCTTCTGCTGGATGATTGATACGGTAAATAGAAGATTGATTATTTATGAGAATCAGGTAGATGATTTCTATGGATGGAGGGGGATTCTGGAGGAGTTTCTGCTGCACCCGGAAGATGCCTGCGGAGAGGAAGCTGCCAACAGAGAAGAAAATATCGACAGGGAGGAACATGTAAGCAGCAAATTTGACAAGGTTCGGAACAGAGCATGGCTCAGGGAACTGCCATGGACGAATATTTGTCTGATCGGGGTCAATGTGATTGTATTTCTGATATGTACATTTACCGGGAGAATGTTATATAATAAAGGTGCACTGGGGGTTTTGATGGTAATAGAGGACAAGTCCTATTACCGCATCATAACATCTATGTTTTTACATGCGGATACAGGACATCTTTTCAGTAATATGATCATCCTGTATTACGCAGGGGAGATCGTGGAGAGGAAGATGGGACATTTCCTGTATGCCGTACTCTATTTTCTTTCGGGAATCGCGGGTGGCATGTTATCCATGGGATATGAACTCCTGTCAGGAGATTATGTCAGCTCTGTGGGAGCCAGCGGGGCGGTTTTTGGCGTGGAAGGAGCGCTGCTGCTTCTGATCATTTTGCATCACGGCAAGCTGGAATCCGTGACGTTTGGCAGGATGATATTTGTCATTCTCTTTTCTCTTTATTGTGGATTTACGAGTACTGATGTCAATAATGCCGCGCATATCGGCGGTGTTTTGATGGGATTTGCTCTGGCAGCGGTTTTCTGGCTGCTGCGCCCATATATGAGGGCAGGAAAGGATGGAGATTTCAATGAAAATTAATATTTATTACGGTGGTCGGGGCCTGATGGACGATCCCACGCTTTTTGTTCTGAATAAAATGAAGGAAGTATTGGAAGAGCTGCGCGTTACGGTAGAGACCTTTTATCTGTATGATCTGAAAAACAGCATAACAACGCTGCCGCAGACTTTGAAGGAGGCAGACGGCGTTATTCTGGGCAGTACAGTGGAATGGTATGGGATTGGCGGATATATGTATCAGTTTCTGGATGCCTGCTGGCTCTATGGCGACAAGGAAGTGATCAGCCAGATCTATATGTGTCCGATCGTGATGTCCACCACTTATGGTGAGCGAGAAGGGAAATTGAATCTGGCAACGGCCTGGGAGATTCTCGGCGGACGCCCCTGCAGCGGTATTTGTGGTTACATAGCGGATACTGCCATGATGGAGGACAATGAAGAGTACCTTCGCATTATAGAGAAAAAGGCGGAGAACCTGTATCGGACGATCAATCAGAAGCTGCCTTGTCTGCCGGCCAGCAATCAGGCTGTGAAGCAGAAGGTTGCCATTACCAAGAATATCAATTTCACACCACAGGAATCGGAGCAGCTGTCACAGTTTGTGGCGGATGATACTTATGTGCAGCGGCAGAAAGCGGATATCCAGGAACTGGCCAGCATGTTCAGGGATATGATGGGCAGCAGTGACAGAGATGACACGACGGAATTCCTGAAAGAGATACAGACGCATTTCAAGCCGCAGCCCGGACTGAATGCCTGCTATAAATTCGTGATAGAGGGGAAGAAGACACCGTTGATCATAGAGATTAAGGGAGGAGATCTGCAGTGTTATTATGGCAGTGCGAATCAGGTGAATGTGGAAGTACAGCTGGCACGTGAGATTCTTGAGAATATCATTGCCGGTAAGACTACATTCCAGACTTCCTTTATGGCTGGTGATATGAGAATGAAAGGTGATTTCAAGATTCTCAGGGCGTTAGATCAGGTACTGACATTTGCTGCGAAGAAAGGCGAGTAGCACATTTTATAGAGAGGAATGAGGATTACCATGAAAGAAGAAAACTGCATTTTCTGTAAGATAGCAAACGGTGAAATACCGTCGAAAACATTATATGAAGACGACAAATTCCGAGTGATTCTGGATTTGGGGCCGGCATCGAAGGGGCATGCATTGATTTTGCCTAAGGATCACTATGCGAACCTATATGAACTGCCGGATGAGACCGCAGGGGAAGTGATGAAGCTGGCGAAGAGAATGGCAGTGCAGATGACAGAGCGCCTGGGTTGCGAGGGATTTAATCTGGTGCAGAACAATGGTGAGCTGGCGGGACAGACTGTCTTCCATTTCCATATGCATCTGATCCCCAGATACTGTGATGACGGACAGAAGATAGGATGGAAACCGCAGGAGATCACACAAGAAGAACTGGAAGAGATCAGGAAGCAGATCACAGGGTAACATCTGTATCGAAGGCTGACAAAAGAACAGTTGCTGGAAGGCGTGAAAGAACGAGGTAGAGCCATGCGAATGATCGACGTAGCGGATATTACGCGAAATATTAAAGAAATGTGCATTGAGGCGAACCATTTCCTCACGGAAGATATGGATAATGTGTTAAAGCAGGCATCAGAAAAGGAGCGGGCGCCGCTCGGAAGACAGATCCTGTGTCAGCTTCAGGAGAACCTTGAGATTGCAGGGGCGGATATGATACCGATCTGTCAGGATACCGGTATGGCAGTCATCTTCATGGAGGTCGGTCAGGATGTGCATTTTGAAGGAGGAGTCTTGGAAGACGCAGTCAATGAGGGCGTCAGACAGGGATATACCGAAGGATATCTGCGCAAATCTGTCGTAGGAGATCCGATACTCCGTCAGAATACAGGAGATAATACGCCGACGGTGATCCATTATGAGATGGTTTCCGGAGAGCAAGTCAGAATAACCGTTGCTCCTAAGGGATTTGGCAGCGAGAACATGAGCAGGGTCTTCATGTTAAAACCTGCGGACGGGATTGAGGGCGTGAAGAAGGCGATCCTGACTGCGGTACAGGATGCCGGGCCTAACGCGTGTCCGCCGATGGTGGTGGGTGTGGGCATCGGAGGCACCTTCGAGAAGTGTGCACTGATGGCCAAGAAGGCCTTGACAAGGCCGGTGGATCAGCGTTCAGAGGTACCCTATGTGAAAGAACTTGAGGAGGAAATGCTTGGAATGATCAACAGGACGGGAATCGGACCCGGCGGCCTGGGAGGGACGACAACCGCGCTGGCGGTCAATATCAATACATATCCGACACATATAGCCGGTCTGCCCGTGGCTGTCAATATCTGTTGTCATGTGAACAGGCATGCAGTGAGAGTATTGTAGATATTATATACTGTACGAAAGTTTATTCATATGAAATTGGCTCATGTAAAGGCAGGGCAGATTACGGACGAAAGCGGCACCGGGACAGAGAGTAGAGTAGAATAGAGAAATAAAGACATTGCAAACGGTATTACGGAGGTTTCGGCATGGAACGACATATACAGGCGCCTATAAACAGGGAAGAGGTATCCGGCTTGAGAGCCGGTGATTATGTATATATAACGGGAACGATTTATACGGCAAGGGACGCTGCGCATAAGCGGATGCAGGAAGCCCTGGATGCCGGCGCGCCGCTTCCGCTTGAGATGCTAAGTAACATCATATATTATATGGGGCCTTCTCCGGCACGGGAGGGAAGACCAATTGGCTCTGCAGGCCCTACGACCGCCAGCCGTATGGACAAATACGCTCCGGCTTTACTGGACTTGGGATTGATCGGGATGATCGGCAAGGGAAAGCGCAGTGAGGCTGTGAAAGAAGCGATTGTCAGGAACGGTGCCGTATATTTTGCCGCGGTCGGCGGTGCAGGCGCATTATTATCAAGATCGATCAAAAAGTCGGAGGTGATTGCTTATGAAGATCTGGGCACAGAAGCAATCCGCAGACTGCAAGTGGAAAATTTTCCGGTGATCGTCGTGATCGACTCGGAAGGAAATGATCTGTACGAGACAGCGAGAACAGAGTATTGTGATCTGTGCTCTTAATGATCCTTATGTCATTGATGATGATCATTGGCATGGCTATGCCGGTATCGATACAAACATTTCATAAAGAATGAGTTCAGGCTGCGGGATGCAGATATACTACGGTTTGTCAGACTATATATGGATCACATTAATACATAAAATCGAGGAGACAGCCCTGCCAAAGGAGAACGATAAGGGTTTCCTGTTTCCTCGATTTGAAATTACTTGTATTGGTAAAGAAACCAGTTCAACGCTTTTAGATTAGATAAAAAAGTTGTGCTTAAATGATTTCCAACGAAAATATCCGCATATATTTGCTCAATATTTACGATCATTAATGAGTAGTAGCTCGCATATGCTTCCCCAGTTAATTCCATTTTATCATTTAAAAACCAAGTCCGTTTTTTGAGTCCTGTTCTTCTCTTTTCATATCAAATACTTCATCATCACTCAAAATATCTACAAATGAGGAGAAGTTTTGTACAAGCAATTTGGCCCCTCCCTGGTGCATATAGTTTGACAATTCCTGAATGACAGTATTTTCGTCTCCCTGTATGTTGATATAATCCATAGCATTTCTCCGTTTTTTGAAATCAGGCAAAAAGAACTCTTTGTTTATTGTACCACGTTTTACGGAGAAAGGAAGAATCTTCTGCTGCTAAATACGAAGGGTTCCACATTCTGTTATGATGGAACAGCTTTATTTTGAAAAATAACCGTCAAGTGTTAAAGCATTTCGGGATCAACCAAATCCACGTTTCTTTCTTACGGTACTATACAAAAGTAATTGTCTGAAAATTATAAATCGTGTATAATAAAAAATCAGGGAAGGAGGAAGCGGAAACGTATAAGAGGTACGGTGTAATTACGTAATCAAGAAATCAAATTATTAACGAAGGGAGTTATAAAATGGAATACATTAAATTAATAGGTATTTTGATCATTGTCTTAGGCTTTGCGCTGAAGCTGGACGTGCTGGCGGTGGTTTTAGTGGCAGGTATCGTCACGGGATTGGTTGCCGGGCTGGATTTTGTGTATATTCTGGAAATTATCGGAGAATCTTTTGTGAATAACAGGCTTATGTCTATATTCCTGATCATGTTCCCCGTGATCGCGATCATTGAGAGGTACGGCATGAAGGAGAGAGCGGCTTATCTGATCGGCAAGATCAGGAATGCGTCGGCAGGTAAGGTGCTGTCGATCTGGATGGTGATTCGTTCGATCGCTTCTGCGCTGAATATTCGTATCGGCGGTCATGTGCAGTTCATCCGTCCGCTGATCCTGCCGATGACGTCTGCGGCGGCGGAAGCTTCCAAGGGATGTCCCTTAAGTGATAAAGAGGAAGAGAAGGTCAAGGGACTTTCGGCGGCAACGGAGAATTTCGGTAATTTCTTTGCCCAGAACTGTTTTCCGGCTTCGGCCAGCGTAGTGCTGATCCAGTCGGGACTGGCGGTGGCAGGCTATGAAGTTTCTCTGTCTGATATCGCATCATCGGCAATCTATGTGATGATCATTTCCATTATTCTGACAATTGTGCAAGTATTGTTGTTTGATAAGAAAGTGAAAGGGGGCAAAAAGTCATGACGAACTTTTTAGGCGTATACTTTCCGGAATTCTTCTATGTGCTCTGCGGGCTGGTATGTTTCCTGACGGCATTCCGTGCCAGGAGAAATGAATCTGCGAAACTGGGAACGATGTTATTTTGGACATTAACAGGCATCATCTTTATGTTCGGTAAAGTTCTGCCCTCGGCAGCAGTAGGGGCTATGCTGATCGCCATGGGCTGCCTGACGGTAACGAAGCAGGTGAAGATAGGCAAGTTTCAGGAATCCACACCGGAATTTCGTAAGGCATCCAGTGAAAGGATCGGATCGAAGATCTTTGTGCCGGCCGTTACCGTTGGTTTGATCGCACTGATTCTTTCTTTTGTAAAATACGATGTGGTGAAGGACGGTGTGGCGACGCCGACAGCCTTAAACGGTGCAATCATGACGGGTGTTGCCTGCGTTATCGCGCTGGTGCTGGCTTTTGTGATCTGTAAGCCGAAGGTTTCCGATACGAAAGAGGATACTTCCCGTCTGCTGATGCAGGTGGGTGCTGCCTGCCTGTTACCTCAGCTTCTGGGGGCGCTGGGAAGTGTCTTTGCGGAAGCAGGTGTGGGAGAAGTGATATCCGGGATGATTTCCTCCGTCGTGCCGCAGGGTAATATCGTGGTCGGGGTTATCATCTATGTTATTGGTATGGTAGTCTTTACGATGATTATGGGTAATGCTTTTGCGGCATTTACGGTGATTACGGCCGGAATCGGTGTGCCCTTTGTCATTTCCCAGGGAGGGAATCCGGCAATTATCGGCGTATTGGGCATGACGGCGGGGTATTGCGGTACCTTGATGACCCCGATGGCTGCGAATTTTAATATTGTGCCCTGTGCGGTTCTGGAGACGAAGGATCCCAAGTGGTCGGTGATCAGGGCGCAGATCCCGATGGCGTTGATGATGATCGTTGTGCATATTATTTTGATGCTTGTGATCGGTTTCAGGTAGTAAGCAATAATGGAAGGAGAAGAGCAGAGATGAAAATATTAGTTACCGGGTTTGACCCGTTTGGCGGAGAGCCGATCAATCCTGCGATTGAGACGGTGAAGAGACTGCCGGACACGATTGGCGGAGCCGAGATCATTAAATTGGAGATTCCGACGGTATGTCATAAATCGCTTCATGTGATCGATGAGGCAATCGCGAAATACGATCCGGATGCGGTTCTGTCAATCGGACAGGCAGGAGGCAGGTCGGATATTACGGTGGAGCGTGTGGGAATTAACGTGGATGACTGTCGGATTCCCGATAATGAGGGGAACCAGATTATTGATGAGCCTATCTATCCGGAAGGGCCGGATGCTTATTTCGTGACGGTGCCGATTAAGGCAATGGTAGAGCGGATCCGGGAGAAGAAAATTCCGGCATCCGTTTCCAATACGGCGGGCACTTTCGTGTGCAATCATGTGACTTACGGGGTATGTCATCTGCTGGCGACCAAATATCCGGGGAAACGCAGTGGTTTTATCCACATTCCCTTTCTGCCACAGCAGGTAATCGATAAGACAAATATGCCTTCCATGTCACAGGACGTGATGGTGGCGGCGATCACGGCGGCGATCGAAGCGATCGTGGATACAGAGAAGGATATTAAAGTAACGGGCGGTGCGACACATTAATGAAAGTGATGGATTTATAAAGGTCATGGAATGAATGATACGTGGAATCTTCCATGTCAGGAGATTTTGGCAGCATGATACGCGGTTGGGCACATCGATCGGTAGAAATGCTGCCAAATCAGAAAATTTTAGGCAATTTTCGATGAATTTTAAGGCAATAAAAGATTGACAAGTGGGAATACTTTAGGTATAATAAATTTTGCGTTGTTGCAAACGCATAACTTCATATTGGTAGAGGATAGTTCAGACTATGGAGAAATACTCAAGAGGCTGAAGAGGCGCCCCTGCTAAGGGTGTAGGTCGTTTACGCGGCGCGAGGGTTCAAATCCCTCTTTCTCCGTTATACTATCGTATGAAATGAGAAGTGTTGATCAGGTTCAGCACTTCTTTTTATTTTGTAAAAAGGTCGAAGCCTCTGCTCGATCAAGAATCCGTACTGATTGATGATAGAAAGGTCCCGTGTATCAGGATAGAATCTTTTTTGGTATTGACGATGGATAAATAAGGTGTTATATTGTACTTGTACAATAAGTACAATATAATCGAAAAACATCTCGAAAAAGGTTAACTAAATTCTCTGATGAGTAATTTAGTTCAATAGACTGAACAAGTTCAGTTGGAATTGCGAGTGAAGCAGAAGGAATCAAGTTGAGGGGCAGCGATGGAGATTATTATCAGTAATAACGTCAATAAGCCGATCTATGAGCAGATTACATCCCAGATCAAGGCGATGATTATGAGTGGTGAGCTGCAGCCCGGGGAAGGGATTCCGTCCATGCGGGCGCTTGCAAAATCGATTCATGTAAGTGTTATCACGGTGCAGAAGGCGTATGAAGATCTGCAGCGGGACGGTTTTATCGAGACGACCGTAGGCCGGGGCAGCTTTGTGGCCGCTCAGAATAAGGAATTTTATCAGGAAGAACAGCAGCGCATTGCGGAACAGCATCTGCAGGCGGCAGCGGAGATTGGTCGCATGAACAATATTTCTCTGGAGAAGTTGACGAAGATCCTGCAGCTTTTCTATGAAGGGGAAGAGTAGCAGAAGGAAGAGGGGAGAGTGTCCATGGACAATATTTTAGAATTAAAGCAGGTAACGAAACTATTTCCGGAATCGGAGTTCAAACTCGATAGCGTATCATTTTCCGTTCCTTATGGCAGTATCATGGGGATTGTGGGAGAAAACGGAGCGGGAAAGACCACGACCATTGGCTGTATTCTCAATACGGTTTTAAGGGACAGAGGCGATGTTCGTCTGTTCGGTAGAAGGATGCGGGATCCGGATACGGATCTGCGTGAAAAGATTGGGGTTGTCTATGATGGCAACAATTTTCCGGCTTATCTGACGGCGGATCGGCTTTCCAGAATTATGCAGGGAGTGTACCGCGCCTGGGACGAGCCTCTGTTCCGAAAGTATCTGGAAGATTTTGGGCTTCCTGCCGGGCAGAAGATCAGGCATTATTCCAGAGGCATGACGATGAAACTGGCTATTGCCGTGGCGCTTTCTCATCATCCGCAGTTGTTGATTCTGGATGAAGCTACCGGAGGTTTGGATCCTGTGATGCGGGATGAGATGTTGGATGTGCTGCTGGAATTCGTGCAGGAGGAACAGCATTCCGTATTAATGTCCTCCCATATCACGAGCGATCTGGAGAAGATTGCCGACTATATCACTTTTATTCATAATGGCCAGGTGATCCTGACAGCGTCGAAAAATGATCTGGCATATCGTTATGCCGTTATGCGGTGCCGCGAAAGTGAGTTTCAGACATTGGATCCGCAGGATATCATTGCTTATCGGAAGCGGGATTATCAGACAGATGTGCTTGTGGCGGACGGACAAAGGATGCGGCATATGTATCGGGATGCAGTGGTGGATCATGTATCGTTGGATGAGATTATGATCCTGCTGATCAAGGGTGAAAAGGGCGGCAGTGCGCCGTGTTAAGGATCCTGTCAAAAAGTCACAGGCAGATTATGGGAGGTTGTTAGATGAAAGGACTACTCAGGGATAATTTTTATGCAGCTTATGCGAATGCGAAGGCGCTTATGGGGATTCTGCTTCTGGCAGGAATTGCCGTTGCGATCTATCCGAAGGAGGGAATCTGGCTCAGGTATTATATGTTGTGCTGTCTGGTGGGGCTTAATTTCGTGACGTTACAGGACTTTCACAAGGGTGGCTTTAGCAGATGGGAACAGTACAAGCTGACGCTGCCGGTCACCAGAGCGGATATTGTGAGAAGTTGTTATGCGGGTCACCTTTTCTGGATGTTTGCAGGCGGCGTGTTTGCCAGTGTCACAGCGGGACTGGCCGTATTACTGCATGGTTTCGTCTTTGATCTGTGGACGGATGTGCTGCTGATCTATATTATGGGAATGAGTATCAGTTTGTTTATGGGCGCGATCTTTTTCCCACTGCTATATGCGCGTGGGGAGGAGAGAAAAGAGGCTTCTCTGATGGGCAGCGCGCTCTTTGCGGTGGCGATTGTGCTCGGTCTGGCGTTATTGTGGAATTTCCTGTTTGGTCCCCGCATGACAACTGCACAGATCATTGGGGGAGGAGTCATAATACTGTTCTGTGCGATCGCAGCGTATGGAGTATCTTACTTGCTGGCGGTAGAGATTTTTCATCACAAGGAATACTGAATAGGGGCGCTGTATTGCGGTTCCTTGTCCTGCAGCGTAACTGCTGCGCAAAAGATGAATTTCGGGTCAACGTGAACTTTACACGGTTTTAATAATCTGGTATGATATTTCTGTAGCCGAAAACACAGGCGGCAGGTTTAATATTCTGGGTATTAACCTTACAGATAGTAGCAGGAGGTTTTGTTATGGGATTTATGTTATTGGCCGGAGGATTTGTTGTTGTTCTGATTCCCGTTGTGATTGCGGTGGTGTCATCTGTCGTATCGGCAGTGGCGGCGTCACAGGATATCGGGGAAGACGAATAAAGATTGCAGAGTGTGGGACAACGGATAAGATATGCCGGAGGATAGGGCAGGGAAAAGGAGACTTTTCACTGTCCTTATTTTTTAGCAACTTCTTAACACCGCTTTTTATTTCTTTTTCACTGATTTTTCTGTAGGATAATGCATAGAGATAATTTAGTATATTGGGGAAGACGTGTGTCTTTGCCGTGAAACAGATATTTTGTGTAGAGGGAAGGGAGGATATAGATAACGGATGAATGAAAAACTGAAAGAAAAGACGAAGGAATCCCTTTCGAGTGTGCTGCCGATCACGATGATCGTACTGGTCTTAAGCGTTACGCTGGTGCCGCTGGAGGTCAGTACACTGGTATTGTTCCTGACAGGGGCCTTTCTTCTGATCATGGGTATGGGCCTTTTCCAGCTGGGTGCGGAGATGGCGATGACGCCGCTTGGACAGGGTGTGGGCGGCAAGCTGGTCAAGAGCAGCAGTATTGCACTGATGGCAGTGGTCTGCTTTATCATGGGAGCAATCATCACGATCTCGGAGCCGGATCTGCAGGTGCTGGCCAATCAGGTGTCGGCGATCCCGAACATGGTGCTGATCCTGACCGTGGCGGTGGGCGTAGGTATCTTTATGGTGATCGCGCTGCTGCGTATCCTGTTTAAGGTAAGACTGTCAATGCTGTTGGCGATCCTGTACATATTGGTGTTTGTTCTTTCATTCCTGACGCCGTCGGATTTTATCGCGGTAGCTTTCGATGCGGGCGGTGTGACGACCGGGCCGATGACGGTGCCTTTTATTATGTCGCTGGGCGTGGGACTTTCCGCGGCGCGAAGCGATAAGGAGGGGAGCAACGACAGCTTCGGCCTGATTGCGCTGTGCAGTGTAGGACCGATCCTGATGGTGCTGCTTCTGGGTATCTTCTATCATCCGACAGAGGCGATTTACACGGCGGTGGAGATTCCGGAGCTGGTGACGACGCAGGACGTGGTGCGGGAATTTGCAGCGGAGATCCCGGATTATGTGCGGGAGGTACTGAGCAGCATTCTGCCGGTGATCGGTGTATTCCTGTTGTTTCAGCTGCGGGGGAAGATCTACCGGAAGCGTCAGGTACAGAGAATGGCAGTCGGGTTTATCTATACGGTGCTGGGGCTGATTCTTTTCCTGACGGGCGTGAATGTGGGGTTTGCCCCTGTGGGGAGTCTGCTGGGCAGCGGTATTGCGGACAGCAGTTATAAGTGGGCGCTTATTCCGGTGGGAATCATTATCGGTTACTATATTGTCAAGGCCGAGCCTGCGGTGCAGGTTCTGAATGAGCAGGTAGAGGAGATCACGGGCGGTAACGTGTCCTTTAAGATGATGAACGCGGCGCTCTCTGCCGGGGTAGCCTGTGCGGTGGCGCTCTCCATGGTGCGTGTGCTGACAGGGGTCAGCATCTACTGGATCATCATTCCCGGCTATACACTGGCCTTTATCTTAAGCAAATTGGTGCCGCCTGTTTTTGTCGGTATCGCTTTTGACTCCGGCGGCGTTGCCAGCGGTCCTATGACTTCCACGTTCCTGCTGCCGCTGGCCATGGGAGCCTGTACGGCCGTGGGCGGTAATGTGGTGGCGGATGCCTTCGGTATCGTGGCGCTGGTGGCTCTGGCGCCGCTGATTGCGATCCAGTGTATGGGAGTCGTATCGGCCCGTAAGGCCAAGGTAGTGAAGCAGCCGATTCAGGCGATCGAGGATCTTATTGTGGATCTTGAATAAAAAGATTTGCCAGGGCCTCTGCAAAGAAGATGAGCGGGGGATGGTATCATAGAGAGGAGGCACGGTTAGTAACATGACAGAGATTTTAAAGCCACAGGTAGTTCCAAGACTGCTCCTTACGATCACGAAGGAGGAGGATCAGCGGAAACTGGAGGAACTTTTTGATTCCATGAATGTGCCGGTCTGCTTTCAGTTCAGGGGCAAAGGAACGGCTCCTTCGGAGATGATGGATATTTTCGGAATGCGGGGAACTACCAGGCTTCTTTCGGGAGCGGTACTGCCCAAAAGCCAGGTAAAGACCGTATTTGAGATGTTGTATAAGCAGCTTCATTTCCGTCATAAGGGCGGCGGCATCGCGATCACGATTCCGCTGAATGCCCTGCAGAACCATATTTTGCAGGTGTTGGATGAAGAAGAACGGGCGTGGAAAGAGATCGAGGCGGCGAAGAAGGAAATGCCGAAGGGAGAGGAAGAGCAGATGGGCGAGAAGACGGAATATACGGTAATCTGGGTTTCTGTAGACGGCGGTTACAGCGATGACGTGGTGGATGCCGCGCGTAATGCAGGCGCCAAGGGCGGTACCGTCATGAAGGGGCGTCGGCGTAATTCCAAGAGTGTCAGCAGGCATTTCGGCATTAAGGTACAGGAAGAGCAGGACTTCGTCATGATCGTGGTGCCCAAGGAGCGCAAGACGGAGGTCATGACGGCGATCGCTTCCGTATGCGGCCTCGGAACGGATGCGCACGGGGTAGTGTTGGCGCTGCCGGTGGAAGATGTTATGGGATTGACTAATTGAGTGAGTTTTATTTATAGCGGGAATGCAGAGACGATGGGACGGCCATATAGGGCCGTCCCTGTTTTCTTTTTTTACAATAAGAGCTTTCCTGAGATAAAAGGGCAGAGAAAGCCAGATTGTCTGTGTCACCGTATGTAATGGGTATAAACACGTTCTTCCTTTTCCGGCAGTCCGAACTGCTCCTTCCCAAGCGCGATGCTCTTCATCAGGAAGGTCATATTTCTTGCCAGCACCCGCATTGTCTGCAGACCTTCGTCATCCTGCATTGCCTCACCGGCACCCCGCCCATGTACGCTGTTCCAGTACTGGCTGGAAGCCACCGGCATACCGGTGATGGTGAAGTATTTGTTCAATTCGTCGAAGGTGGCGGAACAGCCGCCGCGTCTTGCCACTGTCACGCTTGCACCAACTTTCATCGTCTTGTCGAAAGCGGTGCTGTAGAAGAGACGGTCCAGACAGGCGATCAGGGTAGCGTTGGCGGATGCGTAGTAGACCGGGCTGGCGATCACCAGGCCGTCGGCTGCCTCGAATTTGGGTGCGAGCCGGTTCACTTCGTCGTCAAAGACGCAGCGGCCTCTCTCCGCGCAGGAGCCGCAGGCGATACAGCCGCGGATTGGCTTATTGCCGATCTGTACGATCTCCGATTCGATACCGTTTTGTACGAAAATCTGTTCCATTTCTTTCAGGGCAATGGAAGTGTTACCGTTAACACGGGGACTTCCGTTGATCATTAGTACTTTCATTCTATGGTTCCTCCTTTTGTCTTTCCGATAATTTGAATTGGTTAATGATTCGATGTATTACTATGGTAACACAGATTACACAAAAAAGACACCTGCAAGGCAATCGGAATAGAGTACATTTCCCGATCGCTAAAGTCGTGTCATCTCATTGTTGCGTTTCCGGAATGAATGCTACTATTTAAGCACAAAATAAAAAACTGGGAGGGGTTACAATGAAGAGAAACAGATATTGGGCATTGTTGCTGACAGCAGTGTTGACAACCGGTATGCTGGCAGGCTGCGGCGGTGGAAATGAGAACAGTACGCCGGGGACGGCGGAAAATGATGCTCCGGAGCAACAGCCGGAAGGCGCTTTGGACGAGGAAACGGCAGAGAGTGTGGAGGGTACAGGAAGTGAATCGGAAAGCTCCGAAACGGATACAGCCGCCAGTGCTGCAGGAGCGTATGGAGCCGGAGAATGGAGAACCTACGATGAGGAGATTACGCTGACCTTCGGAGATCCGTATGATATCAACAATGAAGGATTTACGGCGATGGCAAATATCGGCGAACCCTATGATGACAATCGCTGGATCCGCTATTATCGGGAGGAAGTGGGAGTCAATGCCGAGTATTCACTGCTTGCACCGAATACGGAGGATTATAAGCAGATGCTGACACTGGCTATGACATCGGGAGACCTGCCGGATGTATTCTGGGTGCCGGATATGATAACCTATCAGCAGCTGGTCGATGCGGAAGCGGTGGCGGACCTGACGACATTATACCGGACAGAGGCCAATCCGACCTTGAAAGAACTGATTGAGGGAGAAGGCGATAATTTCCTGGACAACTATAAAGTTGACGGAAAACTGTATTGTGTACCGGGGAAAATGCCTTCTACCAACGGTTACAGTTATCTGTGGCTTCGGAAAGACTGGCTGGACAAGTTAGGGCTTGCGGTTCCGAAGACAATGGACGAGGTGGCGGATGTGGCGAGGGCTTTTGCCACACAGGACCCGGACGGAAACGGCAAGGATGATACGATCGGACTAAGTATTGATTCTTCCTATACCAAAATGGGATCCATGGGTATCTTCTGGGCGTTTGGAGGAAAGCTGGCCAATAATAATTTCTGGTGTACGCAGGAGGACGGAACGGTCGGATTCTCCATGGTACAGCCGGAAGTGAAGGATGCCCTGAAATGGCTGAATACATTGTACGAGGAGGGTATTCTGAACCAGGAGTTTTCTACGTTTAACTTCGTGGATTATCCGGAATTGCTGGCTTCCAACCGATGCGGCATGTTCTATGGATGTCATTGGTATGCGATCTATATCAATGCGATCAAAGATGAGATTCCCGATGCGGAATGGATACCGATCCTTGCACCGGGAACAGACGGAAATCCCGCGCCCGTTTATGCGAATGTGGATACGAACGGTCTGTATTGTGTGAATGCGGCGTGTGAGAATCCCGAGGCTGCCTTTGCCGTTTTCAATGCATACGTGGAGAAGCTGTTCGGTGAGCAGAATGATTTCGAGAATTTCTTTGCCTGTGAAGTGGATTCCAACGTATGGCAGCGAGGGCCTGTCAGTATGCTTGCGGCGGATACGGACTTAAAACCTCATCGGGAGATGAAAGAAGCGCTTAAGAACGATGCGATGGACGAGCTGACAGGTGTGGGAGCGAGTTACTGGAAATATATCCAGGAGGGATCTTTGACTTATCAGCTGGAGTTTGGGCCGGAGGGTTCCTGCTTTAATCTGGTAGACGATACGTATCCGGATATTTTCAACTGGAATGCGTATCAGGGTGTTCCGACGCAGACACAGGCAGCCAGGGCCGGCGGTATGCAGGAGATCATCGACACCGCATATATCAAGATGATCAACGGTGAGCTGGAGATCGAAGAAGGATTTGACAAGATGGTATCCGACTGGATGGCGGCAGGCGGCGAACAGGTGACGCAGGAGGTCAATGAGATGATCGCGGCCAGATAAGGAGGATGGGCGTCAGAAGCATGAGGAGAGTCAATATGGAAGTATGGAATGGAAAAGAAGGAAAGAAGTCCGGTAAAAAGAACCTGCAGCTACACGTAATGATGCTGCCGACGATTCTGTTCCTGATCGTATTTTCTTATGTACCGATGGTCGGAATTATCATTGCCTTTCAGAAATTTAATCCGGCAAAGGGGCTGTTTGGTAAGAACAAATGGATCGGACTGGAAAATTTCAGATATATTTTTTCACTGCCCAATACAAGGCAGGTGGTGGTCAACACGCTGATCCTGTCTGTGTCGAAGATCGTGATCGGTACCCTGCTTGCCATTACTGTGGCACTGTTGTTAAACGAGTGCAGGAATCGTATCTTGAAGAAAAGTGTGCAGACCATCATCTATTTTCCGTATTTTATTTCATGGATCATTTTGGCGGGGATGATCGGGGATATGTTGTCCCCGTCATCCGGTATCCTCAACCAGCTGATCACGGCGCTTGGCGGTAAACCGATCTATTTTCTGGGAGATAACCGCTATTTCAGGACAACATTGATCGTATCGGATCTCTGGAAAACATTCGGCTATAACAGTGTCATCTACCTGGCAGCGATTACCGGCATCGACAGTTCTCTGTATGAGGCGGCAGCCATAGATGGAGCCGGCAGATGGAAGCAGATCCTGTATGTGACGCTTCCGGGTATGAGCATGATCATCATTTTGATGAGTGTGTTGAATATGGGCAATATTCTGAATGCGGGTTTTGATCAGGTGTATAATCTGTATTCGCCCGGGGTATATGAGAGCGGCGATATCATCGATACGATGGTGTACCGGATGGGAATTGAGCAGGGACAGCTGGCACCTTCGGCCGCGGTTGGTTTGCTGAAATCGGTGGTATCATTGCTGTTGATTGCGGGGTCTTATTATATCGCGGATAAAAAGTTTGATTACAAGATCTTTTAGGAGGAACCTATGAAGAAAGCGGAAGAACAGGAACTGCGGTTTGTGCAGTCTGCTTCTCAGAAGACGGGACAGGCGGTGATCAGCATTTTGTTGGTTTTGACAGGGATGCTTTGTTTTGTTCCCTTCTGGTACATTGTCTGCCAGAGTTTCAGCTCCAATGAGGCGATATCGGCAGGGAAGGTGGGTCTGCTGCCGGTGGAGTTCCAGCTGGATTCCTATCTGTATGTGCTTAAGCGAGCTCCATTCTGGAAGGCGGCATGGATCACGGTTCTTCGCGTGGCGGTGGGTCTGCCGCTTGGCATGTTTCTGATGGTCACGGCGGCTTATCCGTTGTCTAAAGGGAAGCGGTTTCCGGGGAGAGATTTCTATGTGTGGTTTATTTTTTTCACAATGCTTTTTCATGGTGGTCTGATTCCCACTTATCTGGTGGTCAGGGAACTGGGAATGCTGAATACCGTCTGGGGAATGATCCTGCCGTGCGCCGTCAATGTTTTTAACATGCTGCTTGTTCTCAGCTTTTTCCGGCAGCTTCCGGTGGAGCTGGAGGAGTCGGCTTCGCTTGACGGGGCGGGACATTGGAGAATCCTGTGGAGTATCTTCCTGCCGGTCTCCAAACCGGTTCTGGCTACGGTGGCATTGTTTACGCTGGTGCAGCACTGGAACAGCTGGTTTGACGGCATGATTTATATGAAAGCCGACCGATATCCGCTCCAGACATACTTAAGAAGCATTATCATAAGCTTTAATTTTTCAAATCTGACGCCTTTAGAGCAGATGCAGCTATCCAATTTTAATGAGAATGCATTGAAAAGTGCGCAGATGGTGATCGGCACGATACCGATTCTGCTTGTCTATCCGTTCCTGCAGAGATATTTTGTGTCGGGAATAACGCTGGGGAGTGTCAAGGGATAAAGGCAGAAGCTGTAAATCGTTGATGAAGTGAAGGGAAAGGGAATGGGCAGCAGAATGGACAGAAGGAGAGACAAAATATATGTTTAGTGTTCCGGAACAGAAGAGGGTACGCGTGATCATAGATGCGGATGCAAAAAACGAGGCGGACGATCAATATGCGATCGTACATGCGCTGTTGACGCCGAAGTTTGATGTAAAGGGGCTGATCGGGGCCCATTATGGCAGCAGGCAGTATGCCGATTCTATGAACAGAAGTTATGAAGAATGCAGGAAACTGGTTTCCATGATGAAAAAAACACAGGAGGTGCCTGTGTATAGAGGTGCTTCGGAGGCGGTAAAGGACGAGGGATGTTTTGAGTATTCCGAGGGGGCAAAAGCCATCGTAGAGGAATGCATGGCTGAGGATGAAAGGCCCTTGTTTGTCGCTTTTACCGGACCGATCACGGATCTTGCCTGTGCGTGGCTGGCACATCCGGAGATTGCCGGAAGGATGACGGCGATCTGGATCGGAGGGGGCGCGTATCCCGACGGCGGGCAGGAGTTCAACCTTTCCAATGACGTGAAGGCGGCAAATATCGTCTTTCAATCCGATATTGATTTGTGGCAGGTTCCGATCGATGTCTATAGTAAAATGATGGTCAGCCTGACAGAACTTGAAATGAAGGTGGCTGGCTGTGGAGAGGTGGGAGATTATCTGTTTCGTCAGCTGGTGGAGTTCAACGATTCCCTGGCGGAGCAGCTTTACTGGCCCAACGGGGAAAGCTGGTGTCTTGGAGATTCTCCGGTGGTAGGGCTGATGATGGACCAGATGCATTTCCGGGCAGGGGAACAGGAGGCGCCGGCGGTAGATCAGGATCTGAGATATCACTTTTCCGGAGGGGGCAGGAAAATCAGAGTGTATCACGATATCAATGACCGCTTTATTCTGGAAGATTTCTACGCCAAGATTAAGAAGTACGCACGGAAACATACATAGGAATCAAACAGAGTATGGAGTGCATTATGGAGAACGCTGAGGGAATCAAAGGCTTTGAACAATGGGAGAGATATGTCCGTGAGAATGAAGCGCGTCTGGCGGGTCAGGAACAGAGA
This sequence comes from uncultured Lachnospiraceae bacterium, assembly GCA_947644545.1. Taxonomy (GTDB): domain Bacteria; phylum Bacillota; class Clostridia; order Lachnospirales; family Lachnospiraceae; genus UBA3282. The sequence goes on from CANRZW010000020.1 coordinate 59,720, forward strand.
CATAATACGGTATATGTGAACGATGTCAATGTACTGCAGTATCCGTATCAGCGGATACCGAACGCGGGAATCTGGCTCCAGGACAGCCGCAAGCATATTCTAATCTATGCGTCCGGAGAAACGGGAGAGGTTGTCTTTCACAGGGATTTCCAGAAGGATACGGAGACAGGGCCCGTGCATATGCACAGTAACATAGAGATCGGTTTTGTGGTCAGAGGATGTGCGAGACAGTCTTTCAACGGTAAGGAATACCGATTCAGGGCAGGAGATTTCTGGATTACGAATCCGAACTGCTATCACTGTGACATTTATCATCTGGAGGAATTGTTTACGGTTTATTTTTCAATCTCGTTGGAGACTTTTGATTCCGCGATTCTGGGATTTGTGGAAAATTCGGAGATTCAGCAGTTCTTGAGGACCTCGCTGATGCGGCAGAAGATGATCCGGCAGTTTCTGCATTTTACAAGAAAAAGCAATGGTGGGATTGAGGCACAGCGGATCTTGAATCAGATCCTTCAGGAGATCATTGAGAAGAAGACGGGCTATGAAGATGTGGTGAAAGGCCTGACAAAGCGTTTGGTGGAGGAATTGTCCGTCAGCTATGACTTCCTGGTGGAAATGGAAGAGAAGAGGCGGCTGCGGGATCTTCTGTATCAGGAAGTGGAGCAGTATCTGCAGAAGCATTACCATGATGCCAACATTGATAATCTTGTGCAGGAATTCCACTATAATGAGGATTATTACAACCGGCTGATCCGGGAATACAGCGGGCAGACTTACAGTGAGAGATTAAAGACGATACGGCTGCATAAGGCGGAGGAGCTGCTGCGGGATTCGGAGCGAAGCATCGAGGAGATTATCGCGCGGGTCGGTTATCAGAGCAGAAGCTATTTCTATGATATGTTCCGCAAGGAGTATGGGATCACGCCGGCTCAATATCGTAAAAGAATGCAGGCAGAGAAAGAGGGCGCCGAATAAAGGCAGTATCCCATAAGGAAACATTGAAAAACTTATGACTTATGTCAGGTAAACGGAAAAATAGAAAATGCTATGCAAAAGTTCCACAGATTGCATAGCATTTTTTATTTTGCAAAGATATTAGGTTTCAATTTTTCAGTGTTCCAACGGAACGCGCAGCCATCGCAGCAGGTGATGATCTCAGGGGTTTGGGGATATGTCACCAACAAGTGTTTACGCAGGTTTTCCGGTTACGGAAAACCTGCGTAAATGAGCCTTCTGTACAAGAAGGCATTGCTTGCCAGTATGTATGTGTATATAATATACGGAAGGAGAGCCGCTAGATTAAGGAGATGATTATAAATGTATAACCCACAACTAGACACATTTATCCGTGTAGCAGATGCTGGGAGTTTTAATAAGGCAGCAGAACAATCCTATATTACTCCAACAGCAGTCATTAAGCAGATCAATCTTTTAGAGGATTCCCTGGGTATAAAATTATTTGAACGGACGCATAGGGGACTGACTTTAACGAAAGCCGGAAAATCATTATATCAGGACACAAAATATATTATCCAGTATTGCCGCGACTCCATTACAAGGGCAAAAAACGCCATGCAGGATAATGTGAGTGTTATTCGGATTGGCAGCTCACCTATGACACCGGCCCAGCTCTTAATGCAGCTATGGCCGAAGATACAGGAACATTGCCCGGATTTGAAATTCCAGATTATTCCTTTTGAGAATACACCGGAAAATGCCAGAGAAATTCTGGCTAACCTCGGTAAAAATATAGACGTGGTTGCCGGGATTTTTGATGAAACCATGTTGGATTTGCGGCATTGTGCCGGGCTCCCATTATCTCGTGAGCCGTTCTGCTGTGCGGTTTCTATCCATCATCGGCTTGCGGTAAAGGATAAGCTCAAAATAAAAGACCTTTATGGAGAGAACCTGATGTTAATGCGCCGGGATTGGAGTAACTACGTTGACAGACTTCGGGATGATCTCTGGCAGAACCATAGTCAGATACATATTATAGATTTTGATTTTTACAGCATGGAGGCTTTCAATCGGTGCGAGAACAGCAATGACGTTTTGCTTGCTATTCCGGGATGGGCTAACGTACATCCGCTTTTAAAGGTGATTCCGGTTGAATGGGAACACAGTATCCCGTTTGGACTGCTACATTCTCCAAAGCCATCGGAAACAGTAAAGAAATTATTAGAAGCGGCACAAATGTCTGTGAGTAAAAAAGAAAAAGAGTTATAACTATTGGGTATAAACTGATGAACAAAGCGAGACTTCTCCCCGGGTCTTGCTTTTTTTATAATGTGATTAGCAAGAGAAAAACGGAGGTGATGGAATTGAAAAAAGCTGCTTGTACTGCTGCATTTATTTGTCTGTTTTTTAGTTTGGCAGGGTGTGGTGCAGATAATGCCTCCGGTAATGTTGCGGATATAGAAACTGGGAAGGATATGGAAGAAAGCCTATTGCAGCAAACCGAAGGAGCAGAAAATATTGTGCAGACAGAAGAACAGATAAATAAACCGTATACGACAGATACAAAGATAGCCGAGGTTATATTTGATCCGGTTTTCGGAGAGCATGGCAGGCTGATTTTTCCGATAGACAGTGGTTATTACAGCGGAAACACTTTGGGAACATTGCGGCTCACATGGTATAGCAATATTGACCCGGAAAAAACGGTAGAGATTGCAAACTATCTGAGAGATCATGCGGCAGCGGGTGAAACCTATTTTTATGATATTTACACTGACGAGGAAAAGGCGGCAGACCCGGCAAAAGAGGATACAGGGCTGTTCTTTTTCAAAGGAAATCCCGGAGAAAAATTTGCTGTCTGTAATGCAGGCGGGGGATTCGCATATGTGGGAGCAATGCAGGACAGCTTTCCCCATGCACTGGAATTATCCAAAATGGGATATAACGCCTTTGCCTTGATTTACCGACCCGGAGCGCAGACAGCCTGTGAAGATTTAGCAAGGGCGGTCAGTTTCATTTTTGAACATTCAGAGGAACTTGAAATAGATACCGACAGCTACTCTGTGTGGGGCGGTTCTGCAGGCGCAAGGATGGCGGCATGGCTTGGCTCTTATGGTCCGGCTGCTTTTGGGGGAAATGAACTGCCCAGGCCAGGAGCGGTTATCATGCAATATACAGGTCACAGTGACTATACAGAAAGTGATCCGCCAACTTTTGCGTGTGTCGGAGAAAATGATGGAATTGCAAGCTGGTGGACAATGGAAAACCGCCTGCGCTATCTGGATTCGTTGGGAATCCCTACAGAGTTCCACAAATATCTGGGGCTCGGTCACGGTTTTGGAATAGGAACCGGAACGGCTGCAGAAGGATGGATAAATGAGGCAGCAGCATTTTGGGAAAAGCAAATGTAGAGGAGAAAAAACAAAATGAAAAGAAAAGTAATTGTGATTGCAGGAGTAATAGCAGTGGCAGCTATTGCCATTACGGTTTTTATGAAAATGATGAGCGGTTCCGGCGTAGGAGTTGATAATAACCCTGAGTTGGAAGTAAAAGATTGGGTAAAAAATTTCAGCAAATAATGCAGGAGGAAATGTGATGAACAATTTTATTTTTGAAAACGCTACAAAGGTGTTTTTCGGGAAAGGGTGTGTAAAGGAATACTTATGCTGTCTGACAAAAGGGCATGGAGATACAGTCATGCTGGCATATGGCGGCGGTTCCATCAAACGCAACGGTGTTTATGACGAGGTAACGGCTATCCTGAAAGCAGGTGGAAAGAATATTGTTGAGTTTTCGGGTATTATGGCAAATCCCACTTATGCGAAAGTGCTGGAAGGCGCAAAGCTGGCAAAGGAAAACAATGTGGGGCTGATCCTCGGTGTCGGCGGCGGTTCGGTTATGGACTGCTGCAAGGCGGTATCCATTGCTGCCCGGTATCAGGGGGATATATGGGCGGATTTCCTCGCGCGTCCCGGTATCTTTGATTTTGAGCCGCTGCCTCTCGGTGTGATTGTCACAGTAGCGGGAACCGGGAGCGAGTGCAATGGCGGGGCTGTGATTACTAACGAAGAACTGAGAATAAAGACCGGGCGTGATTATCCGAAATGCAATCCGAGGTTTGCCCTGCTTGATCCGACTTATACCTACAGCGTCCCGAAATTCCAGATGGTATCCGGCAGCTTTGACATTCTTTCACACATCATGGAGATTTATTTCAGCGAGCCGGACGAGGATAATGTTTCCGATGACATTGCCGAAGCGCTTATGCGGAATGTGATTCGTAATCTGCGTGCGGCGATTAAGAACCCGGAGGATTATACAGCCAGAAGCAATCTTATGTGGGATGCGACAATGGCGGAGAACCGGATCACCAAGCTGGGAAAGCGGACGGATTTTCAGTGTCACCAGATGGAACATCAGCTCGGCGCTTATACGGACTGCAATCATGGTGCGGGGCTGGCGGTACTGCATCCGGTCTATTATCGTCATATTTTTAAGGATGGGATGGCAAAGTTTAAGCGATTTGCCGAGAATGTGTGGGGGATTTCAGCAGAAGGAAAGACGAACGAAGAAGTTGCCCGTGCTGGTATCAATGCACTGGAAGATTTTATATTGGAAATCGGCCTGCCTGTAACCCTCCGGGAATTGGGGGTGGATGAAAACACCGATTTGAAAGTAATTGCAGATTCTTGCGCCATTGTCTCTGGCAGCTATAAGAAACTGACACATGAAGAAATTCTTGGAATATTCCGAGAGTGCTATTAGTTTTCCTTTATGACGCTTGTTTATAGATAGGTGTGGAGAAACCACATATAAATTTGAGTGAATGGACGAAAGCAATTTGGTAAATAGTCAAGAGTTATTTTAAAAAGATTTTCAGGGAAAAG
>CANRZW010000021.1 GCA_947644545.1 uncultured Lachnospiraceae bacterium
TTCGGATGAGCCTATTTTTTAGCTCAATTTTTTCATAGATCACTTGACACTACCCAGAATACTGACATCGACGCAGGACGTATAATAACGGATTCTTCTGAACGGCGCAGGCTCACTGTACATCTGCAGCTCTATGCAGATAATGTCTCCCGTGATCTCCTCTGCCAGTATGTCAAGCTGTACCGAATGACTCTCCAGATTCCTAATCACATACTGCGTCTTCACATCTTTGAGCCGGAGTCCGTAATCCTGCATCAGAATCTGACATAATTCCTGACAGGCTTCCAGATCCTCGAACACCTTCCCGGCAAACAAATCACTCGTCAAATTAAATGCCCGTATCTGTGCTCTTTTCTCCTCATGTGTTTCTATGATTGCTTTTTCTCCCATCCAAAGCCTCCTTCGTAAATTTTATGCAGGGCCTGTCATTTCAGGGATGAAAAAGCAAAGATACTATAACAATCAAATTTTTCCTTATGACAGTCCTGCCAAACAAATATGAATCCTCGGCAGAACTGCCTGATCACGCACGTGCCGTCCAAAAACATATTACAAAATATGTCCGGACGATCATTCAGTATCACATAATATGCGCATTAAAGAATTAAGATTTGTTTTGATAAGATGAATATAACATATAATTGATTAAAGTGCAACATGTTTTTCAAAATATTAATAAACGATATTTCGTTTATTTCATATTCTATAATTTATCTCCATATCACAATATTGCTATAACACATGGCGGATTATAAAGAAATATTTGGCTGCTTACAATTATAGTAAACGACTTAACAAATTTCTGTTTCCGTCCCTTTCAGGAGCCATATACTGTAGCTCCTGAAAGGCCGAAAACGAAATTTCTAATGTCGTTAACTATAGAAAGCTTTACTGATCATTACTTTGTTTGTAAAAATAGTTTTATCCCGCAAAACCTCCAGCCCTTCCCGCAGATCCTCACAAGAAAATCTCTGCGTAATCTGACCCGACGGTTTTATCTTTCCTGTCCGTATCGCTTCGATCGCGATATGCCAGTCGTCATCCTCCTCTTTGGTAAAAGAGGAATTCCACGTGCCATGTAATGTAAGCTGCCGGCGCAGAATCTTCCAGTAGATCTGCTTGTCTAAGTCAATATTCCCTGCCGGATTCCCCACCAACACTACCTGACCGCCAGCCCTGGCCAAACTGACTGCATTGCTTATGCTCTCCACGGAACCCACACACTCGAAGACAAGCTCCGCACCTACTCCCCCTGTCTGCTCCATGACAAAGCCGGCCGGATCCTTCTCCCGGCAGTTACAAAATACACATTCCGCCAGCCCGGAAATCAAATCTCCCTGCTCTTTCCTGGTGCCAATACCAAGGATCTGCTTAACTCCCATAGAAGCCAGCCATTGTATGATCAGGCTGCCAATCGTTCCACAGCCTAAAACAGCCACATTGTTAACATCCTTCATATCTACCTGCCTGATCGCATGCAGCGCAACGCACGCAGGTTCCAGCATTGCGGCATCATCGTATCCGACTTCCAGCGGCAGCTCAATCAGATTCCAGACCGGTACTGCCACATATTCGGCAAAACCGCCGTCTGTCCTGGATCCCAGATAGTTATATGACTGACACATTTCATAAGCTCTTCTCTTACACTGTTCACATGCCATGCAGGGAATCAACGGGAACACTCCCACTCTTTTTCCAAGCATCGCCCTGTGTTTCTCCGCTCCGACCTCGCGAACGATCCCTGCAAATTCATGTCCGGGCACCGTCGGAAAATGGTAGGTTCCGGTCTCAAAAATACGCGGAATGTCAGAGCCGCAGATTCCGGCACTGACTACCTCTACAAGCGCTTCCTCCTCATGCAGTTGTGGTGCCTGAATATCTCTGTAGGCCAGCTGACCCACTGCTTCCAGAACATAAGCCTTCATATATGCCCTCTTATGTATAAATGCTATGTATAAATCTTGTGAATAACGTCTGTCAATTCTAACCTCTGATCCACAATCTGCAGCGCTCCAGATCAAGAGGCGTGGTAATCTTAAAATTCCTCTCGTCGCCCGGAATCATGGCGATATCCATACCTGCCAGAACTGCAGGCTCCGTGGAACCATTGATCTTCTCGATCCTGTCCGGCTTAAGTCTTCTATTCGCCTGATAGTATTTAATCAGATGAAATGCTTCCGGCGCCTGCCCCGAATAAACCTTTTCCCGTTCCAAAAGGGACGTAACGCATCCGTCCTCACCCATGTATACCGTATCCTTCATCTGCAGCACCGGAAGTGCTCCTTCATGCTGCGCGCAGGCTTCCACACACGCGGAAATCAGGGCCTTCGTGACAAACGGCCTTACCGCATCATGAATAATAATAATATCCGACTCTTGGGCCGACGGCATCATGAGCTCCAGACCATTTATAATCGAATGTTGTCTGCTCGGTCCGGGCTTCGCAAATCCGCTGAATTTCCGCAAGGCCGCCTCCGGCATCTGTCTGTAGATCTTCTCCCGCCACTGCTCATCGGCAACAATCTGGATAGCATCAATCTTAGGATGGGTACTGACCACCTGCAGGCAGTGCGTAATGATCATCTTCCCCTCTACAGATATGTACTGCTTTGGTATATCACGCCCAAGACGCTTTCCTATCCCCCCTGCTAATATCAATGCTATATTCATAGTAACCTCCCCTTCATTCCTCTTTACACCGTAAATCAATACTGAGACTTTCGTTCTTTCATGCCCGTATCCCACGTTCTCCCTGAAAGAGGCATTTTATCCATATTTTCCTAAAATTTCAATCTCCTGATATCCGCCAGAATCTCTCCATATGGCTTCTTCTTCCCAAACAGAAGCGTTGTTCCCAACACAAACCCGTCGATTCCCTGGGGCGCATAGGTCACGATCCTGTCTGCACTGCACGCGCCGTCCCAATAAATCTCAAAATTCATCTCTTCCTTCAACGCCAACAGCCTGGTGATCTTCTCTCCGACATAGGGCATAAACATCTGACCGGCATTACCCGGATTCACCGTCATCACCAGCACCTTCTTCACGATCCGCAGCATCTCCATGACCGTCTCAACACTGGTTCCCGGATTGATCGCGATCCCCGGCGTCAGCCCGGCGTTGATGATCTTCTGCAATGTCGTGGATGGATGATATTCTGCCTCCGGGTGAATATAGATCGTATCCCCTTTACGCAGACGGCTCGTAAAAAGTTCTACCGTATGATTCGGATGTTCCACCATCAGATGCACATCCAGCGGCTTTTTCGTTGCAGATGCAATATATGCCATATCATTTAATGACATGGCAAAATTCGGGACATACCGTCCGTCCATAATGTCAATGTGGAAAGAATCAATCCCTCCGTTTTCCAAGTCCCGTACTTCCTTCTCCAGATTGCCATAATTAGCACACATCATGGACGCCATCAGTTCAAAGTTCATACATCTCCCCTTCGCCTTAGTAATTCAAAAAGCCCGCTATCTAAAATAATCTATCATTAGTATAGCGAACTTTTCCGTTTAAGACAATCTAAATAATTTCCAGCACTTCTAATATTCTCCTACAGCTGTGGTCATCACAAAATCGATGCATCTTCTGTCGAAGCATCCGCCGCTTCCCTGCCGTCTTGTCCTGCCCTGCTGCCACTTCCTCCACAAAGGCACAGATCTCTTCAAAACAAAAGATTTCTTTCCCCGGAAGCCACTCCCTGATGTTGTCAAAGACAAATCCCCTGCTTTGCTCATATTCCTCCACATCCTCCAGCATAAACGCGATCGGCCTATCCATCAGCATATAATCCACCGCCGCCGAAGAATAATCACTGATCAAAGCATCCGCCATCCCAAGCAGTCGGTTGACCGGAATATCATGCGCCACCAGTTCCTCATTCTCCACCAGTCGTATATTACTGTACTCCCCACAGTTTACCGTCTTCCTGTTCTGAAAGGGATGCAGCTTTACAATCAGAAATACATCTTTTTTCTGTAAAAGCTCGTTCAGCCTCTCCAGCTTATCTTCTGTTCCCACGATCGGCAGTCCGGTTTCCGATCCCAGATCATATTCATTCAATTGCGCCAGCTTCTGCTCAGTAGAGCGAAAGGTTGGCAGCCACAATATATATTGATGTGCCTGTGGTATACAAAGCCGCTGCTTGTCTGTCTCGTCCGGATGAAAAAGCCAATCCTCTTTCGCATAACCGGTGACAAGGACCTGATCCCTCCTGAGTCCATAAATATCTGCATGGATATCCGCATACAAATCACTGATCACCGTCGTGTACTCATAGCGCTGCTCACAGCGCACGAAATTCACCCTCGTCTTAAATCCGCAGCCATGCCAGAGCTGAACTCTGATCTGGTCTTCTCTGCAGTTTCTGGCAAAGCCATAGGCATCCGTAAAAAATATGTATTTTGCAACGCACAGCACATGGTAGTATGCATCCCGTTCCTGCCGATCCTCGGAGACTGACCAGTCAAACGATAAAAACTTCACGTTTTCTACAGTACTGTATCGTTCAAATTCCATCGGATCCTTAACAAACCACACCAGTTCATAGGTATGGTTGATTCCTGCCGCAAGCGCATACTCAAACAATGCCCTCGCATTATCCGCAAAATCCATACCCTTCACGTAGGAAGCTGCATGCGGGCCGCTGCGAAGGATAATCAGATTCTCCAACGGTCTCTTTTCGTAAATTTTCCGGTAATACTCTTCGTATTCTGTCTCCTGGTTCGCGAAATAATAAATATCCGCAACCGGCCCATGCTCCCCCAGAATATCGGTAATCTTCTGAAATGCCTCCCGATAATAATCGCTGATGATTACAATCGCAGTCTGTTCAGGACCAAGCTGTTGTAATGCAGATATATCACACACCTCAAGTACTCTGTTTCTAAATAAGAAACTGCCCTGGTTTCTCTCATTGGTATCTACGATAAAAGAAATAGAATCCAACATATCAAACCGATCACACAACTCGTTCAGATAAGAAAGACTCTTTTCATAGAGGCAGATCTGCCTGCCCGATACGGCGCCAATATTTTCCGCCGTGAGCTTCTGTACTATCATATCGATAACTCCCCGCTATCCACTCCTGATACTCTTATTTCCTCAGACACGTATGTACATATATCTCATTCTCTTTTGTTACCGCTAACAGCTCATATCCTCTTTGCGTAAGCAGTCTCCCAATCCTGCCGCCTGCAGAATTCTCAACGCAGATCAGCTCAATGGGATACCTTGTAAAATCAAGATGGAACAGCAGATCATAATCCATTCCCTCCGTGTCAAGATCCAGCACATCAGGATACGTCTTAAAGCTCTCGGCAATAATCGCATTGATATCTTTCGTCGCTATCCTTCTGGCATTATGGTTCATACCCCGTCTTCTTGCCACTTCCTCTGAAAAGGTGTTCAGTCCCGGATGCTGTGGATCATAATAATATGTCAGTTCTCCTGCACCTTCCTGCGGCGAAGCGCCAAGATTCAAGACTCTGTTAAGCGGCCGGTATTCCTGTGCCAGCTCACACATCTGCATATTCGGCTCCACCAAGACCCCATCAGTAAAGCCATTCTCATAGAAAAGATAGGTATTATTCCTGACCACCGGATGGCATACCCCGATGTCCATATAAGTGAAGTCCGTATATTTTGCCTTCATATATTCCAACATAATCAAGTCTTCGCGGTCAGCGGCATAATAGCCTTCCCTCCCATTGATCCTGAGCAGCCGTGCGACAATGGTATCTGCCTTTGGCAAAAACTCCGCTATCTGCCGCAGAATCTCCGTTTCAATATTCGGATAGATAACGACCAACACGGAGTCCTGATCCCGATACTGCCTGATTGCGTCAACGCCCTGCACACCTATCCCGTTTATGACTTTGCCGACATTCCTGCCTTCTCCGTCTATCATATGATCTAACCGGCAAATCGTATGCTCATAAAATCTCTGAAATTCAACGCCGGCGCCCCATCCTATCATAGTGGTATACTGTTTTCTCAGCTGATCATAGTTTTTTCTTTCCGTGATTCTCATATGACACTCCCTATCTGGTTCCTCCGGGTTTCCCATCCAGCAGTATTTTCCAATAACGTAGATGATCCCGCATCTGGCACTTTGGACAGATGTCATCATGCGCCCGATTACCCATACGCTCCAGGCAGTCTCTGTGATGATCAAGGAATACTATCCGCTCTGCCATATCTGCAATATCCTGTATCGCAACAATACAGCCGTTAACGCCGTCCGTTATATCCTCCCGAATGCCTGATGTCGCAGTGACAACAGGCACCGCGCCATTCGCCATCGCCTCCATGATGGATATGCTTCTTCCTTCATAATCTGACAAACTCAGACACACATCCTGCTGTTTCCAAAATGCACTGATCTCGTCTCGTTCCAGCCTGCCCACAAGTCTGACCCGGTTTTCCAAACCCTTACTTCTGACAAAAGCCTTAAGCTGTCCGCTGTAATTTCCCTCTCCTGCAATCTCCAGACGGTAATTAACCCTGCGTGTCTCAAGCTCACTGACAAGCAGCGGGACCAAATCCATCCGCTTCTGCTTCACATTGACTCTTCCCGCAAACCCAAGTCTGACCGGCTGCGCAGGATCCGTCGCGTAATCTCTCTCCAGAATCTCATCGCAGGCTACAGGACAGGTCATATGATCGATCCTGTCTTTCTCTACACCATGTTGTTCCAGTCCCTCCGTGATCTCCCTACTCACACCGATAAACACATCCACATAGTCATTCACTGAAGCATACTGTCGGTATAATTCTTCCTTGCCAAAATGAATAGTCGAAATAATCCGGATATGATCCGGATAACGCTGCTTCACAAGACAGGCAGCCAGAAGTGTTACATAGAATTGTCCCGTAACAATAACACACGGCAGCTGTTGTAGCAGATAACGAATGACCGCGGCAATCGTCTTCGAGCCAAACATTTCATCATGGTTGATCGGAAGCATAATCACCGCGTTTTTCAATGCCGGCGGTATGTCATATTCTCCGGTATCGGATATAATATGGATGTTTTCCCTTCCGTCCACGAGCAATTCCCTGCAGATACTTTTTACCCAGGCTTCAATTCCTCCGAGTCCAAGTCCGTAATCACATTCAAAGAAAATCTTTGGCTGCCCTGACGAAACCTTTTCGCTCAGTGCACTCTGTATCCTTTTGTTTGTCTGATATAACTCCCTGAGCAGATCGAAATAGTTGATCTCACGCGTTTCACAGATTGCATATTCCGTGTGCAACCGATTCCGCACATCCATCGCATCCTCTTCTTTCGCGATTGCTATACAGATCGGCGTCTCACCATCTTGCAGCAAAACTTCCGGCGCAGAGATGGTCGTATCATAAAAAGGAGTGTTCCATTTCTTTGCATTGCTGTCGATAACATATCTGATGTTGATACCGCACTCCTTCAACAAGGTATATAACCCACTGCCTCGCTGTCCGGAACCGTATATGATTATGCTTTTACCGACTTTCATACATGACCCCCATTTTCCGCTGCAGTCCACCGAACATTTGACATAAACTTTAATCCTCCCTGTTACTCCTTGACTACTTTCTGCAATGTCTCTGCTGTACGTACCGCATCCCCAATAGTCCACCCTGACTCTTCTTCCAGTAACGCAAAAATCTCCGAGATGATCCCTACTGTTCTTTCATCCCGAAGCTGCACGCATATCGCCCCGCGAGGCAGATCCGTGCAGATTAATTTCCTCTTGCTGCGGTAGTGATCAAGAATATCATGCAGTTCAAATTCTCTATCGCTGTCTATATATTGTTCTACAACACTGCCTATTTCCTGATCAAACAAGTAACATCCTGCAAGTAAGCCACTATCCTTTGTAAGTTCACCCGCTCTCTTCTTCCATACATATGCTCCGTCAAACTGCTTTGCTTTCTGATTCATTTCTTTGCCCAAATAGCTGCCATAAAATATATGGTCTTCATAAAACAAGCATACAGCTTCATCATAAAAATGTGAAATATCGGCTTTTAACACGGAACAGATATCATTTTCGTTTCCTTCCATATAGCGTATATTGACACCTTTATGCCTAAAATCTTCTAAAACCGGTTCCATTTTTTCCCTGAGTGCCATAGATGTTACGATCGTAATATCTGTCATCTTCATTAGAAACAACGTGTTTAACGAATAATAGATAAGCGGACGTTCATTCAGATAGATTAGATCTCTCTTTTCTATTTCCAGCTTTGATCCAAATAGGTATGCCCTGTGTGAGTAATAGCCATCAAAACACATCTTATATTCTCTGATCGTATTTTCGTGCAGCATAGTTGCAACTACACTGCCTCCACATGGTGCAAGAACCAAAGAAGGACACCTTGCTAATATGGCCAATGTCAATAAATATTGTTGATCCCTGTATTCGCCATCTGCCCCACCTGCACGATGAAGATTTATAGATTCCTTACCTACCTGCTCATATCTCGGCGATTCAAGACAGGATAATCTTCTGCCATACTTCTTCTGCATCGCAGACAGAATCTTCTGATCCTCTGTAGCTACAAATATCTTATCGCATTTACCATTATCCAAATACTCGTCTATTGCGCAGAACATTTCATCAAGTTGGATGCATTTCGGGTGATGCATCGGTTTTAAGTTCTTATAATCTGTTCCCCGGATCAACACGCCCAGCGTATGGTCGTCTATCATCCGTTTTGCCGCGCAATCTATTCTATTTAAGAAGTCCTTACGAAAACGCACATATTTGCGGAATTGCTCTCGTCTATCCCCAGCCTTGTAAAAATCCACATAATCCTTTAGCAGGAAATCCTTACTTCCCTTTATAGCCAGGACATCATCTACAATCCAATAGTCCTCACTCTCATATGCCTCTTTAAGACCGATCCCGCACGGCTGCTCAAAAAAAACCTCCCAAATATTTCTCCTGTCAGATTCATACGAATATTGCGGCAGTTTGCAGCTTTCCCAATCGACAACAGGAATATAAGCATTCTCCAGCGCAATCTCGATACCAATAAAAGTATGTAGAATGTACCACCCTAATCCGGCGGTCGTTACCAGCGAAGTTCCCATTCTCAGGATCATGTACTTTTTGTCTGTTTCCACTCGGGCAGATATGGTATCATTTCGCCACTCTGAATATGCACCAACTATTTTGCTCATTCGACCCACTTCCAATTTATTCTACTTACACAGAATGTAATATCGTTAATAATTATAGCAGTTTTCTGCCATATACTCCATCATACTGCTGATGCATTTGCCTAACTGTTCGTTCTCATCTGACAAACTTATATAATTACGGTAATCATACGTTTCTTTCTTTACAATCTCCACCGTTATATACTGACTGCTTCTCTGTACACTGCCTTCCACAAATACCTTGATCACTATATGATCACCAAAGAATTTATTGACATTGACATAATTATTTTCATTCCAAATAATAAATTCGTTGTCGTCATTATAATCAATATTCCACTTATGCAGTCCCAAACATCCTTCATAAACAGCCTCTGCACGATGATGATACAGCCGTAAAAGACCACCCGTTTTCAATACCTGCAAACATTCGACCAAACTCTTTAAGGGATCAATGCAATGATCCAGGGCATTTTCTATCAAGATCACATCCGCATAATCCTTTTGAAAAAAAACTGCCATAAACTCAAACATTCCAAAAGCAACAGTTTTCACATTGCCAAGTGCATAACGTGCATTAATCCTATTATACGCATATGACAATGGATCAACCGCAACAGCATGAACTCTGCCGCCATCAGGCAGCCGTGAGCCATATCTTGATACGACGCCGCAGCCGATGTCCAAAAGAGTACCACCATCCTTCAGATAGTGAAATATATTCTCTCCATGACAGCCTTTTGCCGGCGCCACATCACAGTTCCTGATATTTGTGAGATATTCTTCATGATATCTACCGTTTTCTTTGGCTGCCCAATTAACCCAAAAGTTTACTTCCGACTCTAATTCTCTTGTCCACTGTGCTGCCTGCTGCACAAAATCAGCATCATACCTCCCCAGGCTACCCCGGTTTTCTCTGTGTTTTCGTTCTATCATATCGTTCTGGAGCACATCTTTATCTATGATCCTTCCATTGAATTCTGTATTAATGATTTCCTCGATCTCTGATACAACGTCTGAATGAATCGGCGAAATGATAAAATACAGATTATCCTGATATTTTGCACACAGTTCCAACACCTGGGCTTTATCAAAAATAATTTTGCCACAAAAAGACTGTCCCCAAAGCGCCTTGTTAGAATCGTAGTATCCCAACAAATCATAAAACTGGCTAATATATTTATCCATGCCGAAAGCACTTTTGCCTGCACCGAAAACTATATATTTTTGGTTTACTTGAATTTGCATTCCGTCCCACTCCATCAGTTTCTATCCTAATATAGCCACTATACTGCTATATTATCTACTTCAATCTATATTATAACTCATATAGAACATCTTCCAGCGAAATCACCGGACAATCAACTTTCTGATACAGCATTTCCTCAATCTCGTCAAAATAAAAGGTAGCAGTAACAACGATTGCATCTACCGACTCCAGCTCCTCATCCGGTGTAACAACATCGATATCTGCATATATACCATCTGCATTCCTGTCAATAATATATTTTACCGTAATACCGGAATCCTTCAATTCATCAAGCAGCCTTTCTCCAAACTCCTTCATTCCATATATCGCGATCGTTTTATACTGATTTTCTTCAAAAAAATCTGCCAGCGATTTCCCTTCCTGACGGACCATAAGCCATTTATTAAACATATGATAATAGGAACTCATTTTGCTTGCTTTATCTTTTGTCGTTTGCAGTTCCTTCTTTAATTTCGTGCCAATTGCCACACTTCCTGCTGCAGCCCCAATGGCTCCGCTGGTCATTACCGAAATAATACTTCCTTTTTTCATCGTTTGATCCCTCCTGCTTTCCTATAATATCCACTAACTCTCAATGCTTCCTAAGCTTATCATCTGATCCAACAGCTCGGCATAGGTAAAAGATCTGCCCGTCTCCACTCCCGTATCTTTTAATCTGCGGATGATCTCTTCCTCATACCCTTTTGGTGTAATGCATATACGAATCCCGGGATCCTGAAGATCTGCATTCTCTGGTTTTATCACCTGATATCCCCTGATCTGTGCCTTCTCTTTATAAGAATCAATGAATCCAACGATTCGCAGCCCCAGATACTCAAAAAGCTCCATGCACTCCATCCCTCTGTTGCCGATTCCCCAGATATAATATGCTTTGCTATAGTCAAATAATTTCTTGATATCGTCCGTTCTCTTTTCTATGGCATTTCTTTTTCTCTCCCTTCTTTCCACCATCTTTAGTTGAGCGGGATAGAACTCCCTTACCCTTTTTTCCATATGTGCATATGCACTGAGCTTCGCATACTTAAGCGCCATACGGTATTCTTCTTCCAATGCCAAATACTGTTTTCTGGAACTGATCCCGCCATCGCTAAAATAGGTAAAATAATCTTCCACACATATAACTTTCGCCCCATTCAGGCATACTTTCATCACCCAGTCTGAGTCTGCCGCTATCTTATACGATGTATCAAACCCACCATATTTTATATATAATTCTCTCTTGGCAAACAGCGCTGGATGTGGATACACAACACCAAAAAATAAATTTTCTCTGTTGCTTTTGTCATAGACAGCTTTTTTTACTGTTCCCTCCGCACATATATACATATTTCCACTGACCATATCTACATCGTCAGTCTTAAAATATTCATTCACGCGTTCCAAAACATTTTCTGTATAATAATCATCACTATTTAAAAAGGCAAAAACTTCTCCGGTTGCCTTCGCCAGCCCTTTATTCATTGCATCATACAACCCATCATCCGGTTCACTGATCCATACTGACAGATTCTCTTTATACTTTCTTATAATATCCAGTGTTCCGTCTGTCGAACCACCATCAATGATGATATATTCTAATTCACTATAATTCTGCGCTAACACGCTTTTAATCGTTCTCTCGATTGTTTTTACACTGTTAAAGCAAACAGTAATAACTGTAATCTTCATTATAATCTGTTTCTCCTAATTGAATTATCCTCTCCACCAAATTTGAAAAAAGTATAATATTGTCTTCCGCCATACCCATTTCTTTCAGCTGTATCCTTATCTCATTTTCATACTGTTTAGGCGTTACACAAACAATGGCATCAGGTTCTATGCTGTCAGGCCTAAAAACACGATATCCGTCACATTCCGTAAGGTCAGTATAGGAATCGATAAAGCCTGCTATGCTGATCTTCGCACGTACAAGCAGGTCTCGGCACTGTTTCCCCCTTACTCCGACTCCCCATATATAATATACTCGTCTGACATCTAACAACGTCCTGATTTTGTTGATCTGATACGATATCGCCCGGTTATAGGCTGTCTCCCTTTTTGCAAAATAAAGTTCCCTCTCATAATATTCTCTCAAACGTTCTCTAAGATGTTCTTTTTTGTGGCATTGTATAGCGGTAAGCGCCGCCTTATATTGCTCCTTTAATGCGTCGTAACGTCTCAATGTACTCACCCCGCCATAGGAAAAAAAGGTAAGACAGTCATTCACCACCAATACTTTTACACCTGCAAGACACACACGCAGCATCCAGTCATAGTCTGCCGCAATTTTATAATCTGTGTCAAATGCACCATATCTTTTAAAAAGTTTTGCTCTGACAAATAAGGCAGGGTGCGGAAATCCTATATCAAGAAAATAATCATCCGCATTATCTTGTTCCTTGCTGTGTATGATACTGCGTTCCCCGTTTCTTACACAACAAATACACCCGCTTACCATATCGGCATCACTTTCACTGAAATACTCTTTTACGCGCTCAAACGTATTACTCTCATACCAATCATCACTATTAAGAAATGCTATGATATCTCCCGTTGATGCTGCTATGCCTTTATTCATAGCATCATAGATGCCTTGATCCGGCTCACTTACCCAATAAGTAATTGCGTTCTCATACTTTTGTATAATGTCACAAGTGTTATCTGTAGAGCCTCCATCAATAACGATATATTCCACCTCCCTATATCCTTGCACTATGACGCTTTTTATCGCTCGTTCAATTGTTTTTTCGCTATTATAGCAGACTGTTATAATTGATATTTTCATAATTTGCGCAATAGTCCTCAGCGTGTTGCCGATATAATCTTACCAATGGATTGTTCATAACCTTGATCGGAAATGTCTGTTACCATTGTATCTCCCGGCATCTCATTATTGTACTTATGTGGAACGTAACTATAGCCCTTTCCCCTCAAAAACCATTCATACTCCAAATCCAAATGACCAATATCCAGTGCCCAGTATCCTGCTTTTGCCAAATCATACGCAAGTACTGTAGCCGTCGGGCCAAGGGCGATAAGTATAACCTTATTTTCTCCCTCTTCCATCACCGCATCATATACCGCATCATATACATCAAATGCATTTTCATTCGGTGCGATAATTCGTTCGACACTTTCAGCATTAGCAAATAGATCATTACCGATACCCATGCGGGTTCTGTCGCCTTCCACGAGCAAAACTTCTCGCTGATCCCATATGCGTTTCAAATCATCAAATCTTTTCCTCGCCTTTTCAATCTCATCATGGGGATAGATCACATAAGGGCGGCTGATATACGCATTATAATATGTTTTATCCATATCCAATAACGCATAATGCTGCTTTCTTTTCTCCTCGGTCATATAATGTCGGATCGTTTCTTTATTTTCTTTTCTTATTCCTTCCATCGCGCCATAATCATCCGCAAGCGCCACAATATGATTCTGTACATCCGACGTCAGAATTTCACTTAACCGTTCAGCCAATTTCGCATTATCACTCTGATAAATGGCTTTTGCTGTCCCCAGGATAATTTCAAATTCTCCATCCCCGTATCTGCTCATTGAACACTTTTCAGAAATAATCTTGTCACATGTGCACTCCACGCTTACGATCCGTGGTAGTTCTATCTGCCTCCGCTTCAGTATGTCGGCCGCCTCATACAAATAATTCTCCTCGAAATGCTGCCGGCTTAGTTCCATCCATCTGATCCGTGTCTCCATATGATCCATTCGGAGTTTTAGCCGAAATCGATCGGCCGCATCCACGTCAAAAATATCCCGATATCCGTAAAGATCAATTGTTGGATCGCATAAGTTAATAATACGTTCTTGATCAAATCCTAAATCTGTCAACTCCTGATTGACACCTTCATACGCATAAATAAGGATAACCACATACTCTACCATATCACCCGAAAACTCATACGGAGAGAAAACCTTTTTATCTCCTATCATTGCTCCCAATGACTTTATGTTATTATCAATAAAAAAGGCTATTTCGATATCACGGCTAAATATCTTTTCCAATTCCTTTATGTTTCTTCTTCCAACCATTACAGCAATTTTCATAATAATTTCCCCTCACGCTCAGGCATCATATCGTAATACCGAGAAAATACCATCTTCATACATATGCTGGTTCTTATATAGATTTTCTTCATTCCCAAGCAGATAATTCCAGACTTCCAGATGCTTATTCACATAATTTTTCCACGTCCATGTACTTACAGAATTCACGATTCTCTCCCGTTTCCTCTGTAAGCTTAACAGCACATCCCTAAAATCCGGTATTGTCCGGCATTCATAGGTTATTCCCTCTCTCAAATCGAGATGAAATCCCTGTGGTGTAACAATCGTTCCCACTCCGGCACGAAGGGCGTCTAAATACCCCATAGACCCTTCATCAAATCCCCAATAGAGAAAATAATCAAGTGTCGGTATCAGCTTGATGTACTCCTCATAATCGAATTCGTCATAATAATCTATCTGGAATCCCATTGCTTTAACTTCTGCAACTATGTTTGTCCAACCGGAACCCATTATTTTAAATGCAAAATAATCCGGACTCAATACCTTACATAAATCAACCAGAACATTCTCATTTTTTCTGTGATCATCATGCGTCTTGTTTGTTATACCCAGCACATATTTTTTGGGCTTTATTATTTCATCCTGTGCCGGATTGATATAACACAACTTTTCTCTGGGTACACCGTACATGACAAGCCTTTCCATTGTCTCCCTGGACATACAGATTCCCATCTTTGCCGTTCCCAATTGAAATTTAAGCATCTCGAGCTTATTATACGAATCTATATGCGTTATCATAATCGTGTCATTATAAGAAGCAATCGGCTCATAGCTGTCATAAATAATATAGTGATTAATATCTGCCGTCGAATCTGTTACATTGCTAATGGAGCATTCATACCCCTTTCTTTCCAATTCTTCCTGCATCCTAACGGCGAATTTTCTTAAGATCCATCCCCGGTCTTCACACACCAAGTGTACATAACGTATGTCTTTCTTTTCCTCAGAAGCTACCAGGATCCTCTTTGTAAAATGCCTAAATGCCACATTATTAAAAAAATCAAAAACACAGGCATTAATTGACATTTTTTCTAACGTTTCTCTAATTTCCTTTCTAACCACCTCTGATTTCACACAGATCACGATCAACAATGTTTCTTCTGTCATCTGAAGTTTTGCCGGCGGGATCACAGGCACTCCATTTAATGTCCCGATCTCATCAGCACGCCTATCACATATCCAAGATATATTTTTAAGATACGGAAAAGCTTTCCTGGCATACATTCCTGCACCATATATTACAGTTTTATATCCCATAGTCTCACAAATATCAAAATAATCGTCCTCAAATGACATAAATTTTACCATTACTTTGCTCTCCACCGTATAAGCTGCTGTTCTCCGGAACATCAGGTCAGATTTCTAAACTGCAATATCATTCTACATCTTTATCTCCGAATGCATATTGGAGGTGTCACTTTCAAACTTACTTCTATATCACACCGGCTTTGCAATAAAATAGCTGGTCCATGAATCGTAATCCGTCTCACCAAGCGTTCGACAATCAATATTGTCAAGCAGTTGAAATCCGGCATCCCTTAACAACAACTCCAATTCCGGCCTGAAATAGTATCGCATTTTATGTACTTCATTGATAGTCTGTACCTGGCCTGTCTTCTTATTCATAATCAGCACTTCATAGTTCACATCCACCACATTTTCCTTATCATGCATGACCGGCCTCGCAATTCTGATCAGCTGATTCTCGTTGTCTTCTATCTCCTTTACCCTGACACACGGCCTGTCACTTAAAACCCCCGGCCCGTACCATACGTCAAAAAGAAAGCATCCGTTTGCATTGTCATTTAAGGAAGCCCTGGCCGATCGAAATGCCTGTACAATATCTTCATTTGTATTCTGATAACTCATAACATGAAACAGAGAAATAACCGCATCATACTTCTGATCCGTTTCGTAATTCCTGACGTCTGCAACTTCAAACGCGATCCTGCTGCCATCCGAATCCGAATTCTGCCTTGCTATCTCTATCATAAGAGGACTCATGTCAATCCCTTTACATTGATAACCAAGCTTTACAAGCTCCATATCATGTTTCCCTGTACCACAGCCGAAATTGATGACCCTGTTGATCCGAGAGCCATATCGCTTCAAAAGCTTGTCCACGGTCTCTGCCTCAGACTTATAATCCTTATCTTTATAAAATGCATTGTAATAATACGCATAATCTTGAAATGTCTGCATAAACCCTACCCTCTATAGCAAATGCTCACACCAAAATATTTTACTGTCTTGAAAACGGCTTTTTCCTCCACCGACTATCCCTATATCCATAACATCTATGCCCATATTCCACAATACATACATTAGGCTGATCTGGTCTCTGGTGGGCCATTTAATATATTCCCTCCACCAGTTTTCCATAATCTGATTGCCCAAGTTCCTCTTATGATTTCTAAAGATGGCCCCGCCAGCTAATAATCCATATTTAGCCGGCATTCCTTTTTCAGCATATTCCCTCAACTGTAGCTTTATTTTATGCGGATCTACTTTATTCAAAAACATTACCGCCATCCCCTCATCATAAATACAATCTCGAACCTCATGTTTATAAAAGGCAATCCCGCTCTCATTTGTCAAATTAATATAATCCGATATGTCCTGCAATATCCTCACATTTCCATCCAAATATATGGAATACTCATATTGCTTAAAAATGGCATGTCCATGCATTTTGCAATACCGATTTTGCAGCTTGGGGGCTTTGATATTATCCGGAACAACTTCACTTATATTTATATTTTGTGTACTGCCGCTGCATCTCACCGGTCTGTCAGAAATAAGAAAATAATCACTATCAGGAACGATTGCTTTTTGCTCCTCATACGTATCGTACCCATCCGTTATGCAGGTATATATGGCAATCCTTTTTGTTGTATAATTACATATCCTATCTGTTCCATATACCCATCGCTTTGCCGCAATACTACCCGAAAAATCTTCCCATATAATATAGCTTAATCCTTCGTGAACTTCTAACCGCTGAATGATCTCGCTATAATACCGATGCGCTACAGTGATAATAAAAATCACTTCCCGCCTGATCTGCAACAAATCCTCTAATTTTAAGCAGACCGTCTGATCCATGATCTCCTGCCCCCATAACGATGAATTGGAATCACAGAATGCATAGACATCTATCGCATTATCTTTCAAAAAGGTATATGCCTGTCTTCCTGTTTTTCCTCCCCCATATAATACCACCCTGCAGCTGCCAGATACAATTCTCTCAGCCAAAAGCTCTGATCTTTGTGACATTTCTCCTCCAGTGATTCCATTCACATATCATTTCCGATCCCCTGAACTATATTCTGTCGTTTTTCAACTAATCTTGCTCATTATTCTTCCGACCTGATCTACAACTCGTTCCATCTGCTCCTCTGTTAAGGCAAGCCCACTCGGAATATAGAGCCCTTTCCTTGCCAGATATTCCGCATTGGGATAAGCTTCTCCCTGAAACAATCCTGCTTTCTTATATACAGGCTGTTCATGTATACACCAGAAAAAAGTTCTGGCGCCTATCCCCGCCTCTGCCAGGCTCTTCTGTACTTCTCTGTTATCGGCTTTCCTATGCTTGTCCAACACCAATCCATATACCCAGTAAATGTTATCTGCATAATCCGTCTTTTCAACCGGAAGCAATAACCCATCGATTCCCTGCAGTTTCTCTGTATAGTACCTTCCCATAGCCCTTTTGCGTTTAATGAACTCCTCGAGTCTTTCCAGCTGCGCAAGCCCGACCGCCGCCTGAAGATTCGTAAATCTGTAATTATCACTGATTTCATCATGTACATACCGTACATCTTTTCTGAAACATAAGTTTCTCAGTAAACGACATCTTTCTGCCAGTTCCTCATCATCTGTAACTACCATTCCTCCCTCTCCGGTCGTCACATGCTTATTCGGATAAAAGCTAAAAGTACTAATATCACCAAAGCTTCCGCAAGGTTTTCCATGATAAGTCTGTCCGTGCATCTCTGCCGCATCTTCAATAATCTTTAAATTATATTTTTGGGCTAACTTTATAATAGGATCCACTTCAACCGGCAGTCCATACAAATGCACAATCATAATGGCTTTTGTCTTATCTGTTATCCTATTCTCAATCTCTTCTACATTCATATTCCATGTACGCAGATCACTGTCTACAAGTACCGGGATTGCTCCTAATTTTGTGACCGCCATCGCACAGGAAATAATCGTAAATGCCGGCATGATAACTTCATCCCCTGCCTCAATACCAAGAGCCTGAACCGCAACCTCCAGCGCTGCCGTTCCGTTAGATACAGAGATTCCGTATTTCCTACCCACAGTAGAACTCATCTTCTGCTCAAATTCCTTAACAAACGGCCCCTCTGAAGAGATCCACCCGCTATCAATGCATTCACATAAATATTTTTTTTCGTTCCCGTCCAGCAATGGTTCATTGACCGGTATAAAATCCATATGCTCCACCTATGTTACCTTATAAACAAACCTTTCGTTACGCCATTCACCCTTCATTGATCTCTTTCTTGATCATAGCCTCAGCATCTGTAATTCCCGTAAATCTTACCTTATCCTTATCTCCTGAATAAGGCCCCTGTTTTACTTCAATCATCTCAACCTCTTCCAAAACGGTAAATCCATGTCCACCTGAAACAAGCAAAATAACATCACCGCTTTCCAACACAGTACTCTCCAGATAATCCTCATAGTTATCATAAAAGTCCACGCGCAGCTTTCCCTTTTTAATAAAAAGAACTTCCTGCGTCATAACAACATTTCTATGCACCAGATTATGGAGATGTGCATCAATCACTTTACCTGTCGGATGATGCATATATGCTACCTGTTGTGAATAATCACCCGGAGTAATAAAATCTACGCCTTCGCAAGAGTAATTATTTTTTATAATAATAGCTATTATTGTTTCTTTTTTCTTAATAAATTGAACAGTACCCAAAGTTAACCTTCTTTCTTTACTTTTCTACATATTTTTTATATTCTGATCAAAGGTGAATTACATGCAAGAAAATAATCTTGATTTCTCATCTTTCCATACATCTCCAAATACTCCATAACCTCCGCTATTGCTTTTGGGTTCTCCATCGCAATAAAGACTGTCCCACATTCTTCCAAAATTTCATCTTTATTCTGAAATATTGGATAACCGAAGTACATTCCTTCTTTGCTCATATCAATAAATCCCACAAGCCTTGTCTGTTCTCCCAACATTTGAATCCATTCTAAGACCTGTCCTCCCCAAAAACCAGCTCCCCAAATAACAATTTTTTTATTTTTTTTCTGCTCTATTTTTGAAAAAACATGATACAAAAACCATATCCGGCTGCGCATGATCGGCGTAATCTCGCCTATCTCCTTCTTCATAAGAAACGCCTGGAATTTTTGTTTAACCTCATCTGCTGTCAAATGCGGTAATCGCCTGCTATTATAATCCTGCACAATCCATTGATAATAATCTTCCAGTTGATTTCCCACTGCCTCATATGTATGGTTCTGCAAATACGTATCATATGCATTTTTTACTATTTGCCCAATCTGACCACTCTTTCTATAAGCTAAAAATTTTAAAAATGCTTCATAAAGATAGCTTGCTTCATATCCCTCCGTAAGAAACGCATTTTTCCCATCTGTCAACAGTTCTGGGACACCCGCCACCGGTGTGGAAATAATCGGCACCTTATTTGCCATACTTTCGACTATGACTCCCGGATAAGATTCTACGGTACTCGCTAAAATAAATAAATCCGCTTCTCTGAAATAATCTTCAATATTTAAAACAAATCCTTCAAATCTTACATAGTCCCACATACCATGTTGATCAACGAAATCTCTGCACTTTTTTCCATAAGTATTATTATAAACACCAAGAAAAATAAGCTCTACATTTTTTCCGTTTCGTTTACATTGTAAAGCAAACTTTATCATCGCCAATTGATTCTTATGCTCGCAAAACACCCCTATTGATAATATGATGATGGGTTGTTCATCCCTCTTTTCTGTCATGCAGTTTCTTACGCTCTGGTCTGCTTCATATGCTATCCGGATACATCTTGACGGAATGCAAAGCCCTTTTCCCCAACGCTCGGAAAATAGAATAGAATCTGCACTATGGTATTGCGGAAATATTTCCATCCAATCCAAATCAAATGATTCCCGATCCGCCGGATAAATATTCATTAAATGAGGTATTCCCAATTCCCGCGCTGCAAGTTCGACGGCAATATTCAATTGTGCGCTGTGGATTATATCCGGCTTATCCGCCTTAAGTAGCCCGACAATATCTCTGTAGTCTTTCAATGCGTTCAAAATGTCAATGTTTTCCATGCAGGCAGATATAGTATAATTTGCATACATCGTCTCAAGATCATATTTCTTCCACACCTCATTGCAATCATCAACAGGCGCTTCTCCCTCTCTGGCAGGTATTACCATCTTCACATGATATCCTCTTTGTTTCATTATGTATGCCTGGGTAAGCAAAACCTTATTTGAACCACCTAAACAATCTGAAAAATCTAAAAAATAAGTTGCTTTTTTTATATCATCCATTTCATCAACCCTAATGTTTCATTCAAATTACTTTTTTACAAAATGAAAAAGCCCATAACGATAATTTCCATTATGTTCATCCTGATCATATTTGTGGATATCAACATTATAATCAATCCTGTCCGCTGTTACACATGAATATTCAACCAGATCCATCTCATAAAAATAATCTATAACTGTACTCGCATAAAAAATCCTATGCGCATTAAACTCTACCCGCTCCTTACCAATCGGAAGTGAAATATATAAATTCCCTCCCCCTTTTATCCTCTTCTGTATTTCCTCAAAACATATGAAACAGGCTTCCGGATCAATAGGATCCCCATATCTTCCTAGGCCAAAATGTTCTAAAGAACAAAGCGCTGACATGCTTTCTATACTTTCTTCCGGAATCGCTCTAAGTGTCGTAGCATCATCTACAATAGTATGAAGTCCCTCTATCTCACCTGGAAACTCTCTTATATCGATTAACGTCACATCAATATCCATTGCCAATAAATGCCCTATAAACCCGTCTATTCTAGATCCTATATCGAAATGTTTTTTAGCTCCTGTTCTATTTATCAATTTTGCCGCCCATAAATCCTGCAGGAAATAATTTCCCATCGTTCCTGCTTTACTATATTTATCACAAATGATCGGCCAAAGGTTTTCCTCATTTATGTGAAAATTATCTCTTACATTTTTCCTCTGATACTCATCCAGATCATCTTGAAAAAAAGATTCGCCATAACGCCCATATTGTATGCAGTACATCGTATAATTTCTTTCCTTCAATATATCTTTTAATACTTCCGGATTCGTTTCTCCCACCTGTCTCATCAAAGGATATAAAAAAATAAACTTATTTATATTAAATCCCCTATCTATACATTCTTCATATATTTCACTTGAATATGTATTTGCCACAACAACATAATCATAATCCGGCCACAATTCATCAATACCATATACCGATATACCTTTAAATTCATTTTGTTTCTTGCACGTTTCTATAAAGCCAACGACATTTGCATTTACTTCATTCTCAAAAAACTCTATGGACTTCACCCCTGTTCCCCATACTAATATTTTCTTCATCGCTGCCCCTCGCTTCTACATTAATTGATTGCAGACTATAAACAATCCACTCTTTTTCTTTATCAAATAAAATTATGGTTGTTTTCGTCCTATACTTCCTGTGCAATATAGGTAATCCAAAACCTGATCTCCTCTTTTATTCCGTTTAACCATGTTGACATATTCTTTTCATAGTCATTTTCTATCAAATTCTTCCCCCAAAAATTAGAGTCCATCATAATGTGAATCTCTTCTATTTTTTATGAATTAGCGCATTTTCCAAATCTCTTTTAACATTTTTTCATTAGTCATTTCTCTCCGTCCCAGATATTGCCTCGGCATGCAAAATCCTTGCTTCTTCTTATATAAAATAGACTTTGGTATTTCAGGATATGCTTTTCTCAATAAATGTTTCATCTCACCTTTCGGGCATCTTTCTTCCTGAGATAATGAAAAAGCAAATTCAACGATTTTCCGTGATAAAAGTGGAACTCTGGCTTCCAACGACAACTGCATGCTTACCCGATCTACTTTAGTCAATATTTCTGGTAAATAGGTACATAAGTCAATGTACTGTAGCCTTGTCAAGGTTGGGAGCTCTTTATGATCATATTCTCTTAAAAACCAATAATCGTCATAATCTTTGGGTATTCCCCATCTTTGTGCCACTCTGCTTTTCATTTCTTTTGTGTAATACCCGTGAAATACACTGAATTTATATAATGTCTCGTATAATAGCTCACCGGCCATTGGAATAGACAACTTCTTATTATTAATTGTCAAATTTTCATAAAATCGCGATATTTGTGATGAATCTCCCAATAACCCCGGCCTATATTTACGATTATACCATGCATACCCGCCAAATAACTCGTCTCCACCATCACCGGTCAATACAACGGTAACTTTTTCTTTTGCTAACCTAGATACCAGATATGTTGGAAATGCTGATGTATCTGCAAACGGTTCATCAAACCATTCTTCCGCTTTCTTATATAATTCCTTAAAAATTTTCTTACTGAATATCTGCTCATTGGAATTATTTTGAAATTTCTGTATAAATGCATGATAATACTTTGATTCATCATAGTTCTCATCATCGAATCCGATTGAAAAAGATTCTATATCAGGCTTTTCCAAAAGACTCTCATAGGTAATAATGCTGGAATCGACTCCTCCACTCAAAAAAGTGCCTACTGGTACATCGGCAATCATTTGTTCTCTAACAGACTCATGTATCAGCTGCCGAAGCTCCCCTGCTAGTTCCCCATCTTTTCTGCATCTGTCCACTCTATCATTGATAACAAGATTCCAATAATTTTTTTGTGTAGATAATCTATGCTCTTTAACCTGATATATAATTTTATGTGCAGGCTTTAGCTGTCTAACACTTTTATACATTGTCTTCGGCGCCGGCACATATGCATATGTCAAATAATCGTATAATGCCGTATAGTCCAGAGCAAACTTACTCTCGCCTACCAAACACCTTAGAGCCTTTAATTCTGATGCAAAACCAAAATTGTATCCATCATAATAGTAATATAATGGCTTCACTCCTACTCGATCCCGAAACATTCGTACTGTCTGATTTCTTCTGTCAAATATTGCAACCGCAAAAATTCCGTCAATATAATCTACAAATCTGTCTCCATACTTCATATACGCATATAGGATGACTTCTGTATCAGAGTAAGAAACAAAAGGATAATTACTTTCCAATTCTTTTTTTAAATAGTCATACCCATATATCTCGCCATTATATACAATGGTCACTTTTCCGTCGAAAGATGTCATCGGCTGCATAGCCGCATCTGACAAATCTATAATAGACAATCTTGCAAATGCCAGACTAAATTCCTCTTCTCTAAGTATTCTCTGTCCGTCCGGGCCCCGATGATTCAACGCTGTTATTCCCGCTTCATAATTCCATTCTGTTTCGCTGCCACCAAGTATTCCACACATTCTTTATTTCATCTCTCTTCCATCAGTTATCTAAAATCCATAGCCCGTCTGCTTCTTTTACTTTTTCCAAAAATCTTTTTCTACACATAATTCTGACCTCTTCCGCAAACTCCAATTTATTTTGAGCTGCCTGATTCGCCATCTTCCACAGCGCTTCATGTAATAATATCATTTCTTTTTGAGAAGCTATTTTTCCATATATACCAAACACGTTAATCAGAACTTCCTGTTCTTCCTCCGAAAAGTGAAATCCATATTGTTGAAAAACATATAATTTAATTTCCCGTTCAGCTGCTTCTTTAACTGACGTATTCGAATTATTATACAGACTATGATTCCTCAAGCGATAATACCATAATACTTTATCCATTCCTACTATTTTTCCATGCTTAAGATAATCACACCAAAACTTATAATCAGATGCTATTTTCCAATCTTCGTCATATCTCAAATGATACCTCTCAACAATCTGTCTACGAAACATCATTCCACAATTCGCAACTGTATTATTTAATAACATGTATGCTTTAACATATTTATAATTGTGATATGCAACCGGCCATGCCTCGCTAACGATTTTATCATCTACATCAATATGCTGATATTTTGCATAGACTCCATCAATTTCCGGATGCTCTTTTAAGAATTCATATTGCATCTCTAATCTGTTCGGAAGCGATATATCGTCTGCATCCATCAATGCAATATAATCCGATCTACATTGCTTTATTCCAATATTGCGAGCATATGCTACCCCTCTGTTTTCCTTAACTGCAATAATTTTGATCCTTGCATCATCATATCCCTTTATAATTTGTAAACTATTATCGGTTGACCCATCATCCACAATAATGATTTCAAAATCGCTCCATGTTTGATTCAGAATACTGTCAACTGCTCTCTTTAAATACTGTTCACAATTATATACCGTTATTAAGACCGAAATTACCGCCATTTTCAATCCTCCTCTGCAATTTTCAAGTCATTCTCTACCACGGCACAGCCTATATGGTTTCTATGCCATGTGTTCTTCTATACTAAGCAGACATCTGGTTTCATTTATTCTGCCTCTCAAATAAGCTTGTAACATTATCCTGGCATTCAGGTCTAAGTAATCCTTATATAATCCTGTCGTATCCCCTGGCAATTCAAACCGAAACTCCTTCAAGAACATCTCCTGTAACTCCTTTCTTGTAAATTGCTCCGGCTCTACATGTGGATATCCATACTTCTTTCTCCATGGTGCATCAATAAGCATTAATCTCAACCTGTCAAACTCCGAGAAAAAATTCTCATATGTATTATATACAGGACCCAAATCAAAACCACTTACCTTTTGCATGCTCATGTCAGTATAAAAGTCTTCTTGTCCATTCTGCGTAGTTTGCATTAATGTATCAGACCATCTCAGACCCCATTCATCGCAAATATTCTGCAACGTTTCTCTCGGATTGCACTTCAAATCCTCAAACTTTATAACCACTCTGTCACTCTGCTCATATTCTTTTTGTTCCATATTCAAGGGTACCAACATAACATCATATGCGGTCTGGGTTCCCCCGGAATAACACCATGGCAGCTTAAGTGGAGCCCCCTTTTGTTGTATCGAATTTCTTACCACATTGATTATATCGCAAGGAACAGACTCTGTTCCCAGCCATTTCACGCATTCTTCCAGTTTGGCCCGATTCAAATAATGCGGCTCCCAATAAACAAGCATATCACTTATATTATCCTCTGTTACCTCTAATCCAAACATATACATATAAGCAATATGAAACATAATAAACAGCTCCTGCGAAGTAAACCTGCTATTACACGTCAATAACTGTTTCATCTTCCTAATGAATGCTGCCTGGTCTACAATCGATCCTTCACTTCCTTCTATAAGTTTCCAGAATAAGGGGATAATATTTTCTACACATTCCATTGACAACCGTACACATAACCAAAAGAGCTGATTATTCATATCACAATACTGCATGAGCAACACATTTGGATGCGAGTCCAATAATGATCTAATCAAAGTATTCCCACTATGATCAAGTATGGATCCAAGGACTATCCTTTTTGCTTTAAAGCGCTTACTATATTTGACAATATTATCCTTTTCTATATTAATAAACGGGATTATATCACAGAAATAATCTGTATAATTATTTATATTTTGATTCTTCAAATATGCCAAGCGCTGCTTTTTTTCTTCCTTTCCAATATATATTCCTTTAGGATTACTATAATAGACAGGCTCTACAACTAAACACATAGCGTCCTGACCAACAGCCTCTATCGCTACTTCAGGCATATTTTCCGGCTTTATATCCGTCTGTAATGTGCGTAAATATCCTACAACTAAAATATCCTTCCGCGTTAAATATTCATATAGTCTACCACACAAATGACGATCTCCGGACAGCACTACTCCCGTATTTTCAAGCGCATTCAATAAATTGCTTCCCGGTACTTCCACATAATCCCTCAAAGCAATAAATCTTTCATCTCTTCTATATCCTATATAATCATAATAATCTACACTGCCATTCCCCCAGGCACTATATTTTGAACTGACATCAATAAAAACAGGCTCATGATAAGTATCCATGGCTTCATGCAAACCCATTATTCTTTTCCCAAACATTCTGCGTTTATATCCGAAATCTAATTCATCCAATACAAAACACTTTGCTTCAATTCCATTGTTCAACAACCAATTATATGCATCTTGAGCATCCATATCTATTCCTCGAATCAAAACTTCTTTCTCCTCATATAAACGCTCAACCAATGCATGATGCCCCTTACTGCAGGTATTTTTGATATAATTATTCTTTATATTAGCCTCATAAATCTTATCAATGCACTCAAATTCTACAGAAACACTTCTTAGCAAATTTTCTTTCCAATTCCGGCTCTTTTTCCATGTTCCTTCCGCATATATGTTCAAGCATTCATACTCTGGCACAAGACATTCTTCATTGGGCAAAAAATCCTGCCACATTATGCCGTCTAACTGCACCTGAATATTTTGCTCTCTGAGATATTCTGCAAAATAATATGCCAACTCATTAAATCCATATATTTTCACACACTTATATTCTGGAAGCAAATCTGAAAACTGTAATACTCCCTGTGCTTCTTTCAATTCGCGCAGCATACGAAGCTCTCGATTTGCATCTTCATCCTGATATGCAAAACAAATCAAATGATAATCTTGATCTAAAACAGGCAGCAGAGTGGCTTTACGAATATCACGACTTCTTCTTTTAAAAATTTCTCTTGCGTTATTCCATATGTTTCGATCTAAAATCACGTATTCTTTTAGGATTGCACTATCAATGGAAAGAGCATACAATATAGAATTATACGTAATGATTCCGATAAATTGCCCTTCATTAAAATCATCATAGACAGAAACCATTTCATCGATATGCCCAGACAAAAAATAAGATATAAGCTTGCCCCTATTTAATGAATGATATTCTACGCATCCCACTTCGTCATCACAAAATCTGATCATACTTCTCCTCCCTTAATATTCCAAACACAAAACACCTATCATACAATCACTGGATTAAACACAAATTCAATTTTCTTATTCAAACCAAATCTTTGATAAATCACGCTGCAAAAATATTTCTAACGCTTTTTTGTCTTCTTTAAAAAAATATTTACATCTTTGATAGGATCTCTTACTCATTTGATCATTATTCTCGCACGTCGAATAATGTCTTATACGTTCAATAAATCCAGTCAATTCTTTATAAACTACGATCGGTATATGCTTATTTGTTCTCAATAAATAATCCAGTTTCGTAAGCCAGCCATTCATTATGAGACAAAAGATATTTTTACTTACTCGATTACCCTTATTTTCAATTATACTGTAATCCATTTCTTTATATTCAAAACCTAAAAACTCTACGAGTTCACGCACAGTCTTTTGAGGATTACTAATATAGTCCTCAAAAATTATAAAGTGCATATTTTCTTTAGGGAAATATTGTAAAAACTGTTCAATACAACGCATGTATTT
Organism: uncultured Lachnospiraceae bacterium; assembly: GCA_947644545.1. GTDB lineage: Bacteria > Bacillota > Clostridia > Lachnospirales > Lachnospiraceae > UBA3282. The sequence continues at coordinate 28,129 of CANRZW010000021.1, forward strand.
TCCCCGCTCAAAATATGGATTTATCTCTTTGTTTGCACACTTCATGTTTTCAATCACAAATCTGTCAAACATTCTGGATACTCCTGTCTTCTTGTCATAATAAGGATAAATCCACCTATTACCCAATTTTAACTCCATCCTAAAATAGGAGTACAGCCTTTCTATTGGGTTTCGCATAATAAAAATTAATTTTACATCTTTTCCAAAAGTCCTGTATATTTCATATGGGAAAAAGTCAAATTCCGGTTCAACTACCCCGAAACTACCACTTTCATTCAAATCAAAAAATCTATTCCAAAAAACATTTAACGAATCGCAATATTTGTACTTCCAATGAAAATATTGTGTCTCCTTAATTTCAGGCAAAACAATCTGATCATACTTTCGCAATATAGCATCTAATGTCGTAGTCCCAGATTTTTGAAATCCAACGCATAAAAAATCCAACTGTTTCTTCATGTTATACTTTCCCTTTAATCTTAATTAAATCGCTAATTCTCTTTATATCTTCCCGTTTTAGCTCAGGATACAATGGAAGGACAAGAACCTTTTCTGCCAATTCTTTCGCACACTCCAACTTGTTGTCCTTAAATTTATTTTTATAGCATTCCTGATCCGACGTCAGCGGATAAAAATATTTTCTCGCAAAAATATTATTTTCCCGTAACCAATCATATAATCCGTTCCGGCTCATGTTATATTCTTTCTCAACTATAATCGGAAAATAGGCATAATTCCTTTCCACAGCTTTTTTTGAATCAAATACACGAATGCCCCTAACATTCGACAACTCCTCTAAATAATAAGCACATAGCCGCTCCCTTTTTTCAATCGCCTCACTAATATGTCTTAAATTACACAATCCCATAATTGCAGCAAATTCATTCATTTTTGCATTCGCTCCAATATCTGATACTATCTCTTCTCCACGAATCCCAAAATTTTTAAGATTATATAATTTTTCATACATTTCATGCGCTGAGAATGTAACGGCACCACCCTCTATCGTATTAAACACTTTGGTCGCGTGAAAACTAAAAACCGCAGCATCTCCATATCCTCCTATACCTTTGTCCTTATACTTTACACCAAAAGCATGTGCTGCATCATAAATAACCTTTAATCCATATTTATCAGCAATTCTCTGTATTGCGTCCACATTACATACATTTCCATATACATGTACCGGGATAATTGCAACAGTCTTATCAGAAATCAATCCTTCTATTTTTTTATCGTCCATTGTTCCGTCACTCACTTTTACATCACAGAACACTGGCTTTAAGCCATTTCTTACTATAGCATGCGTTGTTGAAATAAAAGTAAACGGAGTAGTAATAATCTCTGCATTAGAGGGAAATTCAAATGCCTGTATTGCTAATTCTAACGCCATATGTCCATTTACCACAAGAGATACTTCTTGAACATCCAAATAATCCTTCAATTGACTTTCCAACTCTCTGTGAAAACATCCCATATTAGTAAGCCAATGACTATCCCACAAAGGTCTTATTGCCTCAACATATTCTTCAAACGCCGGCATAGTTGAACGTGTTACCAATATTTTGTCATTCATTTTAGATCGATGCCTTTCTTATAGACTGTAGGTTTCAAGCACATATTATAACTTTCTCTCTATAATACACATCCAAAATCACTCATTCTCAGCTACTGCATAGCCAATTCCACTTACTCCAAAACCATTCCCATTATAAAACATTACATACCGCCCTTCTTCCTTTATAATATTGGCATACGCTAACATCTCCGAGTCCCAACCATTCTCCGAAACAGCAATTCCTGCTTCATCATCTTTTCTAATCCATGTATATCCATCTAAAGATTCCGCATAACCTATTCTGTAGGAATTCATTCTATTTGTACGATAATCCAACGTTTTTCTTGTGGAATACCACATTCTATAACCTTGTCCATCCATGATAACACACGGCTGTGCAATAGCTTCTTCTGATTTTCCATCAATACAAAGATTATTATCCGGCACATCCCAATGAATCCCATCGTGTGACATTGCATATCTGATATCATATATTGGCTCTCGTTTGCTCTCTCCTTCTATCCATTCAGTACAAGACAGATAATATAATATCCAATCTTCCTCTCGTTTTACAACATAAGGGCTTGCAACAAAAATCGGATCATGCAGCGAGCGTCCTAATATAGGACCTTCAGCATATTTTCTGAAGCTTATACCTCCATCTTCGCTAACGGCCAATCCTATAGAATTCTGATAAGGAACTGTCACCTGCTGATTCCAACCTATATAATACATATATATTTTTCCTGCAAAGTTAACTATGGACGAAAACATAACTCCACTATCATCAAAAGTACCTGGTTTACCTAACATAAGTAAAGGCTCATAATTTTTATGTACAATATTAAATGTATCTTTTTCCAATTCTACAAATGTAGGGAGCGATTTCCCTTCAAACCTTGTGGTAAAATAAATACGATAATTACCATTATCCAATTTGAACGGAACCGGAAGCTGCAAATGAGAATGCATCCATGAAACATCTTTTAAATCATCCAATGTAATAATACACCCTTGTTTTTTCCACCTCATCTTAAATCCTCCTTATTTCACTGCTGTTCTTTTCCAACTGAATAGTTCCACGTTGTGTGTAAACTGCTTTTGCCTCTGTATCTCTCAAAATTACCGAACCCGCCCCGATCAGATTTTCCCGCTCTATTATTACGGAATCTCTAATTGTTGCATTCACTCCTATAAATGTATAATCCTTTATTTTTGCGGCTCCTGAAACAACTACCTGAGATGCAATAAAGCAATGATCTCCTACTTCCGCATGATGTCCAATATGATTCCCACTCCATAAAATAGTGTTATTTCCTATCTTTGTAAATGGCTGAATTACATTGTTTTCAAAAATAATCGTGTTTTCACCTACAGGAGTTCCATAATACGCCGCTCTGGAGCTAATATACGAAATGAATTCATATCCTTTCTTTTTAGCCTCATAATATTTTTCAGCTCTTATTTTATTCATTTTCTTATAACTAATCGGAATAATCATCTTATATAGAAGCGGATCATAAATCCTCTCAATGTCTTCAAAAGGAACTACCGGCAAATCCTTAAATTGCTGTTTGGTCAAATACTCTCTGTCCACTGTAAACGCAACAACATCATGATCAGAATCGCTTGTCAAATAAAAGTGAATTACCTCTGCAATCTGTCCTATCCCAAAAATTACTACTTTACTCATTCTTCTAATCCTTTACATATTTATCCTTCATTTTTTGTTCTAATGCTCTTAAATAACTGCCTGCCAATATCTCGACACCATAAATATTCTGTAAACTAAAATCTCTCACTGTCATAACAGCCTTTCTACGTAATAAATATGAAAAATGACTTGAAAGATCAACATTCTCATGAAAAGCCAGTTGAATATATTGACGTGCCTTAAAATAGTTAGCACATATACGATGAGTGGGATCTGTGCCGTAAGTCATAGCCGTCCAGCTTGTTCCCGAAAACACTCTTCTCCTGCAAGACCACGTCTCCTCGAAAAAATAAATATATCCCAGCATTCCTAATGTAATACCTAATTTAAAATCACCATTCAAGCTGCTCTGATTATATATTTTCCACTGTTTTGAAGTCAAAATATCTCGAAAATTTCTAAACACTAAACTGCTCATATGTCCAAATTCTTCAAGATTCATAGCTTCCTTTTTTCCATATTTATGTTGCTTTCTATAAGGAAAATCCACAAGCTCCTTTGGCAATTTATTTCCGTTTTCGTCAATACATAAGACATTATGTGCCGTCGCCATTGCTCCGCTATGCGTCTCTAAATACTCTACTTGCTTTTGTAATTTCAAGTCATCCTTCCAAAAATCATCTCCTTCAAGATATGCGATGTATTTTCCTTTACACCTGCCAAACAGCTCATTTGCATTCCTATTCATTCCCAAATTATGTTGTCTATGTATTACTGTGATTACATCCGAATAACGACTTTGATACTGATCCAGTATCTGAGATGTTCCATCATCGGATTCGTCATCCGCAATTAGAAATTCATAATTAAAATTAACCTTTTGCATTAACACACTCTTTATGGCAATTTCAATGTATTTTTCCTGATTATATGTAATAAGCGCTACGCTGACCAGTGGTCTTTTCATCAAGTCTCTCTCCTAACACAATATTTCAACCATTTGCCTTCATACTCCCAGTCTATTCACTCATAGCTTTTGTAAATAGATGGATTTTACTCCCAACATGCTGTACAACGGATTCATTAATCCTACTCTGTTTAAAATATGTCTGCTCTTTATCAATCACAATATATTTCATATATAATCTAAATGATCGTACAGTGTTCTCTAAATAGCACTTTTCTTCTTTATTTATCGCCCGAAAGTATCGAGATAGTAAATCATCACTACACTCAGCGCATTGAATAACTTCTTTACTTATTTCTCCTTTTCCCTTTATACATTGCCTTGTCTCTAAATCCACATTAATACTCTCCAAATTACTTATGCATTTCAATCTACCGCTATCATTTTTTAACACAGTCTCACCACACTCGCTCCGTAGATCAATATTATTGATCTTATCCTCTATCTTTCCACTACAACTCCATTTAATAATGCTTTTCTGCTTTTGAGAAAACAACCAAAATTTTCCTCTTTCTTCTGACTGACATATCGCTGAGCAGCCTATCGGTAAATCATACAATCTCAGAGAATCATCAAGCAAATTGAATTGCACGATTCCCTTTTCTCCTAATAAAGGAATCCAAACACAACTTTCTTCCCTTACATAGTTATACGAAAAAAATAATCCACACATTGGTTCTAATTCATTTAAGTTGGTATTCCGAGAGTCAATCAAACCATTCAATAACTCTATTTTATTTGTACACATATTAATTTTGACAATACCCGGAATGCGTCTTCCAAACAAGTACAAAAAGTTATCACATGTAATAGAAAATGAATATTTATAATCCATATCCTGCCAATCTGACAATTCCTCACAACTCAAAAAATTTTTTTCCGACCTTTTGGTGTCATAAACAAGAATATCTTTTGCACGCCAAGGAACCAAAAATATTTTCTCGGCATATTTATGAATTGCATTATATAAAAATTCTTCTTGATCATAATATGGCAAAATATCTCTGCAAATGATTCTTTTACCTATCTGTTGACACAAAAGATTTGTATTCTGCGCTGGAAACCATTCTACTCCATCTATATTAACAACGCATCCTTTAACAATCTCCATGAATATCCTCTCCCAAATCGATAATAGTACTCATCGAATCTTCAATTATGCATTCTCCAATTTAAATTCTGTTAACAGCTGTTGTATTTCTTCTACACTGTTGAACATCATAACATCAATGATTGACAAATCAGGGACAAATAAATTTTCAAACTGTTTATATGAACTGCAGATATTTCGCAAAAAAAGTAACTTTATTCCATATCTCTCAAATATTTCTTTATGATATAATTCCTTGCCTCCTATAGCATTGATATAGCAATCAGCTCCTCTGTTTATACAGATATCAATAATTTTCTCTTCTCCTTTCAATGATCTGTTTTTTTCAAGATTAGAAGACAAATAAATTTTTGTTGTTATTTCCAAATACTCACATATTGCTTCTATTTGATATTTTAAAAAATCTGACAAATTATCATTGTTGCAACGCAATAATCTTTCTAACAAATTGAATGTTTCATTAAAGTATGGAGCCTTCCGATACGCATCCTTTATCAATCTAATCAATTTCTCAGTATTATTATTTTCAGCCAGATGTGTATCCTTTATCAGTCTGTTTTGGCTAGCATCTCTAATATATAAGTTTATTCTTTTTACTGCTCTATTATAAAGAATATTATTTCTATTAATCCAACCGCTTTTAATATAATTAACATCATCAAATATAATATATTCATCCACTGCATTCAATAATTGCCAGTATCCAATATACGGGAAAAAATAAGGCTGCATAATGCCAATTTTCTTATTTGCTATCACCATTTCCATTTATATATCTCCTGATATAAACCACTATTTATATGTCAAATCAAACTTACAAAATCATTTGTCTGACCTACATCAACAATATAAACATTCCCATCATTTAAAGTTAGGCATTTTTCTCCTCCACTGCTCACTCAATATGGCAACACTGTAATATACACTCAGCCAGCTCCTCCGGTTTCCGGTCCCCATCATTCTTCAAAATCAAATCCGGACACTTCGGTTCCTCAATCTCCATGTGGATCCCTACTACCCCTTTTTGTTTTTCCTCGCTTCTTCCACTGTACAGCCCTTTTTGATCTCTTTTCCTAAGCGTATTCATAGAAACTTTTACATAAATCTCTCTATAATTCCGAATATTTTCCCGGTTCCATTTTCTTATACTGTCAAACATAGAGATGGTGCAACAAACCACATTCATGTCCTGTTCTTGCAACATGGCACACAGTCTTGCATAACGCATTGCGCATTTTCTGCGATCCTCCTGATCGTACCCAAGGTCATCTCCAAACACTTTTCGCAATATATCACCATCGAGAAACACTGTATTAGGATAAATTCTTTTTATTTTCTCATAAAGTATTCTTCCAATCGTAGTTTTTCCTGCGCCGGAAAGACCTGTAATCCAATATACTGTAGCCATGTCTTTTTTACATTCCTCCTAAAATACGCTTTCCCATATACTCAACAGGCATCGTACTTCCTGTACTCTATACCTAAGATCATTTTGCAATGCTATTCTTCTATCCAGATCTAAACAATCTTTATAAAATCCGGTCCTGTCCCCCGGACGTTCAAAGTAAAACTCTTTTAAAAACATTTCCTGCACTTCTCCTCTTGTAAACCAATCCGGCTCTACATACGCATATCCATATCTTTTTTGCCATATGGCATCAATAAGCATTATTTTTAACCTGTCAAATTCTGAAAAGAAATTGTCATATGTATTATATACAGGTTTTAAATCGAAACCGCTTACTCTCTGCATCGTATCACCATAAACATACTCCACCCCATCCTTTGTAGTCTGCATCAATGTATCAGACCAAGGCACACCCCATCGTTCACAAATCTTCATCAACATTTCTTTTGGTTTACATTTCAAATCCTCAAATTTTATAATCAGCCTTTCGCTTTGCATATACTTCCTTTTATCAATCGGCATACGCCGTAAGACAGAACGATAAGCCGTTCTTACCCCTCCTTTTATACACTTGGTTTCTTTAAGAGTAGAACCCTTCTGAGGCACTGCATTTCGAACCACGTTTATAATATCGCAGGGCACATCTTCTGATTCCAGCCATTTGGCACATTCTTCTGTTTTATCTCTCTCCTGGAAATGCGGCTCCCAATATATTACTATACTGCGTAATTCATTTTCATTTATATTTTGTCCCTGCATAGATCTATAGGCAATATGAAACATGACAAATAATTCTTGAGATGTAAATCTATTGCTCTCCGCCAATAGTCTCTCCATCTTCTTTACAAATGCAGGCCTGTCTGTAATGCTCTCCTCGTTCCCTGCTATCAATTTCCAGAACAATGGCATAATATCTTCAGCACGTACCATCGACAAGCGCATACATATCCAAAACAGCTGATTATTTAAATCACAATAATAAATACTTAATACAGTTGGGTGAGAATCTAATAACGATCTTAGAAAAATATTTCCATTATAAGGTAATATGGAACCAATCACTACTTTTTTCGGCATCAAATATTCTCTATGATATTTCATCTCATTATCCTGTTCCATATGAATAAAAGAAACTATATCCGAAAAATAATCTGTATAATTATCCAATCCCTTTTCCCTTAAAAACACAATGCGTTGATTTTTTTCCTCTTTTCCTGCAAGTCCTTCTTTAGCATCACTCCTATATATGGGCTCTATAAGGATACATATAGTATCTTCATTAATATTATCTGCAAATACTTCCGGCATATTTTCCGGCTGTAAATCTTTTTGCAATGTTTGCAAATATCCTGTTGCCAGAATATCATTCTGCTTTAAGTATTCATATAACCTGCTGCACAAATAACAGTCTCCAGACAAAACAATCTTTGCATTTTTAAGAACATCAAGTAAATTATTTTCCGGTATCTCCACATAGTCTTTCAATAGGATAAACCCTTCATTCCTTTTATATCCTATATAATCAAAGTAATCTACACTCCCAAGGCCCCACGCACTATATTGCGAAGTACAATCAATAAATATCGGGGTGTGATATATCCTCGCAGCCTCACTTATCGTTATAATTTTTTTCCCGAACATCCTGTGCATGCATTCAACGTTTAATTCTTCTACTGCAAAACAGCACGCTTCAATTCCATTTCCCATCAAAAAATCATACGCATCCTGTGACTTCTTATCTACCCCGCAAAGTATAATTTCTTTTTCTATCCGCAAATGTTCCAATAATGCACTACACTCTATATCCGCATTCTTAATCAAATTCCTTTTGAGATTAACTTCATAAATTTTATCTATACAGTCAAATTCTACAGAAACGCTTCTCAGCAGATTCTCCTTCCAGTCACGCGGTCTTTCCCATGTACCTTCTGCATATATATTCAAACATTCATATTCCGGTACCGGATTTTCTTCACTATCAAAGAACTCCTGCCACATTCCGTCACTTACTTGAACCTGAATATACTGCTTTCTGAGATATTTTGCAAAAAAATATGCCAATTCATTAAACCCATATATTTTCACACAAGTATATTCCGAAAACACATCTGCAAACTGTACTACTCCCTGTGTTTTTTCCAGTTCGCGTAACATACGAATTTCGCGATTGGCCTCTTCATCCTGATATGCAAAACAAACCAACTGATAATCCTTATCCAAAACCGGAAGCGGAAGCATATTCCGAATACCTCTACCTCGCTTTCTAAATATCTCTCTCGCAGTCAGCCATATATCCTTATCTAAGATTACATAATCTCTTACTATTGCAGCGTTAATAGATACCGCATCCAATAATGAATAATAGGTTATAATTCCAATAAAATCTTCTGCATCAGGACCATCATATACACATACAATCTCCGTTAAATGCCCCGACAAAAAATAAGAAAGAAGCCGCCCCCTATCCAGCAACTTGTATTCCACACATCCTACTTCACTATCACAGAATCTAATCACGCTTATACAACCTCGCCTTAAGAAATTTGTGTCTCCACCACCTTCAAATCCTCACAATCATCAATCTCAAACCAGCCTCTTTGTATATGTACTGCCCGCAGTTTACTCCCTGTATCAATTAGTCCCTGCAGCAGATCCGTCATATACATCTTCGCATAAGCTCTGTCTGTCCGCCATAATACTTCCCCATTTGCACTTCTTCTCTCTGCTTCTTTACTAAGTTCCAACATTTTCTTCAAGCCTTCCCCTTTAAAACGCATCAGTCCAATATACTGAGACTGCACTTTTGCAAGTTCCGTCGTTTTTTGCCCAATCTCAGTCAGAAAATCCTCTGCATCAAACATCAACGTTTCTGCATCATCCAGTGGATTCTCACACCGCTCAGACCAATACGCATACCACCCGTCATCCACAATCACCGACATAGTATCCTTAGCTGTCAGTATTTTCCTGAAAACAGCTTCCTCATAAATAATATCACCATAAGATATGATAATGTCCTCTTCTGTCTCCATCATCTTTCTTGCACACATCAAGGAGCACACCATATTCGTTGAATCATACTGTTCATTTACAACAAAACGAATCTGTGTATCCGCAAACCTTTTCCTTAGTACTTCACTACAATAACCACATATAATAGTGATGTCCTGATCCTGAATCCCGCAGACACGCATCGTATCAAGCTGTCTTTCAATAATACTCCGTCCATTAACTTCCACCATGCATTTCGGTCTGTCATCTGTTAATGGACGCAGCCGAGTTCCCTGCCCCGCCGCTAATATGATAACTTTCATCACTCTTTCCTCTTTCTTGTTATAAACAACTCATCCGAACAGTTCCCGTACCCTCTGTACATCCTCCATTCGAAATGGCTCTTCACGCTCCGGATGCCACATTGTAGCTAATACTGGCTTCTCTTTGTGTCGTATCGCCTCGATTACGCCATCTTCTGCCTGTGCAAGTACCGTTAACGAACTGACGGCTTTGCAGCACGCCTGATTGTGAAAACTGTTTACTTCCATCGTTCCCAATTTACCATGCACTTCATGCCGGACTGCCACATGGCCCTGTATCTGCTCCAACTCACATCCGAAATAGTCTGCAATCACCTGCATTCCTCTACAGAAACCATAGGTCGGAATATCAAACTGTAGTGCAAGTTTAAGAAGTTCTCTCTCTACCTGATCTCTTTCCGGAGCATCGCCTCCATATTTCGTCAGACTGTTCCCCCCCGTCAGAACAAGCCCCACAGGCCGCAGCTGTTCCACCATATACTTTGTGATACTGGGTATGTTTGGCACAGGAACCGGCAAATATCCGCAAGCTTCTATAAAGCGGGCAATATTTTGATCAGCACAATCTCTTCTTTCTCCATAACCGCTCACGATCTCCACTCGCTGCGTATACAATATGATCTTTGCTTTTACAGACATATTACTTCACCCGTGCCATCCAGATCCTTGTAGTATAAGGCACTTTAATATACTCTTGACCTTTCGCTTCAACTATTTTACGAATTTCTTCATTGATTGCATCAAATTTTTCCTGAGATTGACGTTGTACTGTTCCATGCGATTTCCAACCTTCGATAAAATCCTTCGCAAGAATGTCATGTAGCACAGTCCCTTCAATATAAATCACTTCTCCAAACAAACCGCTCTCATTGATGACTGCTGTCTGATCTTCACGTCTGGTTCCATAATTATAATCCGGGATCTCCCTTTTCAAAATATCTTCAATTTCTTTCTGCAAAGAATCCTCCAGATCTCTATGGTTCCACATACATGCAAACCAACCGTTGTTTTTTAGAATCCTTTTCGCTTCTGCCAGTGCCTCCTGTCGATTACATACGTTAAAAGAAGAACCAAATGTCACCAGATCAAATTTGTTTTCTTCCATTCCTGTATGTTCCCCAACACCTTCAAACCATTGAACTGTCTCAAAACTGCTTGTTCTGCGGATTCCATTTGCACGCATCGCGTCATTGGGTTCAACTGCACAGACATTCAATCCATACTCCGCTAATTTTAAAGTCAAATGTGCTGCTCCAGCCCCTACATCACATGCGTTATCCCCTTTTCTCACACCGGCTGTTTCCAGCATCCTGTCAATTGCATTCTGGGCATAATCCGGTCTTTTTAAATATGCCTCAGCTAATTCTGTGTAATCCCATTCTGTCTTCATGTCTACTAAATCCTTTCTTTAAATATACTTTTATTGTAATACTCTGACCAGTTTCCCGGCCGCATCAATCTCCACCATTTTGGCCTTCTTATACTCTCCGAAACTCTTTGCTCCCACACCCACCGCTGCAGGTATAGATAGCTCGCCCGCCCGGATCGCCATATGGGAATTGGCTCCACCATACATGGTAATAAGCCCTTTGATCCCATGTGAAAAGATCCAATCATACCCCGGATCCGCGCTCGGTATCAATACAATCCGATCTTTCAACTCTTCGGTAAAGCTTCCTTCATCCAGAACGCAGACTGTACCAACCGCCTGGTTTGTCGTAATATAATTTGGTTCTGAATCCGGATAATAGAACTGCATCGCATCTTCAGTCCGTATAATCATCGGCGGCAATGTGATAGATTGTGTCACTTCATAATCATTCTTACCCTGCTGCACAGAACGCCAAAAACTTGTCCGAACATCTCCCGCCGATGCATAGAATCCACATATATCGTGAATATTTGCAAAAGCACAATCCTCTTTGGATATTCCTACTTCCTGTCCAAGTTCTCCAATCAGCCGAAGCGCCATGCTCAGATTACGGGTAAAAGCAAATTTCCCATATTCTCGCCCTTCAATAACTGTCTTAATAAAGTCCATCAATTCAAGTATATCATTGGTTAATCCATTTTCGATCAGTTTTCTTTTCAGTAAACTTAGCTGTTGAAGCGACAGCCGGAATTCCTCTCGTTTTTTGTTGCTGTCTTCTGCTTTCTCGCCTTTTCTATTCCATTCAAAGTATAACTCAGGCGCCTCATCATAGCGCAGGGAAATAATGTCATATGTTCCCGGACGCAAATGCCCGTATTTTCTTAAAAAAGCTTTCCTGGATAACTCTTCAAAATCGGCATTCATCTCAGAACTCACTGTATTAACGCCGCTCATAAACGACTCATAGTCCGCTTCATCAAGAATATTACAAGTCACAAGAGAACGCAGAATCTGAACAGCGATAAATGCCGCTCTGGCCAATCCTGCAAATGGTAAGGTTCCATATCGCTTGCAGTCCTCAAGCAGCCAGTACACCTTCCCGATCTTCCCGAAATCACTCGCCATGATCTCGTCATAACGCTTATTTAATATCCCTATCTTATCATAATCTCTACGCCACAGTCCGTTCTTATGATCAATGATGTTGTTTGTCACATCGCGGAGCGCATCTATGATCTTCTCAATCTCTCCTTCTGTAAATCCATACTGCCTCAACACCTGTATCCGATCCGGCAGGTCGAAAGTATAACAGGAGAAAACAATGTCAAATTCTGCCTTGTCATGTTTTGCTGGATTTTCAACCAGCCGATCCAGATAATAATTCACTAACTTATCGCTGAGTTCTTCTTCCAGTCCAGCCGGAACAAAAGAATTGAAGCTGACTCTTACATCAATATAAGGCAGACCCCCGAAATCCACCATCAAGGGAAAACTTCGCAGATTACGATATCCATAATTATCCCTCTGATATGCCCACACACTGTCTGTAATAATTTCCCGGTAAAGCGACAACGCCAAAGGCTTTGGGCGAATACCGATCATCTCTGCCGGATTCCAGTCTGTCATAACACTATAGAGCGCTTTCTCGCCGCACAGAAACGGCTTCTTCCTCTGTGCCTGCCGTATTTTCTCCTCGATGCGCTCTAATTCTGACTGCTGCATCCTCCGATCCGCAGGCTGTCCCTGCACGCACAAAGCTCTTGTCTGCAGAATATACAACACGTCATCCCCGTCAAATGCAAACTCTACATCCAGATTCTCCTGTCCGAAGAACTCTTCTAGTTCCTGCAGCGCCCTGCACAGGCGATCCATCCTTTCCCCGGCTATATCATTGCACTTATCAGTTTCCTTTTCTGTTTCTACACCATCCTGCAGTTTTTCCGGACTGACCGTCTTAAACCGATAATACAGCCTGCTTTCTGTACCCTGTCCGGATGTGATCGCAGACGTGGAACCTTTCTCATCATAATTAATCACATAGTAATTCCCCATAGTGTTCGGATCCAACGTAAATGCAACGCCACAAATCTTTACATCAGCAAGCATAGGCTGCACCAGTATCTGATTCGCTGCATTATCATCATCATATGATTCAATCACCATCTCTACAGCATTCTGAAAGGCTTCCTCGCCGCATACATTGGCAATCGATTCATACTTTCCCGCCTGAGAACTATCGTTTGTGTCTTCCGCCAGAGAACTGCTTCGCACGATCACTTTTTTCTTCCATTCCAATGCCAGATAGTTCTTCTTAATCCGCTCCGGATCTGCTGCCCACTCAGCTGCAGTGAACGTATATTGCGGCAAAACCTGTGCGTATTTTAGCTTCTGATATAATTTTTGCAGTGTCTCCGCTTTGGTGCCCAGTTTCTCCCTGCTCATATCATTTTCCTCAAAAAAACGACCATTGCTACTTGATGCAATGGTCGTTTAAACCTCTATCCAATATCTGCATCCATGCAATATCTTTTCATTCATCCTGAATTACTGTAATAGATATCGGCATAGGATGTATTATTCTTTAGATTGAGTCTGGTGGCAAATTTGATAATGCAAGCTTCGATTTCGCATCCTTATACTCTTCCACCGTTACTCCCAGGCCATCGCATACTTCCTGCAGCGAAAGCCCAAAGTTTCTTATCGCCAAGTCTACATTCCTAACTAATGTTTGTCTGGTTCCCTGTTCTATTCCCTTTTCTATTCCCAGTTCCATTCCCTGCTCTATTCCCAGTTCCATTCCCCTCTGCATACCTCTTTCCAGTCCGATCTCAAGAATACCCATCTTCACAACCTCCCATTCTTCTGACTTCTTTACTTCCTCAACGATTCTGTCCAGATCCAGGATTCTCTCATCCATTACTGCGATATCAGGATTTGTAAGTGTAGTATGTTTCATATACTGCAGCATGCTGACCAGTTCCTGCCTGCCGTTCTTGCTCGTCATATTGAGAAAAATCTTAGTCGCACCATCTTCTAACAGCAGATCTGCATCTTCTGCACATTGCTCTCTGAATGTATACATCGCCCGATCTCTCTTGAAAATATCTTCCTGTGTAATAAATATAATTACTGTCGAGGGCAGATGTTTATAGCGAGTCTTTTTTCCCGATTTAAGGATTGGCGTATCAATCAGACTCTGGTAAAATCTGGAACGCCTGCGGACATCATCTCCACTTGCATCATTCTGCATTTCCATATCAAACTGCCTGTCGTATACGTCCTGCGCCCACGCATCCAGACGTATGGCACGTTTCCCGGATCTGTTCAGAATAACCTCCTCCACCCTGACTTCCTTGAGTTTCAGTTCCGGCTCATTCAGAATAATACTGAGTACATCGGTATAAGCCTCCTTCACTTTCATCACCGATAAGAAAAGTGCAAAATCACTTAGGTTAAGCTCAAATTCCTCCGGGCGCGTCCTGCCTGCATCATTCACATGTGCCGTACCGCGTTCTTCCGTTACGAGCCCTGTTCCCTGTACTTGTGTTGTCTTATACTTTTTCTTCTGCTGCATATCATACCTCTCTTTCTTTACACAGGCAGAGAGGCATGATCCGGTCAATTCCCACCGTTGTTCTTTTCCTCCCTGCGGTTATTTAGTTATAAGCAAGGAGTTCTCGCAGAGACTGCTCTGCGTAGAAACGGACTGTAAACTCAATCCATTAAGATATCATAAGAATCTTAGACGTGTTCTTTGCTTGATATGATTGTATCACATTCTTTTTTTCATCACAACACCAAATTAAATAAAGTATATTTCAGACAGCTCTCTTAATTATCATCAGACATCATTTTCTAAATCGACACATGATGAAACAAAAAATCCAACTGAACTTATTCAGTTTGTTAGACTAAATTGCTCACCAGAGAATTTATTCAACCCTTCTTACCGCCATCAAAGCCTCAAACCGCTCTGCATCCACGAAATCTGCCACAAACTCCGTCTGCGGATGTCTGCAGACTTCCTCCGGTGTGCCAATCTGCTCTATCCTTCCCTGATTAGTAATGATGATGGTATCAGCCACCTCCACAGCCTCTTCCTGATCGTGCGTCACGAAGATACTGGTCACGCCCACTCTTCCGATCATTTCCTTCAGCCATGTCCGCAGTTCCCTGCGCACCTTGGCGTCAATTGCCGCAAAAGGCTCATCCAGCAGCAGAAGCTGCGGATCAGGCGCCAACGCACGGGCAAATGCCACCCTCTGACGCTGTCCTCCGGAAAGCTGATGGGGATACCGCTTCCCGAGATCCTGCATGGAGACCAGCTCCAGTAGCTCTTCCACTCTATCCTTTATTTCCTTTTTATTCTTTTTCTGCACTTCCAGACCAAAGGCAATGTTATCCGCCACCGTCATATACCGAAACAGCGCATAATTCTGGAAGACGAAACCGATCCCTCTCTTACTCCCCGGTATATCATTCACTCTGTTTCCATTGATCAGAATATCGCCCGAATCCGGTCTGTCCAGGCCGGCGATCATCCGCAGTATCGTCGTCTTACCGCTTCCGCTCGGACCAAGCAATGCCGCCAGATGTCCTTTCTGCACCCCGAAGTTCACATCTTTGGATGCCTGAAAACCGTCAAACGTCTTATTGATCCGTCTCATTTCCACATACATTGCCGTTCCCTCTTCTTACACAAACTATTTCATACCATTCCATCATGACTTCTTGTCCTGTTACCGCTCTTTGTCCTAAGCGCTTCCACAAATCCGGTCTGTACCAAATCAAATCTTTCTTTTTCTCTCAATAAAGCTTCTGATGATTAAGATTACAACAGCCATAATAACGAGAATCGATGACACCGCAAAAGCGGCCGTCGTATTAAACTCATTATACAATATCTCCACATGAAGCGGCAGCGTATTTGTCTTCCCCCGCAGGTGGCCGGATATGACAGATACCGCCCCGAATTCTCCCATCGCACGCGCCGTACACAGGACAACGCCATAGACCAATGCCCATTTGATATGCGGAAACGTAATCCTGCGAAAGATCATCAGTCCGCCTGCACCCATCAGGGCCGCTGCCTCTTCCTCGTCTTTTCCCTGCGCATTCATAACCGGAAAAAGTTCTCGGAACACAAAGGGAAACGTGACAAAAATCGTTGCCAGTATGACACCCGGCACGGCAAAGACAATCTTAATATCATGTGCTTTCAGGAAATCACCCATCCATCCAATATTGCCAAACGTTAATATGAAGATCAGGCCGGCAATGACCGGAGAGATCGAGAAAGGAATATCGATCAGTGATGCCAGAACCTGCCGTCCCCTGAAATAGAATTTGGACAGAAGATAAGACGCAAATACGCCAAAGATTGTATTCACCGCCACGGCACATACCGTTGCAAACAATGTCAGCTGCAGAGCTCTCACCGTATATTCATCCATAACCGCTTCTTTATATGCCTGCCAGCCGTCCCGCAGTGCATTTATGAGCACAACGGTCAACGGCATAATAAGCATAACCAGCAGAAACACCGCTGCAATGCCTATCAGAATATATTTTATTGCATGATCCGCATCATCCCTGTGCGGTTCGATCACCTTCCTGATCGAATGAATATCATCGCCTACAATATCGTGTTGATAGCTATGCTCTACCTGATCTTGCATCATAATCTCCCATTCTAACGCAGCCTGCTTAACCTGGTATTTCCCCAAATCAATCTTCGGGGCAATCCCCCGTCTTCCTTCCCATACCGCATTATGTCCTGCTGAATTTCTGCATATAAATCTGTACAGAATTAATTATAAGCATCACCACAAAAGAAACCAGCAGCAGCACAAACGCAATTGCCGTCGCATCCTCATATTTATACTGCTCTAACTTTGCCATAATAAGCAGTGGTGCAATCTGTGTCTTATAAGGAATGTTCCCGGCTATAAACACTACGCTTCCGTATTCTCCGATTCCTCTGGCAAAGGCAAGTCCGAACCCGGCAATCAATGCCGGGAAGAGTTCCGGCAGAATCACCTTGAAAAAGATGCGCGCCCGGCCGGCCCCCAGCATCATGGCTGCCTCTTCGTACTGTCTGTCCAGCTTCGCCAAAACAGGCTGCACCGTTCTCACCACAAAGGGAATCCCCACAAATACCATGGCAATCGTGATACCGATCCGCGTATAGGCAATCTTAATACCCGCCTTATCAAAAAGAGAACCTATCCATCCCTGATCAGAATAAAGATAGGTCAAAGAAATACCCGCCACCGCAGTGGGCAGTGCAAACGGAAGTTCGATAATCCCGTCCATTAGCCTTTTCCCCGGAAATTCATAGCGAACCAGAACCCAGGCAAGGATCATTCCAAACAACGCATTCACAAGCGCGGCGGCAAAAGCACAGGAAAAACTGACGATATAACCGGAAACGATCTGCCGGGATGCGATCACATCCACGAATCCCCGTAAACCCAATCTTCCTGCACTGACAAAAACGGATGCCAGCGGAATCAACACGAGCACGCTGAGCATTGAAAGCGTCACCCCAAACGAAAGCCCAAAACCGGGTATCACCCTGACACCACGCTTATTCTTCACCTTAACAATCTGCTGTTCCATAAATCACAGCTCCTTATATTATCCTGCTATTCCTCATAAATCTGGTCGAAGATCGCCCCGTCTTCAAAGTAAACCCGATAAGCCTCATCCCAGCCGCCAAAATCATCAATCGTAACCAGATTCATATCCAGATCAAACTGTCCAGAAAGCTCCTGCAGGATCGTCTCTTTAGACGGCCGGTAGTAGTTTTCTCCTGCCAGTCTCTGTGCCTCATCGCTGTACAAATATTCCAGATAAGCTTCGGCCGCTTCCCTCGTTCCATGATCGTCAACGTTGCTGTCAACGACCGCCACCGAAGGCTGTGCCAGAATACTGACGCTGGGCGTGATGATCTCATACTGATCCGGATATTCTTTCATTGCCAGATAAGCCTCATTCTCCCAGGCGATCAGCACATCTCCCTGCCCATTCTCCACGAAAGTGTTCGTCGCGCCTCTTGCACCGGAATCCAGAACCAACACGTTCTGATAAAGCTTCTTCATAAACTCTCTTGTCACATCTTCATCATTACCGTCCTGCTCCTGCTGATACGCCCACGCCGCAAGGAAATTCCAGCACGCGCCGCCGGATGTCTTCGGATTCGGAGTGATAACTTCCACACCGTCCTTGATCAGATCATTCCAATCCTGTATATTCTTCTCGTTTCCCTTATGTACCAGGAATACGATCGTTGAGGTGTAGGGCGCGCTGTTACTGTCAAACTCTCCGATCCACCCGCTCTCGATCAACCCCGCTTCTTCGATCGCCGTTACATCATGAGCAAGCGCCAGCGTTACCACATCGGCCTCATTTCCCTCAATCACCGATCTGGCCTGAGAGCCGGAACCTCCGTGAGACTGTGTTACACTGATCTCCTGCCCGCT
Source organism: uncultured Lachnospiraceae bacterium (assembly GCA_947644545.1). Lineage (GTDB taxonomy): Bacteria > Bacillota > Clostridia > Lachnospirales > Lachnospiraceae > UBA3282. The sequence continues at coordinate 46,997 of CANRZW010000021.1, forward strand.
CTGCTCCTTCCAATATTCACTGAACATTTGATTATATGCCGCGTAAAACTCACGAGTCGGGTCGTAAGAAACATTCAGAAGTTCCACCTTCTCCCGATTACCGTCACCGCTGCCCGAAGCTCCTGTCTCATTGCCGCCGCACCCTGTCAGCACAGTCATGGAGACTACAGTCAAAACCACCAGAATCCTACTACATAAATTCATCTTTTTTTGTCTCATTCCACTTATTATCCTTACCTTATCATATTGCATTATGCAGTCTGCCGTAAAGCCCGCATTCCCGCGCCCTGGCATTCATTGATTACATCAGCCATCCGCCATATCCAGTTTCTCGATCATAAGAGTGACTGCCTCTTCCAGATCCATCTTTTGCGTATCGATCACCAGATCGGGCGCTGATGGTGCTTCATAGGGACTGGAAATTCCGGTAAAATTAGGGATCTCTCCTTTTCGTGCCTTCTTATACAGTCCTTTTACATCCCGTCTCTCACACTCTGCCAGCGATGTGCTGACATATACCTCGAAGAAGTCTTCCCCGATGATATCCCTGGCGTTCTCTCTGTCTTTCCGATACGGAGAAATAAACGCCGTCAGCACGATCAGCCCTGCATCATTCATCAGTTTGGCCACCTCGGCGATCCTTCTGATGTTCTCCACCCTGTCTACTTCCGTAAATCCGAGATTCCTGTTTAAGCCCATGCGGATGTTATCCCCGTCTAACAACATCGTATGCTTACCCATAGCCACCAGTCTCTTCTCCAGGGCATTGGCAAGCGTGGATTTTCCTGAGCCGGACAACCCGGTGAACCATATGGTTTTCGTAGTCTGATTCTTCTGTTCCGCACGAATCTGTTTCGTAATATCCGTCTCCTGCCATACCAGATTATCAGAGCGGCGCAGTGTATGTTCAACCGTACCGCAGGCAGAGGTCATGTTCGTCACTCTGTTGACAAAGATAAAGCTTCCTAAGTCCTTACTGTTCTCAAAGGCGTCAACCACACATTTCTCCGACAACATGATATCGCATACGGCCAGCTCATTCTTATAAAGCTGCTCGGCCGGAAGCTGGTCTCCACTGTTAACGTCAATCCTGTATTTAATGTCCATCACGGATGCCGGAAGCAGCCTGGTTCCCAGTTTGATCCAGTAATTTCTTCCTGGCACCAGACTCTCATCATCCATCCACAACAGATTCGCCGTAAACAGATTCGCAGATTTCATGGATGCGCTCTTGCAGATAACACAACCCCTGGAGATGTCAATCTCCCGATCCAGCTGGATTGTCACCGGCTGTCCGGCCTGCGCAGATTCCTTCTTTAGATCCGTTACATAGATCTCTGCCACCTTAGCATGTTCATGGCTTGGCAGCACGGTGATCTCGTCACCGACGCAAACTTCTCCGGCGCTGATCTGTCCCTGAAATCCCCGGAAACTGTGGTTAGGCCTGCTGACTCTCTGGATCGCCATCACAAACCCATCCTCGGCAGCCAGCCCCGTTATCTCAATATTTTCCAGATAGGTCAGCAAAGTCGTACCATGATACCACGGCATCGCGGAGGAGCCGCCTGTAATATTATCCCCTTCCGTAGCGGATACCGGTATCATCTGTATGCTCGCTATTTCAAATTCACTTACAAACCGCTTGACTTCCTTTGCAATCTTGTCATAGATGCCCTTGTCGTAATGTACCAGATCCATCTTGTTGATCGCAAAAACAAAATGCCTGATTCCCATCAGAGAACAGATGCGGATATGTCTTCTCGTCTGGATCAGCATCCCCTGCGTCGCATCGATGAGGATTACCGCTACATCGGCAAAAGAAGCGCCCACCGCCATATTCCTTGTGTATTCTTCATGTCCCGGCGTATCCGCCACGATGAAGCTTCTCTTCTCCGTAGTAAAATACCGGTATGCCACGTCGATCGTAATTCCCTGTTCCCGTTCGGCCATCAATCCGTCCAGCAGCAGAGAATAATCGATCTTTCCTTCCCGGCTCCCAATCTTACTGTCCAGCTCCAGCGCTTTCTCCTGATCCGCAAATATCAGTTTTGCATCATACAGCATATGTCCGATCAAGGTAGATTTCCCGTCGTCCACACTGCCGCAGGTGATAAATTTCAACAAGCTCTTCATTTAGAAATATCCCTCTCTCTTGCGTCTTTCCATGCTTCCGGCCGCCTCGTGATCGATTACTCTGCTGGTACGCTCCGAGGTGATCGCCTGCAACGTCTCCTCTATGATCGCATCCAGCGTATCCGCCTCGGACTCGACGCCGCCGGTCAGAGGATAACACCCCAATGTCCGAAAACGCACCTTCTTCCACTCTACTTTCTCACCCTGTCCAAGCTGCATCCTGTCATCATCTACCATGATAATATTGCCGTCCCGGTATACCACCGGTCTTTCTTTCGCATAGTAAAGCGGCACGATCTCTATTCTCTCCTGACGGATATACTGCCAGATATCCTTTTCCGTCCAGTTTGACAGAGGGAAGATCCGGATGGATTCGCCCTTTCTGATCTTCGTATTATAAAGTTTCCACATCTCCGGTCTCTGGTTCTTGGGATCCCATGCATGCTGCGCATTCCGGAAAGAGAAAATCCTCTCTTTCGCCCGGGATTTCTCCTCATCCCGCCTTCCGCCGCCAAAAGCAGCCGTAAACCCATACTGATCCAGGGCCTGTTTCAGCGCCTGTGTCTTCATGATATCCGTATAGGCAGAACCATGGTCAAAGGGATTGATCCCGTCTCTTACTCCTTCTTCATTGGTATAGACCAACATCTCTATGCCAAGTTTCTTAGCCGTCTGATCACGAAAAGCAATCATCTCCTGAAACTTCCAGGTAGTATCAATATGCAGAAAGGGAAACGGCGGCTTCTCCGGGTAAAAGGCTTTGAGCGCCAGGTGCAGCATGACCGAACTGTCCTTGCCAATCGAATAGAGCATCACCGGCTTCTCACATTCGGCTGCCACTTCCCTCATAATATAGATCGCTTCCGCTTCCAATTGTTCCAAATGAGTCAACTCTCTCATACTCCCGGCTTAGCCCCTTTCACTAACAGCCTCGCAGATCCGAAGCATTTTCCTGCAATATCCTTCTATTTATCCTAACCAGCCATAATGCTGAATACTTCAATACTATATCGACGAATACAGCATATCCCTTTAGCCGTATCAGTTACCGCATCTTCACAGAATCTCAACATTCTGTATCATTACCGGTTTCCCGGTCTCCTGATACACCTGTACCACGCTGCTCCTGTCTCCATAATAGGCATCACTCAGCACCACGGCACGGTCAAGTTCTGCCGTGTCATCATAGATTCCCCACCCTTTCGTCCTGTATTCCTGTACAAGCTTCTCATACTCCGCCCGCATCTGCGGTTTCATGGCCTTAATAGTACTTTCCAGCAAAGGATGCGGCCGCCACAGAAGCGCCACCTCCTCCTGCTGCTCCTTGAACGTTTGAAAGACAGATTTCATTTTCTGAAGCATCTTCTCCTCACTCTGCAGCATTGCGCCAATGCTCGTATTGTAAAAGATGATCTTCTTCCAGGTACCGTCCGGTTTCTCGATGATCTTCCGCCATGCCTCCGGTATCTCCATGCTTTCTCTATTTGTTCTGTGCACCTTGTCCAGTTTCGGAGACCCCAGCCCCAATATCTTCTCTTCCAGCTTCTTTCTGTCCGTATGTTCTCCCGACAAACCGACTTCTTTCGCCGCTTTCCTATATTCATTGATATAAATTTGCCGCATCTTCTCAGACTGTACGATGACCTTATCCGCCCAGATCGTCCCCGGCAGGAAACAGAAATGTTTCATGGTATCAATGGCCTCCTGGTTATCCGGCTCGATCTCATCCAGGACGAAATAAGGGATATAGACCAGGCAGTCCGTATACCTTTTCAGATTACTGCTAAAGTACCGTTCCGGCACACAGGTTACCACATTACATCTGTCATAGGGATTATGAATGTAGATAACATCCGGATGCCTCTGCTCCAAATCATACGCTTCATAATGAGTGATCTCAATATCAGACGGATATTCGTCTCCTTCATAATGCAGTTCCCCCAGACTGTCATCCGGCAATTTATCATAATATGGGATCGGCACCACATAGGCGTCACATTCTTCATCTTCTCTTGCCGCCAGATAGACGCTCTCCAGCGAATCCCACATACTCGCCTTATATGGCAGAAAGACCACTTCTTTCCTGAGCCGCATATGCCTGATCGCATTTTCCGCCCGAAGCAGCACTTCCTCCAGATGCTTATAAGCCTTCTGCGGTGAGATCACCTCTATCTGTACATTGACCTGATAGAGCCGCTCGCAATACTGCTCGAGAAAGGCAACCGGCTCCGTCCCCTCGCCGTCCAGCTGTTCGATCAGCTCCCCAATCTGAATCGCTGCATCCTGACAGTCGGTAAGAAGCCCCTGCGCCGCCTGAAAGGCTTTCCCGGACAAATAGTCCCTGCAATGCTGATGCGCCGCGTGCATACTCGCAACGACTTCCAATATCTGCTGCCTATGAACTTTACGCATATGTCATTTCCTCCCAAACTGCCTGTCCCTGTCCTGCCTTCCACAAAGATCCGGCAGGCGGCATCACGATCTTTCCACGAATAGCAGTGCATCCGATCACAGTATACCATACACTTCTCTAAATTCCTATCCCATTTCATCCAAAAAGGCAGAAGCGCTTACACCTCTGCCTTTTGTCCTACTGCAACAGCTGCAATATATAATTCGACTGCTGGTTTGCCTGCGACAACATGGATGTCGCCGCCTGCTCCAATATATTGATATTGGAAAAGCGAACCATCTCCGTAGCAATATCGGTATCCCGAATACGCGATTCCGCCGCAGACAGGTTCTCCACGATATTCTCCTCATTGGCGATTGTATGCTCCAACCGGTTCTGCTGTGCGCCGATCCGGCTGCGGGTCTTCATCACTTTCCTCAGAGCATCCCTGGCAGAATCAATCGCCGATCCGGCTCCGTTCACAGACGATACATTCAGCTCCTTAATTCCCAATCCTTGCGTGCTCATGTTACCAATCTCCAGCCAGATGCCCTCCCCGGGCTCACAGCCGGTATGGATCCAGATCTTCTTACCGGCATCTTCAAAGCTGCCGAAGATCTCCTTTGAATCACAGAAATATGCCGCCTCTTTATCACTCTGATCCCAGCCATGATTGTCAATATCATACAGATACAGCATGGATCCTTTGTAGGCGAACTCTACATGACTGGTATGATCCATACTGTTTCCACTTGTTGAATCAAACGCCTTCATGCTATCCACAATATACTTAGTGAATTCTTCCGCATTTGTGTAATAAGAGCCGTCGGCTTTTTTCATGCCGATCTCTATTTTCCCCGGACCAGCCGTAACGCCCGCTGTATCCGTAAAAACAACCGTAGTAGGACAACAGTCCGTACAGCAATTAACAAAGAAAGTAGAGTTTACCAGATCCTCCAGCTTATTTAAAGCGCCCATATTAATGTGAACACTGACATAAGGATTAGCGGCCGGATCCGTATCCAAAGCAGAAGTTGATCCATCAACCATAGTATTTCTCAACTCTTCGTGCATATATCCGGTCTTGGATATACTGTTGCCAAACAGCTGGAAGAACTTACCGTCAGTCGAAGGCTTCGACATATTGATCGTACCACCGCCAAAAGATTCGAGCCCGTCAAATAGCTTAATCTCATTAAATGTCGTTGTCTCTGCAATGCGGTCTATTTCCGTGATCAGTTGTCGTACTTCCTGTTGAATATAATCCCTGTCGTCAGCCGTATTCGTTTCATTGGCTGCTTTTATAGACAGTTCTGATATTCTTTGGATCATATCACTGACTTCCGTCAGCGCTCCATCCGCCACCTGACACACAGAAACCCCTTCCTGCGTATTCTTTACTCCCTGTTTCAGCCCTCGAATCTGTCTGCGCATTTTCTCTGAGATGGAAAGACCGGCCGCATCATCTGCCGCGCGGTTAATGCGGTATCCGGAAGAGAGCTTTTCCATAGAATCCGCTTTACTATTGCTGACAATCCCTAATTGTCTTTCTGCATTCATGGCAAACATATTGTGCCTTATAACCATATAAGCTTCCTCCGTTTATGCTGACAGCAAATTGTATTCCATTTCCAAAAATGGATATATTGTAATGTATCGACAGCTTTTTGCCGTTTCATAAGAGGTCACAAATATTTTGTCCGATATTCTGTACACTAGTACTCCGTACTTGAAGTTCTTGAGCAAATTTTCGAGGATATTTTTTCGAGTGTACAAGTTCAGAAACGGAGGCGTAGCGGGCTACGTTGAGTATTCTGGGCTTGTGCAATCGGGAAAGTAGACCGAAATATTTGCACAAGGGTTTTCAGTACAGAGTACTAGCCCCTTCTCATCATTTGCAACAGCATAATATGATACTCCTCATCCTGCACGATCCTCTCCAGCACTGCCCTCACACAGTCATCCTCGATCATCTTCATATGCTGCTCATACTGGTTGATCGCCGCTTTCTCGGCCTCTATGTTGGCTGAGATGATTCCCTGCAGATTACCGGCAAACTCCACATAAGATGGCGTCCATTGCTGCGGTTTACCACTTCGTGTCGAGATCGAAAAATCAATGTTTCCGCCCAGCAGCATAACCATCTCTCCCAGCTTCTGCAGATGGATCATCTCCGCCATGGCAATGCCAAGCAGCGTTCTGGCCTCCGTACAGTATCCGCAGCACATACAGCTTTCCCCGTGGATATACTGGGTAATGGCTGTCAGCTCCGATACTGCTCCGCAATAATCCACTGTCAGCAGCTTGGCATAGAAAGGATTCTGCTCCTGTACCCTGACCGGTGGGTAGGGGAAGGGCAGCATCAGCGGCGAGATACCGCTGAAACTGCAGTCACTTTGTAACATCTTTCCTTTTGCTTCCATAATAATTCAATCCTTATCTTTTTACATTCTCTATAAGATATTCTATGGAAGCACCCTCACATGGTGTAGCATTAATGCACAAATTACACATGGGGCGGCATTATCGCGCAAATTACAAATCTCTTCCCGCAGAAAAATCTCCACTCCGCAGGCTACAGCATACCCTCCTTGATCACGCCCTGATCCCGCAGCACCTTCTCCACCACCGTGCCTTTCACCACGCGCAGCAACGGCTTCTTCAACGCATTTAGCGGCCCCGGCAGCGCGATCTCCAGCGGGGACTTGCCATCCATCAGCTTCACACTGCTGCCAAGCAGTTCCCGGATATCATACACACTGCCCCACACTTCCGGCACGCCTCTGTCCACACCCAACAGCCCATATACGGCTTCCATTGCCGTGCGCACGGAATATTCTGTCGTGAAGACCGTATCTCTGGGCGTCTCTGCAAACTGTCCCAGGAAAGCGAAGTTCACGCAGCAGTCAGGAATCACGTCCGGGCGGTCTCCCTTTGCCCTGGGCATGAAAAACGCCGTAATATAAGGCATCATCGTCGGCACGCAGACCGCGCTGTGCTCTGCCAGTTCCTCGATCTCTTCCACCGGCACGCCCAGATGATAAAGCCACTCTGCCGTAATTTCCTTACCGGTGCATTCCTTCATCGGTTTCCTTATATAGTCTCCGGGTACATCCGTAAACAGACCGTAAACCCATACGCAAACCTGCTCCTTATCCTGCTCCTTAAATTGTCCCTGTCTGTTGATCGTCCAACTCAGCAGCCAGGAAGAGTCCTTGCAGCTTACGATACCGCCGGTCACAACCCTGCCGCTCCTTGGATCACGCTTACAGATATTTGTGATATAGGGAAGGATCCTGTTATCCAGCGTAGTGACTGTCGCAGATTCCCAGTTTGTCTTCGTTACGTCGGAACAGAATTTCTCAGGATGACCAAATGCCGCATCCTGCCTGGCAATATTTTTCCACAGACTCCAACAGCCGCTCGTTCTGACCTCGGCATCCCCGTTGGGTGCATGATCCTGGTCACCATACACAGTACCCTCGGTACAGCTCCCGTTCGTGACAAACACAAGATCATTCTCTGTGAGCATAATACCTTCTTCGACTCCTTTTACCCTGCACTCGATGGCTTTTGCCACTTTCCTGCCGTTCCTGATCTCGAAGATCACATTTGTCACTTCCGTATTGAAGCGAAACTCCACGCCTGCAGCCTCAAGATATTTCTGCATAGGCAGAATCAGCGACTCATATTGGTTATACTTCGTAAATTTCAGTGCGCTGAAATCCGGCAGCCCCGCAATATGATGAATGAATCTCTGGAAATAGAGCTTCATCTCCAAGGCACTGTGCCAGTTCTCGAAGGCAAACATCGTCCGCCAGTACAGCCAGAATGTAGAATCAAACACTTCATCATCGAAGACATCCTCTATTGTCTTATCATACAAGTCCTCATCTTTTGTCATAAAAAGCTTCATAATCTCCATGCAGCCCTTTTGACTCAGATTAAACCTGCCGTCCGTATGCGCATCCTCGCCCCGGTTCATGGTAGCACGGCACAGGGAATAATTCGGATCCTCCTTGTTGAGCCAGTAATATTCATCCAGCACCGATACACCGGGAGTCTCGAGTGAGGGGATACTACGGAAAAGATCCCACAGGCATTCAAAGTGATTCTCCATCTCCCGGCCGCCCCTCATAATGTAACCTCTTGTGGAATCATATATTCCGTCGCAGGCGCCTCCCGCGATCTCCATGGCCTCCAGAATGTGGATATGACTGCCCGGCATCTGACCGTCACGCACCAAGAAACATGCCGCCGCCAGAGAGGCAAGCCCGCTGCCCACGATATAGGCATTCTTTTCTTCCACACCCTCGGGCTTTCTCGGTCTGGCAAAAGCCTCATAATTACCGTTACTGTAGTAGATTCCCTTGCTGTTCTTCGCATCCTTTCCCAGTTCTGTATTCCGGTACTCAGGTTCCGTCGTCACATAATTTCCGCCCGGCTTCCTTCCCCCACCGTGGCCCTGGCTTTGCCGTCCTTCTTTCTTCTTTTCGTGACTGTGCGCCGCATATGCGACTGCTCCTGCACCTGCCGCTACGGCTGCAACACCTAATCCCAATCCTTTTTTCTTACCCATACTCTAACGCCGCCTTTCTTAATCTGTAGATTTTCAAGAACTCCGGAAATTGGTTTTCCGGAATGGTTCCTCCTGACTTAGGCATATCTTACACGGCAGCAAAAAGAAATCCAACTTACAAAAGAGGCAAAATGATATGTTTTTTATCATTTCACCTCTTTTGATAAATCCTTCTGTGACACTTTTTCAAAGTTATGTATGGAATGGGTAATATTCCCATGTAAAGTAATGCTCATTTTCTCAACGATTGCCGTATAATCCTCCTTCATTCCCCGGTCAATCCAGTCCAGCATAACGCCTACAAACCCGTATTTATAAAATTCTGCAATAAACGCCTTGTCTTCCTGCCCCAGCCTGGCGTCCTCGCACTTTTCTTCCACCACGTCGACAATAAGCCTGTAAGTCAGTTCATACAGATAACTCTCCAGCTTGCTGCGTTCCACTGCACGATACACATTCATGATAAAAGGTTTGTTTTCCAATACAACCTCAAAGATCTGCAGCATTCCCTCCTGCCAGGTATCATAGGTCTTCTTCCCTTGCAGCGCCTTCCTGCCATCCTCAATGCAGCTCCACTCTACCAGATCATAAATATCCTTGAAATGATAGTAGAAAGACATCCGGCTGATCCCGCAGTCCGCCGTCAGATCCTGAATCGTAATTTTATCCAACGGCTTGTGCATCAGCAGCCGCTTAAGCGACGTCTCCAGCGAATGTTTTGTCGTATTCGGCATGATTCCTCTCTCCCTGTTGCACAAAGATACGATACTTCATTCTGCAGTCTATTCAATGTTCATATATCTCTTTAACAGCATAAGCAGTTCGTCAATATTGACGGGCTTTGCCGTGTGAGCATTCATGCCGCTTTCCAGACAGCGCTGTATATCTTCCGAAAAGGCGTCCGCGGTCATGGCAATAATCGGAATCGTCTGTGCATCCGCTTTCCCGGAAGCACGAATCGCCCTGGTTGCCTCATATCCGGTCATGACAGGCATACGGACATCCATCAAAACAGCATCATAGTAACCCGCCTTTTCCTGCTCGAACTTTTCTGCGCAGATCTGCCCGTTCTCCGCCCATTCCAGTTCCAGTCCCAGATCCGTCAGCAATTCATGCAAAACTTCCCAGTTCAGGCTGTTGTCCTCCGCTACCAAAATACGGTATCCGGACAAGTTTGCGCCTTTCACCTCCTCGATCTGGGCGTCCGCTTCCCGCCCCATATACTTCTGCAATCCATAGAAAAGCGTCGATTTAAACAGGGGCTTAGCGATAAAGCCGCTGATGCCCGCATCCCGGGCTTCACTCTCAAAATCACTCCAGTCATACGCCGAGATCAGCAAAATCGGAATCTCATCCCCCAGTCCCCGCCGTATCTCTCTGGCAACCTGCACGCCATCCATTCCCGGCAGTTTCCAGTCCAGAAGAATGATCTGATAATCGTCTCTCTTTTCGTGATGTTCCATTACGAGCTTAAGCGCCTTTTCTCCGCTCAGCGTCCAATCCGCCTGCACGCCAATGGAATCCAACGCTTCTACCACCGTACGGCATAATGTCTCATCATCATCCACCACGAGCATCTTCCAGGCCGGCAGGATCATGTCCACTTCTTTTACGGTCGCTTTCTCAAAATCAACGGTCACATGGAATTCGGAACCTTTACCCAATTCACTCTCTACATCAATACTTCCTTCCATAGCGCCGATGATATACTTGGTGATCGCCATCCCCAGGCCGGCGCCCTCCGTCTTATGCACTCTCTTACTGTCCGCCCTCGAGTAGGACTCAAAGATCTTGGAGATAAACTCCGGTGACATTCCTATCCCATTATCCTTGACGATAATATGCGTCCGAACATAATCTTCTCCTTTCGGAGACTCCTCCTGATATAAGGACAGGCGGATTGAACCGTCCTCATGCGTATATTTGACAGAATTCGACAGAAGATTCAGCAAAACCTGATTCAGACGCACACTGTCACAATATACATCTTCCGAAATAATACGATCTATATGTACTTCAAAATTCTGCCGCTTTGCTTTCACCTGCGGCTGAACGATGCCTACAATACCCTCCATTACTTCCCGCAGAGAAACCATATCCACCGTCAATGTCATCTTACCGCTCTCGATTTTGGACATATCCAGCACATCATTGATCAATCCCAACAGATGTTTACCTGACAGAGCGATCTTTTTCAGACAATTCTGTACCTGTTCCTTATCATCCACATGAGCCGTAGCAATTGCGGTCATGCCCACGATCGCATTCATGGGTGTTCGGATATCATGACTCATATTAGACAGGAATTCACTCTTGGCCCTTGTCGCCTCCTCTGCCGCCTGACGCGCCTCATTCAGGTCGTGGATCTGCTGCTTGCTCATCCTGAAATATATGAAAAAGATCAGTAACAGCAGTACCAGAATAGAACCGCAGGCTAACAGCGTGGCCCCCGTTCTCTCCTCATTCAACGCTTCCACTGCCTGGTTCAGTGCACCAAATGGCAGGACAATGACCAGATTCCACTCGGAATTGGGCAGGCTTACCGTGATCACCTGCTGTCTGCCGCCGCCAAATTCAAGTATGGCGACATAACCGTTGCCCACCTCCAGCGCAGAGACAAGTTCTGTAATATACCGCTCCACATTCTCCTTGTCCTCTTCCTCTGTATAGGTTCCACGCAAATAGCTGAAATAATCCGCATAATCTATGCTCTCATCGCGTATGACAAAGGTGCCGTCCGCCCGGATAATATGAGCGTACATTTCTATGCTTTCCTTCTCCAGCGAAAGCTCACCGCTGATCTCATCCGTAGAAACCGACATGACCGTAGCGATGCTTTCCTCTCCGGAGCTCATGGGATATCTGGCATTCACGCCGAACAAAACCACCTGCTCACCGGAAGAATCAGTGGCCACTGCCACCTTGTTTTCTCCCTTTCTGAGAGATTCCATGAACGGCTTCGGATCGATCAATACAGCCTCTTTGCCATACAGCGTCTCAAACTCTCCTGATTCGGAACACAAAGCCAGAGAAGCAAAATCTCTGACTTCCGTCCTGTAGATCAGCTCCTCATAGATCTCCTCTATGTCATCTCCATCCGCCGAAACTACTGTCGCTACCGCTTCCGCCTGTTTCAGGCGCAGGTTTACAATGGTCTCAAAATGCTTGCAGATACGTTCTCCCATGCTGGTCATATACATGTTACCCAGTTCATCTATCGCCCGTTCGCTCTGACGGCTCATATAAGTACCGAGGAATGCGAACGCCGCCACACTGAAGAAAATAAGTAAAACGAAACCGCCCAGCACGAATTCCGTCGTCCCTATATTAATACCGCTTTTTTTCTTTTTATCCATCAGTGATATCCTTCCATAAAACAATACGATATATTATATAAATATAGCACATAGTCCTCGGTAAACGCAAGACGTTTCCGGCATTTTGAACACCCTCTGAACCGGGAGCATACCTATGCCCTCACATTTTCTCAGGATTCACAACCATGTTCCGCCGCTTCCTGCCACTGGCATTTTGTCATATTAACACAGCCGTTTTCCCTGAAAATAACACCTTCCGCTGCCAACAGGCTTCTCTGTTCCGCAAAGCGGGGCGCCATCCTGCCTGCGTGATTAACGACTCTGTGACACGGGTACTCCCCGTAATGCTCAGCCATGGCAAGAATCCTGCCTACCAGTCTCGCATTCCTGTCACGCCCGATCAGCCTGGCAATCTGCCCATAAGTTGCCACCTTGCCTTCCGGGATTTCCTCCACCACCGATAGAATCTCGTACACCAGTGCATCATTTACGATAGCTTTCTCACGCATCTTCTTTCCCCACGCCTTACAGGCTCCTTGCACCGGAATACAGGTTCGCGCATTCTGTCCTGCTACAGATTGCTCTGGCCTGTATTTCCCTTTCCCCGCAGATAATTGCCAAGACTCGTAATGCACAACAGCGTCACGGTCAGGAAACTGCCTGGAATCAGAATAATCCACCAGGCATTTGTCAGCAACGCATTTTCGGACAGCGACAACATGCTGCCCCATGTCACTTCCTCCACAGGCAGGCCGATGCCCATAAAGCTCAAAGTGGATTCCGCTACAATCGCATTTCTCACATTCATCACTACCATAAACATAATAGAAGGAATAAAGTTCGGTGTCAAATGCTTCCACAGAATATGAAAAAAACCGCCGCCCATGCACTTTGCAGCGATCAGATATTCACTGTTGCGAATCCTGCGCACTTCACTCCTGACAACCCTCGCAATGCTCATCCATCCGGTAATGCCCAGCACAAATGAAATACTGAACAAATTCGCCTGTCCAAGGACTGCCTGCATCAAAATGACCAGTGGAAGGCTCGGTATGCTGAGAAAAATATCTGTCAGGCGCATCATTAACGCATCTATTCTGGCCGGCGCAATACCGCTCGCAGCGCCCAAAATCACTGCCAGAACAGTCGACAGCAGCGTTGACGCAATGCCAATAAACAAAGAAATCCTACCCCCATACCAGATCATGGAAAAAATATCCCGCCCCATCGTATCTGTCCCAAACAGAAATTCTCTTCCCGGAGGCACACTGCAGCTTCGTAGATCCAGGCTGGCCGGGTCCCCGGTCATCACCAGTTCACATAGCAGACATGCCAGAACGATCAGCACAAGTATGGCCGCAGCCGCAATCGGTTTATCCCGATACCGCCTCTTCCGCTTCTTCTGCTTTACCGATTCGGTGCATGGCAGCCGGCGAATCCCTACAATCTCAAATTTACTGTCTTTCGTCATTCCCATACCCTCTCTCATTGATCATCTGTACTGCCAGATTGGACAGGATAACGGCAATACCCGAAAGCATACACAACAGCATCAGCAGATTATAGTCTTTGTATCTGGCGCTCTCATAGAGCAGTGTCCCCAGGCCCGGATAAGAAAAAACAACCTCTATGATATAGGTCCCTCCCAATATATGAGGAACGGAGATTGCCATGATACTCAGATAAGCGGGCATCACATTGCGAAGGCAATGACGGTACAGTATGCTGTGTCTGCCAAGGCCCTTGGCTTTTGCCAACAGGACATAATCCGCCCGCACTTCTTCCAGAATCCTGTTGCGGATCAAATATGCGTAATACCAAAGATGGCCCAGCACGACTGCTGCCGTCGGCAGGATCAGATGTCTGGCACGGTCCGGCCACTGACCGGGTCCTCCGGCCGTATAGGAGCCGCTGCTTGGCAGCCATTTCAGATTTACGGCAAAGATCAGCACCAACAGCAAAGACAGCCAGAATTCCGGAATACAGCTGCTGACCGTTCCGATCCCACAGATCACTCTGTCCGGCAGCTTTCCTTCATGCCGTGCACACAAGATACCGAGCAGCAGCGCCAGACAGAAGATCAGCACAAACCCAATACCTCCCAAAAGAAGCGTATTGCCGATACGCTCCCCGATCACACCCACGACATCCCTCTTGTATTTATAGGAAATGCCAAAATCTCCACGCATCACATTGGTAAGCCAACGGACATATTGGACCGGCATCGACTCATGCAGCCCGAGTTTTTCTTCCGCCCATGCCCTCTCTTCCGGCCCCATCTTTTCCGCGCGTTCGCCATAATAGGAGACAAGCGGATCCCCCGGCGCCAGGCGGGTGATAAAGAAAACTGCCACCGAAAGAACAACAATACTCATAAGAAACAGCAGCAGCTTTTTACCAAAATAGATAAATTTATTCATTCGTATTCCTGTCATTTCCAGACTCCGATCCTGCAAAGGTATTTCATATTCAACGAAAGCTAAACCGCAGACAACAGTCTTTTCGTATAAGAATGCTGCGGATTCCCGAAGATCTCCTCTGTCTTTCCTGTCTCCACCAGTTTCCCCTGATACATAACGCCTACGCGGTCACACAGAAACTCCGCCATGGCGAGATCATGTGCGATAAAAAGAAAAGAAAAGCCGTATTTCTTCTGCAGATGCCTGAACAGATTCACGATCTGGGCCTGGATCGACACATCCAGAGACGCAATGGGTTCATCCGCCACCAATAGCTCAGGTTTCATGGACAACGCTCTTGCAATTGCCACGCGTTGTCTCTGTCCGCCGGACAGCTCAGCCGGGTAACGGTCCAGATACTCCACATCCAAACCTACGCATTGCAGCCAAAAGGCCGCCTCCGCCCGGTAGGAACCGCGCTCCGGCATTCGATGCTGCACACGCATCGGTTCCGTTACAATATCCCACACCTTCATGCGCTGATTCAGGCTGGAATCCGAATCCTGAAAAACAATCTGCCTCGTCGCCTGCAGCATTCTTCTGTTAGCCCGGAAAGCTTTCGGATCACAAGTATCTACTTCCTTATAATAAATCCTTGTCCCTTCGCTTTCCGGCCTGTAGATGTTCATAATACAACGGGCTACCGTAGATTTTCCGGAACCCGATTCTCCCACCAGCCCGAAGATTTCTCCTTTTCTGATCTGAAAAGAGACATCGTCCACAGCCTTCAACCTATGCTTTTTAGACAACGCAAAACTGTGCGTAAGATGCTGTACATCCACTAAAATCTCCTTCGTCTCCTTCCTGTCAGATCTGTCAGATGTTTTCTCCTCCCCCGCCGCTTCTCTGTCCGTTTCCCACATACAGTCCCTTTCCTGCAAAGAAGAATTCCCGGCAGAAAAGCCGGACGGCAGCGTAATCTTCGGCGCCCGCTCG
Source organism: uncultured Lachnospiraceae bacterium (assembly GCA_947644545.1). Classification (GTDB taxonomy): domain Bacteria; phylum Bacillota; class Clostridia; order Lachnospirales; family Lachnospiraceae; genus UBA3282. Next base: position 62,813 of record CANRZW010000021.1, read on the forward strand.
TCTAACAGCCAGGTAGCCGCATAATGGGTATCACTGGCACGAAACAAAGGCGGCTCCTCCTCATAGTCGATGGCCAGCGCATAAGGATTGCGGCAGGCAAAAGCATCCCCCTCCGGCGGGTCAATCAGCGTTGGCGGCATACCGGGGATGGTATACAGCGTCCTGCGTCCCTTTGAAAACGACGGCAGCGCCTGCATAAGCCCCCAGGTATAGGGATGCCGCGGATCGTGAAAGATTTCCTCCATAGTCCCGATCTCCACGATCTTTCCGGCGTACATGACTGCTACACGGTCTGCCGCCTTCATCGCCACACCCAGATCATGTGTCACCAGGACCGAAGCCATTTCGCGCTTCTTTTGTATGCCGCGCAGAAGCTTGAGAATCTGCGCCTGGATCGTCACGTCCAATGCCGTCGTAGGTTCATCCGCAAACAGGATCGCCGGACTGCCGGCCAGCGCGATGGCCATCACGCAGCGCTGCCGCATACCGCCGGAAAAGCTGTACGGATACAGGTTCATCCGCTCCTGCACCCGGTCGATCTCCACCAGTCTCATCAGCTCCTGCACCCGGTCATGCACGGCTTCCCGCGAAATCTTCGGCTGATGTACCCGAACTGCCTCCGCAATCTGTGCGCCGACAGACATAGACGGATTCAGAGACGTCAACGGATCCTGTAACACCATGGAAAACAGTTTTCCCCTAAGCTTTTGCATCTCCCGCTCCCGATATCCGCTGATATCCACACCGTTGACGCATATGCTGCCGGACTTGATCCGGGCGGAAGCGGGCAAGAGTTTCATGATACTTTTGCACAGCACGCTTTTCCCGCATCCCGACTCTCCCACTATGGCCAG
>CANRZW010000022.1 GCA_947644545.1 uncultured Lachnospiraceae bacterium
TCGGCACTACAAATGAAAAGTGATTTGGTTAAATATAATCAGGTCAGTACACTAGTTGCATCAAGTGCATATTCCCAAACTTTTTTACCCTCCCCCATAGGATAAGAAGCCGTTAAGAGCATTAACGCGTCTGTAAAGTTATCTAACTGCGAAGTCGTGGAATCCGTGACCTTTGGATAATCTCCTTCTTTCAAAAAGATTGGAACCGATTCCCTAACATGTGCCTCCATATTTTTTGTTGGAATACAGTAAACCATCACTAATAGTAAGTAACCTGTCAAACATGATATGACAATTATTATAAGAATATATAAAAAATCTTTAAAAATATTAGTTAAAATAAAATTTTTATGCATCTGTCTTTACTCAATTCAAATATCCTTATATATAGAATCTGTCAAAAAAAACGTATCAAAATCAGAGAAATCATTGCTCAATATTTCACAAACTTTCTTCTCTGACCTAACATCAGTATCATGTCTATCAAATATGTCATCAAAAAATAATAGACCACCATCTCTTCTACCGTCAAATCCCGCAAAAAATATCTTATGAACTCCCAATTTTCCTAAAAGCTTCATTAGCATTATCGTACTATCATTGCAATATTCATTACGAAAATGTACCAATTCATTATATGCCACTGTATAATCTGGCATTAAATTATCTCTCACTAAATTTGATGTAATAATCAGTTTACTAGTCCCCTTATAACTTTTCACCGCATCTTCTCTTTTAGAATTTGTTAGGAAAATATAATCCGGTTTGATTCCTATTGAAACTGGAACAAAATTAACCGCAATCACACAAGTATCTTTATCAATAAAATCAGCAATCCTATATTTCGCCTCCATTATAGATTGTCCTGGAGATAAAATAAGCACCTTAGAGTATTTGCTAATTTTTTCTCTTAAATCCTGAAGCTCATCCATATCTTGATATATGACATTCATGTAGTCAAAGTATAATTGAGCAATATACGTTTCATTAAACGTTTCTGCCTCACTTTGTGGAATCTGCGATAAAATCCGTAGGATGTCCTTCGTCTTAAGTCTCTTTTTACCGATAAGAAATTCCGCATATGTTCTATGCAAATTGTATTTCGCAGACAAAGCGTACGGAATAGCGTACCCCCATGGTGACTTTGCTTTGATCGGCGCAATATAATCGTCTATGGCGTCATAAATTGGTTCAACCCCATATCCGGCTCCAAATCTTTCATTTACATAATCTATAATCTGCTCTATGCACAAGTTTCCTGGCACACGTCCCATCCCCAACAGTGAACCATCAATAATTATATTCCTCTGCGGATTTGCTATTTCTATAATATGTTGTGCCAATGAAAAAGCCAGTCCTAAATTCTCGTGAAGATGAACTCCTATTGTAATATCCTTCGCTAAATTATTTTCTACAAGAAAATAGCGATGTGATAGGTCACTTGTACGCATAACCCCAAATGTATCAACAATTGAAAACCCATACGGATGCAATTCATTCACTTTATCTAAAACTTCTATATACTCTTGGTCAGAATAGACATTATTATTAACTGGATTAATAAACACTTTATATCCTTTATCCATTAAAATTCTGGCGGTTTCCAATCCCCAATCTAAACGATGTCTCTTAAATGAAAGTCGAATATACTCTACTGTTCCATCATAAGGCTCCAAATGTGCTAGATCTATAAAATCAGCCATCAAAGATATCTTTGATTTCCCACAAGATTTTGGTAAAATCCGCTTAACATCTGAAATACTATAATATCTTGCAGTATCTAGCCCATATGCCTGATCAAATAGAAATCCCACCTCAATAATATCTATTTCGGACTCAACTAATCTTTCAATAATGTTCCGAATAGCCAGCTCCCCAAATTCCCCCTGGTTAATATGTCCACCATCCCGTAATGTGCAATCTAATAGCCTGATATGCTTTTCCATAACATCTCCTTAAAAGAAACCTTTCTGCTTCAAAAGTCCAGTATATACAGTATCTGCCAATTCAAAATCTTCTGGATAGTCAATATCTATTGATTCTATTTCATTAGCTTCGCATATATACGGATTTACTCCGCTTCTACTATGATATTTCTGAAATGTTTCTCTGGTAAATACATACGGTGTTGAAAGCTCCATAAAAATAGGTTTCATATCCTGCGTTCTTAAAGGATTATTCAATTCAAAATTGAGTGGTTTATTATCCTCCCATAAAAAATTTTGTATCTTCTTAGCGCAAAATGAAGAATCAAATTTCCCACTTTTTACTTGCTTTATGCATTCCTCAATATGTTCACTTGTCACAAAAGGTGATGTAGCATGTGCCAGTACATATAAATCTGCATCAATCGCCTCAACAAAAGCGTTATATATTTGAGTGCCCTTTACATCTTTTTGATCTAAACAAGTGGAACGCTCTAAGAATTCCACTCCCTCTATAAGATATTCTTTTATTGACTCATTGCTGCAAAAACAATAAATCTGGTCTATGACACCTTTTTGTTTCAATTTAACGAGAGAACGTTGAATAAAGTGTATGAGAGGCATTCCATCTGAAAATCGCTTAGTATTTTTACCAGGTGTTCGTTCATTATTAAGTTTGATTGGTATAAAAGCAACTGTTTTCATTTCTTACCATCCTTCCCTCTCTTTAGTGATAAATCATTTTCTCTTAACTGCTTTGTTGACATTCCATACTTTTTTACATCCAATTTAAGTTTAAAATATATATTTCTTAACATCATATTATCTCTTAATTTTTCTCTCAACCAGCCTTCAAATTGAACCCCTAGGCTAAGTGGATAAGATAAAAAAGGTATCCTATAACCATTATCTATAAGAGCTTTTAATATATCTCTATTAAACGGCTTTTTTCTATGCGAAAGAATCACCGCAATTCTTTTGGTATATTGTTTCTTAAATTCATTAACCGGATAGACCTTTTCAAACTTATCCAACTTTTTCAGTGCATATAACTCAGCCATAGTTCTGGTACACTTTTCACATCGACCACAATTTTGGGCCAGAGGCATTGCACAAGCAAATAAATGTTTTTGCACAATTGAAAAATCTGCAATATAATTTATTTTTTCTATTCTGCTTGCTTCAACCCCACTCGAATAGAAGATCAAATTTTCTGTTGAAATGTTTGGCATACTAAAAAAATCATGCCACAATACATCGTATGGAGAAGCATTAATTTTTGCTTCATTTAGTTTATATCCAGCTGACCCCAGATAATAAATATGGAATAACTTCTGCAATGCAAACACCGAGCTACAATATTGTAACGATGCAAGCCCTTCATTTGCAACGTAAATTTTACTTGACGAATAAAAAGGTTTAATTTTAAACTCTCTATTTAAGTTTGTTTCACAAAGAATAAATTTTAAATTTAATTCCTTTGCAATCTTTTCAGTTTTTTTGCAATTGTCATTTAACCAATTCACCCGCAATTGATCAGAAAAAATAGTCGCTGGAATATCAGTAAAAAGAACATGAGTAACTTTATAATTTTTGTAGTTACCTTCAAGACTTTTTAGAATTGTATAAAATGAATCCACACCGCAGCTTAAAGCAGTACCCACTGCTCCTTCATTAGATATCCTTCTAACATCTGCCACCGCATCAATATTTATCTCATGAAAAAAATCTGTAGTTCCAGCCAATGTCGGGATATAATATGTACTTAACTGAAACAATAATCTTTCTGAAACAGGATTTTCTATAACAAGGTCATAATCATATATCATTGCATAATATAACAATCCCGTTAAAAAGGCATCAGCTCTCTCCACACAAACATAAGCCTCATATTCTTTCGGAAATCGATACCACATTTTTGTGGTACGATCACTTAACTCTATATCAGCACATAAATAAACAAATTTTTCGTCAAATTCAATTCTTTCATTTTTGATTTTTATTTTTTCTCTCATCAATTTGTCCTCACAGTATCAACAAAACATCACATTTTTTTATTAAGCAAATTTAAAATTTCAAATAATTTCTTTCTGTTGAAAAATATCAGAAACAGAATTAGTAATATCAAAATATACCGCAGTAAAACCATTTTAATTAAAAAAACTGAAACAATCAAAAATCCTATAATAGAAAACGAGATGACAACAAACACTTTTATATCATAAAAATTTTCTTCCACTGTATTTTCATGCTGTACTTTTTTCATAAATGCATAATGCATTAATGCCATAATTATGTAACCGGCTAATGTTGTGTATGCAGCAGCTATAAATCCAAATTTAGGAATACAAATCAAATTCATAACAATATTAAAAACAACAGCTATTACAGTAGCAATCACCACAAGATTTGTTTTTTCATAATAATATTCAATACCAACAAATAAATTAAATAGGAACATAAAAAACACACTGGCGGCAACAGGCGCTATTGCATATACAGCTTGACGATACTCCTTTGTTCCAAGAATACTCATGCACTCTGGTGCAATCAACATTAATGTACAATTCAAAACAGCCACCAAAATAACCAGCCTTGTAGCTACTTTTCGAATATCATTTATTCCTCCTGCCTTGATCTTTTGGTATAGCCATGAATTGTATGACATTAAAATCGCGTCATTAAATATAAGTAAGACCATGGCAACACTATATGCTAAACTATATATGCCGGCCTCAGAAGCTCCACATATACTATTGATCATTACTCGATCAGACTGCTGTAAGAGAATAAATGACAGTTGATGTGGTATCAATGGAATACTGAATCCGAGAATGAATTTCCAATATTCCTTATTGAAATATGCATGTGAACGTTTATTAACTATCAAAAACGGCCAAATGTAAATCCCAATTGCAACCAATACTCTAGCAAGTATTGCCGCCTGCCCCCGTTCTTGGAAATTATACATCATTACAACAGCTACAACTGGAGTTAAAAGCGACATACTAATTGACCCTATTACTACAGGCTTATATTCAAAACTAAATCTATGTTCTGAACACCAGTACTCAAAGCTGGCCATCAAAAAAAACTCAAGAAACATTAATATCATCAAGTAGTTCGGTATAGCAATTACATTTTGAAACCACCGAAAAAAAACAAAATAGACAATACAGCACAATAAAGTCGATGTTGTGCTGACCCCTACCAAAGAAGCAATAAAATTGTTCTTATCATTCGCATATTTAATCATTCCATTATTAAACACATAATTGAACAACATCAACGTCGCAAATACCCTTATAATATCCTGCCACGAAAAGAACACAGAATATTCTCCGTATTGCTCAGTTGTCATTAGTCTCGTATATAATGGAACAACTAAAAACTGTATTCCCTTTCGCAAAATATTTGCTACCGCAAACCATAAAGATGCCTTTGCAGGCTTTGATATGTTGCAGTATCTATTTTTTAATACGCATACTACCTTTTCCATAATATCCTTCTCCAATACAGGGCGCCAAATTACTCTTATTTTAAATTTTGTCGCTTTCTATCTTAATTTTAGTTAGCACACACAACATTAATGTGGATATAATCGCCTCGTAATTACTGGAGTAAAGCATTGCCGAGCTATCAAATAAACATCCAAACAAAAAAGCTGCAATGAAAGAAATCCAAATATACTTGTATCCTTTATTTTCAATCTTCGATACAGATTTGATTACTTTACCTATCGTATATAAATGGATTCCAAGAAAAATAATTCCTCCTTGAAATATAATATCCATAAATGCATTGTGAAAGCTTTTGAGTTTAAACAACGGTTCTAAATAAGGACCTTGTGAATCAAAGCCAAAACCACTCAAAACAGCACCGTTGGAAAAAAGATATTGAACCCCCGAATACCACATATTAAATCGCAACGATCCAGAATCCCCAAATGAAGTATTGGTCTCATGATAAAATCTCCCTATTAGGACAGATAAATCAGTAAATACTATTATCAATAATATGAGACAGACACCTAACAATGGTAGAACAATTTTTCCTTTTCTTCCAAGGTTTAAATATATACACATTGTCAAAAAAAGAAGAAACATCAACATAGCAGTTCTGGAATCTGTAACATATATTTGTAAAGTAAGCAGTAACATTCCAAACAAATATCTCTTCTTATGAGTAATATATAACAAATACATTCCCGCAGAAACTGACAAAAAACAAAAATACGCAAAAACATTTCTTTGCCCAAAAAAGGATCTATATTCCCATGCGTTATTCATTCTTTCTTTTCCAATCAATACACCTATCCAATTCTGGTTTTGAATAATCATCGCATATAGAGATGCAATAATCCCGATTATAAAAACCACCCGCATCAGCAAAAGTAAATCTTCTTTACATAAATAGTCATTCCAATTCACACCCATGACCATTACTATTACCAATCCAATTATAACTCCTTGATGAAGATTGTCTGCTCTTAAATCCAATATAACCTTTCCATAGATCATACCAACTATGGTATTCAATAAAATCAAGCCCGAAATAATAACATATTCCTTGCTAAAAGGATTCTTTCTTTCCTTTATAACATATACTACACCTAATGAAATCCATAAGAAATAGTTTATATAATATCCTATACTTGAATTATCAAGCACTTCTCTGGAAAAAACTCCACCGAAAACACTTAACAGAATCATACCGCTAAAAAAAATAGCCCAAAAATGTTCAATTACTTTTTTCTTACTGATTATCATTGTCATTCATTTCACCTTTTACCATTACTAAACGTTGGGCTACCTATCTAAATCATACATATCACTCTATAACGCATTTATAACTATCTCATATACTGATTTTTCCTCGTACACCACTTTTTATGTAAATTTGTCTAGTTAATCCAAGTCCCAAATAGCTACACAGGCACCCTAAACGAACTTTCCTATTTACATTTTTTCCAAATACCATTTTTTTTCTATTATCAAAAATAATTTTTTTCAGTATATCATATTCCCTATTCCATTTCTTCTGATCATAGATTGCGAATATCATATGGAAACAAGAACTAACTAACCTGCAAATAACCGCTTCATGCAAATGCGGATACACTTCATCAACAAATTTTACACACTCTAAAGCCGCTTCGAGTTCATCCATCTTTCTAATCGTAAATGGTTCATTCTGAATGCTTCCAGGACGATCAAAATAGTAGTATAAAACCTGTCTTACGTAAATAATTCTTTGTGCAATATGAAATAACTTGTATGTAACAAACTGATCCTCATAGAGTTTTCCAACCGGAAACCTGATATTCTCGAACAAAGAACGATTGTATAGCTTCGCCCAAGCACTATTATCAATTTCCTTATTCAAAAATAAATGTATGTATGCATCGTCAATCGTCCACATTTCCTCATAAGTCTTTATGTCTCTATCAACGACACTATCTTCTCTAAATCTGTCTGTCTTCTGATAAGCACACGCACTAATCTGTGCTTTTCCATGCTGAAGTGCTCTAATCAATAATTCTACACACTCTCTATTGATCCAGTCATCACTATCGACAAACATAATATAGATTCCTGTTGATCTATCTATACCTGCATTACGTGCATCAGATAACCCACCATTACTCTTATGAATTACTTTAATTCTAGAATCATTTTGCGCATAGTTATCACAAATCTCTCCAGAACCATCATTTGATCCGTCATCAACTAAAATGATTTCCAAATTCCTATATGTTTGATCGATAACAGAATCAATACATCGTTTCAAATATTGCTCTACATTATATACTGGTATGATCACAGATACAATTGGTTCCACAACCCAACTCCTATCTATTATTGATTAGTTTTCAAAAGCTATCGGCTACTTATACTTTCAACACTTTTTTATCGAAACAAAAACTTCTTAATTGATTTAAATGCCTTTAAGGATCGTTTCAGATCCTCCGGATCTTTTAAACCTGCCCACAAACGGTGCAAAATATATGAAGGACGTAAGTAATACTTTTTTCTGGCATAATCACAAAACGCAACCATTTCATCATTACTCAATCCCGGTAAATCCAGAAGACTGTTAATCGTACCGTCTTCCTTGACGTAATCAGCGTAACCCCCCTTAATATAATCATTCTGTTTTGCCCACGCATATGCCTCTGTTCCTGGGAAAGGCAGTAATGGATAAAACTGCGCCGTATCTGTATTCAGCTTTAGTGCCAACTCTAACGTCTCTTGCATAGTTTTCTTGGTTTCACCATTGTTCCCTACCATATAGCAAGCATGAACTAATAAGCCAGCTTTTTTTGCATTTGCAACATATTCCGTAACCTGCTTAATAGTTATTCCCTTTTTAATATTATTTAAGATCTGCTGATTACAGCTTTCTATTCCCGGAATAATAAGATGACATCCTGCCTGTTTCATTTTCCTCATAGTTTCCAAATCAAGATTTACTCTGGCATTACATAACCACCTAAATCTTTTATGAAGCCCCTTCTGAATCAGCAAATCACATATAGCAATCACGCGCTCCTTCTTTACTGTGAAAGTATCATCTTCAAAAACTACTTCTTTTACATCCGGAAAATTTTGCGCAATATACTCAAATTCTGCGACCACATTTTCCGGTGTCCTTAGGCGATATTTATGCCCATGCATTGTCTGGGGATAAACACAAAAATTACATCTTGCCATACATCCCCTGCCAGAAAAAATCTGAATTTCAGGATAAGCTGCCGGTGCAAAAAAATAGTCCTTCGGATTCAAATATTTCTTAATAAATTCTGCTGCAAAAGGTATGTCATCTAGTGTTTCGATATAAGGCATGTCCTCGGTAGAGTGCAATTCACCTTTCTCTCTATAGGTAATTCCTTTCACCGAACTCCACTCACTATTATCTCTAATAGCTCTTGCAAAATCTCGTACAATATAATCAAATTCGTGGCGAGCAACTGCATCAATACAATCACTGATACCTAATGTTTCATCTGGCAGAGCCGAAGGGTGAGTTCCTACCAGCATAACTTTTGCCTCCGGAAAGTTTTTCTTCAAGTTCTCCGCAAAACTAATATCACTGTAAATAGAAGGTGTACTTGTATCAAGGACAAAAAGCGCTGTGTCTTTTCCCCTCCTTCTAATTATATCAAGACTTTCTTCTCCATTAAAAGGTTTAGCCGGTGCATCAAGAAAGCAAACTTCAAAGCCATCCTTATCACATACTGCAGCAGCATAAATCAACCATAATGGATAGTACAGCGCGCCACTTCTTGTTATCGCCGGGCTCCGATTCTCTCTTGAAAACTTACCGTATTCAGCTTTAAATGGTGGATTAATAAAATAAACCTTCATTTTTCTGTCTCCCATCTATCTACTTTGCCGTAATTTATAAAATAATACGGGATATTTAATCCGCAATAAATATATTAATTTCATAATTAAATATACAATATCTACATTATGCGTTCTAAACATCAAGTACATTACTTTCATCTTTTTAGATTTAGGTTTTGCATACATCATCGCATATTTTGTATCATCATCGTCCATAATCTTTTGAATTTTGCACTTAATTTCTCTATTAGACATATTACTGTGAAAAATATTTTCAACAGTACCAACAATTCTATCAAAATGTTCTCTGGATACATATTCTCTTGCTTTTACACTATATATCCCAAAATCATCAAAAAATTCCTTAAGACAATGAAATTCCTCTTTTCTGATTGCCAGCATGTCCGACCGATATATCCCCGTCGCACCCAGGTCATTTTCACGTATATAGTGATAAAAACACTCTTCGGTCACAAATGCTGTTTCTATATGTTTGAGATATTCCCTTATAAAATCTCTATCCTCATTAAACCCCTTTCCAACCGGAAAAGAAATATTATGATCCCTAACAATTTCCAAATCAAACAATTTATTCCAGACATTATACATAAGTGAAGAGTCCCACAAATATACTAATTCATTCTTCAATTGCTCTTTGGACTCAATTTTAATTGTGGCGACCTTCTGTTCAATACACTCATATATCTGATTATTTCTTTTTAAATATGGTGTATCGAAATAGTATCCCGCAATAACCAATTGAACATTAGATCTTTCTGCTATACCAACCATCACTTCTAACATTTTGGGTTCAACATAATCATCTGCATCTGCAAAAAAAATATATTTTCCTCTTGCCCTTTCGATACCGTAATTCCTAGCTGCCGATACACCTTGGTTTTTACAGTGATAGACGGTCAACTTTCCATACTCTTGCTCTAGGCTATCACAAATAGCTGCTGTTTCAAAGTCAGAGCCATCATCAATCAATAATATTTCAATTTCTTCATACGATTGATGAATCAAGCTTTCTATACATTTTCTAATAGAACCTCCTGTATTATATACAGGCACTATTATGGATACCATTTCTCACCTAGTCCTTTTTTACATTTTGCCTCTCCGGCAATTAAATTGCACTCCTCAAAAGTCTCTAGGTGCAATTCATTATAAATAATTCTTCATAAAAAATCACGATACAAGACAATTACATATCTTGTATCGCGTCTTGTTATATTTATCAATATGCTGCCTTACCTGTCAATGTAAAAACAAAGGTTTTAACAATCAACTTCAAATCTATCCAAAACCCCTTTTTTCGAGCATACTCAACATCCATTTGCATTCTATCTTCAAAATCAATAGATGCTCTATTGGAAATCTGCCATATACAAGTCAACCCCTGCGGTACTGAATATCGTTCTATATATCTTTTTCCATACTGCTTCTGTTCATCCTCGTATTCATAAACAGGGAGAGGTCTCGGCCCTACTAAACTCATATCACCCTTCAAAATATTAATTAACTGTGGAAGTTCATCTATATTAAACTTACGAATTACTTTTCCAACCTTTGTAATCCGAGGATCATTTTTCAATTTAAAAGAAACATCCTCACATCCATATTCCTTACGAAGCTCCTCATGGATTTCTTCAGCATTTTTGTACATACTTCTAAATTTATATATCTTGAATTCTTTTTCATATTTTCCTATACGTTTCTGTGCATAAAAAACCGGACCTCTATCTTCTATCATAATAGCCAATGCTGTCACCAAAAACACAGGTAACAAAACAATTAGTCCACAAAAGGCGATCACTATATCAGATATTCTTTTGACAGAACCATATATACCGCTAATCCCTCTTTTGTCACTATTTGCCAAAAGAGACTTTTCTACTATTAAGCTTTCTTCTGAAGCAGTAAATAATTTTGCACCGTCCATCTGTCTTCCCCTCACGAAATATATGTAAAATTCAATCCTTGATAACTATACTAAGAAGAAAGAAATAGATAAAATTGAAAACGTGCTGCCGCCGAAACGACAGCACGCTTGAATCCCCACACTCGGTATTGAAAACCTTTCATAAAATTAATTAATCATGCATGATTAATTACGAAATTGTAAAACTAAAAACGAAACAACCTGCCAAGCTTACAGCTGGATAAATGCAAGTGTTCCAAGAGACTTCATGTTAACTACAACATGGTCATCTCTGATCTCTGCTACTTCTACTTCAACCCAAGAACCGTTTACATACTGGTAAACTTTGATGTTCTGGCCAGCTTTTACGCCTTTAGCGTAGAAGTTAACAGTTGCCGTATTAAAGGATACGGAAGCCTTGATTGTAGCAACGTTTAATACCTTACCGCCGATGCTGTTAGCAAAGGTCTTAGCAAATGTAACATATGCATAGTAGGGCTTTAAAACTGAAAATGTCTGGTTACTCGGTGCACCATTGATGATAACGTGTCCGCCCTGTGCAATAGGGGTAACCTTATCAAGTCCCGGCAACTTTGTAATCGCATTGTTCATATACTCACCTACGGTCTTGCCTTCCTCTGCAGCAGCGATGCCGATCGGAGTCTCACTCATAGGGAGAGTAGGTGTTGTTGTTGCAACAACAGCCTGAGAAGCTACAGCAGAAGCTGTAGGGCTTGTAGCAGCCATAACAGGCATGGAAACTACCATAGCGCCAGCTAATACTAACGCAAATACTTTTTTCAACATGTTTGTCTTTCCTCCTTTCAAAGCCTAAGTGTGGTTTATATTTACATCCGGTTTCCCGGATGGAAATACCTTATTCTACAACTGCCCGATCAATATTTCCCGCAGGATCATTGATCAGCGCGGCCAAAACGACGAACTGCTTGTCAGGATTTTCTCCTTTACTTGTCGTCAATGTAACCAGAAAATGATAGGGTGTAACATCTTCCCATCCCGAACGAATCATCATATTCATCTCTCTGATATTGTACACATCTTCCAAAAACTGATTACAGCCCGCAAGATATGTAAAGTCATATGTTCTGAGCAGACTGGTGTTTTCTCTTTCAAACGCGGCAAACACTTCATAAGTTAATACATTACCATCAAGATATACATAAAGCTGCTCGTGGCTGTCAAAGAAATCAGGATCGGCAAATTGATATAAATCTGCGAATATACCGCTCGTCCCATCTTCCGCCGTTCTTCCATGAATAACCGTATTGAAATCACACATGGACGACAAGTTGGCCGCTTCAATATATAAAGCGCCTCCCTCATCAGCCTCCTTCATGGCGTTATGAGTCGCATAATAATCGTCACCCTCGGCACTCTGCAAAATAGGAGCGTCAATCGATGTATCCGGAATATGTAACCATCCAAAAATCTCAGAATTCTCTGCCTTCAATGCATTAAAATCAATCTCTGCATCCTTCGCTGACTCATTTGCAATCCCTGTAGAAGAGCTGTCTGCGGAAGATTCCACCGCATCCTCTCCTGACTCTGCATCTGTAGACTCTTCTGTTTCAGGAAGCACCGAAGTATCTTCACTCTCTGTATCTTCTGCCTCTGTTGCATCTGCGCCATCATCTTCAGCCGCCTCTGTTTCTACGGTTGCACTTTCTGTTTCTGTCTGATCTGCCTCTGTCACCGGCGCTTCTCCACCACAGCCTGCTGAAAGAGCAGCCACGCCAGCCGCCAATAACATCCCTGCTACTCTATTCTTCGAACTACTCATTTTCGTTCTGTTCCACTTCTTCATAAAAAACCTCCAAAATCATTTCATATAAGGCAGTCTCATCAGGGTAAAATTCTTCAAATTGCTCACCCATAACCATTTCGCCTTCCATCATATAGAAATTCTCTGTTCCAAACTGATAATCTAACAGAATCGGCGCGAGATATGCGACCTCATCCAAAGAAACGTCTGTAACCATCTGTGGCATTATAGCCTGGTATAAATTTAAAACAACAGAAATATCTTCCTTAGCCGCTTTTTTTGCCGCTGCTATAAAACTATTTAAATACTGCTTCTGCCTTGCAAGTCTTAAATCTGCCGACGCAAAAACATTGGTGTCGCGATACTGTACATACCAAAATGCATTCCGTCCCTTCAAGTGAACTTTCTCATCTTTGACAAGGCTTTTATCTTTCTTCGTCAAATCTTCCAAAACAGTTACTTCTACGCCGCCTACCGCATCATTGATCGTCTCGATAGCACTCATATTAATAGCCGCATATCCGTGAATAGGCAGGCCATAGAATAATTTCTCAACTGCTTCCTTCTGATACTCACAACTTTCTTCCATACCGTTACCAAAACCATGCTGTACTGCAATCTGTGCTTTCACTGTATCGACATAATTGCCTTCTTCATTATAAATTTTGATATCAGTCATGGAATTCCTGTTGATACCGACAATCTTTATAGATTTATCAGTCGAATCAACAACCGCGAGGAAAAGCGCATCCGCCTGGCCACCGTCAGTTCCTTCTTTTACTTCCTTAACATCACTTTCCTTGTCGATGCCCATGATCAGAAAAGTAAGAATGTCTTCTTTATATTCATAAATCTTACCTTTGTATTTAACCCATCCTTCTTTCCACTCACTCTTCTTGGTTTCAGTCTCGGTTTGCTCTATATCTTCCTGCTCTTCCTCGTTCTCCAGTTCTGACTCCAGCTGCATATCCAGTTGATTGGTGTCCGCTCTGCTGTAAAGTCGATTTCTTCCTATCGCTCTAACGACACCAACGCCGCATAGCGCGACAAAAAGACATATCAAGATACTGCCACATACTATCAAAACACGTTTATGTTTTAACATCTTTTCCTTAATATGCTCAATCCATTCCTTTCGTTTTCGCCGTTTTACCTGTTTGATATGTTCCTTGTTCTTTTCGAATCTACCTGTTTTCTTTTCTTTCTTCCTCGCCGGAATGATCCGCCAGTTCCATTCTCTTATATTCATGACACCTGCTCCGCTTACCGATCTAGGATTACTACAACCTTTTATATTACTTTTTAGGCGTATCAATAGAAAACCACTAAAACGAACAAGAATATCTCGTGGAAATAACCGTAAAACGCTATGTAGTTTACTTTCTAAATGTTGAAAAAGGTATAAATCATCATATGCGATAATTCAATTTTAGATATTAGCATAGTTTTCCTAAAAATGCAACTAAAATTATTTGTAAAGATTTGGGATTCATCCTGGAATTACAGATTATTGATATGAAAAGAACCTGATAACGTCGATAACATAAACTTCCTTCCTCATAATATACGTTTCTATACATAATTTGGCTGTTTGAATGGAGATACTATATAAAAATACTATTTATTTAAAGGAGATTACCATTATGTTTTATATACCTGGTCTAATATTATTTCTGATTTTCATCTGGACACTATGCCGCGTCTGTACTCTGGCTGATGAACGGGAAGGCTTTTGGGAACACAATTTACCATTGTGATCTCCGAATGCATATCCATATCCACTTTTTCAAAAGGACTTTCACAGTATACTTCAACGCGAAAGTCCTCTGCACAATATTCAGTTATTCCTTATCCAACCTCCAATATTTGTCTACATACATTTCAGCCTTGTCTGCATACTTCGGAAATTTGATTCGAACCTTATCCACTATTTCATTCTTCGATGCATGATATTCACAATAGATTTCAATCGTATTTTTAATACTTGCTTCTGTCACTTTTGACGTTACTTCCTCTGTCACTTTTGAGGTTACTTCCTCTGTCACTTTTGAAGTTACTTCCTCCGTCACTTTTGACGTTACTTCTTCTGTCACCTTTGAAGTTACTTCTTCCATAACTTCTTTTGTTACCTCTTCTCGCAGATCCTCTCTGATCTCCTCTGCAATCCCATCAATCCAGTCTCCAAGTGTCATATATCCCGCCTCCACTTCCGGTAGACTCTTCACCTTCGTCACGTAAGAATCTATCTTTCTGGTTGCATCATCCACTGCATTCCTGCTATCACTATTCTGAATATATGTTAACATATTCTTAATCGATTGACTACCACCTTTTTTCCCTTTTGTATAAAAATAGATGAATTTAAGCCCATCATCATATTCCATTTCAGGTACTTCCTCGCACTTATTGTGCACGGTATACATCATGTAGTCTTCACCAAACAAATCATAGTTGGTTATCGTGATCACATACAGATTAGGGATCGCTGAAAAATCTTTTAAACCGCTTTTCACATATCTGCCATCTATCTTCGCCTGATAGTATCTATTATGTCTTGGCAGATTAAGCTGATCTTTTCGATGAGGTTCTAAATCATACACATTCGTAACAGCCTCCTCATCGAACTCCATAATCTCTACATCCATCCGAATTCCTCTCAGCTCCGGTGTAGAAGCCGGAATGATTCGCTACGATAACACGCGTATCTTCTTGAGTTCCTTTCCGAGCAGTACCGACAGCAATAATCTGTAGAATGGTTCGTTAATCTCCTCGTTAGAGGCGATCGCGTTTGACAGAAAATCATCAATCAGATTGAGTTCCTGAAGTTTCATCCTGGTATATCCCATACTTCCTCCTTCTGGCAGAAACTACCGGATATACATCAGATAAATATTTCCAGACGCTCATCCTTATCTCTGCCTGTCATATTCTATTTTCTTCCGTGAATTTCTGGCGAAATGCCATAGCAGATTTCCTCATAAATATGAAGAAATGAAAGATTCACTTTGAAATGATATATTAAATATAACAGAATCGAGTGGATGGTGCAAGGTTTTCTATATATTATTACTTTTGTAATGCAACGCTTCTTAACTCTTCACTTTTTCTTCTCCTTAAGACTCTTTCTGTAAATTTCCCCGCAATATTCAATTTGCGCTTTGTCGCTAACCGCTTTCTCATGGCGGTTTTTGCTGCCGCCAATGGTAACTACTATTGCCAATGCCGCCAATATAAAAATAATTAAAATGATAATAACTGCCAACACTGCTTTTCTCCTAAAATTTTACATATCCTTTTTGCATCTTGAACCGGATGCTCATAACTATCTCTCATTTCTCAACAATTTATAGATATTTTGTGCTTTTCTCCATATAGTCACTGCAAAAATCGTCAGAAAAAGCGAAACAATCGTCAACAAAATTTTGTTCTCTATTCCCATACCAATTGCTTTAATCGTGATCTGATGGATTAGAAATGCTTCTCCACTGATTCCACCAAGCCAAACAAAAACTCTGCTTTCTCCTATTTTAGTTGAGATCATTCCCTGACATCTTGCAAATATAAGTACAATTGCCACGCTCACTGGCAGCCAGAATAGAGAGAGTGTCCAATTAGTATGTCGAAATCCATTCTCATAAAGAAAGATTTGAAAAGCCATCAAAATAAAAACTCCGATCTCAATTCCTGTATCTTTCAAGTTTACAGAATTATCCGGCCTGCTCTCTTGACGTTCCAGGAAATAGTATCCTGCTGCAACTCCAACGACAAAATCTCCGGCTCTATATACTGGAAAAATATAGGTCATCCATTTTATAAAATCCGTCGTCCACCCAAACGACTCCTTTCCGATATCCAGAATCACTGCAACACTTATCATTAATATTACTGCGATACACGCAAGTCCATATATTTTCTTCTTGCTATTTCTCAATCCGCAATGAATATAGGGAAAAAGGCAGTAGGAAAAAGCTATTGTTGACAAATACCATGAAACCGCATTAAATGAAAAATATCCATCCCGCCATGGCAGCCAACTTTGTAAAAGTAATAAATTTGCTGTAAAATAAAACAGAAAACCAATCCAATCATTCGTTGTAAATTTGTTAGAAAGCACCTGCATCGCCATGGCAGCCACTGCAACAAAAAGCAATGTACATACATGCAGTGGATATAATTTCTTTATTTTTCTAGTCGAGAACTTCCACCCCCCCCCGGTTAATTTAACTGGTCTATCCACATAAGCATACATCATACAAAATCCAGATAAAACCAAAAAAATGGAAACACCTGCCGGCCCGGCTGCAACAATCTCAGTATGTGAAAGAAAAATCAGTATAAATGCGATTGCTCTAAGTCCCTGAACAGATTGTAGTCTTGGTTTATTCATACTCTGTTTTCCACCTCCCATGTGCGTTCTATTTTCTTCTCTTCAAGTCATAGGGGGCCAATTGAGCCATATCTGCCGTCAGCTTGATCAGTTCTTGCCGAAATCCCTCCAAGGTGCCGGCTTGATGTAAAAACTGCCCTGAGGGATTGATCTCGACTACATCCCATCCTTTCACAGTATGCGCAAGATCAAAGCTTACATATGCAAAATTATCCAGTTTATCTGCTATCTCAATACATAGCGCAATTGCGTGATTCCACTCCGGCAATTGAAACCCTTCAATTACCAAGCCATTATCCGGATGTGTTATATAACGGTTTCCAAGTTCATCACAGCCTTCCGAACAAATTAATCCTGTCTTCACATCAATAGCTGCAAATACACACCCAATTGTTGCATTTACAACAAATGTTCCTTTACGTCCCATAGTAAAGAACCCGCAAATCGGAAGAATGCCCCTTCCCGTACGAAATGTCGATACCCGAATATTGTTCAGCGAAGTACTCCACTGATCTAAAACAGCGCTTTGTATCATCCTGTCCTCTAATAGAAATCTTCCTTGCTTCTTCAATTTTTTAAAATAATCTTTTTTCTGAATTTCTGACACTATAATAAGTTTTACGGCCTGTCCTCTTGAAGAGCTTACAAATTTTTCAACAAATTCCTTCTTGCCTTTCACAAATCTTTCAAACTCCTCAAAGGAAGTCTTTCTATCAATTACAAGTGCATTCCGCTTATAATACTTTCTCAAACGATTAAATGCATCCGCCTTATCACTTAATAGCGAATCCGAAAAATCATTTACGCTAAATCGAAAACACACTCTTTCCTGTTCCGAAACAAAGGTTCTTCGCTTTTCTGAATCCTTATTCACTCCTCCCAAATCAAAAAACATATACTCATCGGGATGAAACCCATATCCATACCAGCAAAATCTAATATCCTTTTTGACGGATTCCAAATCTGTCACTTGTTTCAATAAAGGATTGTGCTTTAACAAGTCCTCCAGTTTTCTTTCAAAAAGCTTTTCCGCCTTCGGATATTTCAGCCTATACTTCTCTACAATAGCATCTCTTCTGGAAAAATCATTTTCACAAATCTTCAAATCCTCTTCTGTCATCAAATGCTTGCTAAGCTGTCTGATTTTTTCTTTTGTCATAAGTCTGTGAAATATCATCGGCATTTTTGCAACCACTGCTCGAAAAGTCTTTTTTATCCACCATTTGTTCATCTACACTACGTTCCTCCTTCAACATACTCATTTTCTTAATATCTTTTCCAGGTATTTTTCAAAACAGGAATCAATTTCCGTCTTATGAGAAAGAAACTCATATACATATGGGAAATTAGAATAGCTATTACCAGCTTGCATCCGAAATCAATAAATTTATTGGTAATATGCACCTGATGACATACCGTGGCCCCTGTATAGCAGCTCAATGCTGTAACTAAAAAATAGATTGTATATTTCATATAATATTTTATAGGACTCTTCTTAAATACAAATTTGTAAATAAGATATGGATCAAACCATACCTGCGTAAGCAAACGCGAAACAGATGTCGCAAGAAATATTCCAATAATGCCCCATCTTTGTCCCATATAGATGTCCAGTACAATATTAAGTACGGCCATAACCGCCGGTCTATGCCAGCCCTGCACGAATAATCCATTCGCTGTCCTGAAAGATTCTACCGGAAAAACCATTATTGCAATGAAAAAATTTATGATAAGTATTGCTATAATCGATTCCGGTATTTTATAGGAAACATCAAACCAAATATCTCCAACAAACTGATTCATAAGCGTCATCATACAGGTACTGCTAATGCACACAAACCAAAATGAAATAAGGTTCATTCTGTCAAATATGACTTCTTGTTTATCTTTATTTGAAGTTGCCGCAAGATTTCCGATACTGGCTTTTGATGCATTTACTACCTGCCCTACGACAGACTGTAAACTATTGATAATCAAAGTATAATTGCCAATAATCGCAACCTCTGCCGTCCCGACAAACGCTGAGATAAAAATACTGTCAGTGCTGTTAATAGCTACCCCGGATATATTGTATACAGTCAAACACGCCAAATCCCTATATAGTTTTCGCTTCTCTTTTATTGACAGTTCTTCTGCAGATTTGCCAAAATATTCAGGATATCGTTTGACTGCCAGTAGATTAATGATAAGGTTCCTCAATATGACAGCAATAAAGCGAACGATTAAATACGCATAAAATCTCTTGAACAGAACAAGCAATGTTATTTCAACAACACATTCTGCCAAATCAACAATTGCGCTGCAATTTGAAATAATACGGGACTGTTGATCCGCACGCAGCAAAACCGCTTTATATATAAAAAAATAAGAAAATGATGATGTCAAAACATATATCAGAAATATTCCCCTGATATCTTCTGAGATGTCAGGTACATCCTTCACAATATATCCCAAAAAGGGGGTTAACGACATTCCCGCCGCTAAAACTATAAAACCAATCACCAGGAAGGCTTTCTTATAAAACAAAAGTAACCCTGAAATTTTTTTTGTATCTTTTTGTGCCAGTGGTTTGTAAAGCGCATAAACCATTGAACTGTCAAGCCCAAGCTCCATCACTGACAAAACCTGCAATATATCAGTAAATAGTCCCGAAACCCCTGTATATTCATTTCCCAGAATGTGAATAAATACAGTTCTTATCACGAATTGGATCATCATATGGACAACCTTGTAGAGCAGGCTTGCCGCAGAATTCTTTATTACACTTTCTGTTCTATTATTTGGCATATCTCAGCTTTCCTTTTCTACTTGTACGAAAAATGCATACCCCTACAGCTATGACTCCCCACATCCCAATACTATGCCAGAATGTAAGAGAGATAAGCAATTGACAGGCTCGGGCAAGGAAAACACAAAAAACCCCTTTCCATTGTCCGATTCCCTTCATATTTAGAATCCTTACTGTTGAAACAGCCAAAAATACTATAATTAGTGTTCCTGCTACAACGCCAAAATCAATAAGGATTTCCAGGAAAAACTGATGCGGATGAGCTACATATACGTACTGTGACATAACATGTCTGCTTCCCATAGCGCCATACCCAAAAGGATTTTCCTTTATCATTCTGGCGGCTGCTTCCCATATTACATTTCTACCAGACCCTTCCGTGATGGAACCGCTTAGTAACTTTGTAATAAATCTCGACGATATATGAAGCGCATCAAAGACTCTGGCAACCAGTGAAATCGCATACGGAAAAACACTCCACAGCACCCCTGATGCGACTGATATCCCCAGAATCAGCAATACTTTTTTCCTGGAAGAAGCAATCTTTATGCCTGCATACAATACCAGAAAAATGGCAATATCCAAAAAAGGCCCTCTTGATCCTGCTATCATTATGATTACAATTCCAACAATAGCTCCAATCCAGTCTGCTATCTTTTTCTCCTCCAATGCACAATACAGAAATGCAAGCGCAAAAATTAATAAATTATAACCAAGCGACAGACTATAAGATAAGTGAATCTCATATCCTCGATTGCTGATATCGATCCAATACCCTCTGGAAATTGCCCGCATGGTCTGCCAACCATAAAACAGATAGATCGGCCATCCGCTTATCTTAATCCATCTCAAGATCCGATTCGGATCATTTAGGATCCTGATCAGCATATAAATAAACAATCCGTTATCCGGCCGAAGGACATAGCTGATAACACCAAAATCCGACCTTGTATACCAATACTCATATTCCGGATGTAACAAATAAGTGATTGCAAAGAACAGACATATAATTAAAAGCAGAATCGCAAAATCAGGGATAAAAATATTCTTATCTCTATGCATAACCAATATAAATAACGGAAGATATGTCACAAACAATCCGACCGGCACAGCAACCGAAGCCGCCCCAAGCATTGAGAAGATCTTTAAGAAAAACAGATTCGATATGGGGTAACATAAATATAAGAAGAACAAAACATTCTCTAATTGTTCTTTACCGATTGCCAACTTTCTCTTTTTAACCTTAATCTTAATCGTACTCACTTCCTTACTCCATCCTGACTGAAAGCTTCTTTTGATTACACTTCGAGGAATCTCAAGCTCCAAAGACCGGCAATCCTGAGACAAACAAGCTTGCCCCCTCTAACTGAATCCATATTCTCTGCGAAGAATATCATCATTCTCATGCAATTCTTTTCCGGTAACTGTTCTGTATATCCTTTTGATATTCCTCTTTACCGTGTCGATCTCATCTTGTCTGTTCAAACGCTCCGCATATTCTTCCACAGAATAGACTGTTAGGTTTTTAGTTCTTGTTTCAACCATTTTTAGGATTGAAAAGGTTGTCCGTATCATTTTTTTCTCAATATAAAAGTGAACCGCCAGTCCATAATCCGGTAAATTTTCATGCAACAAATAAACGGAACTCGGCGAGATACTGTAATTCCCCACTGAATAAAAGCACGGTACGTCATTGATATTTTCAGCTTTTTGAATAATATGTGGATGCGATGCAATAATTGCATCTACGCCAAACTCCAATGCATTTTCAATAACATATTTCGTAAAACTACCGGGGTTACAGTTAAACTGACCTCCGATATGCGGGTAAAAAAACAGAAAATCAGACTTCGTCTTCGCGGACAGAATATCGTTCCGCAGCCGCTCTATATAATCTTTCGCCGTATTGATATCAAGATAATTGTCTTCTCTTGGATTGTTGTAGTCCATCGAAAGCATCCGCTTTATCTCAATCTTTACCTCTTCTGATAGCACCCTCTTAAGATAGTTTTTCATTCTACCCGTCGCTTTGACAGCACCGTTCCCTGCAACGGCATCATACACCGGTTCATCATAAGGATGTAGTAAATTTATCATCGCTTCTTCTTCTAAACTTAACTTGTTATGATTAACTGCATAATTTGTACCATAGGTATAGGCTATAACAGCAATCGTTGTCCCATCCCCCGCTGTCAAATAAGCGGCTTCTTTCCGTTCTTGTGCCGAATTCCATGTTCCGGTATGTGCTATTCCAATTGAATCCAAAATATTTAATGTGCGCCTGAGGCCAGGAATCCCTCGATCCAAACAATGATTATTTGCCGTAGATAATAAATCGAATCCTGCGTCTTTAAGATTCTGCGCTATTCTGTCAGGGGAATTGAAAGAATACAGCCTTTGTGTATAACCGGCAGCTTCCCCCGCCAAAGGTGTCTCCAAGTTGCCGATTAGAAATGTTGAATCTGCAAATAAATCCTTTGTTCTATAAAATACATCCGAAAAATCATAGTGGTTACCTCGACTTACGGAGGCCTTCAGCAAAGGTTTCTCACACATTATGTCTCCCACAAATGTTATCTTTAACACACTTAATCTCCATTCAAAAACCGGTAACTATGTAACAATCCGCTCAACATTTTGTAATATTTCTTCTACTTCCTGCTTAATTCCTCTTTGAAATACAATTTGTGGTACAATAAACTGTGTCATCCCATTGCCTTCAACGATAATCCATCCCTGATCTGTGAAGGCCATATCCCACCCAATACATTTTACACTTGGAACTTTGTGAGCCATCTCACGGCAAATGCGCTTCATTTCATCCCATTGTGGCAGCTTAAACCCTTTAAACAAAATACCTGTTTCAGGATGAGAGACATATTCCCTATGAAATTCATCATATCCATGCGTAACAACTATTCCGCTCTCCGGATCAATTCCGGTGAGAATACCGCCCGCACCACCGTTATCAACAAATGAACCGTTCCGCCCAACTTTCAGAAAACAAAAAGGTGTCTTGATACCCTTTTTTGTATTGATTGTAATACAGCGAACTGTGTTGACACTGGACGGATTCAATTCGCTCATCACATTACTTTGTACGATCCGCTCTTCAATAATGTGCTCACCTTTCGCAATCAGATCTTGAAAGAGTTCTAAGGCGGATATCTGTTTCAGGTCCATAAGTTCAACGCTTCGCCCCATCCCTTCATAAACCTGTTTCTTGACAAATTGCGGATATTCATTGGTAAATCTCTCAAAAGCCTGAAAATCCTTTTTTGTCTTTATGCCTATTGCTGCACGCTTGTAGTAGGGAGCAAACATTTCATATGTACGAACCTTATTATTAAAAATCTGTGCGTCCTTAACGTCATTTACAGAATGAATATAAATATATCTGTCCCAATCGGAAATCCAATTTCGCCTTTCCTCATAAGACTGATGCTCCAGGTCAAAACACAGGTACTCATCTGGCTGAAATCCATAAGCCATACGGCAAAACAGCAGATCTGTACGAAGCTTATCATCGTTGACACGTTTTCTATATTGTGGTGCATGTTTAAAAATATGATCCATCATTTCATACGTGCTTCTCAATTCATTTCGATGTTCCGCCGTGTATTTCTCTACAATTCTTTTCTTATCCTCATCACTGCTTTCTCCTGCGATTACATCTGTTGTTGAGATATAATGACCTCTTATTCTTTTCATCCGTACTGCTGAAAGCGCCTTCTTCATCAATCTAAAATCAGGACATGTATCAATGATTTTATTAACGGTACTCCTTTTCACGGCGAACATCCCCCTCTATGCAAACAAATCCATATCGTCCATTAATTTCTCAAATTCTCTTTTCATTCCTTTATCCCTGATCATCTGCTGTGCAATGATATAACAGTTTTCATTTCCTTCCACAATAGTCCATCCATCCTTAGTATGTGCTAAGTCCCAGCCAATGAACCTGATCAGTGGAACTTTCAAAGCAATATTTGTAAGTAATGACTGAAGCTGTTTCCAGTCCGGAAGCTGATAACCCTTAAAGACCGTCCCCGATGACGGATGCGATACATATTCATTCCCGGATTCATCAAATCCGTCCGTAATAATCCTCCCTGTCTGAAAATCAATACATGCCTGTATTCCACCCGCACCGCCATTATCAACAAACGCCCCTGGCTTTCCGGTACGTATCGTACAATATGGAACTCTAATTCCATGCTTTGTATTGAACGTAATTGCGCGTATAGTATTTACACTCGACTCATTGAATGCGGACAGTTCTGTTGTCTGAATCAGTCTTTCTTCTAAAATATGCCTGCCCGAATTAACGATACTTTGAAAAAGCATTTCCACGGTCATGCCACAGGATTGTGAATCCACCAGAGAAACTCCGTTACCTTGGGCTTCATATACCGCCTTCTTGACAAAGACAGGATGTTTTTCCAAAAATCGTCTAAACAGCGAAAGATCACGTTGTCTGCTTATCGATATGGCATCACGGTGATAATACGGTTTAAAAAACTCATATGTCTTTGCCTTATCATTAAACAGATCCGCCTGTAATATATTGTTCATTTTACAACGGAACACCATCCGAAGCCGGCTTGATATAAACTCTTTTCTCTCCATATCGGACTTACGTTCCAACCTGAAAACAAAATATTCCGTCGGTGTAAAACCATAGGCAAAATAGCAAAACAGCATATCCTTTCTGGTTCTTTCTTTTTGTTCATTATTGTAAATACAATATTCCGGCAGCTTTGTAAAAATCTGATCAATCTCTATGTTTTGATCAGAAAATGCTTTTGGCCACCTTGATCTGCAGGCTTCAAGAACACTATCTATTGAGCCTGTTTCACCTGCCGACACTGCATCGTCACCCAATGCATATTTCAATGTCATCCTAATTTTCAGTTTGGAAATAAACTTACGAAACAGCTCTATATCCGGAAACAACCTGATCAGTAAAGTTTGTTTATTATTGCCAGCCATAATTACCCTTCTCTTTGCATTATTTTCATGATCATTTCTGTCAGATCAACGCTTGGATTCCATCCGGTAAACTCCATAAACTTACTGGAATCCATACCATAACAAAGCGCTATATCCTGCTTATCCAGTCGAATAACCGGTCTTCCATATCCAATTCGTTCTGCAACTTCCGCAATCATCTCGGCAATCTCAAGCAACGTATATTGGCGTTGATTCCAGCCAACATTATAGATTCTCTCCCATCTATCCCTTCTCTTTAACATAGAAACTACTGCCAGTGCAGCATCGTCCGCATCAATAAAAGAATATCGCTGCTTTCCACCACGTAATTGAATTATCCCCACTTTTGCCTGTCTGCATAGATCCGGAAGCAGATTCTGACTCTGTACAACAAGGTCAAGTCGAAGACTTGTATAATTCTGAATGGAAGCCGTTTTCATACATAGCTCAAATATTCTCTCCGTTGCATATTTTGCCATAGCATATATGCTTTCCGGAGCCGGATCCATCGTTTCTTTCCTCATCCCATTCACATTCCCATAGACCGCCTGTGTTGACAGGTTAATGACACGTTCTGCCCCAATCTCTGTGAATCTGTGAAATACTCTCTCGGAAAAGTCGATGCTGGCTGCTATATCGCTTGCCGGACGAATCCGTCTTGAAAAAGCCAGATGTACAGCGCCGCCTATGCCGGATAACGCTTCTGTAATTTCCCCACTAAGGAACGCTTCATTAGACAAAAAGTGAATCCTGTCATTTTCTCCAATTGCTTCCCGTTCTGACATGGCTTCTATCTTATCCTTTGAAGCTGCTACTGCAACTACATCAAAATCCGTTGTTTCCATTATCTGTCTGATAATTTTCCCGCCAAGCATACCGTTGGCGCCTGTTATCAAAATCTTTTCCATTATATTGTTTTCCTACAAGTCATAATCCAGTCCCTGGAAAATTTCATCCAAATCGTGTGGCGTTAATATTACATTCCGGTCATGTATATCATAAATCTTATACAATTCATTTACTTTATTGATCCTTTGTATCAATTCTTCCTTGGTATCCGCTGCAACATGGATTCTTGTCGTATCCTGCATCAGCGTTCCGGCTGAATCAGCAGGAATCGTATCTCCTGATTCATATCTCCTGGCGATATGAATCAGCCACGGATACGTTTCCAGCGCCTTAACGCCTTCTATCCTTGCTATCTTTGCGCCAGGTTCTCCAAGAACATTTACCGTTGCATACCACTTCCCGAATCTCGGATCAAATCTGCAATACTCACCCATACTTCCGGTCAGTGCAAGCAGCATTAAATGCTCAAAGGTATTATATTCATTCTCATATTCCAGAATCTGATAGGTTTTGCACCCGTTCAGACGCATACCTGCCTCATAAAAGTAAATCTTATTGTCATGCACAATCGCCTGCATGAATAAGGATCCATTCTTTACCCCAATCCCCCGAAGCATATCGATGATTAACCGATCATATTTCTTCAAATAAAGATCCGTGTAGCGTGACGGGTAAATATATAGATCTGGTACCCGAATTACACCTTCCTGCGATGTATTAAAATAGCGGTCATGAATTGCCGCCAGTTGAATATCTCCATCCTGTGCAATATATGTTACATTGATCTCCTCATAAGGAAGATACTGCTCAACAATAACATCTCCTTTCTTAGATGCCTTCATTGCTTTCTCAAATCCTGCAGCCAGTTCTTCTTTATTAAAACAGGGCGACACTCCCGTGGAACTGGCGCTGTCTACCGGTTTGATAATAACCGGATATTCCATATCCCCGGCATAAATATCTTCCACCGAAGTTATCACGTATTCACACGGTACCGGTACACCATACTCCATACAGACATGTTTGAAATACTTTTTATCAGTGCTCATCCGAAGCTGTTCAACCGTGTACGGAACCGGAATCCCCAGCCTCTCACCCAGACTCGATACAACCGGTCCGAGTCTCTCATTAAAATTGTAAATGATTCCGTCATACCCTTCCGCTCTATATAGTTCAGCCATTGCTTCGATGTCATATGCATTGATATCATGTACATAATCTGCCAGGCTCTTCACATAAGTCCCCTTATTATAGTCAGCCACACCTACCGTGACACCATTTCTGTGAGCCAATTCTATAAGATCAGCCGTTGGATTAATGCCGCCCACCAACAATATCTTTTTCCCTGTTAAATTTTCCTGTATCACAAAACAACCCCCTCTGCCCTATTTTTCAAATGAATTCACAGCCTCAATTACCATCGACACTTCCTCGTCTGTCATTCCCACATAGATTGGCAGACTGATCTCTTCATCCGCGTACATCTCTGTAATCGGAAAATCTCCTCTCTTATATCCTAATTCGGCATAGCAGGGTGATAAATGCGGTGGAATCGGATAATGCACCTGCGTCTGTACACCGCAAGCTTCCATATGCCTTTGCAGCATTTCCCGTTTCCGTGCACGCACTGCAAATATATGATATACATGTGTACACCCTGTCCTTACTTGCGGAAGTATCACAGCAGAATTGCTAATTTCATCCAAATACCTCTGTGCGATCTGTGTTCTTCTCTGATTGCCTTCCTCCAAATACTGCAATCCTACTCCAAGTATTGCTGCCTGAATTTCATCCATACGAGTATTAATTCCAGTAATTTCGTTGACATATTTCACTTTACTTCCATAGAAGCGGAGCATCCTAAGTTTCTCATCATAAGAATTATCATTTGTCAACAGCATTCCGGCATCCCCCATCGCCCCAAGGGGTTTTGTCGGATAAAAGCTAAAGCAGGATATGTCACTGTAAGTTCCTGCCTTTTTCCCATGCAACATTGCGCCGTGACATTGTGCACAATCTTCAATCACAAACAGATTATGCTTTCTGGCAATACTAGAAATCTTCTCCATATCGCACATCTGACCATAAAGATGTACCGGCAGGATTGCTTTTGTTCTGGAATTAATGGCTGCTTCGATCTTATCCGCATCAATTCCGTAGAACTGATCCGGTTCAACAAAAACAGGAGTCGCACCATTCTCCGTGATTCCCAGAACGGACGCAATATACGCATTAGCCTGGATGATCACCTCATCACCGGGACCGATGCCAAGCGCTCTGACCGCAAGAATCAGTGCATCTTGTCCGGAATTGACTCCAATGCCAAATTTCATTCCCATATATTCGGAGAAACTGCTTTCAAACGTTCTCAATTCCTTGCCAAGAACATACCAGCCGGATCGAAGCGCTCTAATTGCTGCATTTTCATATTCATTTTGATGCAAATCAAATTGTCTCTTCAAAACTGTAAACGAAACATTATTCATAACTTGTTTTCCTTATACATATCATTCAAAATGGCAATTCTTTTGGCGGCATTACACCTGCCCT
Organism: uncultured Lachnospiraceae bacterium; assembly: GCA_947644545.1. GTDB lineage: Bacteria > Bacillota > Clostridia > Lachnospirales > Lachnospiraceae > UBA3282. Next base: position 28,548 of record CANRZW010000022.1, read on the forward strand.
TAGAAATCAGTCTCATAAGTCTCATATCTTTTTACAAAATGCTTTCCTACAGAGATCTCACCGAATTTACAACGTCTCCCGTCAGCAATTTCGATCGCATTCAATACAGTATTCAATCCGGCCTGACAGGAAAAGCTCGTTCCGGCAGATAATCTGGGATTAATCTCGATAATCCTGAACGTACCGTTTATCTCGAAAAACTCAGCATTAACAACGCCATGCAAATTCATTTTCCGCATGATCTTCTTACATATTTCACTCAATCTTTCATCTCTTATAATTTCAACTGCAATCCCACAGCCACTTTCATTTCTAAGGTTTTCTTTTCTCTGCAATTGTGCAGACTGATTCGTTACTGCATTTCTAACCAAATCCACAGCAATAACATTTCCTTCTATATATTTCTGAACCAATACGTCTGCCGGAATACAGTTTCCACTACAAAGCTCTCTAAGCTGTTCCATAGTATCAACTCGGGTACATCCGTTACTTGCTCTGCCTTCCGTTGGTTTGACAAACAGCGGAAAATCCGACTCTTCAATATCCTGCAGCCTGTGAAAAGACTGAATATATATCTCCGATATGTTTTCCCTGATCCATTCAAAAAACAAATTTTTATGATGGCAAATTCGGATCAGCTCCGGGTTGGCAAGACATAGTTTCACACCAATGTCATCGAAGCGGGATTTGTGCGCTGCAAGATTCGCAACCTCTTCATCTATAATCGCATAATAATATTGCACTTTCTTTTTTATGCAAAAACTAATAACAAACTCGATATACTTTTCAAACTCACAAACAGAGGAAGGAAAAACATAAAATTCATCAACCTCCCTGGATGTGGCGATCTCAACTTTGCTGTTAATATCCGCACCGATTATGTAATATTGCCCTGTTTTCCTTAACTCACAAACCACCGTTGTTGCCGCTGCTGTTCCAATTGCCGTTACCAAAACGACCGACTTATTTTCGTACTGTTTTTCCATTCCTTTTATTCCTCTTTGGAATTTGTTTATGTCCACAGGCTGCTATACCGAATTATCCATATATATTTCTTTATATCTTCTCAAACTGATCGCACATCCCTCATCATCATACCCTACAAAATAACTTGCCCCTTGAGCCTGGCCGCTGCGCCTATGCAGGGAACAGGCCATTTTAACCAATAAAAACAGCATCTTAATATCCGTCATAAAGCTCACATTTTCAACATACCAGACAGCGTTTTCATAACTATTCTGATACATGCTTCCATTTTTGCATTCCACGGAAACCACTCTCGGACATTCCAACCCTGGCTTTACAGAAATACACTTCTTATGCCGCTTATTCATTCTTTCATAAATAAAAACCGGCATCGGCCTTGGCCCAATAATCGACATATCTCCTTTCAGTACACTCCAGAAATTCAGGAGTTCATCCAGAGAAAACTTTCGCATTATCTTACCGAACTTGGTAACCCGCTGTGCAGCCGGAAGCAATACACCGTTTGCATCTTTCTTCTCATTCATGCTGCGAAATTTCACCATTGTAAATAGTCTTTCATCTTTTCCAACTCTGGTCTGTCTGTAAAAAATCGGATTTCCTACATCAAAGAAGGTACAAATTCCAAATACAATATTCAATGGAAGAAAAACAATACACGCCGGCAAAGAAATCAAGATATCAAGACATCTTTTTACAACTCTTGTATAAATTGTATTTCTAGGAGAAACCTCCTCTGCTATGGAATTCGCATAATCAAGATTCTTTATCCGAAGCAGCTTTGCAACAAACTCTTCTTCGCAGGACACAAGGTCATTGCCTTCTATCTTCCTGGTTTCAATTTTACGTTCAAAAGATACTCTATTGGCAAAAGCGCTTTTGTTTTCCGTATTATCGCAATGATCATTCATGACTGTAGCTTCCATTCAACTCACCTATCTCACAATAAATTTCTTATACCCAAATACTGTTTATCTCATTTCCGCTTCTATTTCGTCTACAAACTCATCAAAATTTCTTATATATTCTTCCGGATCATAATACTCATTTGTCAAAACCATCAATACCGAATCTTCTGTAAAGTCGTACATCTCCTTCCAGACCATACGCGGTAAATATACTGCCTCCTGCGGGCGGCTTAATTCGTAAATAATTTCTCTGTTTTTTTCATCAATCACCTTAACCTTGCTTTGTCCGGAAACATTAAACAACACAAATTCAGATTTCCGATTTGCATGTTTTCCTCTCACAAGACCTACATTTCCCTTGCCGAAAATATAGAAAATTCTCTTAATTTCAAATGGTATATCTTTCTTTCCTTCTATTTCAAGGACAATGGCATTTTCCTTATCATATGCAAGATCCGGAATGGAAAGCGTCCTAATACCAGCAGTGTACTTATTCATCCTGTTCCTCCCACAATCTATTTTCCCTTTGATAACCAGCCCTCTTTGTTCACAAAATCCATATATGCACTATAATCACTACATAAATATTCTTTATCATAATGACCATGTGCAGCTATGCACAAGACACTGTTTTTCTGCCTCCAGGTTATCTCACGCCACATATTTGAGCCGAGAATCAATCCGGTTGACGGATCATTCAACATAATAGCTTCTCTTTGCTGTCCATCATCTACCAGGACAGTAATTTCTCCATACGGGCAGAATAAAATATATTGGCCGTGTTCTCGTGCATCAAAACCACATTGCTTATTTCCTTCCGACTCATAAACACAATATAATCTATCTATTGAAAACGGAATATCCTGTCCTCCCTCCATAAACGAAAGTCCGGAATCCAGTTCATTTTTCGTTACTGCTGTACGAATTTTGATCACTTCATAATCCATAAAAACATATCGCCTCCAACTCCACTAAGTAACATTCTACACGGAACATAAGTCATCTGCCTGCTGTCAAAAAAAGAGATTCATTCACAGCTGACACGCTCCGATCACCCATGCCTCTGTTAGCAGACTCTCTTCAAACTTAATGATTATTTTTCTTCTGTCCATATCACTTCTCCTCATAACTGTCAATTTGCGTGCTCATAGATTCCTGTCATGCAAGAAGCAAGAGGTAATATGGTTTTACCCCCCCCCACATAATTTTTAGGGCGTACTACCGTCTGGACGGCAGCACGCCATCCCCACACTCGGTATCATAAAACTGACTAATTAATCATGCATGATTAATTAATTTAAAACAGTTCAAACTGATGCATTACTGTACTGCAGGCAGCTCAATAAATGCAATTGTACCAAGGGACTTCATGTTAACTACAACATGATCGTCTCTGATCTCTGTAACTTCTACTTCAACCCATGTTCCGTTTACATACTGGTAAACTTTGATGTTCTGACCGGCTTTCACGCCTTTTGCATAGAAGTTAACGGTTGCCGTATTGAAGGATACGGAAGCCTTGATCGTAGCAACGTTCAAAACTCTGCCGCCTAAGCTGTTTGCAAATGTCTTCGCAAAGCTGACATAAGCATAGTAAGGCTTTAACACTGAAAATGTCTGATTACTGGGTGCGCCATTGATCAGAACATGTCCGCCCTGTCCAACAGGGGTAACATTCTCAAGACCAGGCAGCTTCGTAATCGCATTGTTCATATACTCCCCTACGGTCTTACCCTCTTCGGCAGCTGCGATACCAACCGCAGTCTGGCTCATGGGCAGTGTCGCAGGCGTCGCAACGACCGCCTGAGAAGCTACAGCAGAAGCCGTGGGGCTCTTAGCAGCCATAACAGGCATGGATACTACCATCGCGCCGGCTAATACCAACGCAAATACCTTTTTCAACATGTAATTCATTCCTCCTTTCATAGCCTAAGTGTGGTTTATATTTACACCCGGTTGCCCGGATGGAAATACCATAATCCGTCATTCTTCTGTCATCTTCTGAGCGTTCTGCTCAACTTCCTCGTAGAAGATCTCCAGGATCATCTCATACAGTGCCGTCTCATCAGGATAAAACTCCTCGAACTGCTCGCCCATAACGGTTTCTCCCGCCATCGTGTACAGATCCTCCTCACTGAACCGATAGTCTTTCAGAATCGAAGCCAGATAAGTTGCCTCATCCAGCGATACATTGGTCACCATCTGGGACATTACCGCCTGATAAAGATCCGCCACAACAGTAAGGTCTGCCGCCACCTTTTCCTTTGTCTTGCCGATAAACGCACGCAGATACTGTTTCTGACGTCCAAGTCTCTCATCCGCGGAGCCGAAAACGTTGACATCCCTGTATTTCACATACCAGAAAGCATTTTTCCCTTCCAGATGTACCGTATTGCCTTTCGTAAATTCTTTATTAATGTTTGTCATATCCGCCGTCAACGTGACGTCAATACCGCCTACCGCATCATTGATGGTCTCTATGGCGCTCATATTAATGGCCGCATAGCCATGCACGGGCATCTGATAGAAGAGTTTCTGCACCGCGCGCTGCTGGTACTCGCAGCTCTTTTCCACACCATTGCCAAATCCATGCTGTGTGGCAAGCTGTGCCTTTACTGTCGTAAAGTAGTTTCCTTCCTCATCATACACATCGATATCCGTCATGGTATTGCGGTTGACCGCGATCACCTTGATGGATTTATTTTTCGGATTCATGACTGCCAGAAAGATCGCATCCGCCTGGCCGCCGTCCGTTCCCTCCGCCACTTCCTTCACATCATTCTTTTTGTCGATTCCCATAATGAGGAAGGTCATGATCTCCTCGTTATATTGATAGATGACGTCCTGATACTTTACCCATCCTTCTTCCCAGACGCGTTTCTCTTCTTCTGTCAGTTCCTCCTGCTGTGTCGTTTCCAGAGCAGGCTTCACGGTATTTGCCTCATTCATAAGACGGTTCCTGCCCATAGCCCGAACAATCTCGAAACTGCCGATCAGAACCGCAGCAAAGAGGATCAGGGTTGCTGACGTGATCAACGCCATGTTCTTCTTACTCTTCTTACCTTTTTCGTTCTGCTCTCTTCTTTCCTTCTTCTTATCTCTCATCTCTACCTGCCATTTGCTGTGATCTAAGCCGACCTGCTACCTTACAATAATGGTAAAAGGCACTTCCTGCGACCGGTTCCCATCGGAATCTTCCACATATACGGTAACCGGATAGGTTCCGGGTCTGTTTCTGTTAAATTGACTGACCTTAAGGTTATAATAGAGCGTTTCGTAATTATCCTTATCATCCCGCATGGTCTCGATGATCTCTGTCCAGGGCGGATTCGTCCCGGCATCGATCGTGATCTCGGACCTGCCAAGCACCAGTTCCGGTACACCTATATTCACTCTCTCTGTATTCTCCGCTTCTGCCGGCTGCTGCGCCTCATCAGGCTGCGTATCATTTCCCGCTGGCAAAACCGCTTCTTCCGCCTCCTCATCGGTCTGCTCTTCTTCGTCGTCCCCGGCCGCATCCTGTCTGTCTGCCACCTCATCAACCGTCTCTTCCACACTGCCTTCTTCTGCATCCGGCTCTTTTGCAGCATCTTCCTGTAGTCCCGCTTCTGTCTGTTCGATCTCTGTACCCTGTATGCCCACAGCCTCCTGTACCGCCTCAGGTTCCGGATACTCTGCATGAAACAATTTCGATATCTTCGTAACGTTACCGGATCTGTCACTGACGGCATAATATACCACTGCCGTCTGCTCTTTCTTCTTCTCCGTGATCTTCTCGATCACAATCCGGTCTGTCACATCACCGTCTCTGTTATCATTGGCCGTGATTCCCTGAACCAACTCTGTCATATCCATATCCGGAGAATAGATAATATCCGTCGCTTCCAACAGGAATTTCGGCGCGGTCCTGTCCGCCTGCATGTACCTTACAATGCAGAACAAAAGCAATATTGTGTTCAAAAGCGCAAGCCCAATGCCGATTATCTTATTCTGGTTCATCTGTTCTTCTCCTGCTGTTAACCTTTTAGAGATCCTGCAGATACTCTATATCCGCATCCTGCAGTTCTTCTGCTTTCTTTTCCTTCTTCCCGGCAGTATTCCGGCCGTCCGCATTCTTGTCCTCAGATTTTTCCTGGCTGTCAGGATTTTCTGCCGTAACGACGCTCTCTTCCCCATATTTGCCGTAATATTTGCCATAGTACTTTCCGTAATATCGGCCGTAATGGCCATAGTATCCCCTGGTATTCATCTCTACCTTATTCAGGACTACTCCCAGGATACGGCTGCCGGATTTATCCAGCTGCCCCTTCACGGTCTGTACAAACCGATAACTGATGGCATTGTTCTCGACGACTACGATCGTCCCGTCACAGTTCTTGGCCACCACGGCCGCATCGATCACGCTGCCAAGCGGCGGCGTATCCACAATGATATAGTCAAAATATGTTTTCATATCCTGCAGATTGGTCACAAACCTGTCACTTCCCAGAAGTTCGCTGGGATTCGGCGGCACAGGCCCGGCCACGATCACATGCAGACCTTCCACATTGGTCTGGCACATGGCTTCCTCAAAACTGCACTTGCCAATCAGACAATGGCTGAGTCCGTGCCTTACCGCACCGGTCTTATAACGTCCAACCAGCACCGACTTACGCATATCAGCATCCACTAGCAGTGTCTTGTTCCCGGCTTCCGCAAAGGCCTTGGCCATCTCCATGGCCACACTGGACTTGCCTTCATTCGGAGTGCAGCTCGTGATGGATACGATTTTCACATCACTGCCACAGAATTCCACATTACTGCGCAGGGTCTTAAACGCTTCTTTCATGCGGTAGTCCATATTCATATTGAATTGCAATTCTATCTGCTGCATCTCTATTTCCTCTTTGCTTTGCTTTTCCGTGAATTTCCGGCCTCCGAAGCTGCCGGGATCAGCGCCAGTGTACTCAGTCCCAGATATTTCTCCACATCCTCGGACGATTTGATCGTATCATCCAACAGATAACGTATCAGAACCATAACACATACCAGTAAAACCCCCATAACGCCACCCAAGAACGTCCACACCATAATGTTCGGCCCTGCTTTATCGGTGGGCATATTGGCTGTTTCAACTACATTGACAGCCTCGATATCCATCACATTCTGGATATGTTCTCCCGCCACTTCCCTGATACAGTTCGCAATATGCATGGCCTGTACCGGATCCGTATCCTCCACGGTTACCGACACGATTCTTGTGTCCGTCGGCGTCTCCACACTGACTTTATTCAACAGTTCGTCGTATTCCATCTCATCCAGGGCAAGTTTCTGAATCACCTCTTCCAACACATATCTGCTGTTGATCAGTTCCGCATAGTCCTTGGTAAGCTGAGTGCCCATCTGTACATCGCTGTAGGTTACGGAAGCCGTTTCATTCTTGTTCAAGATATAGATCTTTGTCGTGGACTCATACACGGGTGTCAGAACAAAACTGCTAATCATCAGCCCTATGACTGCCGCAAGGAACCCGATTCCCAATATGAGCCACCATCTTCCCAGCAAAATATGAAGCAGTTCCAGCAAATCTATTTCTATCTCATCTCTGTTGTTCTGGTTCTCCATCTTTTCCTCCGTCTATTTTCATCCTTCCTCTGCTCCTCCATGATTCCATGTAAGAGGAATCTCTGCTTTGCCGTCTCAAAGTCTTCTGCTATTTTCTATCCTGCTATGTACTCGTCCTGCAGTACCCGAAACGGATTGTCCCACAATAACTCTTTTGCATACTGTTCATCGTATCTGCCGGTGATCTGCGCCGCGCAGTCCGCTATCTTCGGTGACCTTCTGTCCGAATCATGGGCATCCGTAGCCACAAAATGAACCAAGCCTCTCTTTAAGAGCTTTCCGGTCAGTTGTCTCATGCCAAATCCAAATCTTCCCATAATACTTCCGGCATTGACCTGCATATAACATCCCATCTCTATCAGATCTTCTATCCTGCCCTGTTTGGCACAGACATTCCGATATCGTTCCACATGTGCCAGCACAGGCCGATATCCGTGCATCTGCAGCGAATAGATCCCGTTTCGTATATAGTCATATTCCGCATGTGGCGAAAACTCAACCAACACATAATGAGAACCTGCCAGTGTCATCCCTGCTCCCTGATCCAGTTCCTGTGCGAGCCCGTCCCTGTAGTAAAGCTCATTTCCTGCATGAAGCACAATGTCGATTCCCTTTTCATCAAGCTTCTCCTGCAGCTGTTTCATCCGCTCTTCGATGCGCTGCGGAGAAACATTGCGGTGTGCAGGCTTATTATGCGGCGTCAGAATAATATGTGTGATCTGATTTTGTGCAGCAGTCCGAAGCATCTGCAGACTTGTCTCCAGACAATCCGCCCCGTCATCCACGCCCGGTAAAATATGTGAGTGTATATCAATACTTTGCTCCATAACGATTTTATTTCTCCATATGGAATATGTTTGTGATCTTAAGGGAATAATTTTTTCGTAAAATATTTGATTTTATGAAAACCGGCATACAATCCGGAAAAGACGCGGAACTGACACGCTATGACGACATTTTTGACGGCTTTCTCTTCGATTATCTACATCACGAATGAATGGCAAAATCGTACTGCTGCATTAGCAGACGTTTCTGCTGTATAGTAGAATGTACATACAGATTCAGGGTCAACTGTATATTGCTGTGTCCCAGAATCTCACTTAAGCTCTTTACATCCACACCCATAGAGACGCATCTGGTCGCAAAAGCATGTCTAAGCATATGAAAATTGAAATACTCGATCTGACACTTTTGTAATATTTTCCCGAAGCGATATTGAATCGTCCGCGGCTCTGCCCAGGCGGCTTTCACGCCACTGACAACATAGGCAGAGCCTTCCTTCTGATGTTGCCGCAGAACCGGAATCAATCCCGGCGGAAGTGGAATGATCCTCACGGAATCAGACGATTTCGGCTTCTGGGCTACTACCTTTGTCACATTTGCGTTTGTTCTGGTTTCCCCACTTCTGTGCACTCTGAGCAGATTTCTTCTGATATATAAGATCTCTTCCTCCAGATCGATGTCCTTCCATGTCAGACCGCTCAATTCTCCTACCCTGATCCCGGTATGAAGAGCGATCAAAATACCAAGACAGGTATCATCGTCACTGTTGGCGCACAGATAATCGGATAATATCTGCAGGGCTTTCTCACTGGGCAGAAACATCCTGGGAAACTGTTCCCGCCCGACAGGATTCTCCGGTATGCTAAGATCCGCATCATACTGCTTGTTCAAATAGCGCATGATTCTTCGTGTCAGGGCGCATATCTGAAAAATATAATTTCTGGACAGCGTATCATCACACTGTTTTAAGTCCGCGGCAAAATCATAGAGCGTGCGATTCGTGATCTGTCTGACCGGTTTCTTTCCGAGGCGGGGAATCACATATTTATCCAGAATCTGCCTGTAAGAAGTATAGGTTCCAGCCTTCCAATAAGAAGATTGTGATTCGATCCACAGCTCTGCCGCCTCTTGCAGGGTTTGCCTGCACTTTCCCTGAGACGGACCATCCTGTATGATCGTGTGCATTTTCTCCTTTACCTCCCGGTAACTCCTGCCATATACCGACTGATAACCTCTGGCGCCATCTTCAAATTGTTTTCTGATCCTTCCCTCCCATCTTCCATCTTTCCTTTTGTAAATGTTTTCTCCTCTTTTTGGCATGTCAAGACTCCTTTCTTTTGACGACATTTTTGACGGTCATAAACCGGACATCCTGTGAAAAACGTTGGCAGTACAGTCTCTCTTCCCGCAAAATTGTCACTTACAGTTACAATAAAACAGACATCGCAGTCCGAGGAAATTAGTTTTATAATATTTATGGTTGCATTTTGTGGCAAAATGTAGTAGTATACGGAATGGGATTAATGACAGGTGGGTTTTATTTTTCATAAAATCAAATATTTTACGAAACAAAAAAGTGTTAAACCAATGTGTGGGCATCTCACATTGGTCTAACACTTTTCTTATTGTTTGCTTCTCAGATATCCAGCTGCAGCTGCACTTCCGACTCTGCCTGCTGCTTAAATTCTTCGATCTGCACTGCATTCAGCTCCGGCAGATCCTCTATGGACTGTACGCCGAAGCTGCGCAGGAACTGTTCCGTAGTGCCAAACAAAAGCGGCCGGCCAGGCGCATCCAGTCTTCCGACCTCCATGATCAGATCATATTCCAACAGTTTATTCACCGCATGGTCACAGCTGACGCCTCTGACCCGTTCGATCTCCAGCCTGGTCACCGGCTGTTTATAGGCAATGATCGACAACGTCTCCAGAAGTGTATCCGTCAATACGAACTTCTTCGGCGTCTTGGCAATCTTAATCAAATATTCATACAGCTCCCCTTTCGTGCACAGCTGTACGGAGTCATCAAGCATCGTCAAACCGATTCCCCTGTCTGTGGCACTGTAATCCTGGCTCATTTCTTCCAAGATCGAGCGGGTTGTCTTCCTGTCCTCTTCAATCACTGCCGCGAGGCTGTCTATGGCAACGGAATCACCCATCGCAAACAGAATTGCCTCCAGAACGGCCTTGGCCTTTGTTTTTTCCACTACTCTTATCCCTCACTATAACTTTCTACCGAATATCCCAGACGCTCAGCCGACAGAAGTCAGCTGCAGCGGTTCTTTACTGTCCACATCTTTCGTGGTAATAATGATATCCGCAAAGATATCCTCCTGTTCGATCCCGATCCTGCCTACCTTGATCATCTCAAGAATCACCAGAAAGGTAACGATTACTTCCATCTTACTGCTCTGTTTCTCCAACAGTCTGCGGAAACTGAATGTCTTATGACTGCGCACATAGGCCTCCACATAAGTGGTCTTCAGATCCATATCGATCTCGTCCTTCTCAATATTTCCGAAGGTACTTCTGACAGGATCGATCTTATCCTCCTGCCGCTTCATGACCTGCCGGAAGATCTCGTGCAGCTTCTGTAACGTCATATCGCCGAGAAGCTGTTCATAATCTACAGGCTGCCTGTAATCGGCCACTTCCTTCGGCAACGTAGGGATCTTATAGAAATTCCGTTCCGCATCGATCATTCGGTCACGCAGTTCATAGGACATATATTTGCACATCTTATATTCCAGCAGTTTCTCCACCAGCTCCGCTCTCGGATCCTCCTCTTCCCCCTCCTCATTCACTTCCTTCGGAAGAAGCATCCTGCATTTGATGTCGATCAGCGTAGCCGCCATGACCAGGAACTCACTCACCACATTCATATCTTCTGTCTGCATCTGTTTGATATAGTCCAAATACTGCTCCGTGATCTCTACGATCGGTATATCATAGATGTCTACCTTATTCTTATCGATCAAGTGCAATAGAAGATCCAATGGTCCTTCAAACACTTCCAGCTTAATCGGAATGGCCATAGCAAGCTTATCCTTTCTCTATTATTTATTGCTCCTGAGATTGATCACGACCAGTTCTCCCGGATTAAAGATCCTCAGCGGTACCGTATGAGTTCCCAATCCTCTGCTTAGGATCATGACGCTGCGTCCCTGTTCGAAGCGTCCACCGTCATATTTGGGAAAAAGGCTCAAATTAGGCGATAATACACCACCGAGCACGGGAAGACGCATGATCCCGCCATGTACATGCCCGGACACAACAACATCGGCGCCCCAGGCAGCATATTCTTCAAAATACAAAGGATTATGCGCAATCAGAATCTGACAGGCATCCCTTCTCGGTTCTCCCAGAATGCCTGGAAGGTATTCCCTGCTCATCGGCACTTTACGAAATCTCTTATAATAACGCCTGTCAATCTGCGCACCGCAGACTGCTATATGATAGGATGGCAGATAGGTCGTCTGGTTGATCAAAGGTTCTATTCCGGCCTGCTTAAGCCCGTCCATATACCTGTCATACATATCACCGTATTGATCCGGATACAAGGCAAGGCGATATTCATGATTTCCCATCCCGAAATAGACCGGATATCTGGCCGCCAGCTGTTCCATCAGTGAGACCGCATGATCAAAGGGCTGTCCTTTGACCGCTGTCAGCATATCCCCCGCTGCAAGAATCCCATCGGGGGAGATACGATCGATCTCTTCTATTAAACGTCTGTTATCCTGCCCGTAAGATTTATTGTGCAGATCAGAAAGAAGGACAAATCTGCAGTCGTCTGCAATCTTATCTGACACAACTTCATACTCCACGGTAACAAACCTGTTGCTGTCCCACGCAGACACAAGTATGCAAAAAATGATTGCGATCCCCGCAAAGATCATGAGTCCTTCCAACATATGATTTCCTCTTTATACCCACAGGCATCAGACGGCATCCTGCTTGCATCCGTCTGATACCTGCCCTGTTTTCGCCTTACACAACTTATAAAGTATATCATAATACAGTATCTTCCCGCAATCCACGAACTTCCGTTCTATCGCTTCATCAGATACAGAATCCATACCTTTTTCCAATAGTCCTTATAAGTCGCCTTATCTACCGCCTTTGCTGCCAGGATCGAAACGCTCCCGATCCGAGTGCCGTTCAGCTTATAGACCGCCTCCCCGATAGCATCACCCTCGGCTACAGGCGCCTGCACAAGGTCCGGCAGACTGATCTCCTTCTGAACTTCACTCAGATTGCTTCCACTCGTATCCAGATATTCAAAAGGCCCCTCGTAAGTCAAATACAGGACATCATCAATGCCGCCCTCGATCTTCTGCTCCGGAAGCGGATCATTATTCTCATCCTTATACATCTGGCTGACACTGTATCCGTAATTTAAAAGCGTTATGGCATCCTGGAATCTGGTCTTCGCATTCGGCGCCGCCATCACCACTGCGATCAATTCCATTCCCTCCCTGTCCGCGGTTGCCGACAGACAGTAGAGAGCCTTTGAGGTAGACCCGGTCTTTAGGCCGGTGGCCCATTCATACTGCTTCAAAAGTTTGTTCGTGCTCGACAGAGTAAAGGTCGATGTGCCATTCGGTGTCTTATGTTCAATATCTTCCATCCATATCCGTGTATACTGAAAAACTTCCGGATATTTCGTGATCAGTTCCCTGGACATGATCGCCACATCCTTGGCCGAGGAATAATGATCATCTGAATCCGTCAGTCCGCAGCAGTCCACAAAATGTGTATTCTGCATCCCCAGTGCCTCAGCCTTTTCATTCATCAACTTAACAAATTCACCTTCACTGCCCGCTATGTACTCTGCCACGGCCACACTTGCGTCATTTCCCGATGCTACGGCGATACACTTGATCATTGTCTCCAATGTCTGCGTTTCCCCTTCCTCCAGAAAAACCTGTGAACCACCCATGGATTTGGCATAGGCGCTTGTGGTGACAAGATCCTCCAGGTGAATCCTGCCGCTCTTTATGTGCTCAAATATGACCAGCAAGGTCATAATCTTCGTTATGCTTGCAGGACTCCTCCTCGTATCCGCGTCCTGCTCACAAACTACCTGCCCGGTAGAAGCCTCCATCACGATATAAGACGGCGCGGTAACATCCGGTGCCGCCCACACCTGCATGGAAAAACTCATAAATCCGGTCTGTATGAGCAGACATCCCAATATGAGCCATACTACGATACGCTTTCCGATTCTTCGCAACTTTGTCACTCCCACTCTCATATATTCTCTACTATAGTTCCTTATGTATTATTCATATTATCGTGGGACAACAGATATTCCGGTTTACCGTCGTAGAAATTTCCCATATAATGAAAAACAGACCCGGTATCTGTTCCGGATCTGCTTCATGTTTGCTTAGTTGTATTTGCGTTTTCTTGCTGCTTCAGACTTCTTCTTACGTCTAACGCTGGGCTTCTCGTAATGCTCTCTCTTACGAATCTCCTGCTGGATACCAGCCTTCGCACAGCTTCTCTTAAAACGACGCAACGCACTGTCCAAAGTTTCGTTTTCTTTAACGATTACGTTTGACATTCTCGCACCTGACCTCCCTTCAGTCCCAGAGTGTTTCGACTGATTGGGTTATTTACGTGTCCTCACACACACTTAACATTATACCACAATTTGGTTATGAGTCAACTATTATTTTCTTTAGAATATTATTTTCTCTCTTTACCAAACAAGGGGCATGTGAAAATCACATGCCCCTCAATACACATTCAAATTCTTATGCAACAGTGCATAAAACTAACCTATCAGATATTGACAGTTAAGCAAGCGCATCAACTAACTTCTTCAATGCTGCCAGCGCTTCATCCGGAAGCTTGTCATAACCTTCCTTCTTCGTTGCGAAATCTTCTACAGCTTTCACACGAGTCTCCATAGCGCTCTTCAACTGTGCCTTATAATCAGCATCGCCAAGATCAGCGTTAAAGTTCTTGAAGCCTTCTGTCTGGCCATCCCATGTGTTCATGATCTCGATGTCCTCAAAAGGTCCCCACTGTGTGAACTGTGCCTTACCTTCTACGATCGTCTCCAGGATGCCAAGAGTATCAGCAGGCTTAACCTTCTCGCCCATGAAATCGCCTGTATTAACGATATAGCATGCTACGTTCTTCTCTTCTACCAGTTTCTTGAACTTATCATAGTCGTTAACCAGCGGATAGGTTCTGAACGGGTTAGCATAAGGAACGATACGGATCGCATTCAGGTCTGTGCCTGCTGCAACACGCTCTGCCGTAGATGTCTTGGTTGCCAGCGTTGCGCCCATAACGGATGCAAGAGCAGCGCCTTTCAGCTTCACTACCGGCGGAATTGTAGGATCCTTCATGATCCAGAAGATCGCATTAACCGGAGCGTCGATCTTATCTACGCGGTTAGGAGACCACAGTTTGGACTTGATCGCACGGCCGTTACCGTTTCTGATATCCTCAGTCACGAGCTGAATCTTGCCTTCGCTGTCCATCGTACAGGAACAGTTCTGAGCGGATAACAGATATTCGTTATCAGGACAGCCTGTCGGATAATCTGCTGTCTTATCGAAGTAAGTAGGCTCAAGCGCTACGGACGCACAGGTATCTGTGTTGATGATGAAAGCATCATCATGAAGAACCTTGATCTCATACTTGCCGCCATGCTTCGCATGTGTCAGTGTTGACTTACCGGAACCTGACAGACCATATACGGAAGCAACGAACTTGGAACCATCCTTAAGCAGATATTCCTTCTGTCCGCCGTGGCAGGATGCATAACCGTTTCTGTTAGCAAGTGCCCATGCCATGGTCAGTGTGCCCTTCTTGTGCTCACCAAAGTACTTCATACCAAGGATTGCTGCACAGTTCTCATTGGTATCAAAATAGCACAGTGTCAGCGGATCACTTAAACAGCTGTAGTCTACGTCAGGAGCCTCATGAGGAGCCCACTGAGGATCGGAGAAGATATAGATATCAGGCTCGTTGCCGTCGCCTACCGGCTTGGACTTCTTGTACATTTTAACGTACTCATCGGACATATACTGGAAGTTGATCATCCAGTTGTAAATCAGATTCTCCTCTCCTTCCGGAATCAGAAGATGTGCCTTAGCCATGAATTCAGGATCCAGACCTACGAAGCACTCTGCGTGATACATTGTTTTCCAGCGTGTCTCATAGATCGCATCCATAACAACCTTGTCAAGCTTACCTGCGTCTACGCCGGGCTCGCCTTTGATACGACGTGCTGCTGCATAACGGCCTGTAACCGCACCGTCATTGAACAGCAGAACCTTAGCATCAGCCGGAAGACCAAAAGTCTCGCCGTCCTTAACCGGCATGTCTGTTACAACAGTACCAGGGGAATTCTTAGCCAGTTCATAAGCTTCTCTCAATGTGTTAACCTTAACTACGTTGTTTCCGTAGAAAGCAGCCTCGATAATGGAACGGGTCTTGGAAAAACCAACCTTACCGGCGCCGATCTCGGAAACGGGATAATACGCTTTTGTTGCCATATTATATTCTCCTCCTTAAAAAATTGTATTATTGAACGGAAGACGCTTGTTCTTCCGTCGCCCTCCTTCTATGTACAGGATGTCTGTACATCGTT
The DNA here is from genome assembly GCA_947644545.1 of uncultured Lachnospiraceae bacterium. Classification (GTDB taxonomy): domain Bacteria; phylum Bacillota; class Clostridia; order Lachnospirales; family Lachnospiraceae; genus UBA3282. Next base: position 44,441 of record CANRZW010000022.1, read on the forward strand.
TTTATTATCTCAAAACCGCCTCTAAAAGTCAATATTGAAATCCACTTCCAAAAATTTTTCTTCACAAATCTTATCGTCCTTATCAAATACAAATTGTGAATAAATGTTAAATCTTTGTTAACTTAACGTTTTTTCTTGTGCCATCCTTTTCCTTCATGCTATTATTAAATAGATGTGAAGAAACAAATAGTTATTGAAAGGAGGTACACATCATGGATGCTCAGAACACTTTTTCCGAAATTACCCCCGAGATTATTCGACTTGCAGGTATGAGTGAGCAAGCCGGTATTATAGATACCGATTTATTTACGAAATACGATGTTAAGCGTGGTCTTCGTGACCTGAACGGCAAGGGCGTCCTTGCCGGACTCACCAATATCTCCGATGTACGGGCCAGCAAGATCGTGGACGGCGTACAGGTTCCCACGCACGGCCGTCTCTTTTACCGCGGTTATGACGTCAAGGATCTGGTTGATGGTTTTGCAGGTGAGAACCGCTTCGGCTTTGAGGAAGTAACTTATCTTCTCCTCTTCGATAAGCTGCCTGCCAAAGATGAACTGGCCGAATTCACGAAACTTCTGTCCGGTTACCGTTCCCTGCCCACCAGCTTTGTACGTGACATTATTATGAAGGCGCCCAGCAACGATATGATGAATACGCTTGCAAGAAGCGTACTCACCCTCTACTCTTATGACGACCGGGCCGATGACACTTCTCTGCCCAACGTGCTCAGGCAGTGCCTGCAGCTGATCGCGCTCTTCCCAATGTTGTCGATCTATGGCTATCAGGCATACAGCCACTACCACAACGGAGAGAGCCTGTACATACATCAGTCTCAGCCTGAATTGTCCACTGCGGAGAATATCCTGCATATCCTGCGTCCGGACAGCAGCTATACCCCGTTGGAGGCGAAGATCCTCGATATCGCCCTGATCCTGCATATGGAACACGGCGGAGGTAACAACTCCAGTTTTACCACCCACGTGGTGACGTCCTCCCTGACAGATACCTACTCTGTCATCGCCGCTGCCATCGGCTCTCTGAAGGGTCCCAGACACGGCGGCGCCAATATTAAAGTGGTGCAAATGTTTGCCGAGATGAAACGCAAGATCTCCGACTGGAGCAACGAAGGCGAAGTTGCCGATTATCTTATGAAGTTACTACATAAAGATGCCTTTGACCATGCAGGCCTGATCTACGGTGTAGGCCACGCTGTCTATTCCAAATCGGATCCCCGTGCTGTCATCTTCAAGTCTTTCGTAGAGAAGCTTTCCGAAGAGAAAGGACTACATGATGAATTCGCACTTTACTCTCTGGTAGAACGGCTTGCCCCTGAGATCATCGCTAAGGAACGTCCTATCTACAAAGGCGTCAGTGTCAATGTGGATTTCTATTCCGGATTCGTGTATGATATGCTGAATCTGCCGATCGAACTCTACACCCCAATCTTCGCCATTGCCAGAATCGTGGGCTGGAGCGCTCACCGCATGGAAGAGCTGGCCAATAACGGCAAGATCATCAGACCTGCCTACAAGACCGTCTGTACCGATAGAGATTATATCAAGATAGACAAAAGAGATGCCTGACAAGCATCTCTTTTATTTCCCTTTATTTACTTTCCTTCTATTTCTTCTTATTTCCCTGTATCCGCATATAGCGCTTCTGTCCTTGAAGATAAGCAGCCGTGTAAATAGCGATCGCTGCCAATATCACCCCGATCCCAATCCATGTTAGTGTTTTGGAATAGATGAAATAGTCGTTGACCATATGGATGATGCCCGCTATAACGATCATGATACCCGCTGTCAGGACTCTCTTATACATATAGGAAATAAAGCCTGCCCTGTCCTTGATATCATTCTCATTCTTATTCTTGGCAAGCATGACGTTGCCGGAAATACTTCCCTTCTTCTTCGCCATAACCGCTGTATAGATCAAATAGACGCCACTTGCGAGAAACATGATATCTATGAATCCGCCAACTCCAGCTCCCATTCTACTGTGCCTCCGTTCTCCAGACCGCCTGAATCTTATCTAACAGCGTCTGTGGGTCAAAAGGTTTCCTGATAAAATCAACTGCTCCCAGCGCCAGGCTCCTCTCTACATCCACATGATCGTCAGCCGTCAGAAAAATGACAGGTATCGACGCTGTCTTTGGATCCTTCCTCATATGTTCCATTACTTCAAAGCCATCCATTCTGCTCAAATGAATATCCAGAAGGATAAGATCGGGGATTGTACTCTCCAGATACCGCAGCGCATCCTCCCCCGATTTCACCATCGTAACTTTGTATTGATTATGCAGGATAAGTTCTTCGCATTTAAGATTGGTTGATACGTCATCAACTAACAAAATGTGTTTCATATCTATGCATCTACTCCCAGAAAATGTTTTACGACCTGCTTCATCTCGGTCTTATCGCATACATGGTCATGGATCACCGGCGCCGTCCTGATCTTCACAACAGCCTCAGGCACCTCCACATTGCTGATCCTGGAAAGCTCATCTACCAACTCGAAATCAGTCATCGTATCGTATTTGCCGTCGATCGCATTCATGACATTCCGTGGGAACTTAAACGGGCTGGCCGTAGACGCAATCACTGTCACAGTCTCATCCTTCGTATCCTCCACATATTTCTGATAGACAGCGCTGGCCACCGCCGTATGGGTATCCAGAACATAACCGGTATTCTCATACATGGCTCTGATCCTGTCTGCTGTCTCCTCCTCACTCGCATAATTTCCATAGAAATCCGCAAGCTCCTCCTTCATCTGCTCCGTGATCTCGTAAGAGCCTGTCCGCGCAAGCTGCTCCATTAACTGTGCATTCCTGACGGCATCCTCTCCTGCGATACGATAGATCAGACGCTCCAGATTGCTGGAGATCAGAATATCCATGGACGGTGAACTGGTCAGGACGAACTCCCTGTTACGGTCGTACTTCCCGTTTGCAAAAAAGTCATACAGAACCTTATTCTCATTGGATGCACAGATCAGTCTGCCGATCGGGACACCCATCTGCTTCGCATAGTACGCCGCCAGAATATTGCCAAAGTTCCCGGTCGGCACTACCACGTTCATTCTCTGCCCATCCGTAAGCTTGCCCTCTTCCAGAAGTTTCGCATAGGCATATACATAATAAACCACCTGCGGCACAAGACGTCCTATATTGATCGAATTGGCGGAAGAAAACTGTAAACCGGCTGCCGCCATCTCCTCTGCCAGTTCCTTGTCGTTGAACAAGGCCTTAACGCCTGTCTGCGCATCGTCAAAATTCCCGTGGATGCCGACTACCAGCGTATTATCGCCCTCCTGAGTCACCATCTGCTTCTCCTGGATCGGGCTCACTCCATTCTTAGGGTAGAACACGATGATCCTTGTTCCCTGTACTCCGGCAAATCCGGCGAGCGCCGCCTTACCCGTATCTCCGGACGTCGCCGTCAATATCACGATTTCGTTCTCTACATGGTTCTTCTTTGCGGAAGTGATCATCAAATGCGGTAAGATAGATAACGCCATATCCTTAAAGGCGATCGTCGCACCGTGAAACAGTTCCAGATAATATGTACCCTCTGCCTCCACGATCGGAGCGATCACTTCCGTATCAAACTTCAAATCGTAGGCGCATCTGATACAATTCTTCAATTCTTCTTCCGTAAAATCCGTCAGAAACAGCTTCATTACCTCATAAGCGATTTCCTGATAACTCCTGCCTGTCAACTCCTGCATAGAGCAGGTAAGGGCAGGAATGTGATCGGGCACAAACAAGCCTCCATCATCTGCCAGTCCCTTCAAGATTGCCTGGGAAGCCGTAAGCTTTACCGCACTGTTCCTCGTGCTGCTGTATAATATTTCCATCTTATCTGACCATGCCTTTCAAACATTCTATGTTCCGTGCAGTTATTGTAACATACAATCCTGTAATGCGCAACAATCCATGGCCGTTGTACCTCTACTTAAAATCTATTGGAAAAACTCATGGTGTCCATAGGCAAACAGTCTTGTCAGATGCCTGTCAAACCACTGCATCCTCTCGGAATCCACCTTTTCTCTGGCGCAGAAATACAATGCTCCCTGTGAGATATCCTCACCATACAGAGCACGTTCCACCGCCGCCTTCGTATCTTCACTGACATGAACGCTGTCAAATCTCCCATCTACGGTCGGCGAGAACTGAGCAACCCCCTGTTCTCTCTGCATCACTACCTCCAGCACGGTATCCGGGAATTGATCGTTGTTCACCCTGTTCAGGACAACATTGGCTACCAGAAGCTTTCCCTCCTGATCCTCCCCGCCGGCCTCTGCTTCCACAATACGCTCTAATGCGTCCAGATCCTTGTCCGACAATTGATACTCCAGCGTCTGTTCCAGCACCTCATAATCTACAACCCTCTGCCCTGACGAAACGGCAGAGATCATCTCCATAAAGCTCTTCTTGTCTTCCGTCATACTCTCGCTCAGATATTCCATCTGAAACGCAGGCTTGGCGGCGATCCGATTGATCTTAAGTTCCCTGGCACATACACATGAGGAAACGAGCACCATGCCTGCCAGAATAAATCTTGCTATATATTCTCTGTACATTTTTCCTCCATCCCACATCTTTTCATGCGCAGACTTGTCTGAACTGTTATTAACAATCTTTAATATTTTATACAGGAAACAGGAAAAATATTTCTGAATTTGTTTTTTTTCTCAAAAATGGTACAATCTTAACAAAGGAGGAACACCCATGGAACAGCAGTTACCCGGCGTTTATACGACAAAACGCAAAGACGGCAGCGTATATTACCGCGCCTCATTAACTTATCGCAATAAACACATCAGTCTGGGCAGTTACGACAATCCGCAAGACGCGCATGAAGCCTACATGCTGGCCTCATCCCTGCTGGAAAATACTCATATGACCTTAAACAGTTATCAGGACGATTCCGTACTCCCCTTTTCCAAGTGGGTCAGTCTGCTCAATTTCCGGGACAATGCTATCTATTTCGCCACACCGATCTATATCCGCCCCCGATTTTTCTACTATTATTTCAGTCTGTCGGAGTTCTTCATCTTCGATCTGGAAGACCTGTTCTACTATTCTTCCCGGAAGATCTCCCGTCGGGGCGGTCACTATTTCGTAGCCGATTATGGGATGCAGGTCAATATCATGAGCCGTTACGGCATCAAGAATTATGCCGTAGCAGGCAGAGATTATCGCTTTATCAACGGAAATGATCAGGATCTGCGCTACGAAAATATCGAGATCATCAACCGTTATAACGGCGTACAGGCCGTCACGCAAAACGGCCTTACGCGCTATCAGGTAAAAATTCATGTCAGGGGAAATATAAACGTAGGAACCTACGATTCGGAAACAGAGGCGGCAATCGCCTATAATAAGGCTGTCGACCTTCTCAAAAAAGCCGGCGTAAGCAAGGCTTACACTCCCAATTACATGGAGGGAATGTCTGCGGGCGCTTACGCCGACTTATACAATACCGTTAAAATATCACCGAAAATCCTGCATTACCGCTGCGAATAACCGACAAAGCAGATATTAAGATTGGCATCTCCGGCCACCCCGTTCAAAACGCCTTCCGTAGAGTACTGCCACATCGTATACTGGTATGGATAATCCGGCAGATCCTGTTCCTGCGCAAGCCATACATCATAGCTTTGCAGTTTGGCAAGATCGATCTCCTTGATCAGCCATTCCTTATCGCCGTAGATCATAGGTACATACCCTGCGGCTTTAATCCCTTCCAGAAAAGACGCGGCGATACTCGTCTTGTCTTCTTTGCTCAGTGCTTCTATCCTGGCTTCATCATTGGCCACAAATTCCATATCAAAGGCAATCGGATATTTCACATGCGCCCTGTAGGGCTCCAGATTCTGGATCACAAAATTGACCTCCTGAACCGCTTCCTCCTGTGAAATTGCCTGGGAATAGAAGGAAACGCCGATATCAAGTCCAGCCTCCACCGCACCATCCATGTTCTTCTTGAAATTCTCATCCAGGGAGAGCTGCCCGGTGCCATAGCCGCGGCCGCCAAGACGGATCATCACATAGTCCACCCCTGCCGCTTTCAGACTGCCAAAGTTAACATCCCCGTTCTGTTTGGAGATATCCGTTCCCACATAGGAGATTTTCTTACCGTTTTCCATATAACGCTTCAAGCCGGCCTTCTCTTCCATCTTGGTATAATCATACGTATTCTTGGTCAGGTACGGATTGAGCAGCACCCACTCCTCCGTCCCGTTTCTGTTCGTGACAAGAGTGTGTTTGCCATCCTTGGACGGATCGTTCGTTACCGCCTGCTGTTCTTTCGCCTCACTTTTTTCTTTGCGCTCCTTTTCTTCCTTCTCCACTTTCTCTGCTTTCTCGGTAAAGGAAGACTGGACGTTATCCGCCTTCTTCTCCGGTTCTCCTTCTACCGGATACATATCCCAGAACTCCAGATCCTCAGCGCGCAGCTTCTTCTCCGGCTCCGCCGTCTGTTCTGCCTCGGATTCCACTGCCGCCATCTCTTCTTTCTGCTGCATCTCTTTCAGATAAGCGCTTCCACTGTTCTTCTGGTCGTTGCTCTTCAAGATCGTAAACAACAGAAAAAGCACAAACGCGGATACGCCGATCACCATATAGATCACAGGAAGACCTGTTCCCACAGCTTCGTCTTCTCCCGGTAACTTCATACAAAAACCTCCGTGATTAATTCATTTCCGTGCATTATACCTGCACCTCACCTGCCAGAACCCTCTTATAGTCCTCCAGATTCTTCTGCAGCAGCGCAGGCGTATCCAGACCATACGGACATTTACTCTTACACTGATTGCAGTGCAGGCAGTTCTCGATCTTCATCATCTTTTCCTGCCCTTCGGGACTTAAGTGACCCTCTGAAGGAGAACGCCGCAAAAGCAGAGACATTCTCGCACAATTGTTGATCTCGATCCCTGCCGGACATGGCATACAGTAGCCGCATCCCCTGCAGAAATCCCCTAACAGTTCCTCTCTGTCGTGCCGGATCACTTCCGCCAGCTCCTCTGTCATCGCCGGCGGTGTCTGAATATAGGACAGGAACTCATCCAGCTCCTTCTCCCTCTGCACGCCCCAGATCGGAAGTACATTATCATACTGCGCCAAGAAGGCATAAGCAGCCGCCGAGTTATTGATCAAGCCGCCCGATAAAGCCTTCATGGCGATAAATCCCATATCTGCCTTCCTGCACTTCTCAACCAGTTCAATATCCTTATCGGTTGCGAGATAACAGAACGGGAACTGCAGCGTCGCATACAACCCGCTGTCGATCGCTTCATGCGCAACTGCCAGCCGATGATTCGTAATACCGATATGCCTTATCTTCCCCTGCGCCCTGGCCTCCAGCGCAGCGTCATACAGACCGTTCTCCTCTCCCGGCTTCGGACAAAAGGCCGGATTGTGAAACTGATACACGTCAATATAATCCGTCTGCAGCTCATGCAGGCTCTTCTCCAGATCCTGCCGGAAACTTTCTGCATCCTGTGCCCCGGTCTTCGTCGCGATCACTATTTGATCACGCATCCCGGCAAATGCAAGCCCGATCTTATGCTCACTGTCCGTATACCATCTTGCCGTATCAAAATAAGTTATGCCGTTCTGATATGCCTTTCTAAGCAGGAATACGGCTTCCTCATCGGATATTCTCTGGATTGGGAGCGCCCCGAATCCGTTCTTATCTGTCACAATCCCAGTCTTGCCAAGTGTCACTGTACTCATTCTTCTCCTCCATATTCTTAAACATCCTCGTGCCGTTTATACAATTACCTTCTTCGGACATTTCTCCTTACATGCGCCGCAGCCGGTACACTTATCCTGATCTATGACCGCATGGAAATTCTCGATTGTTACCGCATCCGCAGGACAGTTTCTCTTACAAAGCTGACATGCGATACATCCCACATCACAAGCCTTGATGGTCACCGGCCCCTTCTCTTTCGAACTGCAGGCTACTACATGCTTCGCGTCATAGGGAATCAATGTGATCAGGTTCTTCGGACACACGGCGATACATTTACCGCAGGCCTTGCACGCCTCCTTATCCACTACCGCCACACCGTTTACCACATGAATCGCATCAAAAGGACATACCTTGACGCAGCTGCCGAATCCGAGACAGCCGTCATTACAGGATTTCGGTCCGCCGTTCGGCACAAAAGCCAGCATACGGCAGTCTTCTATGCCGCTGTAATCATAGTCCATCCGTGTGCGCTCCTTGTCACCCTGGCAGCGCACAAAGGCTACCTGACGCACACTGTCACCTGCCTCCACGCCCATAATCTGCGCGATCTGCTTTCCGACTTTCTCACCGCCTACCGGGCAGGCGTTGACCGGCGCCTCTCCCTTAGCGATTGCCGCTGCCAGTCCGGAGCAGCCGGCATAGCCGCAGCCGCCGCAGTTATTGCCCGGAAGAACATCCAATACGGCCTCTTCCTTCTCATCCACCTCTACCTTAAATTTAATACCGGCAACGCCCAGAAACAGGCCGACAAACAATCCCACTGCTCCCACGATCGTCGTTGCCATCAATATTCCGGTTATACTCATATTTCTCTCCATTTCTGCGCACAAATCCCGCGATTGATAATTCTACACGATCATAATAACCCTGAAAAACCACAGAAAGCAATCGCCATCAGCCCTGCCGTGACAAGGACGATCGGCATCCCCTGAAAAGATTCCGGTATGTCATTATACTTAAGTTTCTCTCTGATACCGGCCAGGATCACGATCGAAATCGTAAATCCTACCGCCGTGGCAAACCCGTTGACGATACCGGTCAGGATGCCATAGTTCTTCTGCACATTGGTAAGCGCTACCCCGAGTACGGCACAGTTCGTCGTAATCAGCGGCAGATACACGCCCAGCGACTGATAGAGAGCCGGCATGAATTTCTTGAGGAACATTTCCACAAACTGAACCAATGCCGCTATGACAAGAATAAAAACGATCGTCTGCAGGTAGGTAATATCGAGGGGCACCAAGATATACTGATAGATCAGCCCCGCTACGGCAGACGCCAGCGTAATAACGAAGATGACCGCCACTCCCATACCGGTAGCCGTATTCGTCTTCTTCGATACCCCCAGAAACGGACATAAGCCCAGAAACTGGCTTAACACAACGTTATTTACCAAAGAGGATGAGATCAAAATTACAAGCAGCTCCTTAACCATTCTTCTTCTCCTCCTTTGTCTGTTCATCCTTCGAGCCGGCAGCCTTCTTGTTTGTACCGTCCGCCTTCTCATCATACAGCCTGTGAGTACAGTCGGCATCCGAGCAGTTCATGCAGTCATTTCCGCAACCCGACTGTATCTTGGACATATCCTTGCCCTTCTTCTCCCCATTGATCTTCACCTTATTCTGGATCGCCGTCAGAACAGCCAGCACGAAGAAGGCACCCGGCGCCATAATAAAGATACTGACAGGCACAAAGCTCTCGGGCATAACATGGATGCCGAAGATCTCTCCCGCACCGAGAAGTTCACGAACGGCGCCGATACAGGTAAGCGCCACGGAGAATCCCAATCCCATACCGATCCCGTCAAACAGAGACGAAAGCACCGGGTTCTTATAGGCATATGCCTCCGCACGCCCCAATATGATACAGTTTACGACGATCAATGGAATATAAATGCCAAGCGCATCATACAAAAACGGAATATAACCCTGCAGCAGCAGCTCCACCACCGTCACAAAAGAAGCGATGATAACGATAAACGCCGGGATACGCACCTTATCCGGTATGATATTGCGCAGCAATGAGATAAACACGTTGCTCAGCGCCAGCACTACCATGGTCGTAAGTCCCATACCCAGACCATTGACAGCCGATGTGGTAACCGCCAGGGTAGGACACATGCCAAGCATCAGTACAAAAGTCGGATTTTCTTTGATAATACCATTCACAAGCCGTTCTTTTACATTATTCATTCTCACTACCCCCTCCCAACTCTGTCTGGAAATAGTAAAGCCCTGCATTGACTCCGTTGGTCACAGCACGGGTCGTAATGGTCGCCCCGGAGATCGCATCGATCTGGTCCTCCGATGTAGCGCCGCTCTTCGTATACTCGAATTTATCGGCTTTTCGCTCTGCAAACTGAGGCTTCAACACATCTTCCGCTCTCATGCCAAGACCTGCCGTCTCCGCTATGTCAAGAATCGACATGCCGTTCACCGTCCCGTCCATGCGGATGCCCATCGCAAACTGAATGTCACCGCCATAGCCTTCCTTTGACGTCACGGTGATCACATATCCCAGCAGGCTGCCGGAATCATCCAGTGCACTCATCACCTCATCGATCTGTTCCTGTTCATACCCTTCGGCCGCCCAGGAAGCGCCATCCGGCTCCACAAGCTCCATCTTCTCGAAGGAAACGGCATCCTGAAAGACTTCCTGACATGCCTCCTGCTTCTTCTTCGCATTCTGCACGGCAATAGGTTCCTTCGTAACCTGATACACAAACCCCAGTATCAAACCCGCCACCAGCGTGATCACAAGCATAATACCGGTATTTTTCATCATCTCTTTCATACTGGCACCTCCATATCATCTTTGACACAAATCCCCCTGAAAACTACGGTGCAAGTATTCAGCGCATGCACACACGCAGCAAGCTGCATGGCGCGTATACGCTCAGCGCAGCAAGTGCGCAGAGCTGCTTTTAAACGTTCTCTTTTCATACTCTTGCTCCTCCCTTCCCAAAGGCTGTCGGAAGAGTGATCTTCTCAATCAGCGGCACCAGCAGGTTACCGATGATGATTGCATAAGACACCCCTTCGGAGGAAGGCCCGAAGATCCGGAAGATTCCTGTCAAAATACCAAGCAGAATGCCGAACAGATACTGTCCGTTCTTCGTGATCGGCCTGGTCACGTAATCCGTCGCCATAAAGAAAGCGCCCAGCATCAGGCCTCCACCTGCCAGATGGGCAGAAATATAGGCCCAGTTGAGTCCATGACTGCCAAAAATGCTGATAAAGATTACAAAACTTACAATATAACTTCCGGGAATACGAAGATCGATGATTCCCATCAGGATCAGGATGCAGGCGCCGATCACGATCGCGATCATGGAAGTCTCTCCGATCGTTCCCGCCGTTCTTCCGACTACCATATCCAGGATACAAACAGCTTCTCCGCTCTTTAGATTCGCCAGCGGAGTGGCTCCCGCATAGGCGTCGCAGTCAAAATTCGTCATAATCGAGGTAAAGGAGATCAGCAAAAAGCATCTGCCCCCCAGCGCCGGGTTCATAAAGTTCTGCCCCAGACCGCCAAACAACATCTTCACGACCAGAATCGCGAAAACACCACCGACCACGCCGATCCACCAGGGTGCGGAAGCCGGCAGATTCATAGCCAGCAGAAGTCCTGTCACGACCGCCGAATAATCCCCGATCGTTACTTTTCTCTTACATACTTTCTCAAAAAGAAATTCCGTCAATACTGTGGACGCCACAGTCACCAGAATCAAAATCAATGCATCCAATCCGAAATTATAAATACCAAATCCAGCCGCAGGAAGAAGCGCGATCACGACTGTCAACATAATGCTTCCAGTGTCAGTCTTGGATCTGACATGCGGATTAGACGATACTTTCATTAAATCACTCATATCCTCACTATGTACTCCTTTCCTATTTTTTCTTTTTGGCAAGCTGCATTTTGCGCATGGATTTGATCGACTGCGTCAGGGATCTCTTGGCCGGACAGACAAAACTGCAGCAGCCGCACTCACAGCACTCCATCCCGTCATGGCTCAGGAATTCCTCTTCCTCATAATGTTCGGCATAATCAGCCAGCATACTCGGCACAAGGCGGCTCGGACATGCCTCCACACAACGGCCGCAGTTGATACATGCACTCGGTTCCATCCGTGACACATCATCTTCCGTCAGGCACAAAAGCGCCGAGGCCGTCTTGGTCGTAGGTACATTCAGGTCAAAAATGCCGAATCCCATCATCGGCCCTCCGGAAACGATCTTCACGGGTTCCTTCTTGAATCCTCCCGCTTCCTCCACCAGCTCATGGTAATTCGTACCGATCCGCACGATAAAATTCCTCGGATCAGCCACCGCGTCTCCGGTCACGGTCACGATACGGTTCATCAATGGCTTTCCCTCATAAACCGCATGGTAAACCGCCACGATCGTATCCACGTTATTGACCACACACCCTGCATCTGCAGGCAGCATGGAGGAATTGATCGATCTTCCGGCAGCCGCATAGATAATCTGCCTCTCTGCGCCCTGCGGATACTTTGTTTTCAACGCTTTCACGCTGATGCGCGGCTCATCTTTCGTTAACTTCTTCAAAAGCTCGATACAATCCGGCTTATTATCCTCTACCGCAAGTATGGCTCTCGCATTCTCAAATAACTTCAAATAGACCTTGATCCCATCTACCAGCTTCTCCGGCTCCTCCAGCATTCTTCTGTAATCGGAAGTCAGATAAGGTTCACACTCGGCACAGTTGGCGATCACATAATCTATCTTCTCCGGCTCTTTGGGCGAAAGCTTGATAAAAGTCGGAAAGCCCGCGCCTCCCATCCCCACAATGCCTGCTTCCTTGATCCGCTCGATGATCTCCTCTCTCGTCATCTCCTCGAGCGGTTTGACCTTCGGATATTCCACTTCCTCATACAGGCCGTCATTTTCCACGATAATGCTCATCACATTGTCGCCGGTAACCACACGTCTGGGCTCGATCGCCTTCACAGTACCGGAAACGGTGGCGTAAACAGGCGCCGAAACAAAGCCCCCTGCCTCTGCGATCTTCTGCCCGGTTAGGACATGATCTCCCTTTTCTACGATCGGTTTCGCCGGCGCACCGATATGCTGTGACAACGGATATACCAGGTCACCTTTCGGCAATACTGCCTTAATGGGCTTATCCTTTGACAGTTCCTTGCCGTCATAAGGATGGATGCCGCCCTTAAATGTTAATTTCGCCATTCTCTGCCCCTCTTTCTTAAGTTTATAGTCCTTACTTCTTTTTTTACTGTATAATCCACTCTATAAATATACTATTTTTCGACGAAAAAAACTACTGTTGTTTCAAAAAATATGATAGTATATACCTATACTTAAAGACATTAGAAATTTCGCTTTCAAGGAGACCAATATGCGGACAAATAATCAAGCCTACAAGAATTTCACAATACAATATCCGTTAGAGCGGATCGCTCCCCTCAACAAAGTGCTGTTTGTCGATATTGAAACAACCGGATTCACTGCCAAAAATTCTCATCTCTATCTGATCGGCGCCGCCTTCTATCAAGCCGGCAGCTGGCGGATCAGACAGTGGTTTGCCGACCGGCCGGAAGAAGAATCCAGCCTATTGACAGAGTTTTTCGCGTTTGCCTCCCACTATACCCACTTGATCCACTTTAACGGCAACAACTTCGATCTTCCCTATTTGCTTCAGAAATGCAAACAGTATGACCTGCCATACAACTTCGACGGTTTCCATGGCATCGACCTGTACAAACGGGTTGCCCCCTACAAATTCTTTCTACATACGCCCAACTGCAAGCAGAAGACGCTGGAAGAATTGATCGGGGTTCACCGGGAAGACATCTATAATGGCGGCGAACTGATTAGTTTCTATCATGAATACGTGCAAAAACCCCAGGAAGACATCTGTCATTTCCTGCTCCTGCACAATATGGATGATATGAAGGGAATGCTGCAGATCCTTCCTCTGCTTGCCTTCTATGATCTGTTCAATGGCCCTATCAAAGCCAAAAAGGTTCAATCCAACAGCTTCGTGGACTATCACGGACACAGCAGGCAGGAACTTCTGATGAAACTGGAACTGCCTACCGCCCTGCCGCTTGCCATCTCCACCCTTTCCAACAGCTGCTATTTCAGCGGAGAGAAAACCGAAGGGATCCTGAAAGTGCCCGTTTACGAGGAAGAAATGAAATATTTCTATTCCAATTATAAAGATTACTATTATCTGCCCGATGAGGATATTGCACTCCACAAATCGGTTTCTGCTTTTGTTGATAAGGAACACCGGGTGCAGGCCAATGCCGCCAACTGTTATACACGCAAATACGCAGTCTATCTGCCACAGTGGGATGTCTTCACTACGCCATTCTTCAAACGTGACTACAAGAACCGCGAACTGTTCTTCGAGCTCACCGACGAAATGAAGACTGACCGGAGTTTCTTCTCACGCTATGCGCAGTACCTGCTCAGTAAAATGGCCAAGACCTATTGATTAAAATCCAGCCTGCAGGATTATCCGCCTGCGGCTGGCCGCTTTAGCAGCATGATTCCGTTCTGCCACAGTGCGGTCATTGCCTCACAGATCATAAACAGAAAGCCTCACAAGCTTCTTCCATTCCGGAAAAAATTGTAAGGCTTTCATTATTTATTATTTTATGTTCTAGAGTGGTCTCTGATAGAAGAAGGAATTCTTCCTCTCAAAACCTACATCCCTATGATTAATGATCTGCTCCGTGCTGCCGATAAACAGATAACCTCCCGGTTTCAGGCTCTTCTGGAACTTCCGGAACACCTCGTCCTTCGCTTCCTCAGTAAAGTAGATCAACACATTACGGCACACAATCAAATGATAATCCGTCTGATAAGCATCCTTAAGCAGATTATGTTCCTTAAACTCTACCCGGCTCTTCACGTCTTCGGAAATCTGATAAGAAGGGCCGATCTTGGTAAAGAACTTGTTCTTCAGATCGCTCGGAACCCCGGCAATACTCTTCTCCGAATATAATCCGGCCTTAGCCTTGGCTATCACCTGCTTATCCAGATCGGTCGCATAGATCTTGATCTGATTCAACGGCAAATGTTTCGATAACGCCATTACGAGCGAATATGGTTCGTCACCTGTCGAACATGCCGCGCTCCAGATCTTGAGCCGATTTCCATATCTTTTGATCAAATCCGGAATGATCTCCTGGTCTAACAGCCTCCACTGATCTACATTACGATAAAATTCGGACACGTTGATTGTCAGGTAATTCACAAATTCCTCAAACATATTCTTATCCGATTTCAACGCTGCTACATATTTGTCATAACCGACAACTTTATTTTTGGCGATCAACGTATCAATACGACGCTTCATCTGCTTCTCTTTATAAGCATTCAGGTCAATCTTGGTTAAATCATATATCGCCTTCTTAAAATATTCGTAATCATATGTCATAGCCATAACCATGTACCGCCTATCATTTATATTCTGTAATCCATCGGAATGCTCTATCCCCACGAGGAGAAAACGATTATTCGTTCTCCTCCTCAGCGCTCTCGTTAGAAATCATCGCATCGATATCTACCGAAACAACATCCGCATCTTCTTTGGGTTCTGCCGGTGCAGAGGTCAACATCGCCTTGATGCTTAAGCTGATCTTCCTGTCCGCCTCATTGAAATCAACAACTCTGGCTGTCACTTCCTGGCCAACCTTAAGTACATCCGCCGGTTTCTCAATGTGCTCTCTGGAAATCTGGGACACATGCAAAAGTGCATCAATTCCAGGCTCCAACTCGATGAATGCGCCGAAATCTGTCATACGTGCAACTCTGCCGCTCACTTCATTGCCCACAGCATACTTATCTGCCGCGCCCTTCCAGGGATTTGCATCCTCAAATTTCAGGCTGAGCGCAATCTTTGTGCCGGAAATATCCTTGATCAATACTTTCAGGACATCACCGACTTTGAATACCTTCTTCGGATTCTCGACTCTGCCCCAGGACATCTCTGAAATATGAAGCAGTCCGTCGCAACCGCCCAGATCGATGAATGCACCGAAATCTGTCACATTCTTAACGGTACCTTCCACGGTGTCACCCGGTTTGATCGTCTCGAACAGTTTCTTCTGCAGCTCTGCCTTCTCTTCCAGAATCAGCTGCTTCCTGTCGCCGATGTATCTTCTTCTCTTCGGATTGTACTCGCTGATCACAAACTCGATCTCCTGGCCGGCATACTTATTCAGATCCTTCTCATAAGTGTCGGATACCAGGCTTGCCGGAATAAAGATCCTTACTTCCTCAACTACCACACTCAGTCCGCCATCGAGAACCTGTGCAACCTTAGCCTTAAGTACCTCTCTATTATTATATGCCTCTTCAATCCTCTTATTACCTCTATCTGCCGCCAGGCGCTTATACGTAAGAAGAACTTGTCCCTCACCGTCATTGACCTTAAGAACCTTCACTTCCATCGTATCACCAGGTTTGGCAACGGTTGTTAAATCTACATTGGGTTCATTCGTATATTCGTTTCTAGTAAGGACACCGTCTGATTTGTATCCGATGTTAAGAATAATTTCTTCCGGTTTCACATCGATAACAATACCTTCAACAACCTCTCCTGTGTGTATTGTCTTTAAAGACTCCTCTAACATTTGTTCAAAAGTTAATTCTGACATAATTTTGAACCTCCTCGATAATATTGTTTGGGGT
>CANRZW010000023.1 GCA_947644545.1 uncultured Lachnospiraceae bacterium
TCCAGCGGAGAGGGTGGGATTCGAACCCACGCGCCCTTGCGGACAAACGGTTTTCAAGACCGCCTCGTTATGACCACTTCGATACCTCTCCGGGTTTGTTTTGCGCCTACCCTCTCGGTCAGCGCGAAATTTATTCTAGCAAAAATAAATTTCAATGTCAACCTATTTTTTCACAAATTTCAAAAAAATTTTTACAAAGGTCTAAAAGTCCCATTTTTCGCGGATTTTCCGAGGGTCAAACAAAGCATCCCGGACTCATCCGACGCTAATGATATGTTCGGCATATAACTCGAGGTATTACTTTCTGCGATCCAAAAAAGCTTCCGCCGTCAGCAGATCCTCCGGCGTGGTGATCTTGATATTTTCATAAGATCCCTCTACCAGTTTCACCGGCAGACCCATCAAGGTCTCAACTACCATAGCGTCGTCCGTGATCCGGATCCCGTCTGCCGCCAGTCTATCTTTCTTCTGCTGCAGCCTGTCATAGGCTTCCAGAATCAGGGCACCCTCAAACACCTGGGGCGTTTGAATCTGCCAGACTAGGCTTCTGTCCGGCGTCTGTGCCGCAAATCCATCTCTGTCTGCGATCTTGATGGTATCCTTCACCGGCATTCCCGTCACACAGGCCCGAAATCTCTCCACCGCCTCATAATTCCGGCGCAGGATCGCTTCCGTCAGAAACGGTCTGGCACCGTCGTGGATGAAGAGAAAACCGTCCCGGTTCGGTACCCGCATCCCGTCCTCCGCAATTACCCGCAGCGCCTGATAAACAGAATCATAACGCTCCTTACCGCCGGCTATGATCCTGTCCACCTTCCGAAAGCCATAACGCTCCACGATCTCATCCTTCACATACATAATATCTTCCACTCCCGTGACCAGAATGCAGTCATCGATCACGGCAGATTCTTCTACCGCATGCAGCGCATACCAAAGCAGCGGCTTACCGCGCAACAACATATACTGTTTCGCCACATCACTTTTCATCCGGCTTCCGCTTCCCGCTGCCAGCACGATCGCAGTACATCGCTTCTTCCCCATGTCAGACGCCTTTCTTATCTACATTCTCTCCCCCAGTTTCGAGTTTGGCACCGCATTCAGATCGTAACCATGCCGTACACCGTTTTGATATTCATAATAAGCCGCAGCCCCGATCATCGCGGCATTGTCCGTACACAGAATCGGAGAAGGGTGATAGAAAGCAATCTCTCTCCTGGCGCAAGCCTCCTCCAATGCTCCTCTGAGCGCCGTATTCGACGCAACGCCGCCCGCTATGGCAAACTTGCGCATACCGCACATTTCCATGGCCTGCATGGAATGCTCCACCAGCACATCCACCACCGCCTTCTGAAAAGAAGCCGCCACATCCGCCTGACAGACAGGGATCCCTTTCATTTCACAGGAATTCAGATAGTTCAAAACCGCCGATTTCAGACCGCTGAAACTGAAATCATAGATGGAATCAGCCACTTTGGCCCGGGGGAATTTGATTGCCTCAGGATTACCTTCCCGCGAAACCTTATCGATCTTGGGGCCTCCGGGATATCCCAGACCAATGGCCCGCGCCACCTTGTCAAAAGCCTCTCCCGCGGCATCATCCCGGGTACGGCCCAGGATCTCATAGGTTCCGTAATCTTTGACCACCACCAGATGAGAGTGCCCGCCCGACACCACCAGGCATACAAAAGGCGGCTCCAGATCTTTATTTTCTATATAATTGGCACTGATGTGACCCTCGATATGATGCACTCCGATCAACGGAATGCCGGACGCAAAGCTGATAGCTTTGGCCGCCGAGACACCTACTAACAGCGCGCCTACCAGTCCCGGCCCGTAAGTCACCGCCACGGCGTCCATATCCCGCAGCTCCCTGTCCGCCGTCTTTAACGCCTCATTGATTACCTGGTTGATCCGCTCAATATGCTTCCTCGAGGCGATCTCCGGCACCACGCCGCCATACAACGTATGTAAATCTATCTGGGAAGAGATGATATTCGATAAAACCTCCCTGCCGTTCCTGACAACGGCAACGGCCGTCTCGTCACAGGAGCTTTCTATGGCCAGAATCGTCACATCTTCTTTCCCGCACACTTTTGCTGTCTGCATATCTCTGTCCTTTCTGTCTATAATCACGGTGCCCGAACTTTCTTTGATTATTCCCACTAAATAATGCGGCATCGCGTCCAAACCCGCCACACCGCATCAATACAACTTCCTGCAAAAACAGACGAAAACCACTCTTTTCAACCTGTCCTCTTATTCATTCACCAGATCCCAGCCCAGGATCTTCCAATGTCCCTCCCCATCCTTGCGCAGAACAAACTGCTCTAAGGAAGGCACATTACCAGCCCCCTGCTTCACATAGAAGTTACAATACAGACGGGCACAGGAATCTTCCTTTTCCGTAAAAAATTCCACGTCCGTACTGGGAGACACTTCATAACCCACGATAGTATATTTATTTTCCTTCATGCTCACGATCTCGGAGCGCAGGTCCTGCATATAATCTTCCTGGGACTTATTGGCGATCAGCTCTTCGTCATACAAAAGCTGAATCTGCTCTGCCAGCTCTTCCAGATCCTCATCCGAATATTCTTCATTGTAAAAACACTTCGTGATCTCGGCAAAATATTTCACCACTTCTTTCGGCGTGGGCGGATAATTCCGCGCCAGATCCTTCTGCAGAACCTTCTGTACCGCCGTTGACTCCACCGTCTCTTCCCCTTTAGACTTGGACTTATGGGAAAGATAAAAAGCAAATCCCCCGATGACTACAACAAGAATCAAACAGGTGACGACTATACTGATCACTCCGGAACGTTTCATACTTACTCCTCCATTCTTGCCCTGCCTGCGAATTTGATCGCATACACAAATCCGCGTCCGAACTTCTTCGGACAATAGATCAAACTTCCTCAAGCGGATTCTTACACTACCCGCTGACCTGCATCTATGCCTCTTCAAACATGAGATCTACGCTTCTGCCGTCCTTAGCGGCCACCGCATTGGGAAAAATACTGCGTACCTCGCGCATATATTCCTCGGGACGGGTCAATGACGGGCTGTAATGTGTCAGCCACATCTCTTTCACCTCCGCCCGCTTCGCCAGCTCCGCCGCCTCATAAAAGGTCATGTGCTTATACTCTCTCGCCTTCTGCTGCTTCTCCGGCTCTCCGTACATACCCTCACAGATAAAAAGATCTGCCCCGGCAGCGGCATGCACAATGCTTTCTGTAGGCCTGGTATCCGTACAGTACGTTACTTTCAGGCCCCTGCGCGGTTCTCCCAGCACCATATCCGGCGTAAGCGTTCCTTGTTCTGTCTCTATTATCTCACCTTTTTGCAGTCGATTCCAGTAGTTTTTCGGAATATTTAACTGTAACGCCCTGTCGACGTCAAATCGTCCGATCCGCTCCACTATTATATTATAGCCGTAACAGAGCACATTGTGATTGACTCTGTAAGTCTCGATGCGGAATCCGTCAAAAGCGATGGTCTGCCAGGCCTCCGTCAGTTCCATGCAGTTTACTTCAAAAGGAAGCTCCGGCGCGATCACGCGCAGAGAGTTGACCACTTTAGTCAGTCCCTTGGGTCCTATGAGAAGAAGGGGTTCCGTACGCTCAGCATTGCCCATGGTGAGCAGCATCCCCGGCAGGCCGCTGATATGGTCCGCATGGTAATGAGTAAAGCAGATGATATCGATGGGCTTCGGACTCCATCCCTTTTCCTTCAGGGCGATCTGGGTACCTTCCCCACAGTCGATCAGTATGCCTGTCCCGTTGTACCGCGCCATCATGGACGTGAGCCACCGGTAAGGCAGGGGCATCATCCCCCCTGTGCCTAATAAGCAGATATCTAACATGTGTACTCCCATGCCTCCTTCTATTCTGTGGTCCTATGGAATTATCGGGAAACCGGGAATACCGGAGATCACAACAACTCTTCCCGCTCTCTTGTTTCCACGGGAATCACAAATCCGGCAACCATCTTCTCATAACATTCCTCACACAGATCGAAAGTATGACTTGTACCGTCCTTTTTCCCGAAAAAGCCAAAATCATGCGTTATATGAACGCATTCTTCCTTTAAAATTCCATTTTCTACCAATAATTTTTTACCGCAGCAGTTGCAGACTGCCTCGGTCAACTGTTTTGCTTTCTGCTCTGTATAAACGCGCATGAGAAACCTCCTATCGAGTCACAATTCTTCTACCGTTCCATAGTGAACGACATCGGCAATTTCGCATTCGATCCCGCAAAACTTTCGTATATGGTTTTGGCAGGAATCGGAAACGGAAATTTGCCCCGTCATCAACTATAGCTCATTGTATCAGACAAAACGCGTCACAACAGTGGTAATTGTTCCATGCCGTTCCTATCTCTTCCAGAAGATCAGCGCGTCCTCCGCCGGTTTCTCATAGAATCCGGGGCGGATTCCCGCCGACTCGAATCCGAGCTTCTCATACACATGGATGGCGGCGGCATTGCTGACCCGCACTTCCAGTGTATAGGCCGTCAGTCCTTCTTTGTCTCCCTCCGTCATCAGATGCCTCAGCATGGCGGTTCCGATCCCTTTGTTTCTGGCCTCCGGCGCGATAACCACATTGGTGATATTCCCCTCCCCCGCGATCATCAGGACACCGCATCCACCCAGGAGCCGGCCCTCCTCCTCCGCCACGTAATATCTGGCATCCTCCTTACCGATCATCTCCAGGAAGGAATCTGCCGACCAGGGCATGGAAAAGGTTTCTTCTTCCAGCCTGCTGATAAAAGGGACATCCCCGGGGGTCATTCTTCTATAGATAACCATGTATGTTCTCCTGCTGTCCTGTCATCTTATATTTCTATTTCCTTTTCTTACAGCTCTAACAGCTTTAATCTCAACGCCAATGAAACGCTCCTCACCTTGCAGCACGTTCGCGCGCAGTACACAGCTATGCTCCTTCCGAGCCGTCAAAAGCGTTCTGCTCTCTCCCGCTCCGCCTGAGAAAGCCGCAGATACTCCGGAACATGTTCTGCACCGCTCACGGCCCTGCCCTGTGCGTAATAAATGCTTCCCAGAGCAGCTATACATGCGGCCGACTGCCTGTTGCGATGCGCCGGCGCCAACAGATAAGGAACCTGTAATACTTCTTCCATCCTGTCACGGAAAACAGGAATCCCGTCTCCCACGAAAATGACTTTCCTGCCGATGCGATTAATCTCCTGTGCGATCTCGTCAAAAGAAACCGCGCATTGTTCTTTTACGACATGCATGTCATATCTACCTTTTACCGATTCTGACATTCCCATCTCTTCATTATCCGGAGATGACACTTCTGTCATAACATCCGCCGCATCTGCTGCGCGCACACAAGACCGGTGACGAAATTCATAAAGCCCCGTATAGACCTGATTCCTTCTGGCATCCATGATCGGACACACCAGGGCATCCGTACCGTACATCTGATATGCAAGCCCTTCCAGAGTCGGCACCGGAATGATCGGTTTCTCCATGGCAAAAGCAAGCCCCTTAGCCGTAGCGGAACCGATCCGCAGCCCGGTAAAAGAACCTGGCCCGGCCGCCACCGCGATGGCATCCACCGTATCCATATCAAGGTCCACCATCCGTCTGATCTCCTCCAACATGGGAAGCAGTGTCTGAGAATGCGTCTTCTTATATTGTATGGTATATTCCGCGATCAGATTATCGTCTTCCGTAAGCGCCACGGAAACCACAAGCCCGGAACTGTCCAATGCCAGTATCTTCACAAAATTCCTCCATTCTTACCTTTGCATGACTCTTGCCGGTTACCCCTGCAGGATCTATATACTGGCAGACGTATTGCCGACACAATGAAAGTCTTAGCTTTCGGATTTACCGCCTCCGGCATCATGCGTACCGCAGACCGGCATGGAATGTTCTTCTATCGTGATCCTTCGATAGTCAAAGCCCTTGCTCAGATCTTTCTCAATGGTGATCTGTCGATATTCCCGGGGCAGAATCTCCTCGATCAGATTCGCCCACTCGATCAGGCAGACGCCCTCGCCGTAGAAGCAGTCCTCATACCCGATCTCTTCCATCTCCTCCACATCACCGATCCGATACACGTCAAAATGATAAAAAGGCAGACGCCCTTCCTCATAAATCTGCACGATCGTAAACGTAGGGCTGCTCACCGGCTCCTCTATGCCGAGTCCGGCGGCGACTCCCTGAGTCAATACAGTCTTACCCACTCCCAGATCCCCGATCAGGGTGTAGACCTCTCCCGCCTTCGCCTGCTGCCCGATCTGCCTGCCAAACGCAAAAGTCTCTTCCGCGCTGTATGTCTCTGTCATCTTCATCAATCTTGTCATCAACCTCTGATCTTTACTTTCTTCGGCGGCATATGCGTCGAAATAATCTCGATCACTTTATATCTGTTCTCACCCAGATCCTGCTTCGGGAAAATACAGGCATTGGTGCGCGTCGTATACACTATGATGCTGCGGGATGTGGACACCGCCTTGTACATATCGTCCCACCCCATCTTCTCCGCCGTCTCATCCTGGGAAACCTCGATGCCCTCATCCGTCAGGCGGTAATGCAGCGGCTTCTTGAAAGCCGGCGTATTCAATGCCTGCTGCTTCGATTTGATAAAAAGCGTCCAGGGCAGATACAGCAGGATCACCACACCGATGATCAGACAGATCGGCTGCCGGTTGGAAGCAAAAAGCATCAGCATCAACACCCCCACCAAAGAACCCATCAACCCCGACAGGCTGCTGTAGGTATGACGCAGCATATAATCATATAAAATATTGGAAGTTATCTTCACGTCAAATTCTAATTCCATGACAATACCTCTATCAAAATGCAAACCTGTAGAATGACAATCCCGGCCTCGCTGTGATCAAGACCGCATCCTTCCCATAAGAAAACACCTACATTGTAGGTGCTTTCTTCACTTATATTCTATTATACAAATTTTCACGTAAAGTTCAAGTAAAAAGCACAACGAGTCACGGAAATCCATTTTCCATGTTGCTGCTTTGCCGGATTCTCGGTAAAAGCGGTCTCTGCCGCTCAATAATTGATCCCGCTGATGCCCAGTCTGCCTTCCTGCACACCGAAGGTAATACTCGGCGCATCGTCCCCATCATAAAGGGTGAAACCCGCCATACTGGGACTTAAACTCTTTTCATCGGCACCGGCAATCGACTTAACCATCTCCTCTGTAAAAAGCTTCTCTGCTCCCAGGGCGATAAAATCTTCCCGCGTTTCCACGACCATACCTTCTTCTGTCAGTCCTACATACACCGGGAATGTGGTCAGATCCGCCAGTTTCTCTATGTCCTTGCCGGCAACCGCTTCTTTGATCTTCCCGCCGAAATCCGCCGCCGTATTGGTATCCACGGCGAAGTTGTCCTCGTACGTGCCCTCTGCCGTCTCTTCCGAATCCGCCGTATCTGCCGTTCCTTCGGCGTCTGCAGATTCTTCTTCCGACGTCTGTGCTGCCGCATCTGCCGTATCCTCTTCCGGTGTCTGTGCTGCTGCATCCGCCGTATCTTCTTCCGGTGTCTGTGCTGCCGCATCTGCCGTTCCTTCTTCTGCGTTTTCGTTCTCCTGGACCACACTGTCCTCATATACCACGTTTTCTAACGGATCCTTCTTCTGTCCACATCCTGCCATTGTCAGCATCACTGCCGTTACAACCCATAAAACCAGTCTTTTTTTCATAATCGCTTTCCTCTTTCTCCTATACCTGTTATTTCTCTACATCTGTTATTTCTCCGGCCGATCACCAGTCTTCTTTCCGGATCTCAAATTCCAGCTGTCCTTCGGCCCCCGGTGCGATCTCATATTTCTCCAGAACCACGACCGGTTCCTGATTCCGGTTCATATAGAACTTCGTACTGTCGTCAATCCCTTTCCATCGATCCGGCCAGTAATTTGTTCCCTCTTCCGCCTGCCTCTGCTTGATCTGGGTGAGGATGCTGCGCCTGACAATACCGGCGTAGTCATCCCCCAGAATATCATGAAGCGTTATCCACTTACCCGTTTCCATATCCAGGTTATAATATCTCTCCTCGCTGTATGCGCTGACCCAGCTCTCTGCACCCTTTACCGTCAAAGACAAATATCTGTCGGTCTGGGCCTTCACCTCGTACCACACCTTGATCGTGATCTCGTGCTCCTCCCATTCCTCCCTGGTGCCGCCGGTATCCAGAAAGGCCTGCCTATACTCTTTGGCTCTGCCTTCCGCCTCTTTTGCATACTGTTCACAGAACGCGTAAATATCTTCGTTGATCTCTTTTTCCAGACCTTGCAGATCTTCGGCGATCATCTCAACGCTGGGAATATCCACGGAAATCTTCAGATCTTCCGTTTCCGTCTCATAGGAACGAATCGTGAAAATTCTTGCCAGTGTGCCAATTACCGGGATGTCATTCATCTCTCTGGCAAAAACTTCGCTGGTGTTCAGTCCCGTCACAAACAGGACTATAACCATGGCCGCCGCGGAGGCAATTCTCCTTTTCAGCAGAGAAAAACGGCGTTTCTTCTCCGCGCGTTCCACTTCCAGCGCAACCCGCTCTGACAGTTCCTGCGGAATCGGGATATCATGATATTCTCGTTTTGCCTCTGTCATACGGTCCACGTTTCTTCCTCCTCTCCCTCAGCAATCTTTAATGCTTTCAGTCCTCTGTACAGTTTCGCCTTCACCGTATTCACGTTCATTTCCAGAACCTGGGCAATCTCCTCCAATGTCAATTCTTCAAAAAATCTGAGCTTTATGATCTTCTGCGCGGTTTCCTCCATCCGGTCAATCCGGGCATACAGGTCATCGTGGATATCGAATCCTTTTTCCTCATAGGATTGTTCCATCCATTCGCTGTCCTGCGTCAGAATCTCCCGTTTCCTCTTATTGTACAGGATAATGCTCTCATTCAGCACGATCCTGTAAAACCATGTCTTGAGGGCCGCTTCACTTTTCAGCTCCCCGTAATGCTCCAACGCCTTGCAGATCGCACTCTGCACCACGTCCAGCGCATCCTCCTGATTCTTCAAATAACTGAAGGCCAGCCGGTAGAATTTATCCTGATTCTCAACAAGATAGGCAACCAGCTTCCTGTACAGTTCCTGCTTCAACACCTCACCTCCATTCTGCTCTTACTTTATCCCTCTTCCGTCCTGATGTACGGCGCCTATGTCATTTCCTTCCAGGCGCCTATTATTACAGACAAACGAGAATGGATAAAAGTTGCAGAATTTTGTAATTTTTTACGAACCCACTGCCACCGCCAACAGAAGCAGAATACCCGGCACAATATATTTGCGCGGATGATGCCACAGATCACTCTCGATCTTCCACCCTCTGATCGGACAGAACCATTCAAGAAGCGTCGATCCGGCTGCGCCAAGAAGCGCAAAGCAGGCGGCAGTCAGCACCATATGGCCCGATACACCGCCAAAAAACAGCTGCCAGCTGCACAGGTAAATCGTCTCCGCCGTCATATTACACAGAAAAAGAAAGCTTCCGTAAGGAAGGAAAAATGCCCTCTTCTGTCCCGGCAGGAAGCGAACTGCCTGCTCCAGCGCCGGATCACAGGACAGTAAAATGCAGATTGGTGTATTCATGGTAACGATCGCAAATCCGATAGGCATGATGAACTGCCACTCTGTCATCCTCGCCACGTCATAAGATTCCGAAACCATTTCCGTTATGCCGCCCACTTGTCCCAGAAACACCGGCAGCACACAAGCCACACCCCACATAATGATCGTATTAAACAGATAATTTCTATGGGTCGTCATATAGCGCAGCAGGTAACGACATACCAGGCCGGACGATGTCCCCCGCACAGGCCGCTTCGTCAGGACGCCGCTTCCTTCCCTGCGGTAAAATGCATACGAATCTGCCCGAAGCGTCAGCAAGAAAGCCAATCCCGCATTCGCAACCAGCAATGCAGATCCGAACAGCGGTACAAAGTCCTGTATTTGCAGCAGGACGAGCACACAGCCACACCAAAGGCTGATCCGGACCGGCCCATAACGCAGACTTTTGCTCCACACATACGCGCTGCCGCACATCCAGACCGCATTGACCGCGCAGAGTACACTTCCCAGTATCTCCGCCGCACTCCAGTCCGATACCGCCCAGGCCACGCAAAGCAGTCCCAGCGTCTTCGTCGCCAGGGTATAAAGCCCCAGGGCCGACACATAGGAGGCATTCAGCACTTTTCTCTCAAAGGGCATCATAAACAGATTCATCATGTTTGCCTTGTTGTCCTCAGAAGATAACGCCAGCCACATCACTCCGGCAGTGAAGGCGCTGGTCATCAGATAGAGTATAAACGCCGCAATCTCCACCTGCATTCCGGCAATCCGCAATCCCCAGAAAACGATCGCCCAGACCAGGATCGATTTCTTTAACCGCTCATAATTTGCACCGAATACCTTTTTGGCCGTCATCTGAAATATCATGTTTCTTCCTCCATTCTGCACTGCTTTTTCACGCCTTTTCTTCTAAACGAGAGAAGACCGGATTGCCTCTGCATCCATATGATCACGGTCAAAAGTCCGGCTGATCTTCCCCTTTTCCAGAACGAGTACCCGGTCACAGGTCAAGGTAATGCTTTCCAGAATATGGGACGAGAAAAGCACTGTCCCGTGCTCTTTGTACCCCTGAATCAACTGATAAAGAAATTCCGTGCTCTGAAAATCCAGTCCGTTTACCGGTTCGTCCAGCAGAAGCAGCGCCGGACGCAGAACAAAAGCCGTAATCAGAAACACTTTTTTCTGATTGCCCGTGGACAGATCCCGAATCAGTGTATCCGTGTATTCTTCAAAGTGGAACCCCTTGACCAATGCGGCAGCCTCCTCCTCATACGCCCTTTTCACCTGATAAGCCGTCATCACATAGGCCAGATATTCCCGAAACGTGAAATATTGGAAAGAATCGTCCTCCGCAAACACGGTATAGCGATTCTTCTTGAAGCCGTCATCCCGAAAAGACACGGTGCTGTCCCGATAACAGATGCACTCCACCCAAAACTTCTCATGAAGGCCGGACAATGTTCTGATAAAAGTAGTCTTGCCCGCCCCGTTAAGGCCGATCAGTCCGACTGTCTCATGTGCCTGCAGGTCCAGGGAGAACTCAGACAATATCCTTTGCTCTCTGTCATACCAAGCACACAGATTCCGGATCGATACAAGATTCGTTGTGTCCTGTGTTATTCTTTTCATGGTGATTTCCTTTCTGTGGATTCCCGTCGACCTTCCCATCCTTACTTCTGCTTCTTCCCTACGGCATATGCCGATACGAGACACAGGCCGCACAGAAGCAGATAGAACAGGCTCATCTGCAAATTTCCTCTTATACCGTTCATAACAGCTCCCGCTGCCCAAACCATTGCCAGAATACTACGGATCATCTTATGACGCATATTGATTACCTCCTGTCATGTCTTTGCCAGATTCTGCAGCCGCCTTGTTTTTCGACTGCATCTGCTTGATGGTTTTATCATAACAGGATTGTTATCGTTATGCAGAAATGTCCGCAAATGGCAGCTTTTTGACCACGAAAAGAGAAAAAATTTGGGAAAGTGATCGTTAGATACACTTAAAATGATTACAAATTTGAAATGATTATAGAATAGAATCCGCCGCATTCCACCTTCATGACACTTATCCGGTTGCTGCGGCGGATTATCAGTTGACAGCGCTTTCGCCATCTCACCGCACTGCCTGACTCTGCAGTGCGCTCCTGTAATATCGACTAATATACCTTCTTATCCAGTCCCATTCTCTCGATGATCTTCTGAATCTTGTGGTACACCAGCTGCTCATCGATCGTCAACAGTTTCCGATTCTCCATGGTAACTTTCCCGTCAATGATGACCGTATCTACCTCCGATCCGTTGGCCGAATAGGACAGACCCGCGATCAGGTTATTCCTGGGGGTCAGCGACGGCGTATTCAAGTCGAGGATCGCAAGATCCGCCTTCTTCCCTGCCTCGATACTGCCAATCACATTCTCCATGCCAAGGGCTCTGGCGCCATTGATCGTCGCGATGCGGAAGCCTTCCCTGGCGCTGACACACTGCGGCGTCCTGGCCGTGCCCTTATGGATCAGCGTAAGCAGGCTCAGCTCATGGAACATGTTCAGGCAGTTATTGCTGGCAGCGCCATCCGTACCCAGGCACACATTGATACCCTTCTTAAGCATTCCGCCCACAGGCGCAAACCCATTTCCCAGCTTCATATTGCTGGCCGGATTCGTCACGACACTGACATTCTTTGCTTTCAGAATGTCCATATCCGCCTCGTCGATCTGCACGCAATGCGCTGCGACAGCCGGCACATCGAACAAACCACATCTGTCTGCCAGCGCGATCGGGCTGCAGCCGTATTTTTCCCTGATCTGCCCGATCTCGCTCTCACTCTCCGACAGATGGATATGGATGCCCATACCGTTCTTCTTCGCCTCCTCAGCCACGATCTTCAGATACTCTTCATCACAGGTATAGGGTGCGTGAGGCCCCAGTACAAAAGAAAGCCTGTCGCAGTCCTTCGCCGCATCCCGCTCCTCATATGCCTGCCGCAGCCGCATCTGTCCGCCCTCATCGTTACCGCTGCCTACCAGTCCACGGCTGATCACTGCACGCATTCCGGATTCCTTAACCGCCCGCGTTGTCTGATGGATATTCATCTGCATATCGTTAAAACAGGTCGTCCCACTCTTCATCATCTCAATAATGGCCAGATTCGCGCCCCAGTACGTATCCTCGTCCGTCATCTGCTGCTCGATGGGATCGATCGTCCCAAACAGCCAATCCATAAAGGACAGATCATCCGCCACATTCCGCATAAAGGACATATAAGAGTGGGTATGGCAGTTCACCAACCCCGGGATCACCAGCTTATCCGTTCCGTCAATCACCTTATTTTCGCTAAATCCTGCCGGCGCCTGCCCGATTCCCGTAATTTTGTCCTGCTCGATGTAAATACTTGTCTCCCGTATTATGTCCTCTGTTCCTTCCGGCAAAACTGCCAGTGCATTTCTGATTACAATTCCCATATTCCTTTTCCTCCTGCTTCAATGTATTTATGGTTAATCTCCTTACAACCGGTAAGGATTCATCCATCTTATTGTTAATGATCCGATTCTGTCTGCTGTCTCCATGCCATATGCGTATGGATTATCTGCGCGCATCCCGTTTCCACCCATAGCTCACTAACAGTCCCCGGCAATGCAGGCATCTTAAATCCTCTCTGTTCTCCGCCGTATACTTTTGTATCTTCCGCTGTCTGCGGCAGTGGCTCTCCGCTTCCTTCCGGTCCAGGCCATGATTCATAAATCCGCGCACCGCCTCCTCTTCCGCCTCCGGGCTGATGCTCTCCTTCCAGCCGTTTTCCTGCAGAAGGCATTCCGTCATCTCTTCATGGTCCGCCCGCTCCGGACAGATCAGCGACACTCTGTCATTCATCCGCACGTCCACCCCTGTAAGTCCTTCCTCCCACATCATCAGCGGAAGCCTCATACCGATGGCATAATCCCGGCCCTGGCACTGCCGTTCCTTCTCCCACATCTTACGAAATCCCATGCGGTCACACAGCTCCGAATACGCAAGCCCCTCGATGTACAAGCCGTCGCTCTCCAGCTCCCTGTTCACATCAATCGCGATCACCAGGCCGCCCGGCTTCGTCTGTGCGATCATCTTCCGTAAGAAGGCCCGGGAATCGTTCACATGCCGCATGGCACACTGGCTGATCGTCACATCATAATGCTTCCGAAACACATGGGACGGAAAGTCGTCACAGATAAATTCGATCTTCCAGTCCTCCTCCCCCAGCAGCTTCTCCGCCTCCTGCAACAGAGTTGCACTGAAATCAATGCCCGTATAAGTGCTGCCCTCCGGCAGAAGCGGCCGCAGCATCTTTCCCATATAACCGAATCCGCAGCCACAGTCGAGCACGTCCACCGGCCTGTCGATTTGCCATACCTGCCTTACCAGAAAACGCAGGTAATCCTCGTTCCACATCGCTCTTCTGCTGGCTTTCAGATAGTCCAGCCTGTCTTCCCAGTAGTCCTTCTCCCCGCTCCGGACCGGTATGTACTCTTCCCCCGCCAGCGGCACAAGCCCCAGAAGGGCATCCACCGTTACCCCAAAAAACTTCGCGATATTCGGCAGCAGGACAATATCCGGCATACAAACATTGTTCTCCCATTTGCTGACCGTCTGCACCGAAACCCCTACCGCATCCGCTAACTCTTTCTGGCTCATCTGCCCGGCTTTTCTCAAGTCATAGATCCTAAGTCTGATCGTTTCCATTCTTACCTCCGTTCCGGAATGCATTGCGCCAAGGACGCCGGCAGAATTGATACAGCCTTATCCTCCGCTTTCCTGCACTGTTTCCCTTGCATGAGTCCATTGTAACCGGAAACCCTCCTGCTTCCAATCACCCAAACGGAGAATTGATTCTACCGGCAGGCTCTTATATCGTATTTATAACATGACAGCGCCTTCGGCTTCTGCAAAAAAGAAAATGCAATGCGAAGATGACTGAATGACTGCTATTGGATATTGTTTACTGTTCTTCATGGGAATAAAATTGCAGGATATACTATGCAAATCGATAAATCGCGAATATTTTCACTCGAAATCAAAGACTGTCTCAAAGCACTACTCTAATATCCACTTTAACACAACGCAAAATAAAAGTCTAGTAATATTTTCTTTTTTTCCTTACAATAGATAACAGTTCATTACAGTTCACATACAGGAGGTCTCTTATGCGCAAAAACTCAAACCAGACTCCCCCGTCCACCTCAAGGCAGGCCGAAGAATCCTACCTGCAGCAGACTCTTGCCGTTGTCAGGGACAATCTTTCCCATTATGGCAAAGAGGTTGCGCGGATGCAGGAAGACATCGACGAAATGCTGGCCCATTATCATGACAACGACGTGGAAGTCCTCACCATCCTGAACAATACGGTAACCCTGCACGATCACATGAAACGTGCCCTGCTGCGTAATGAAAAGGCGCAGTACAAGCCCTACTTCGGCAGAATCATTTTTCATGACCAGTCCCTTGACAAGACGGAGTCCCTCTACATAGGCAAGGGCGGCATCGCCAGGGACTCCACCCACCAGATCGTCATCGACTGGCGTGCGCCGGTGGCAGGCGTCTATTACGAGAACGGCCTGGGAAAATGCAGTTACAAAGCGCCGGGTGAAGCAGAAATTGCCATTGATCTGCAGCTGAAACGCACCTACGAGATCGAAGCCGGAGAACTGCTCGACTATTTCGACAGTGAAGTGATCGCCAATGACGACCTTCTCACCAAATATCTGGCCAGGAACAAACAGGCCGTCTTAAGTGAGATCGTCGCCACCATCCAGAAAGAACAGAATGAGATCATCCGCAAGTCTCCCTATCACAACATCATCGTACAGGGCGTGGCGGGCTCCGGTAAGACCACCGTGGCCATGCACCGGATCTCTTACATTCTGTATAACTATGCGGAACGATTCCGCCCTGACGACTTCTATATCGTGGGCAGCAACCGCATCCTGTTAGACTATATCACGGGAGTCCTGCCGGATCTGGACGTCTACGGCGTACGTCAGATGACCATGGAAGAGCTTTTCGTGCGGCTCTTATATGAAGACTGGGACAACAAGAACTATTCGATCAGAAGTGTAAACGCAGATACAGGCGTAAGCGACAGCATCAAAGGCAGCGCCGCCTGGTTTCATGCACTCGAAGACTACTGCCGCAGGCTGGAAGAAAATACCATCTCCTGCAAATCCGTTTACCTGAATCCGAAACGATTCGTGGAGGGACTAAGAGACGGTAAGTTCGGCGTATTCGACACTACCGAAGGGCGCAACGACCCCCGCGACCTTATCTGCCTGCTGGAAGGCGAAGCCGTGGAACGCTATCTGAGACAGAATCCTGCCGTCTCCATCCAGAGCAAGATCAACATGCTGAACGACCGTCTGCGCAATAAGATCAAAGAGGAATTCCTGGGAAAGGGCATCAAATATACGGAGCCGGAGAAAAAAGCGATTCTCAAGGCATACCGCCGGCATTTCGGCCCCCGGATCTGGAAAAAATCGATCTACGAGCTTTACCATGATTTCCTGCTAAAGCAGAACGCCGACGGCGCCATGGTCACTATCCCTGACAAGGCCTTCGACGTCTATGACCTGGCCGCACTGGCCTACCTTTACAAGCGGATCAAAGAGACGGAAGTCATCAGCGAGGCGCATCATATCGTCATTGATGAAGCACAGGACTTCGGCATGATGGCTTACTACGCCCTGAACTTCTGCGTTCGCGGATGTACCTATACAGTGATGGGCGACGTCTCCCAGAACATCCATTTCGGCTACGGCTTAAATGACTGGGAAGCCCTGCGAAGCCTCCTGCTGCCCGACCCTGCCGACAGCTTCGGCCTTCTGAAAAAGAGCTACCGAAACACGGTGGAAATCTCCGACTTTGCCACCCGCATCCTGCGTCACGGACGCTTCTTCGTCTACCCGGTGGAACCGATCCTCCGCCACGGCAATGCCGTACAGACAAGAAAACTGCCAAACCGGAAAGCCCTGATCAGCGCGGCTGCCGACACCTGTCAAAACTGGCTTGCAAACGGCTGGGATACGATCGCCGTGATCTGCCGCGACCTTGCATCCGCCGCAAAAACGGCCGAAGAGCTATCCCTCTGTCTGGATGCTATTGAAATCGACCCGGAGAAGGCAGTCTTCGGCAACGGTGTTATGGTACTGCCGGTAGACTATACCAAAGGCCTGGAATTTGACGCCGTACTGATCCTGGATCCCACAGAAATAGAGTATCCCGTGGAAGACGGCCATGCCAAACTGCTTTACGTAGCCGCGATCCGTGCCCTGCATGAGCTGTGCGTGCTCCACACCGGGAAGCTGACCGGACTGATCACAAGGCCCGTTCCGGAAGGCGAAATACCTGCAGCAAAAGGCGAAACGCCCACGACAAGAAGTGAAATGCCCACGGCAGATCGCAGCCGCTCCCATGACAGACCCCTGAGAAAGAACATCTCTATCGTGCAGAACCCGTCACCTAACGTACCGGCCGGCACGCAGACTGCCGCGCAGAAGCCAACCATAAGACGACTGGACAGCATAAGCCGCACCAGTCCTTCAGGCAGCGACGCTCGTTTACAGGAAACTGCGTCCTCTTCCCCAAACGCTGCTAAGGCACCGCAAACCGCCAAGCCGAAAGGCAGTGCCGGCATTCGGCAGACTGCCAAACCCACCTTCTGCTCTGCCGGGCCGGAATTTGGCGATATGCCCGCCACCGAGATCCTGCGTCCCGCCGGACACGGCAAGATTGACCTGGCTGTACGCTGGAGTGCAAAGCAGCCGGACGGCCTCTATCTTCACAGCCGCTACGGCGTCCTGCGCCTAAGTCCTGTTGGCAGCGCCATTATACGAGTTACTTTTGCAAAAGGCGGACAGATCACAGACCGCTTCCACCCTTCTGTCGCCGTTCGCAGGACAGAGCGCACCTGGATGTACAAGGAATCTGCATCCACAATAGACCTGATGACCGACGAACTGCTTGTGCAGACCGACAAGGCAGCCGGCGCCATCCGCTTTCTGACAAGAGACAAGAAGCCTCTTTTTGCAGAACGCAGCAAAGAATGCCGACAATTGGAAGCTGCTCCCGGCGGCCGCATGAGAGTCTGGCTCTATCCGGACTGGCTAAAGAATGAGACTGTCTATGCCATGGGTGCGGGCGAGACCAGGGGCATGAACATCCGCAAGACCGCCCGGTACATCTCCCACAAAAGCCCGGCCGCAGCCGCGTCCGGCGCTCTGCCTTTCCTGCTCTCCGAAAACGGATACGGCATTGTCCTGGCCGCCGACAGTCCGGTGATCTGCTGTGACCTGCCCACCTACGGCTCCTACCTGTGCGCGGAAAGCGAAGTGCAGCTGGATTATTATTTTATCGCCGGAAAACGGCCGAATACAATCCTGAACGCTTACGCCTATCTGTGCGGCAAACTATAACAAAACAAACAACAAGAGTAAAGATCGCCGGGCTGTTATTCCGACAGCCTGACGATCTCCCCATTCTCAACTGCTTTCGTAGAGGAAATAATGATCCGATCCTCCTGATCAAGCGGCGCATTGTCCAACGCTACAAAGTAATCGTTCTGATCTGCCACCCGTACACTGACCTGTTCGGCATAATATTCCATGCCCAGAATGCCTTCCCTCCCCCGCACCACATAGACATGACTGCGGCCCTCCACCGTCGTCACTGCAGCCGGCGTCACACAGCAAGGCTGTTTTTCTCCCGATTCAACATGGCTCATCGTGCCGGACATTCCGGGCACCCCTGTTCCTTCCGGCAGATTGATATAGACCTCGTAGCTGCCCGGAGCGGAAGCGCTCTCCGCCAGATAATCGATGGACGCCTCCTTTTCCCTGCTGCTGCCGTCCAGCTTCAGGGAAACCGTATCGTTCAAACTGACATACTTTTTCTGTTCCTGGGTGAGCGTCGTCTTGAACTGACATGGCACGGAATCATCAGCCAGCAGCAATGCCGCCGCATCCGATGTCCTGCCGCCCGTCGTCACAAAGATATCCGTGACCATCCCACCGCGACCTGCTCTCATCTCCCCATTCGCATTCTTGACTTCCTGATAAAGCGCCAGGTCAGCCCTCATCTGGGAAAGTTCCAGCTGGCTCACCTGCAAAGAGGAATCTGCATCCTCCGGCGCCAGAATATCCTCCACCTTCCTGCCTGCATCTTTCATCGTATTTTCTCTTTGCCATTTGGCATCCGCCTCCGCATAGGCCGCCTGCTGCAGCGCATCCTTCAAGGCGTCATCCGTCTCTCCTCCCAGACCGTCGTGCTGCTCGCCCAGATCATCCTCGGCCTGACTGTAAGCCTCTGCCGCCCGTCCCACAAGCGTATCCTCATATCGCGCCAACGCATCGTAATCCTCTCTGGCCCGCTGTTCCTCCAGCGCTTTTCTCTGCCGCGCCAGTTCCTCATTGGCCAGAATCGTATCGACCTGAGTCTGGATCCTGGCAATGGCATTCTGCTTTTCTTCCATAATAGAAGCCAGATCCTCCATATCGATGGTAAAAAGCACATCTCCCTCTTCCACCTGGTCGCCCACCTGCACCATCAGCTTCTCCACCCGCAGGCCGCTTAGCGCCGTGACCGGATTCTTCTCTCCCGCCACCACGATGCCATCCACATTCACGACATGTTCCACATATTTACTCTCTATTGATTCCGTCGAAACAATCGGAAGCCTGGATACGTAAATGCTCTTCGAGATCACGGTGCACAGCCACATGGCTGCCAGAAATACAATAAATCCCGTCACGATTTTTTTCTTCCTCTTATCCTCCAACGTTATCTCCTCCTTGTTCTGTCATCGATCGCTATCGTTTGTCCGTCAGGACATCTCTTCTCTTTCTATTCTTTCAATCCGGAAAAAATAATCCCCTGCTCCAGATAATCCTGTCCCCAGACAAACACGAAAACCGCCGGAATCAGCGTAATGATGGATGCCGTAAAGGCATATCCCGCCTGCGCCCAGGTAATTTCCGGCAGATACAGGGACAGCGGCCACAACGCCTTGTTTTCCAGAAATGCCATCGGCTGTTCCATCATGTTCCAGTACTCCAGAAAGCCCAGCACCATCGCCGACAGCAGGCCGCTTTTGCCAAGCGGCATCCCCAGCTTCCAGAAGATACGCCACTCGCCCGCACCGTCGATCCGCGCCGCCTCAAAAAGCTGCACGGGAATACAGCGAAATCCGCCATAGGTCAGAAATACCGGAAACGTGGAAAACACCGCCGGCAAAATCACCGCTGCCGGCGTGTCCAGCATTCCCAGCCGGTTTAAAACCAGATAACTGGACAGCATGGTCACCTGAAAGGGCAGAAGCATCAACACCACATAAAGGACAAACAACGCCCTGCTCCCCCGCACTTCATAGACCGCAAACGCCCACGCCGCCGGCACCCCGATCACCAGCTGCCCCAGCAGGATACAGCCCACCATTTTCATCGAATTCCAGAACAGCACAAAAAACTGCGGCGTCATAAAAAGCAGTTTCCCGTAGCTTTCAAAGGTAGGATAATCCGGCACCAGCTTCCAGCTGATATAGGTAAGCGCATCCGAGAACACCGGCGCCAGATACTGCCGCAGCTCTCCGTTTCCCATCACCGATCCCGTCACCAGCAGTACGATCGGCAGACAGACAAGCAGCGTAGGCACGAATAACAGGCATACCGTAACGCCTCTCTTTAGATCTTTCCATCTTACCCTCCATTTCATGAGATCCATATCTTCCTATCACATCCTTTTCCTTTTTTCATTCTCGTCTATTCCCTATCTCTTATAAGGAATATATTGATTCCCTTATGTTCTGCCGTCTCTTATACTCTCTTTATGTTCTGCTGTCCCACATTCTCTGCAGCAGCATGATCACCACAAACAAGAATCCGCCCACACAGACCGCTGCCGCCGCCATCTTATCGAAATCCAGATTGACGAACCAGTTGTTAAAAAGATGCTGCAGCAGATACATATCCTGCTGTGGGTAAGCGCCCGCCACCAGATAAGCCTCCCGGTAGATCTTAAAAGAATTCAGGAAGGAGAGGATCACGATGGTGTAGAGACTCCCCTTCAGATTCGGCAGAATGATCCGATAGAAGCACTGCCGC
The DNA here is from genome assembly GCA_947644545.1 of uncultured Lachnospiraceae bacterium. Taxonomy (GTDB): domain Bacteria; phylum Bacillota; class Clostridia; order Lachnospirales; family Lachnospiraceae; genus UBA3282. Next base: position 20,699 of record CANRZW010000023.1, read on the forward strand.
TCCGTGGCCCCGTCCACTCTGGCGGCCTCCAGATATTCATTGGGAATCCCTAAAATCCCTGCCAGCCAGAGCACTACCGTGTAGCCTGTATTTTTCCAGATATAGCTGAAAACCAGCACCCAGAAGGCCGCTCCCGTCCCCAGGTAATCCGTATGAAACTCACCCCACAGCCCTGTCCACTCTCCCAGCTTCGTCAGGAACAGGTTTAAGAATCCCTGTTTATAGAAAACCATTTTCCACACGATCACAATTGTGGCCGTAGGCATTGCCAGCGGGAACAGATACAGCGACTTGATCGTTCCCATACTCTTTAACTTACTGACGGGCATGGCAATCATCAGCCCGATCACCACCAGCAGCGGAATACAGACCAGTGTAAACCGGAATGTATTCTTCACCGCCAGCTGGAATGCCTGGTTCGCAAAGATAGTCTTATAATTCTCGAACCAGACAAACTGCCCCGTCACCACCGTCTTGAAAGACCGTCCGAACACATCCAGAAACGGCATCAGTACAAACACCGCCACCCCCGCAAGACTCGGCGCCAAAAACACCAGAAATGCCCGCATATCCTTATGTGCCCGCAAGCCGCCCTTTCGTCTCTTCCTACGCTTTGTCACACTCATTGATCAAACATCTCCTCCATCCTGCACTGTCATCTGCACCGCATTTCGTTCCGGCCGTTTCCTTCTTCCGGCCCTCAGCCTGCTCTATTCCGCCATATAGATTGACATGCTCTTCTCCACGTCCGCAACCGCTTCTTCCACGCTCATCTCGCCGCGCATGTAGGCGGTCCCGGCCTGATAGACTGCCTCTTCCAGCGCCTTGTCCTCCACATAAGCCCTGTTCACCGATCCGATCCGGCTGCGAAGCGCATCCGCCGCGGCTTCGTCAAACCAGTAAATGGTCCATGTGTATGCTTTTCCGTCTTCCTCCACATAAGCCATATCCGAATAAGGCACATCAGGCGATTCATATTCATCCGGATAGAGCTCCTTCTCAAAAGCCGCCTGATTTACCGGAAAACCGTCCGCCGGACTTTCCGATCCCAGCAGCACCTTAAGCAGGCCTTCCGCATGTTCCTGATGCTCCGATACCGCGCTGATCCCGGCCAGTGTATGTACACAGAACACGCTTCCTTCTTTTCCGTCCATGGGAACGTTTATGCAGTCCGCAAACTGCTTCGTCCGCGGTACGCTTGTCAGCTCCGCATAGCCGTAAGGGCCGCCCAGTGTTCCGGCCAAAAACTGCCGGTATCCCATCGTATAGTTCATATCGTCCATGCCGTAGGCAAAATACGTATCTTCCTCATAGCGCGTTCCGGTATATTCCATATACTCCTCATTCCGTCTCTCATAGTCCTCCACGATCTCCTGCGGCAGGCCGTCCATCTGCGCGTCATAGATCCGCTTCGTCTGTGTCAGAAACTCCTCCACCGCCTGCAGATCGATCTCTCCCGCTTCCGTCTTCCAGAAAGGGGCATAGCCTACACTGAAAGTCTTCATAATGCCTTTTTCCGAGCAGACCCGCAGCAGATCCTTCTCCGGATTGTCGGCCCGCAGCTTTTCCATCGCATCCGCGATATCTTCCAGATCCTGAACGTCCGCTATATACTTCTCCCGGCACAGGATCGTCGGCAGGTTCACATCGCAGGGAACGGTATAGAGATTGCCGTCTTTCCTGAATGCATCCACAACGTTGTCAAACAGCTTTTCCTCCCCTTCCAGACCGTCGATCAAAGGGCCAAGATCTGCGAGAAGCCCTTTTTCTATATAAGAGTCTGCCGGCAGATCACTGAGGATCAGAAAGTCCGGTCCCTGTCCCGCCATGATCTGGGTATTCAGCTTCTTCAACGCATCCTCCCTCGTGACGGCGCTTCCTTCCTCCATACCGATCTCATATTCCACATACACCTCCGGATTCTGCGCCTGATACAGAGAAATTGCCTGCCGCAGTGAAGCATTATCCGTCAGGCTGTATGCCCGCACCGTCTCATTCGGCACCGTGGGCACTGTCGTGTCGTAGACGTAACGAACCAGACGCGCATCTGTAAAAACTGTCATAAACTCGTTGTTTTCCAGTGTCACCATCCCCAGCAGATGTCTGGCCGGATTGCCGAAGGAAGAAAGGCTGGCATCAATGATCTGTTCCATGGCGCCGCCGCCGATCACATGACGGTGCACTCCCTTTTTCCCGGCCAGGTAGATCACATCCTCCCCGCCCGGAAAGCAATACAGATCGTACCAGCTGCCGCCGTTAAAAGTGCGGTCCCCGTAATTCTCTTTCACAAAAGTATCCAGCACCTCATCGCTGATATATTCCTGCGCTTCCATGTCATAGATCAAAAGACCCTCAAACTCGTAACCGTCTATGATCATACGACTTCCTTGAAAAGCGATCATCTGCGGGCTGTTTTCCAGTGTCAGGAAACTCTCACAGCTGCCGTCCTCCTTCACCTCATAGAGCACGTCGCCGTAAGTGCCAAGGAAGATGCGTCCGTTGTCCGCGATCCAGATATGCACCGGATACTCCTCCTCCGCTGCCGGAAATTCCACAGGAAGCTGCGTGCCGTCCGGTTTCACAACGAGCACCGAGGATTTCGGCGAAATCCACCATTCGTTGCCGTCTGATTCCTGAAAGCTGTCTTCCGGCTCATCCTCTGACCCGTCCTGTTCTTCGCTGCTTTCCGGCTCATCCTCGTCCTGTTCGTCACCTGCCATGCCCTCGGCCGCATCCATAAGCGTATAGACAACACCCTTCGTTCCGTCCGCCCCGATAGCGATGCTTTCTATATAATTGCCTTCCTCGATCAGTAGTGAAAGCCAGTCATTCTCTTCCCATGTCCAGGTTACACCGTTATCTTCCGACACCAGAAGCTGCTGCATCGGCTCGGCAATGACCAGCTTCCCGTCCTGCAGCCTGAAAAGATGATTCCGATACCCCTCAAGATACTCCGACAGGTCGCTCTCCTCTTCCAGATATCTGCCCATGGCCTCACCGTCTCCGCCGTACTTCTTCGACTGGCCGTCTTCGCCATTCACGGTGCCCTCTGATCCGTCTGCTTTACCGTCTTTGCTCCTCCCGGTTTCTCCACCGCCGCAGCCGCACACCACTGCCATCGTCATAAGCGCTGCCAAGCCCGCTGCCAGCCATCTGCTCTTTTGTTTCCTCTTTCCATAGCCCTTCCATCTCATGAAACCATATACCTCCCTACACGGTTTGATCATCTTCTTCACTATTTCATCCTAACAGCCTTTTCTCTATTTAATCTCTAAAAATCAAAAAATTTAAAGAGAGTCATAAATTTGGCGCCAAAATAGCACTTTTTATTAAGACAGATACATCTAAACTTGCTATAATAGTTAAGCGTGCAGGGAGGTGTACCATGAAAAGACCAAAAGAAGTTGTAGGGAAAGTCATAGACTATATTGAGAAAAATTTAGAGAAGGAAATTAACTTAGACCATATATCAAAAAATATTGGTTATTCCAAATTTTATCTTAATCGGGTTTTTACAGAGCAGACAGGCGTTACAATCTATAAATACTTACAAAACCGCAGACTTACAGTAGCTGCCGAAAAACTGGTTAAGACAAATAAACCAATAACACAAATTGCTTATGAAGCCGGATATGGCACACAGCAATCATTTTCATTTGCCTTTAAACAAGTATATTTATATCCACCTAAAACTTATAGGGATATTGGAATCTTTTTGCCAAAGCAGGACAGAATTTCTATGAGCTATTCTTATATGTTCAAATACTATAAATTTATTGCAGAAATTAAGGAGATTGCAGCATGAGTACGATTGCTTTGGAATGAAAGCAAAAATGGGAGAACAATATTATGAAAAGCAAAAAACTCTGGACAAAGGATTTTTCCTGTATTACACTGGCCACAGTACTTTCCGCTATCGGCGGAGAGGCTATGACCCTGCCGGTCAGCCTGCTTGTCTTTGACGAGACGCAGTCGGCTTTCTTATCCTCACTGGTCATGATCTGCGGCATACTTCCGGATGTCCTGCTGCCAATCTTCATCGCACCTTTTATCGACAAGGCAGGCAAGAAAAAGTGGATCCTGGGAATGGATCTTATGCTGGCGATTGTTTATGCGGGCATGGGGTTCTGGGTAGGACGGCACACCTTTCATTTTCTGCTCTACCTGCTGTTCACCTTGACGGTTGGCACCATCTCCGTCATTTACCGTCTCGCCTACGCGTCCTGGTATCCCGACCTGATTCCCCGCGGCATGGAGCAGAAAGGTTATGCGGTCAGTTCCACGCTCTACCCAACGGTGATCATCGTCATGTCGCCGATCGCTGCTTTTCTCTATGAAAATCTGACCATAGATCGAATCTTCTTTCTCGTGACAGGAATCACGCTCTGCTCCGTGATGACGGAAAGCCTGATCCGGGAAGCAAAGAAAGCTGCCGCCTCTTCCTATACAATGCGCCAGTACTGTACCGACATCCGGGAAGGTTTTTCCTTCCTGAAAAAAGAGAAAGGCATCCGCAACATCTACGCCAACATGAGCGTTATGCAGGGAACCTCCAACGGCCTGAGCATCATCACACAGGTTTATTTTCAGACTCAGCCTTATCTTGGCGCAACGATGCTGGGATTTTTGATCAGTTCGGAAATGACCGGCAGACTGCTCGGCGGTCTGCTGCAATATAAAAAGGAAGTACCCGTAAATAAAAGATACCCTTTCACGAAAGCCGTCTATCTGATCTACAGCCTGGCAGATATGGCGCTCCTTTTTCTTCCCTATCCGGCCATGCTGGCCAACCGCTTCTTCTGCGGCAGTCTGGGGATCTGCAGCGCTACCATCCGGGAGAGCGCCGTGCAGTCCTATCTGCCGGAACAGATGCGGGCCAGGGTCAATGCCTTCTTCAATGTACTGTTCGCCGTGGGCGGGGTAGCCTTCCAGTTTCTGGCCGGTGCACTTGGGCAGCTCATCCCTTATCGCGCTGTGGCGGTTCTGCTTGGCGGCATGGGTGTAGGAAGCGTCTTCCTGTTCATTGTTCTTCCTGCCGCAGACAACCGGCCGGTATATGAAGCAGAACGCAGCTGACCGCTGTTCGATGCAGACAGAACACAACAGGCTGCCAGACAAACTTATCTATGGAACGGAGCTTAAGTATGAGAATTTTACTCGCCGAAGACGACAGACATTTGAATGATACGCTGACTTACCAGTTAGAACAACAGCATTTCACCGTGGATTCCTGTTTGGACGGGGAAGAAGCGCTGTACCTTGGGGAGCAGAATATTTACGACGTGATCCTGCTTGACCGGATGCTGCCCGGCATGGAAGGCACCGATATCCTGACTGCCCTCCGCCATAAGGGTATCAAGACCCCCGTTATCCTGATCACCGCGCTTGGCACGCTCACCGACAAGGTGACCGGCCTTGATCTGGGTGCCGACGACTACCTGGTGAAGCCTTTTGCCTTCGAGGAACTGATGGCCCGGATCCGCTGCGTTTCCAGAAGGCCCCACGCACTGGCGGTGGATGACTCCTTTACGGTGGGGGACATCACCTGGCAGGCCGCCGAGAGCATTCTCACCGGCCCCGCCGGACACTGTACCCTCTCTAAGAAAGAAGCCGCCCTGCTGGAAATTTTCCTCCACTCCAAAGGCCAGACCCTGCCCCGGAACATGATCCTCATGAAAGTCTGGGGACCGGACAGCAACGTGGAAGAAGGAAATCTCGACAACTACATCCATTTCCTGCGCCGACGCCTGCAAAATACCGGAAGCAGCCTGCAGATCAAGACCGTGCGGGGAATCGGCTATGCGCTGCAATAGCAGTTATCGCCTGTCAGGTAAATCCTTCTTTGATCCGACGCCTGCCGGAGGAAAGCAGACAGTGTAGAGAGGAACTCACCATACTATGTTTAAAAAAGTACACCTGCGGCTGACGCTGCTCTGCGCAGGAATCACCGCCGTCATCATGCTCATTATGTCCCTCTGCTATCTGTATGTATCGGAAACGGGACTATACCGCAACCAATTTCAGGCTTTTAAAAACGATATCAACACGATTTCCACCAATCTGGAACAACAGACCGTCATTTCCATGGAGTGGCTTTCCAAGATGGAGGCCCAGGGGAATTATCGTTTCTTTGTGCTGGACAACGGCGTTCCTTTTCTCTATAATCAATTAAACGATCCGGAGCAGGCCGAGACAAATGCCCGGCTTCTTCTGGAAAGCAGGAATGCCATGGATACTCTTCCCGCACAGAACGTCACGGTCACGGTGAGCGACGGGATAAACAGTACTCTCTCCCACAGTGAATACGAATTTACTTCTCCCTCTACGGATACGAGATATTTCTGCAGTGTAATCCAGATGGGAACAGGCAGTTCCATCCTGGAGATCGTGGTACTTTCCTCCCTGCTGCGGTTGGAACAGCAGATTGAGGAACAGCGTGTCCGTTTTCTGCTGATCGATATTGCCGCCGTTATGCTATTGGGTCTCTTTGCCTGGTTCTTTACCGGCATCCTGTTAAAACCTATTGCGGAAAATCAGCAGAAGCAGGCCATGTTCGTGGCTGCCGCCTCCCACGAACTGCGCACCCCCTTATCCGTCATCCTGTCGGCGGCAGAATGCTGTCAGGATTCAACGCCGGAGAAGCAGGCCGGCTTTATTAAGACCATATACCAGGAAGGGCTGCGCGTCTCCTCTCTTGTCACGGATATGCTCACCCTCTCCCAATCGGACAGTCATCGCTTCCCCGTCAGGAAAGAGCCGACGGAGCTGGATACTCTGTTGATGAATTCCTATGAGGCATTCGAGCCGCTGGCTCAGGAGAAATCTATTCGACTGTCCGTGACGCTGCCCCAGGAGGGGCTGCCGCTGTGCAATGTGGATCCGGAACGCATCAGCCAGGTCGTCGCCATCCTCCTGCACAATGCCATAAGCTATACGCCGGAGCAGGGCCGTATTATCCTATCGCTTATCCGGCATAAGGAGCGTTTTGCCATCAGCGTACAGGACAACGGTATCGGCATTTCAGACGCGGACAAGAAGCGGATTTTCGACCGCTTCTACCGCGTAGAGAAGTCAAGAAGCCGGAAAGATCATTTCGGCCTGGGTCTGTCCATCGCCTACGAGATTGTAAAAGCACATGGCGGCAGCATCCAGGTGACGGACGCAGAAGACGGCGGCAGCTGTTTTACAATAATCCTTTGACAAAGATCTGACGGAGATTGCCAAATCCCTCTCAGATTTTCAAGGATCAACTTAGAATCTACCAGATACATCATGACGCAAAAAGGAAAGCATCCACTGACCCATGGGAAAGAAGAGGAAAAACGAATGGAAAAATTAATGTATATGATGATGATCGAGAAAAGTAAGACTTATAACAAAATGACAAAACAGGTAGTTATGGAACACGTTGAGAATATCAGAAAGCTCGACGATGAAGGAAAGCTGGAGATCTGCGGTGTCTTCAAAGGCTATCCGGGCATGGCAGGCATGTATATCCTGAAGACGGAAAGCCGGGAAGAAGCGGAAGAAATCTGCAAGAAGGAGCCATTGGTCATCGGAGGATATGCAACCTACAAATTAGTCGGTTTACAGATTGCAAACAGGGAAAACAATTACCTGCTGTGATTCTTATGCCGGCAAAATTCCCGGTATATCCATCGTTATTTCCATAACGAATATCGGATAAACCGGGAATTGCCAGCGTTTGTCTGCCGTCTTCTATTCATGCCGCAGCGCTTCGATCGGACTAAGCTTCGCCGCCTTTTTGGCCGGGTAGATCCCGAAGAAAATACCCACTGCCGAGGAGAAAAGCGCCGCGAACAACACCGTCGTCGCTTTCACTTCCGCCGGAAATCCCAGCATACCACAGATTCCCACGGCTCCTGCGGATCCGATGGCGATCCCCACCAGTCCACCGATCAGCGTAATGATACCGGCCTCCGCCAGAAACTGCAACAGGATCGAGTGTGTCCTTGCCCCCAGCGCTTTCCGGATACCAATCTCCCTGGTTCGTTCCGTCACGGATACCAGCATGATATTCATAACGCCGATACCGCCCACCAACAGGGATATGGCCGCCACGAAGGAGATAAACACCGTGACGACGCCCAGAATACTGTCAAACTGTGACTGTGCATCGGCAAAACTTTGCATCAGGATCTTATTCTCACCGCGCACATTATGCTTGCTCTCCATCAATCTGATGGCATCCGCCGCCACCTGTGCGGAATACTCCGCCTTCTCTGCTACAATATAGAACTGGCTGAAATCTTCCACCCAGAAGGTATACCCGGAGCCCAGTGTGGAGATCGGCATTTCAATCTGCAGGTTGCCGCCGCCGTTTAAAGCGGAGATCAGCGTCGCTTTACTGTCCTCCCTGACTCCGACGATCGTCATCTCCTGCGTGACGTTATAGATCGTCAGATCGAAACTCATTCCCACCACATCCGTTGTTCCAAACAGCATTCGGGCGCTGCTCTCATTGATCACACAAACCTTATGCGCCGACAGATAATCGCTCTGGGTAAAATATCTTCCTCGTGCCATCGGTTCCGTAGCCGCACAATATTCCAGCGCCTCGTTACCGGCATACACAATCGCCTCGAAATTGCCCTTTTTGCCTTCTGCATTCGCCCACATGGTATACTGCGGTGTAACGCCCTTCACATGCTCTACTTTTTCCTGAACCAGCTCAAAATCCTCATCCGTGAACACGACATCATTCCCTTCTGCGGAATCGTTCGTGTAGAGCGCCACCTGCCCGCCTGCCATGCTCTCCAGCTCGTCATTGATCTCACTGCGCATCCCATTACCGATGGATATAATCAGAATAACGGAGGCGATACCGATAATGATACCCAGCATAGTGAGAACCGAGCGCCCCTTGTTGCTCTTGATATTCATCAGGGCGATCTTAATATATTCCCATATTTGTGCCATTACTACAACCTGTACCTTTCTTTCCTGTGCTTCTGCCGTAACGAATTTCCGGTCAGGACTTTGCACGCCTTCTGCTTCCCACTACGGCGTTCCATCCGGCTTTACCTGTTCCCTGGGAAATCCGCCGCCTGCACTACCGCCTATTCCGCCATCCCCGGATTCTGCGGAATCACCGTCACAGGCATTCCCTCTTCCAGCTCCTGTCCGGTGGTCGCGATCACCGCCTCACCCTGCGTCAAGCCTTCCTGTATCTCGATATCGGTATCTGAAGAAATGCCCGTGGTAACCCGTTTCTTCTTCACTATGCCGTCCTCGGCCACAAACACAAAATCCCCTTCTCTGTCCGTGTTAACCACTTCCATCGGAACAGTCACAACACCCGTGGCCGTGGCCATATGGACTTCCACTTTCGCTTCCACACCCAGAAAGATGGACTGATCCGGATTGTCGATCCCGACTTCTGCGCCTACCACTGCCGCCCCGCTGGCGTTGGTGGTAGCCATCCGATTGATCTTAGTCACCTTACCCTCATATTCCTTCCCGGCAATGGAGATCTTCGCACTCTGACCGACCTCAATCTTATCCAGATCATATTTGGAAACGGTAATCTCCACCTTAACCTTCTCCGTACTCTCCACGGTCATCAGCTTCTGCCCTTCCTGGGGCGTGGCTCCTTCCACGATCTCCACTTCCGTGACAACGCCGTTGAAATCCGCCGTCATACCGCTTTCCACTTCCTCGATGGCTGTCAGGGTATCCTGGTTATTCATCTTTTCCATCTCCGTATTGGCTTCCAGCTGGCTTCTGCTGCCGCTGTCCATGGAACCGCCTTCGGACGCACTCTTCTGAGACTTCATCTCGGAACGATATTCCTTATAAGCGGCAATCATCTCCTGATAAGTGTCAATCTCCCTCTGCCATGCTGCCACTTCTTTGTTGTTCTGCTGCTCATAGCTGTTGTACTGGATCAGCTTCTGCAGATTCAGATATTCCTCCGAATCCGGCTGGTCCGACCAGTCAAGCAGAGAGATCTGCAAAAGTGTTCCCTCATGAGCTAGCGCCGCCTTCTTGTCATTAATCTTCTGCTCCAGCTCCTTCACATAATTCTCGCTGTCCGAGATCTGCTGTTCCAGGACTCCCAGATTCACATTCGCCTCGCCCAGCTCGGCTATGTATTTATTATTCTTGTAGATGGAACTCTCATAACCGCCCTCGTTGGCCTGCAGCTTTAACTGTGCCAGTTGCTTCGCTTCTGCAAGCGCATCCGCATCAAACTGCAGCAGGGATTGTCCCTTCCTTACACTGTCTCCGGCCGCCGCATCTACCGTCCCCACCTTCACAGCCACAGGCGCGAAATAAGTCTTCGCTTCCTCGCTCTTAACCGTACCGCTGGTACTCAGATTCTGCTCCAGATCCTGCACCGTAGCCGTCACCGTGCTGACCATCATCCCCATGTTCTGTGCCGCCATCGAATTTGCCACCATAAAAAGCACGATCACAATCGCCACGCCGCCCAGAATGCTGCGCCTTATGATCTTTTTCTTTCTGGCTTTATCCATAGGCTTCTTATTCTTAGGTTCTTTACGCTTTTTCTTCCTGCCTTTTCCGGTCTCTTCCCCGGCCTGCGCCATTTCCGTCAGACTGCTCTCCGCTGTTGTCACATCCTGAACTTCTTTCTTTTCCATCACTGTCTCTTTCTTACCTCCTGCTGCACTGCTGCCTGTATTGATACCGTTATCCGCCATCTTCTTTTCCGCCTTACTCATCGTCCCGCTTCCTCCAATAGATTCCTATATTACACATCTTCCTGATAAAAATCTTCCACGATCTTGCCGTCCATAATCTTTACCACCCGTTTCGCCTGCGCGGCGATATCGTTATCGTGGGTAATCAGGATGACGGTCCTGCCTTCTTCATGCAATCCCTTCAGAATATCCATAATCTCTCTGGTAGAATTAGAGTCCAGATTACCGGTAGGCTCATCGGCCAGTATGATCGGAGGCGCCTGCGCTATGGCTCTGGCGATCGCCACCCTCTGCTGCTGTCCACCGGACATCTCCGAAGGTTTATGCTCCTTACGGTTACCAAGTCCCACCTTTTCCAGCGCTCTATCGGAAAGCTGCAGCCGTTCCCGTTTGCCCACGCCCCGATAGATCAGCGGCAGTTCCACATTTTCCATGGCGGTCAGGCTGGGAATCAGATTAAATCCCTGGAACACAAACCCAATCTCCTGATTCCTGATATCCGAAAGCTCATCGTCCGACATGCTGGCCACATCATGTCCATGCAGATAGTATTCGCCGCTGGTCGGTACATCCAGACATCCCAGCATATTCATCAAAGTAGACTTTCCCGATCCGGAATGGCCGATGATCGCCACAAACTCCCTCTCATAGATCGTCAGACTCACATGATCCAGCGCCTTCACCTCATTTTCACCGGGATTATAAGTCTTGCAGATATCCCTGATCTCCACCAACGCGTTCAATGCATCCTTCTCCATCCCATGCCCCTTTCACTCTCTGCAGATTTCCATGCCATAGATACCGGCTTCGGAACAATCCTGTCTCTGCCTGGCTGTTCCTCCTGCAAGATTCTCTTATTTGTAACGAACCTGTCCTTCTGCTTTCTTCAAAATATATTGCATTTTTGATCCGGAAATAACTTTCAATCAATAAAATAGCATTCTTTTCTTAAAGCGTACCAAAAAAAACCTTAAATTAATCTTAAAAAGATCAAAAAAATCTGCATCATGAGCATCCTCCGCTCATAATGCAGATTTTCCTTATTTCCCCAACAGACAGCTTCCTTCTACTGCGTAACGTTCTTCACATGATCCGCCGCTTTCCTTCCTGCCGGAACATGCGCGTTCTTTAAGAACGGGCTTAGAGGCTTATAGATAACCAATGTAACCGCAGAGGCCGCCGCACTCTTAATGATATTGATCGGCGCCACCGCGAAACATACAAAGCTGGTGATATTGTTGATATTTCCGTTGATCTCCGCCCCGGCCGCAATGATGGCGTCAAGCGGCATACCGAACAGTTTGGAAAAGGCCGGCAGCAGATATACGCCGTTAAAGGCCGTCCCAAACACGGCCATCACCAGAGAACCCGCCAGACAGGCGATCACCGCAATCTTCCTGGTCTTCTTAAACATATAGATGATGGAGGCCGGCAGTACCAGACTGCATCCGATCACAAAATTGGCCAGATCTCCCACGAAAGCCGTACTCGTTCCCTTCACCACCAGTTTCAGCAGAATCTTGCAGAATTCAATCATCACGCCGGCCACCGGTCCAAAGGCAAAAGCGCCCACCAAAGCCGGTATCTCGCTGAAATCCAGCTTATAGAATCCAGGCGCCAGAAACAGCACCGGAAAATCAAAAATATGTAAGATCATCGCCAACGCCGAAAACAGACCGATCATCGTGATCTTCCTGGTGCTCAGGATCCTCTCCGTGATCCCGTCCCGCTTATACACATACTTCTCCGCCGCATAAGCAATGGCAAACAGTCCCACTGCCACCCCCACGCATACCAGCACAAATACAACATTGTCCGCAATACTCTGCAATAATCCGTTACCCATCTTACTTCTTTCTCCTTTCTTACTTGTCGGAAAAAGTTCTAAAAAATCCCCGGAACGTATGCTCCGGGGATCACAGACAAGGCAAACAATCCGACACATATTGTTACATATATGTGTCACACTGTCATTTCTTCTCTCATCCAGACTTTACTGTCGGTTTTGGAATCTCACCAAATCAGCCACGGCAGTCTCACACGGTACCAAACGATGTACTATTGATCCTGCAGCGGGTCGCGGACTATACCGCCGGTAGGGAATTGCACCCGACCCCGAAGAACTTTTTCTTTGATTAATTTGATTAAATTGTATGGATTATATTCTGTGAGATCTCTGAACGGATAAATCAGTTATCCCACGAAATAGTATACACCGCAGCTTATAGGAATGCAAGCAAAATTTTACGGCGACGCCTCATTTGCGATACCTCATTGCTCTTTTACTGGAACATTCTCAGCATAAAATGCTGCTGGTTCATCTGCTCTCTCATCATGAAATTCTTGTAATCGACCAGTACTTCCTCTTTCTTCTTCTCCGAAACTGCCTTCGGCAGATCCAGATCCTCCAGACGGCTTCTTGATCCAAGCTGCTCTAAAGAGGCGCGCGTATTGAAATTAAACGTATGCTCCAGGCGGTTGGTGTAGGCCCCCAGATTGCTTCTCTGCGACGTCACCATCTTAAGCGCATTGTCGATAGACTTGAGATCAAAATCATCTGCCGTCACATTGAGATCGGCAATCCCCAGCGCTTCCAGAGTGGAGTTAGCCATTTGAATCTTCATGCCTCCGCCATTGGGATTCGTCGCCAGCCCCATATCCGCCATACTGCCGTCCAACAGCTTCTGCTCATTCAGCGACGTGTCCTTCGCCAGTGACTGAATGCCCTCTTTAAGCTGATCAATCTCATTCTGATAAATCTGTTTATCTTCAGCGGAATTCAGTCCATTCATAGACCGCAGCGCAAGCTCTCTGATCCTCTGCAGATAATCTGTTACGCCGCCTAACGCGCCATCCGCCACATTCAGGGCGCCAATCCCGGCCTGCGCATTCTCGGCTCCGACCCGAAGCCCGGTCTCCTCCCGCTGCATTTTCTTCGCAATCGCAAGCCCGGCCGCGTCATCTGCCGCCGAGTTAATTCTCTTACCGCTGGCAATATGGGAATATGAATCCAGAAATCCACCTTTAATCGTCATCGCACTCATGACCGTCCTCCTTCCCTACGGATATATTCTTACTCTATATTATGTATCATAATATTATGTATCACATGTCAATGAACTGTTCCTGCAGACATATGATCCCTTAAAAAACCACTCTCTTTTATACCTTAATCATAAGCTTAATCCCTCTCACCGTCAAGGTATTTTTATCTCGATCTTCTCTTCCCACTCCGCTTCCTTAAAGCCCACAAGCACTTTATTCTCATCTATCAAAAGCGGCCGCTTTACAAGCATTCCATTCGTTGCAAGAAGCTTCAACTGCTCTTCTTCGCTCATGACAGGCAGCTTGTCCTTTAACTGCATCTCCTTATATAAGGACCCGCTCGTATTAAAAAACCGCTTGAGCGGCAGGCAGCTTTTCTCATACCACAGCTTCAATTCGTCGTAAGTCGGATTCTCCGTTGCAATATGACGATCTGTATAGACAATATTATGTGCCTCCAGCCACTTTCTGGCTTTTTGGCAGGTGGAACACTTCGGATATTGAATGAATAGCATAAACATTCTCCTCTCTGTCAATTTGTTTGATCATACCCATCCTAATCAAAAAATTTCCCTTTGAAGAAATTTTCATTATGTAACGGTTTCGCCGTAAGCCGAAACAGAACACAGCCGTCCGGGCACATGATCACCTTACTGTACTTACTCTCCCCACCGACGTTTTCCAGATCCCCGCCGCTCCTGACAGCCTCCATTATGGGATACATCATCATCATTACCTTAGAACAAATGCCCTGCCCCTGCGTGTTTACCGGACAGCCATAGGTACAGCTATACTTATCACCGACTTCCTCACCATTCCGGCAAAATCTCTCTGTTTCTTCATTATCCTTGTTGAAGCCTATCACTTCTATTTCCCACTCGTATTCTTCGTTATACCATTTCTTCATACCAGTCACCTCCTAAACGGTTTACATCGAAAAGCTGCCTGCTTCCTTTTATAATCTTAATTCCTTAACATACAGCCGATCTGTTCCGTTCCCATAGTTAACAATATCTTTGAGATAGTGATATCCATATTTTTCGTATAAGCCAATATGTTCTGATGGGATATATGTTTTGTCAAAACCCTTTTCCTTCGCGTAGACATTTGCAAAGTCAATGAGCTTTTCACTGATTCTATGTCCGCGATATTCCTCTGTCACAAACACGCTCGAAATCCATGGATATATCTCAGGTAACGGATAATAGTCTTCCTTCATGATAGAAGCCATCCCAATAATGTGACCACTTATCCTTGCCACAAATACAGTCTCCCAATCGGTAAATACCCATGTTCGCAGCATCCATAAAGTATGCTCTTTCACATCTTCCCAGGAAAAGTTTTCAACAAAATGAATAAGATCGTCTGCCAGATCTGTGTCTCTATCAACTTTTCGTATTTCTAACGTATTCCTGTCAAAATCATTTTTCATAAGGCCTGCGTGCTGTTCTGCTTTTCTTACCGTTTCATCGACTGTATTCTTATTGGTTCTTTCAATCCACATAGTCACTGTTCCCAAACAAATTACATCTTTTTCATGACACCCTTTTCATTATATCCTTTTCATTATATCTTTTTATTATATTTTTTCACTATACCTTTTTACATGACATCGAATTAATAAAAAGTTATCAGGGCTTTATTCTATATGTTAGGAGTATAATTTTTAATCGCACAGACATTCTTAACAAGTTCCAGATCTACTGCTTCTTCCAATAAGTCCATTTCACCGCAGGTTTATATCCAATTGCTTTATAAAAGCTATTTTCTCCTCCCGTCATATGCGTTGCGCCCAATGCCTTTGTCCTTCGATACATTTCAGATAAGGCACCCGCCGCCAGCCCTTTATGGCGATATTCCGGAATTGTACAAAGCGGTTCCATATAAGCCAGTTTATTTTCTGGAGTCCACCACATTCCCGCATAACAAGCATACTCTCCTTTTTCATCGGCGATGGTAACTGCCAGATCCGTCGTTGCGTGCGGCGCTGCCTTTAATAAATAGTCATTCTGCTCGTATTGATGATCCCATGGGCCTTCACTTTGCTCATGATCGAAACCTTTCCAACAACACTTATTTCCCTTATCCATATCATACTCGTCCGGATTCACGAAATGAAATCCCTTCGGCAAAGGGTAATCCAATACATCTTCAAAATCAAATTGCATATCCCACTTTTCTGATTTCTGATGATATCCCGCCTGCTCTGCAGCCTTCATCAATGCGTCCTGTCCTCCAAAAAGAACCCGGCATATTCCTTCGTCCTTTTTTAACATATGGGTATCGGCATATTCAATCATCTCTGGCGCTAATTCCTCATATCCGGGTTTCAGGCTAAAATAAATATCGGTGACAGGATTTTCATAAAAGCAAAATGCCACAATCTTACCGTTATCTTCCCAAATGCGATTTCTATAAGAATATGTGATATCCTGTTTCACTTTTGCCTCCATTCCGAAGCGCTTTGCGCTGAGGATGAGGTCAATAGAATTTACCCAATCTTTATCCTCAGATTCTTATACGCTTTCCTGTTAAGAATTGATTAAATAGCATAACACAGGGACTTTTATCATCTCAACTGTATAATTCGCTCATCAATTCTTCGTACTACGCTGTTGGTGTAAGCATTAAAATATTTCAACCAAAACCCGCGGGCTGTCGGATTGAAACTTTCAAAGTCTACTCCGAGTCTGGTATAGCCTTCTCTTTTCAGCACAGCTATGGTAAAGTTCAGTAAATTTTGATATAATCCCTTACCTCTGTGCTCCGGCAGGCAGTATGCGCCTCCGATATGACGATAGAAATTCCCCCTTGCAACAAACGTTTCTCCCGGACCCCAAATTATTACAAACGCACATAATATTCCGTTCTGCTTTGCTACAAAGCAGCGTGCTCCCTCCTGCATCGAGGATACTACAAACTCCTCCTGGGTTTCAGGCTTGCGCTTCATAAAAAAAGGACTTGCGCAATAATGGCGGTGCAACGCCAAATAAAGCGGATAAACAAAATGATATTCGTCTTGTGACAATTCAGTAAACTCATAGCCTGCACAAGGTTCACAGTCAATCAATTCCATCGGACGAATGGCATCTAAACAGCGCAAACCAAAGCCATAACGGAAAAACTGTTGTTGAAGTTCCTCCTCATGAGCATATAGGCAGATTGCATGGGACACTGCCCCGGTCTTTACCCACTTTTCCCCTGCCGCCTGATACATGGCTGCATAAATTTTTGAGCGGTCTTTAGAAACGGCTGCATTTGCACCCATTGGAGAAAAAATTCCTCTCACATCAGTGGCGCCAAACGCATTGTCAAAGGGTTCATAACAGCACAAGAATCCGATCATCTTTTCATTCTCAAATGCAGCAACACCCAATCCGTTTTCCGCAAAACCATATAAATTAGGAAGATCACATACCTCGGGCAGCTCTTTTACATACTGCCGCTCATCATAGTAATTTGCACGAGCAATGTTCATTGCTTCCTCAATGTGCCTCTTTTCAAAGTTAAAAATATCCATCCATTCTCTCCTTAATTGACTACCGGAGAGCTAAATTATGGTCACCCTCCGTATTTGCATGTATCTGAATGTATCTGATAATATTTTCATATCGCATCATCTCCTTTGCATAAAAATATCTATTATAAACACAAGAAAATCTCGGTTCTTTTCCTTTCGCCGAAACACCTCCAATCGTTATAAATTTACCGGTCTTAGAATTTTCTCTTGCATAATCAACCAAATGATTAACAATCATAGTGCCAATACCTTTTCGCTGAAATTGCGGCAAAATGATTATTTCCTGGAGATACCAATACATAGCACCGTCTCCAACAAGTCTTCCCATTCCCACAAGTTCGCCATTATAGATTGCAGAAACATTCATCAAACCATTATGTAAAGCTTTTCGAGCATGTTCCACCGGTATCTCGACAAGCCCTGCCTGTATTCGCAATCTTACAAAATCCTCCGCCTGCAAAATATTATCAACAAGTCTGATTTCTTCACAAATATTCTCAGCCATATTCGCCCACCCATTATTGTAACAATAAGTGTCTGATTTTTCTGTATCGTTTCTGCCCAAAATCTGCAAATAATTTCTTTTGATTGTACCAATTCCACATTTTATTCGCTAGGATAGAAGCAGATAAATGTTATTCCACAATTCTTGACATTTGCTATTTATCAAATGCAAACTCTTTATCAAAAGCTCTCACTGTTTCACGATTAAGCTCATCATTATAAATATCCGATTCAAAATATTTTCCTCCACGAAAATCTTTCAAATACCCCTCTTCCAGTTCCATAGCCATAAACGCAGGATAATTATAACCCTCTGAATCCGATATTTCATAAAATACCGCTTGTTTAAAACCAAATTGCGGATAGTACTCCGGTCTGCCAAAAAATAAAATAGCGCCATAATCTAACCTTTTCGCTTGTTCTATCATTGCTTGAACAAGTGCTTTTCCAACGCCCTGACGCTGATATTCAGGCAACACACTTAAAGGACCAAAGTTTAGGACCGGAAGTACATGATTCTCCCTTTTAACAACAGCATTACTACAAATAATGTGTCCAACAATAGTGCCATCTTCTAGTTCAGCGACTAAACTTAATGCCATAATACCATCACGACGCCTTAACTCATGAACCATCCAATGCTCATAAGGACAGCCAATCTGGCCTCGCTTGATTCTATCAGGATAGCCGAATGCGGATCTTGTTATTTCCTCTACTCTTCGATAATCTTTTTCTTCTTCAAGTCTGACATTGATATCCATCCACTCCTCCAAAAACAATCCTATATTATGATCAATTATATCACTGTACATGACACATCACAATAACAGTAAGACAGGATACGCGGAAATCACAACCATACACATCCCACATTTCCTATCGCTCCAACAATTTCTCTATTTCCCAGTTCTGCCCTTCAAATCGTTCTGTCTTTCATACAAATTTTCTCAAGGAATTAAGGTGCTTATTTTTATTATTTGGCTCTACTCACAAGATTACTCGCTGATAGTTGCCTTATACCCCATTTGATAGACACAGAGCACGAGTGGTATAATCTATCCAGAAAGTCAGGAGGAAAAATTATGGCACAGACGTACAGGATCCAATTCAAGAAAGAGGCATGAGGAGGCCCTGACCTCCCATCGGGCGGCAAAGGCGGCGATCAACGATATTCTGGACGGGGCCAAGCTCCCCAGGATGGACGCTTGCCGCTTGTGCGCTCCTGGAAATTCGCTAAAATTTGACCTTTTCAGCAGAGTGTGGTTCCTTTTTTCTAAAGGTACTTGACAATGCATCAATAATCCGCTACGATGAACAATGTTCATGTTGGAGGGTGATGGAATGAATACCGTTGTAACGTCAAGAGAGGATATTTTGAAAACCAGTCGAAAATTGGTTCAACAACAAGGATGGTCCGCAATCAACATCCGTTCTGTCGCGACAGCTTGTGAAGTATCCGTGGGATCTATTTACAATTATTTTGATTCTAAGGCTGCCTTAGTGAGCGCCACAGTCGAAAGCGTCTGGTGCGAAATTTTCCATCGTCCAGAGGACAGCGCTATATTTCAGGACACGCAAGCCTGTATCACCTGGATGTATAGGCAGATGGAACAAGGCGGCAAGCAGTATCCCGGATTTTTTACGTTGCATTCTCTGGGCTTTATGCGTGAGGATAAAGTAGATGGAAAACAGAAAATGCAACAGACCTGGCAGCATATTCTGGATGAGCTGGGTTCTGTCTTAAAGCGGGATACCAAGATTCGGTCCGATGCCTTTACGGAACAATTTACTGTGGAAAGGTTTGCGGATGTCCTATTTTCGCTGATGCTGTCCGCTTTGTTGAGGCAGGACTATGACCCCACGGCCTTATTGGAGATCATTCACAGAACCCTATATTAAAATTCCCACGGAAGTGTGGGAATTTTATATCCAGCAAAATGAACGACGTTCAGAATGGGGGGTGAACTATGAAAGTAAACCGAAATACTCTGCTACTGCTGGCCGGTTCGGTGTGGAGCGCAGCTGGTGTCAACATTCTTCGCATTGGACTGAGTGCCTATACAGCTTATCAATCTATACTGAATTTTTTGCTGTCTGTAATGGTTTTTGCCGTGTTTCAAAAATTTATTTTTGGGAAACTGGTAAAAAAGCATACCGCCAGAATTAACGCCTATCTGGAAGAACAGCATTTTTTTATGAAGTTCTTTGATAGAAAATCATTTGCGATTATGGCAGTGATGATAACCGGCGGCATTGGACTGCGGACAAGCGAATTGGTGCCAGAACAGTTTATCGCCGTATTCTATACCGGCCTGGGGGCTTCCCTTTTGACGGCAGGCGTATTGTTTGGCCGCAACTATGTTAGAGCATTGTATGCCGCAGTTCAAAATAAAACTTAAAGGAGAAAAAACTATGCAAGCGATTGTGGAAACCTTGTTTGATACAGTCTATCTGATTTCTGTTATTACCATTGGTATTTTGATGATCCGGGGCAGCAAAGGAAATCGCCAATTCCGTTTATTCGGATGGATGGCGGTTGTGTTAGGGGCGGGAGATTCATTTCATTTGGTTCCTCGCGCTCTTGCCCTATGTACCACCGGCCTGGAAAATTACACGGTTCCCTTGGGCCTCGGAAAGTGGATCACCTCGGTCACAATGACAATTTTCTATGTGCTGCTCTATTATGTCTGGCGGCAGCGGTATCAAATCACTGGTCAGAATGGCCTGACATCTGCTGTATATGGCTTGGCCGGAATGAGAATTGTTCTGTGCATGATGCCTCAGAATCAATGGCTCAGTGCCGAAGCGCCCCTTTCCTGGGGTGTTTACCGCAACATCCCTTTCGCCTTGCTGGGACTTTTGATAATTATTTTGTTCTATCGTAGTGCAAAAGATCCGGGAGATAAGGCGTTTCGCTGGATGTGGCTGACCATTGTACTCAGCTTTGGCTTCTACATCCCAGTGGTGTTGTGGGCGGACACCATTCCACTAATTGGGATGCTGATGATCCCCAAGACCTGCGCCTATGTGTGGACGGTGCTTATTGGCTATTTTGCTATGAAACAGGAATGTAAGTGAAGGCGGGGCGGTTATGAAGCGATACATGAACATGGCCCTGATCCCCCGTTGACCCCGGAAGAGATCATGGAGCTGGCCGAGGGCCACGCCGCCCTCTATGCCTCTCTTGATCGCCTCCCGCACGTCCAGGCCCGGCACGTCTATGCCCACTATATCCTGGGCAGGAGCAAGACGGGAATTGCCAGGGCGGAAAATGTGACGGAGAACGCCACGCGAGACAGTATCAGCCGGAGCATAGGAGGGCAGATTATGGCACAGACGAGGCCCAGCTACCACAAGGAAGTGAAAACGGCCTCTTTCCAGGGCCGGATGATTACCGTTGAAAACCTGACCCCATTCTCGCCCCAAGGTGCGGGACAAGCGCAAGCGGGAGATCGAGACGGGGTTTTATTCCGTGTTCCGCAAGTACACTCCGGGCCGCGCGGAAATGCATTGACCGGGTGACATTGATATTGTCAATATTGGTTGACACTTTTTTACAAGGATATCAATGCCTAAGCAGCATCCAGAGATTCATAGTATCCCTGTCGTTTAACCATAGAAGGGAGTCCCTCATTAGCGGAGCATATCCTTCTGTTGTTCCAGTAGCCGATGAAATATCTAAAGATAAGTGTTTCCACTTCCTCCACAGCCATTTTCCTTGTATCATGCCTCCCATAAAGGAGTTCCTCTTTCATCCGTGCCCACATGCTCTCGCAGCGTGCGTTGTCATGGCAGCGTCCCCCGGCTCTGTTCATGCTTTGAAGAATGCCGTATTTTGCAACCGCCCTGCGATAGGTTTCGCTGGTGTACTGTGTTCCGCGGTCAGAGTGGATAATGGCTCCTCTAAGCGCTGGATAGGCGTGGACGGCGTTGTCAAGCGTCCGCTCACATAATGCCGCTTTCATGCTGGTATCCATTGCCAGTCCCAGGACTGCAGCATCAAAACAGTCAAATATGGCGGATACATACAGCTTTCCGTCTTTTGCGCTGATTTCAGTTATATCTGTAACGCATTTTTTTAACGGCTCTTTGGATGAAAAATCCCGTTTCAGCAGATCGTCTGATTTTCGCGCCTCACGGTCCGCTTTAGTAATTCCGTTGGGTTTGCGTTTCGGACGGTGGATGAGGCCGATTTTCTCCATGACGCGGTAAACCGTCCTTTCGCCGGGAATACGGATGTTTTCCGGTTGTTTTAAGAGAAGCGCCTGATACATGCGGATCCGTCCATAAGTATCGTTACATTCATCTTCTGATGCGATTGCTTGCATAATATCGGCTAAATCCTGATATTTCCACGGACGGTCTTTGTCTGCCAGCCGTTTATAAAATCCCTGCCGCGTGCCTTTCAGCATCCGGCAAAAGAAATTTTTCCCTTTATCACGCCGTCTTCGGTTTTGATAGCAAGAAACATCATTCTCTGCTTTTTGCAGACTTCCGACGGCCAGCAGCGAAAAAAGCGCTTGCTTCCTCAAGAAATTCATTTTCTTTTTTCAAACGACGAATTTGTTTTTCCTGCTCTTTGACCTGTCTGCGCAGGAGAGACAATTCCTCTGCGAGACTCATTGCTGTCTGTGGTATATGCGAGCCGGAGCCGACATTTAGCCGTCCCTCTCTTGCTGCTTTCGTCCATGAATATATGGTATTTTCAGGGATACCCAGTTCAGAAGCTGCTTTTGCACCGCCAAGCTCCTTTGCCAGCTTTACGGCCTGGATCTTATATTCCGTATCGTATTTGCGTTATTGTTTTATCACTATTAGTTTCCTCCTTATTTCTCTTTGATTATACATCAAATCCTTGCGTATAAGGTGTCAACTAAAATGATACAACATCAGGATTGCGGTGCTTATTTTTATTATTTGGCTCTAATCACAAGATCACTTGATAATCGTAGCCACACGTCCAGAACCAACAGTTCTACCACCCTCACGGTTTTCTGTGGTGGAAATCAGGGTGATTTTGTGTGATTTTCAGGGCTTTTTCGACGGTTTTTTCTTTGATATGCACCCTGTATCTGAGGTTTTGGGGATTTTTGTTATCATGGTGTTATCACGGATATCAATATACTTATCTTATATTCAAAATATTAGCAATTTGAGTGCTTTAGTATCTTTTACCCACTCCCAAACATTCATCATTAACATATTCTATATATGCGTCATCTGTCTTTTCTCAGCTCTATATAAATCTATTTGTGTTTGTCTTATTAATTCCATTTCAAAATTTTCAATCCCTTGTAATATAATATTTGTTTCATTAATTGCTTCTTGTATATTTATTGGTATTTGCACCATTGCCGAAGTATGCGCTATAGTACCTCTTGAAACACCATATGATGATAATGTGCCAACCCATACTGCATCTAATTCTGCTACTTCAACACCTAAATTTCCGAATATTTTCTTCAAATTCTCTTCCTTAATGCCATGATTACTTTTTAGCAAAATATTATTATAGTCGGCTGCAATCTTGTTTATTTTAGTAGAAATACTATCATTAGTGTCAACTTTCTCATAGTTAGCCAGTAAACCAGCTATCGGCAATGTTACTTTTTTATCATTCTGCCAATTCCATAAACTCTCAGTTAAAATAATTCTTGCAATCTCTTCAAAATAATATTCTATTTCTGCATGGCATAATACTTTATAACCTCTACACAAATCCATCTCACGTGCGCTTAACTCCATCACATCTTTATCTGTAAATGAAGCTACAAAATGTTTCTGTATATCTCTTACCCTGCTAATGAGTACACGATATTTTTTAGTCCTTTTGTACATCACAAATCCCCCTAAAATCGCTTGTTTAAATCTGGGATTATCTTATCAATCAACTCCTCAATCGTTCTAAACCTCTTCTCTACACGTTTCGTTTCTTTTGTAGTATTACTAATACTATCCATAAAAACGGAATCTGTTTCACAAATTTTACGAAAACCTTGTTCAAACTGCCCTTTATTGATATTATGTCGAATATTAGTGTCTGAAAAATAGAATGTAAAGACTTCAAATAAAGCTCTGTTAAATCTGTTATTATAATCTCCATTCTCCCATTTACTAAACGCTTGTTTTTGTCCAAAAATGTCAAAACAAAAATTAATGCTCTTTTCCAACTCAGTAAATTGCATTTTTATTTTGGTTTGTTCTTTTTCCCATATTTCGTTCATTCTTTTACACGTATCGTCTAAAAACTCTCTCAAATTGCCATTATAATGTTCACGATTATATAGATAGCCATAATAACGCAAAGCCAGTTCTATATCTCGCATTCTTGAATCAGCCTTTATGTTTCTTAATAATCGCATCATTTCCTTACTCTCTGCTGTAGCATCATCCAAAAAATCTAAAAATTCTCCCGGATGCAACGCTTGCCTAAGCTCTTGTGGTGACAATGGTTTACTACCCGTATTAAGGCGCAAGAAAACCGAATAAAGAAATTGCTCGCTAGGCCAATTTTTGATTACTATAGTTCTTATTGTCGCATTTTCAAATGCTGTTAAAAATCTTTCATACTTTGAATTTTCTGTTAAATCTTGCATTGTCTTTCCATCTAATTCAGATAATACCTCCATTCTTTTCAAACGCAATTTAGTGAATTCTTCCTTTTTTGAGCAAAATTGTTTTATACTTAGCAGTCGCTGTTTTCCATCAATTACAACAAAGCTATTTTTCTTATCTTTCATCTCTGCCAAAATAATCGTCGGCACAGGCAATCCCAACATCAGAGATTCAATCAATCGACTTTTTTCTTCCTGTGTCCATGCATCCCTCCTTTGAAATTTAGGATTAATGTCTATGTTACCTTTTTCTAGCTGATTTGCTATTGTCTCTGTAGTCCAATCCATTCCCCAAACCACCGCACTATTAAATAAATCAAATTCATTACTGTCTTCAATATAATCTTCCAATTCAAACTGCATATAGTTATCCATCAATGTTCCTCCACATTCGTAATTAATATGACTGTTTATATCAATCTATATCGCCTTATTCTATTCGCCCCATAAGATTCAACCTTATCTTGTTCCTGCAATATCTGAAGTAATTGCCTCGCCCTACGTTCTTTTACATCTAAAAGGACACAAATATCTCTACAAGAGCATTCCGATTGTTCCGATAAGTATTGGAGCATCTTCTCTAACTGCTGTCCCGTCTTTATCGGCAATTTTTTATCGGCATTTTTTATCGGCATTTTATTGTCGGCAATTTGTGCCGATAAATCATTGCCGATATTATCATGATTATAATTTAAATTTCTTAGTATCAGCCAAAACTCACTATTACTCGACCTAAACTCCGGTTTCATTTCTTCCGTATAATGTTCCTGAAATTCATAGGAATCCAAGATTTTCTTAAAACCGCTGCCTCGTCGATCCATATATTTCAAACGGTTAAATATATCGGCAATGATTGGGTTCCGTCTTCTGGACGATACATTTCTCAAATCTAAGTCCTGCACTTTGCGCCCATCCAACATACCTCCCGGAGAGTAAATCTCCATTCTGTCATCAAACATATCTATATGAACTTCACTCCCCAATTCCAGATAGTCCCTATGAATCAGCGCGTTTACGATTCCTTCAAGCACAGCCGTATCCGGATAATCCGGCATCTCAATCCTTCCGTTTCCTGTCTTTCTCCATGCTTTCTTCGTATTTCTGGAAACAAAACTCATGCTGTCCTGCAAAAGATTTACCAGACCGCCACTGTATTCTTCATCATCGATAGCATCTATCAAGCCTGACGCCTTGTCCAACCCATTCCACCGTGTACAAAAAACTCTCGAATGACGAACGGGAGACTCATCCGCCAGCAATGCCCCTGCATTTGTAAGATTCCCCTCTTCGTCTATAATTCCCCAAGATTCATAATCGCTATCCTCAAAATCTTTCCCTGTATTATGCTTACATACAGAACGTAATTTTGTAAACGCCATGTTCTTGAACTTATAATTTGAAACCAGACTGTCATAAGTACGATTTGTTCCCTGAAGAACCAATCGCTTGAGCGTAATGTTATCCGCCGGAACGCTTTCATTTCCCAAACGAATATATGCCGTCATATTCCCTTCGCCCACATAATAATATGGTGTTTCTTTACCTGCATACACATCAAGAAGGAGCAATTTCTTATTGTCCTCCACATGAAATCGCAAATTCACTTTGGGAATAGAATCAATTTTCGTTTTGATTGTCTCGCTTATAAACTCCGCATCGGATTCCGCATTCTCTAATCCGACAACCTCGTCATCATTCGTAATGCCCCAAACTAAAGTGCCGCCAAAACTATTTGCAAACGCACTGACGCTTTTCAGCCAACTCTTTACCTGTCTTCTTTCCACGCTGCGCTTCTTATCATATTCGGTTGCTTCTCCAATTAATATCTTTGGATCAATCCACATCAGCTTATTACCTCCCTAACAGATAAACATAAGGTTTATCTGCGCACTCTAAATCCATACTCTTTTTTCAATCTCTCAAAAATCTCAAAAGCTACCGGACATATTTCTATCGTATCTAATATACTCAGCAAACTTGATAATCTTTCCGGCTGGTCAGTGTATGGATATTTTTTGCAACTATCCGGTTTACAGTCTCCCAATTTACAACTTCCGTCTTCCTGTAAAAAATCACATGGTTTATGCTTGGTCTGATAGTTCATGCCATACTCTTCTTTTTCCAAGTAAGCATCAATAAACTGTTCGGGTGTTATTCCCAAGTATTGTGCATCACTGTCAATATCTTCTGCTGGAATACTTCCTTTATACATCTTGCAACAGTTTCTGCATTTGCTGCAATCATAATCTGCAAAGAATTCTTTATGTAAACGTAAAAATTGCCTGTCTAACTCTTTCTCATCTGCATGACATTTTAAGAAAGTGCGAAACTTAAAATTTTCGTTCTCCTTTTTCTTGGCTTCTGCTCTTACTTTATCTGGTGATATCATATATAGTCATTCCTTCCGTATATATCTATATGGGTGTACTAACATATTTTGGTGATTTTTTACGTGAGACAGCATAAATATACCGAAAACCTAAACATTCTACATGTATATTTACCTCTGTCAAAATTATTACATGGTTCTTTGATATAGCCGTTTCCGCATGAATAGGATGGAAAATACCAAAGATTTGTTAGTCCACCCTATCTATATTTTCAAATTTTCCTCTCCCGATTTATTCTTCCACTATTTTCGCTAAAATTTTATATAATGCCTCTGCCTCCTCTGCTGTTAATGTAATCCCTTTTCCCATCTTTTCATGATTCGGTGCCCAATCTCTTATATCATACTTTGGCGCTGCACCATTCCATGAAATAAGGTTTACTTCTTTTGTCCAACCTTTTGCACTTTCTGAAAGTGTGCCTAATTCTTCTTGAATTTCAAATTTGACTTCAGACATTTCATTCTCCTCCTGCATTCAAATGTTCTTTAATAAACAAACTAACAGTTGCTCGATTTACTTTAAATATTCTTGCTATCTCCGATATTGCAACGCCCTGTTCCCTCAAATCTCTTATTGTCTGTTCTTTGCCCGACAGTTTCACATGACTTGATTTGCTTCCTTTTGGACGTCCAAGCACCACGCCTTCCGCTTTTTTCCTTGCCAATGCCTCTTTTGTTCGTTGGCTTATCAGATTTCTTTCTATTTCCGCAGATAAACCAAAAGCAAAAGCCAATACTTTGCTTTCTATATCATCCCCCAATCTGTAATGATCTTTTATTGTCCACACTTTGCAACCTTTATTCATGCATACATTCAATATCTCCATTATCATGAACAAATTTCTTCCAAGTCTGGATAACTCAGAACATACAATGACATCATCTGCCGCTACCTTATTCAACAGTTTTCCCAACTCTCTCTTATCGTAATTTTTCGTTCCGCTAATCGTTTCTTCAATCCACCCTCCGATTTCAAATCCATTCTCTTCTGCAAATCTTGTTATTTCGAATCTCTGATTCTCCACTGTCTGCTTGTCACTGCTCACACGTATGTACCCATAATACATTATGAAACGCCTCCTTAAAATAATTCTTATGTTGAATATATTGGAGCGTTTTTGTTCAGCAGGCAAGTAATTGTATCCCATTTCAAAACAGTGAAAGTTGGATTATTCTTTCGCCGTTGGAGCAATCAATCAAGAAAAAAATCAATTCCATCGGAACACCATTAAGTGAATGGGACATACAAATAAACTATGGTATCAAAACAGGTTTAAATGAGGCTTTTATTATCTCTGGAACAAAGAAGGATGAGCTAATCGCTGAAGACCCCAAATCTGCTGAAATTATTCGACCGATTTTACGTGGCAGGGACATAAAACGGTACGAATATACGTTTGCAGATTTGTGGTTGATTGCCACATTTCCCAGTCGTAAGTATGATATTGATGACTATCCTGCTATCAAAAATTATTTACTCACATATGGTATGGAACGACTTGAACAAACTGGTAAAACTTATAATATTAATGGTCAAGCAGTTAAAGCACGTAAAAAGACGAGCAATAAATGGTTTGAAACACAGGATAGCATAAAATATTGGGACGATTTTTCTAAGCAGAAAATCGTCTGGGGCGAAATCTCCGATAAACCTAAATTTGCAATTGATACAGATGGTCAATTTGTTCCTGAAGCAACTACATTTCTTATGGTTGGACACCATTTGAAATATTTATTATGTTTTTTGAACTCAACGTTATCTGAATATTTTTTTGCAAAATACGGAACAACAACTGGTATGGGAACCCTCAGATGGAAAAAATATCTAATAGAATTGCTCCCTATACCAAAAGTTGCTTCAAATCAAGAACAACAAGTTATTGAATTATTGGACAAATTGCTTGCAGCTGACACAGAGGAAAAAAATATCCTTATATACAAAATCAATCAAGCAATTTATAACCTATTTAGTTTGTCTGAGGACGAAGTGGCATTTATTGAAGCTGCTGTTGAGCATGGTGCACATTAATAATCGGTATTATTGTGATAAAATATAATTAATTTCAGTGTCGGATAGTCCATATAAGTCAAACACCAAAGCATCAAGTTCATGCTCTATTTCCAAAGCAGCATTATTATCAGCTTTTTGCTGAAGTAGTGTTTCCACCAAACCGATAAATGTTTTTTGTTGTTCTTCTGAAATTTGAGGTACTGGAAGCTTTTCTACAAACATTGGCTTATATTCAAAGTATCCACCGTTCCTTGTTACGCCTAACTGCCTTATGTACCAATCACCCAATTTTGAATTAAGAACAGCCAAAATATATTTGTTACCAGGGACAATCATGGGAGATGGTGCATTTACAAACATTCCTTCATCGGCTAGAGCAAATTGTGAAGACAGACATAAGTTTCCCCAAACGATTTTCTGCTTAGAAAAATCGTCCATATAAACACAGTTTCTTAGGTTATATGGGGTATCACCTTTATCAGCTCTATTAGCCAGTTTTTCATAATATTGGTCTAAATGCTGTTTGATGGCGGGATAGTCATCAATATTTATAGGTGGGACATTTTGGGACTTAATGCCATTATGTGTGGCGATTACCCACAAATCTGCAAACGTATATTCGTACCGTTTTATGTCCCTGCCACGTAAAATCGGTCGAATAATTTCAGCAGATTTAGGATCTTCGGCAATTAATTCATCTTTTTTAGTGCCGGATATAATAAAGGCTTCATTAAATCCGGTAAGAATACCACGGTAAATATTGATATCCCAATCTTTTAGGGGTGTTCCAATACTGTCAATTTTTGCCTTTATATTAATTTCTATCGGACTTAGAATTGTCCAGCTGCTATCTGTCTCATAGCTTGTAATTGAACTTGCCTGCTGAACAAAAACGCTCAAATTATTTCTACATTCTTTATCAACAATACAGGCTTTTGTCCCGCCTTTGTTTGCTGTCTTCTCAAAAATCAAAATATTAACATCTACCGTTGCCGTTTCAAAAATTTTCTGTCCTGCGAAGTCAATCAACACGGTCGGATTTGTATTAACTGCAAAATAATTACGCAAGCTTTTTCCATATCCCGCACGCATCCATTTATTGCTTGTAATAAATGCCAAAAATCCGCCTTTCTTTAAAAGTCTGTTTCCCTTTTCGTAAAAAAGGCAGTAAATGTCTCCCGTTTTAACAAACGTTTCATAACCCATTGCCTGATACAAGTCTCCCAGTTTTTCATCTCCATGCTCCGAAACAGACTTCTGAAGCTGAATGTATGGCGGGTTTCCGATTACAATATCAAATCCACCATTCTCCCTAAATACTCGCGGAAAATACAGCTGCCATAA
Source organism: uncultured Lachnospiraceae bacterium (assembly GCA_947644545.1). Taxonomy (GTDB): domain Bacteria; phylum Bacillota; class Clostridia; order Lachnospirales; family Lachnospiraceae; genus UBA3282. Next base: position 50,811 of record CANRZW010000023.1, read on the forward strand.
TATAAACGGTTTTGATGACTCATTTTTTGTTTCATAATATGCATCTGTTAATTCATTGTTTCCCTGTATCTGTTCCAATATTATGTCATCATATATTTTCTGTATATCCGCTTTGATTTCCTCTTTATCATTATGCTCTTTTGTAAAAAACAGTTTATCCTGTAACTCAATCAGCTTTAAGATCATGCCATCCACGCCCTGTTGAAACACTGTCTGCTGGCTGTTTTCAGAAACATTATTTAGCAACACGCTTTCTGTTATCAGCTTGTTCCCCTTGAACTCATCAATCAAACTGTTCCCACAAATAATATTGCACTCCAGGTTCGGCAACTGTCTCGGCTTTGAATGTGCATCAAAATCGCCATTTCCGGCATCCTCTGCAATCTCATCATCAATAACAATAGACAGCCACAATCTCAACTTTGCAATATCCACTGCACTTGGCTCTATGTCACATGCAAATATACAATTTTTGATTGTATTGACCTTCAAATCATAAGGTTTGCGCTCATACGCATAGAACGACTTTTTCTGAAACCCATTCATTTCTATCGCAAGATATTCTGTAAGCACCTGACGCGCTTTCACAATTTCGTTGAGCATTCCAAGCGGAAACGCACCTGAACCCACCGCCAAATCTGCCACCTTTACATTTGCCAGCAACTCATCCAACTCTTTTAATCTATTGACATCATTTTTAAAGCTAAGGATTTCTTCTGAAATCAATAACTCCCTATTCTTATCAAACTCATAATGCTGCTTTCCGTTATCATCAATCACTTTCAATGTTTTTATGGTGTCTTCATCTCTAAGATATTCTCCATAAAGTATAAAATCACGAATAGCTGATTCGGAGATACCCGTTTTGCTCACCAAATGGTGAATGAGCGTTTCCTGACACATATAATGCACAATTTCACGCGGCGTATAAAAAGCGCCTTTGGATTTTCTGTCTTTTACATCCAGAAGATTTTCAAATACCTTGCCCAACATCTCCGGATCAATCGCCACTTCACGTTCCATTGGCTCATCTTCATTCATAGTAAAATTGTATCTGTCAAAAATATCTAAGATACCATCTGCATCCCTGCCCTTTTCTGCTTTATTAGAGAAAATGCTGTTCGGAATATTAAAATGATTGTTTTCCCACTCATAGTTATCCAACTGTTCAAACAATCCGCCGTTCAAAAAGGGAATACGCCGATGTAATGCCGGATAAAATCCATTTTCTCCACGATTCCGATTTAAGCCAGTATAAAACAATGGCTCCAGATAATCATCAAAATAATTCTTTCCTGCTGATGCACACCCTTCAAAAATCTTACGCATGAAATCCTTTGGTCCAGTTCCCCATGGTTTTCCTTTTACAATTCCCGCAAGAAATTCCTCATCCTCGTCTGATAATTGCTTTAATCTGTCAAAAACAATCCTATATGTGCCATCTGACTGCTGTGCATATACAGAACCTACAATATCTCTGGATTTCTGACCCCTTGCAAAAAATGCATTCTTATACTCTTTTTCTGTCATAATGACAGGAATCGCATCTACTCCAAGCCAGCCCTTCTTTTGAATAAAATATAAAAATACAATCTGCCCCAGCAGCTTCTTAGCAAACTGCTCACTGGTAAAATTTCTATACTGTGCTTCCTGCATAAAATCATCATTCGCTTCAAGAAATTCTCTTAGCTGATGATATTTCTCGCAGTATTGCTGGAAAAATTCATTTGTAACTTTCTCAACGCTAAATGCTTCTTCTAATTCATCAATACCTGGATTGTTATTGTCATCTTTAAATATCGGAAACAATCTCTGCTTTGCAGTATTGCACGGCTCTCCCTTGCCCACCAAATAGGAATATCTCCTTGCCGGTGTCAGTCTCTGTGTTACCTTGCCTTTGGAAAACTCATAATCCAACCGGATAAATGATAACCGCCATTTTTCAGGTTCCTCTAAAGTATAGAAGGCAACCAGTGCCCCGGCACACATGCTATTTTCCAGCAATGGTTTCACAAAATTTCTCTGCATAGTTCTTGCTCTTTCTACACTGTCGCCTTTTCTAAGCGCAACAGAAAATACAGCAATCTTATTACCATCACTTCCCATATAGTTTCCAATATGATAATATCCGTCTACATAATATGAAAAATTATTATAAACTTTTTTATATGCTGTCGGCGCTACCGGCTCCATATCATTCAAAAATTCCTGAACGAAATTTACAAATACACTATTATCATATGCTCCTGTTAAAACCTTTTCAAATATCTCTGATTTTCTACTCACCAGACTTTACCCCTTTCATGTAACACGACAAAATAACCTGCTTCTCTCCGTCATGCTTTATCTTCATTTGCCTGCGTCCCTCTAAATACTTATCATCTACTTGTTCCGCAATCTTATAAAATGCTTCTACGCCATCTTCTATATTTTTGATACTTTTTAAGATATTTTTGGTATCCGTTGCAGGAATATCGCCATTCTCCCACACCTCAATCATTCGTTTAATTTTTTCCTCCTGTTCATCCGTAAAAGTCTTTATGGTTGTTAAAAGCGCTCTTAGATAACGAATTATTTTCTGATCGTTAGCTCCAACTGCCGTACGTCCTACCGTAATTACTTCTTCATCTGTCAGGGACAAATCAAATGCTTCATTATTGGCATCATAATGTTCAAAATAATTCTTTCCAACACTAATTTGTTTCTCATCAGACTCACACCTAAAATATCCAATGGCATCCATAAACGAAATCTGCCTTGTTTCATTTTCGCCAGCCATAAAAAATGTTTTCAAATAACCCTTACGGATAAATGAAATGGTTGCATCATCTTGTACTTTGTCAGAGTATTTTCCAGTCTTTGCTTTTTGGGGTAATCGTTTAATTTTTTCAAAAAGTGCAGCATCATTATCACGTATCTGCCTGATAATTGCCAAATATGCCAATTCAGGGTTTGCACCTTCTTCATCCTCCTCCAAATCTTTATTTAAATCTTGAAACAGCTTCTGTGAACTTACTTCCTCCTCATCTGATAAATACTTAAAATCTTCTCCCAAAGTATCATGAAACGCCTGTAGCTTTTCTATAATCCGGTCTTTCAACGGAAGATGCTTACTCGTTGCAGCTGTAGGGAAAAAATTAAATACATAAATTTCATCATATTCAGAACCAACACGGTTGATACGCCCAACACGCTGCATAATCCTCGTTGGATTCCAGGGAAGATCATAATTAATCAATGCATTTGCCCTATGTAAATTAATTCCTTCTGCTAATACGTCTGTTGTAATCAATACGTCAAACTGATCATTCCCTCTCTCCGCAAACTTGGGATTAAAGCTATCTTCTATTACGCTTTTTAATATCATGCTGCTAGATCCTGTATACGCAATCACTCTTTCGCCGTAAATATCCACAAGTTCCTTTGCTAAATATTCCGCAGTTTCTTTCGATTCCGTAAAAACAATTTTTTTATTATCCATCAATTTTTTATTTGCCTGCAATTCCTCTTTGAACTGAACCAGCTTCGGGTCCTCACTGATAGTTTTCCACATATTGTTGAGATACTGAAGTTTTGCCAAGTCCCATTTTAAGTCCTTTATAAATTTTCCATCAAATTCATCGGCACTAAAATGCATAACTGTCTCCGTTTCCACCATCTCCATGAGCTTGTCATCATCTCCTCTATCTAGCAAATCATACACATCAACCTTTTTGCTGATATACACCTCCCCCCGTTCATACATCTCAATAAACTTCTCATAGGATGCCAGAAATCTTCCAAGCGTCTTTTTAAATGCAAAAAAACTACTTTCTAAGCGCTTCACTAAGATAGATTTCATAAAGCCGCCCATATTATGTTGTGCCGCCAAAAGGGAAGCATACTTCTTTGTATCCTTTAAATATACCAATGGCTTATATCTGGAATATTTAAAATTCTTAATTGTTTCTACTGTTTCATTAAATACAATATTCGTATCTTCATCAAATACATAGGCAATTGGCTCCGGTGTGCCAAGTTTAGGAAATCTCAAACCTTGTTTTTCCAAATCAGCCGCATAGTATTCCATAATTTCATTTCTGGTTCTGCGAATCATAATGTGACGCAAAATTTTATCTCTGATTTCTTCTGAATTTGCCCGAACCTGATCAAGATATTTTTGTGTGCCCTTTGTATATTTTTTTTCTTTGGTTCGCAGTTCTCGAAAGAAAGCCTCCAAATCCTTCAGCCCTACAAGTGTACTATTATGCTTTGGCTGGAATAAATAAATCTGATTCTCTATGTCACTGGAATAATTATTAATAGGGGTTGCTGATATCAGTATTACTTTTTTACCATAGCAAATTTTATGCAGACTGCTAAAACTCTCTGTTCCCTGATTGCGGAATCTATGCGCCTCGTCAATAAATACATATGTAAATTTGTCTACACCTTTTTCTAATATAGAATCCAGTTTTCCTAATGATTTCACCTCGGCTGCCACATCAAATTCCTGCAATACTTCATTCCAATAATCCACCAATACGGGCGGACAAATTACCAGCTTTCTACCCTTTTTCAAACTCTTAGCAAGCATTGCACATATGTACGTTTTTCCCAAACCAACAACATCTGAAATAAATACACCATTATAAGTTTCCAATATTTTTTTAGCCTGAACTACTGCATCCAATTGATATTGCAGTCTCATGTAACCGTCAGGCATCAGATTTTCTGCCAGCAAATCTTTATCTGAATTAATTTCTTCTTTAAAAAAATCATATAATGTCTTTAAATAAATTTCATATGGCGTAATATCGTTGCGCAGCCAAGTTTTATACTCCACTGCCTCTATATAATCTTCTGTAACAGGAACCCCTTTACTCCATAATTCTTCAAATTTTTCTAACGCAAACTGCACATCCCGGCTATCTTTCAACTCAACATTAAATTCAAGATTATTTTGTAAACCCGCCTCCGAAAAATTACTGGAACCTGTAATAACGCTTCCAAAAGCATCCGGTGTCTTCTCCATATCTTTACGCATAATATATACCTTTGCATGAATAGGCGCTTCCATATACATGCGAATTTCTACTTTACCATTTTTAAGCCAATCAATTAATGTCCGAACTCCCTGTTCGATTTTTGAGGTTGGATCAGCCATTTCAAATTCGTTTTCAATAGCATCCGAAAAAAACTCCTTAGCCTGTTTTGTTGTCGGAGCCTCATACTTCAATTCCATATTAGCCTTATCAATAATTTTAACAGTATACTTATCAACATTCAGACCAACTAATATACGAATTTTCTCAACACTTTCCATCGCGTCTTTCATTTTAAAAAATCCGCTTGTCCTAAAATATCCCACAAGAATATCAAAAAATTGAGTATTACTCTTTAAAATTGTACTAAATCTGCTATATAAATCCCGTTCAGGTTCATTTGTAAAAAACGTCAAATCGTTATGCACTATATATCCTCCTCAGTCTTTTGTAAATTCTAAAATATCATCAACACCACATTCAAGTACATCACATATTTTTGCAACTGTTTCCATAGAAACAAACTCGTCTTTATTAAGCCTTGTGATAATGTTTCCGCTTATCTGTGCTTTTCTCTGTAATTCAGAATTTTTCATCTTCTTATCAATCATTAATTTCCACAAACGATTATAGCTCACTTTCATTCGCTGCTTCCCTCCATATAATCCATATTATATCACTATATCGTTGTATTTACCACCATTTTTGTGTGTTTCCTATATCTTTACAGCTTCATATAACTGCGAAAATAGCAATATTAATTTAACACAAAGAAGTATTTCCCCTATAGAAAAAGGGCACAGCCCATGCCGCACCCTCTTATCAAGTTACAAATTATATATAATTTCTTCCCTCACAATCTCCTCTGCTCTCGCCCTAATGCTATTCATTCTCCTCACCCAAAGCATTTGATCCTGTGCCTTTAACTGCTCCGTCACTCCCTCCTGTTTTGCTATCTGCTCTACAAGTAAATCAAATCTTTCCTCTGCCTGCTCCTGTATCATCAACAGATGCTTCTTTAATTCTCCAGATAACAGTAATCCTGAATAAATACCTCTCCTATGCTTTTCCAAATAAGATTTCCTCATCAATCCAAATTTCCTCAACTCTCCCTCCGGCTCCGTATCAGGAATTAAGTTCGGCATCAAATAATCTCCACATTTTTCATAAGTCAAATTCATAATCTTTTCCTCTCTTCCCTATAGACTCATATCTTGTTTTTTGTGCTGCTTTGTCGCTTCCTGTTTATCTCTCTCAATCCCTAAATACCGCCTTATATTCTTCAACTGCTTATCTGCCTCCATCGCCTCCTTTTCTGCTGTTTTGTATGTTTTCTTCAACTTTGCTGTTTGCACTGTCATTGCATCATATTCCGCCTGCATCTTTTCCACATCCAAAGATGCTGTTTTTATCCCGTATCGTTTCAGCATGTTTTCAGCGCCACCAAAGAGAATAATCTGCGTTTCATGGCTTCGGAAATAGGCATCCTGATCCTTCGCTTTCTCATATCCTCTCTGGTATTTCCTGTTTGCCATATACTGTTTTGCGTATTTTAGGATTTCTGCTTTTGCTTTCATCTCATACTCTAAGTCCACAATCGCGCTTCTTGCCACTTTTGCCGCAGCATTTCTCTCTGATATTTTCTGTTTCAGTTCCTCTACAGAACCGCCCTCTGCATAACTCGCCGCAGCAATCTTTAAATTCTGTATATCTGCCCAATGTTTTAACGCACCATTCTCTTGAAACTTCTCCTTGTCCGTATCAATCAAAGTCCGCTTTGCATCCGGTCGCTTTGGAAAGGGAAATTTCCTTTTTACAGGAAATTTTTCCTGTGCCATTACACGTTTTTCGATTCTTGCTCTGATTGATTCTTTCGTATATCCTACACCGAAATTCTTTTCAGTAACACGTGTAAAACGTGTCTGCCCTGAAGCAGAAAATGATAAATATTTCAGCGCATCGCCTCCAAAAGTTTCTCCTTTTACTTTGTATCCTTTTGTCTGCATCCCGCTGATAAAATCTTCATAGCTGTGTGCTTCACGAATGGCAATGTCCATATCAGATTTCATCTGCGCTTTCCATGAAGTTCCCGCCTCTGCCATCTGCCACTCATAATGTGTCTTTCCTTTTTGTCCTAATGGAATAATGACCGACAATCCATGTTCCCTGCACAGTTCGTCTGACAAATTCCGTATCTGTCTGTATGTACGCTTACAGTCATTGTATTTTTTATGTTCCATATTATCAACCGCACAGAAAATGATATGATTATGACAGTGTTCCTTGTCTACATGCGTTGCAATGACATAACTGTATTTATTTTCTAACAGCTTGTCCGCAAGCTCTATTCCCACCTGATGAGCCGTATCAAAATTCACTTCTCCAGGCGCAAATGACTGAATCAGGTGGAATGCCTGCTTATTCCCAACGCCGGAAGATTTTGACAACGCATCCATAAAATCATAATACGCTGTCTCTATCCCACAGGCAAAGGAATCTATCAAAATCTGCCCGTCAGTTTTCTCCGGATTGCAGATATATTTTAATGCTTTCTGTACGGTTGCTT
>CANRZW010000024.1 GCA_947644545.1 uncultured Lachnospiraceae bacterium
AATCCTTAACTTACCGGTTCCATAATCCGATAAATATTCATATTCTCCTGTCAGGCGATCCAATTCTGCCAGATCTGAACCGGCAATGTTGTCTTTTTGTGTTTTCTGAACTTCACCAGTGCTACTGCCTGGTTCTGCAGTGCTGCCGCCTGATTCTGCAGTGCTGTTACCTGATTCTGCAGTACTGTCACCTGATTCTGCAGTACTGTCACCTGACTCTGCAGTACTGTCACCTGACTCTGCAGTGCTGCCCAGTACATTCGTCTGCGTGTCGTCTGCGTCCTTTGCCTGCCCACACGATGAAAGTGTTAACAGAGTCACCCCCATTATCATTGCCATTACCGCTTTTTTCATTACTTCTTTTCCATTTAAATGCCAACCCTTAAGTAAAATACGTTGTACCACTTCTGCTATCCTCCTGTAATATGATTAACACCCTATTTATATCACAGTGAGAAGGCATATAAAATACTCCCTGTATAAACAACACAGATTTTGCATAAACGACACAAAAATCAATTCTCAAACCACATTCTCCATTTAAAAAACTCCTTCTTAAACTCTTTACTGTGAATCCTTCCAATTACGATCTTTAATCCGTTGCAAAGTGTAACTTCATGACTGTTAACCTTTTCAATATATTTCAAATTGACAATATATGACCGATGTATCTGAAAAAAACCAAACCGGGATAAGCTTCGCGCGGCTTCAGATATCCGTCCTTCACATAAATGTTCACTGCCATCCAACATGAGATATCTTAGTTTTCTTCCATTTGTCTCAACAAGCAGAAGTTCATTCAGGCTTATCTTTATGCGAATCCCCGCGGTATCATTACAAGATACAATTCGATCCTGAATTTTCGTTTTAAGGAAAAAATCAATTGCCTCATCTATTTCCTCCAAATGCTTTTTATCGATATATCTGAAAGCATTCACTCTATAACCTAATCTGGCTAACTCTGTGTGTGATGTTAAAAAACAAACTTTACATTTGTTTCCAAGATTCATCAACTGTTCTGCTATTTCAAAACCATCTTCTCCCTCTGCAAGTTCAATATCCAAAAACAACAGATCTGCATCTGCATTTTTCATAAAATCTTTTCCACTCTTATAGGAACTTATTTGTGATGAAATACTCTTATCCCTACAATATTTTTCGATCATGGTCTGTATCTTATCTCTCCATACCGCTTCATCTTCTACAATGCCTATTTTCATTCCCTTTTCTCCCCTGCTTTAGCAGTTGGTATAGCAATACTGACTTGAAACAACTCTTCTTTATTTTCCACTATAGATTCCATATAACATTCACCGTGATACTTTTCAACAACTGCAACAATATTTTTGAGACCAAAACCATGATTCTCCTTATCCTCTTTAGATGTCATAAAAAAGTCTGTTTTTGTATTAATTCTTTTGGCTGTACTGTTACGAACAACAATAAAAATTTCTTCCTTATGTTCTACAAGTTCAACACGTATTCTGGGAACATCTGCCTTTATCGCCGCTTCAAAAGCATTTTGCAATATATTTCCCATCAATGTGGTAAGATCAAACATCTCAAGAGGCATTTCTTCGGTCAGCTTTCCCCAAACAACAAACTCTATATTTTCCTTTATCGCCAAATACGAATAATAGTTCACAATAATCTCGAGAAAACTATCTCCTGTATGAATCTTTAAATCAAACACATCCTGAATATTCCAGATCGTATCTATGTACTCTTTGGCTTCTTCTGTCTTCTTTTCGTTTATTAACTCTCTGACAACACCAATATGATTAACCAAATCATGCTTAAAACGCCGTACTGCTGCCGACTGCTGTAACTGATAATCATACTGCTGCTTTTGCATATACATAAAAGATTGAAGCTCCCTGTTCTGCCTGTCTGACAATATATTCTTAATGGCCAGGCTAAGCGTAAGAAAAATGGAATAAAGCACCCCTGCTATGCTGATAAAAAATACTGCATAAGCATCTAAGCCATATCTTGCATGATTTTCGTTAAAGAAATAAAAAACATAATTATAGAACATCTGGAAAATACCGCCCTGTATTAAAAGTGCAAACTTATACTTAAATTTTATGTCGCACAAATATACGTCATTTTTCTTAAAAAGCCGCAAATATAGCAGAAGATACACCAAAAATGAGAGCAGATAGGCAGGTTCCATCCACCATGTTATATCCGTGCCGCCAACTCCTCCGCCTATTAAAACAACCTGTATCAGCATGACACTGAACGTATCAATGATTCCCGTGAAATACATAAGGGCAGCGCTTAGCGTGAACAGATGGCACAATCTGTCTTCAAAAAATAAACATATGGAAAGTACGCTCCAAACTATGTAAATAATCGGAGAATTTGTATCAAAATATACGTTATAGACCCCGGCAGACAACATAATCAGAACCGACGCACCAGGAAAAAACTTGTTCTTTTTTGGATTTAACCTGAATCCAAAATGAATTATAAAAAGATATATGAAATAATTTGATATATTGTCTACAATATAAATCATGACAACCTCTCCGCCGTTTCCTGCGCATTCCAGCAATAGCCCATTCCCGCTAAGACCAGACCATCTACTGAATTATAGCATAGAAATTTGTTCCGCTATAAAAGATAGATTACAAATTTTGCAGCGGCATCCTAAAGCACAATAAAGCGGGGTTCACCACCCACCGTGATGAACCCCATTATATCACTTTCCATTCCCTTTTAGAATTCTACTTATTTCTGTTTTCAATTCCTCTGATATTACTTTGCATAACTCCCCTATCTGCAAATACACATACAGCAAGCATTTTGAAAAACGCCTCAAAGGAAATCGAAGGTTCTTCCTGGTGCCATGAAACCGGATAGCCAAATGCCTGCTCAGCCAAGTCCTCTTCCGGCCGCCGCGGATACCACCCGCTCCACCAGCCAGTCTGCGTCCTCCCGCAGCACATACCCTTCCGCCACCGCTCTGTCGGTACTCTCCTGTGCCAGCCTGCGGTAATTGTCCAGACTGCCATAGAGCGCGGTCAGCTTCTCTTTGGAAAAGGGAACCACATTGCCGAACATCTCCTGAATCGTGCCATCCTCTCTTTTGCTGAACGATGCATATGTTCCCGTAACGCAGTCCACAGCCGGATGTCTTATACCGCCCACCGCATTGCCCAGCACATCCGTGAGATTCTCCACACAGTTTCCGAAAAATCCCCAGGAAGCCTGCTTTTTCCGTACGATCCTGGTCTCAATCTTCGGCGCATGGGGTGCCGGAATCCCATGAATGGCCCAGTTGTACAGATGATAGAAGGCCGCATGGAAGATCGGCTCATAAGGACAATCCATAGGCTCACCCTCGCAGCCTTCCCACACATTGGTAAAGCCCAGCCTCGTCAGATCCTCCCGCTGATATCCCTCATAATATTCGATCAGGTTATACGCCGTGTCATGGCTGGAAGCCGGGATCTGCCAGGTGCGGAATTTAAATTCCGGCTCGTCAAAATCGCCATACCAGTAGGCATATTTATTCTCACTCTCCGTATTAACCGCGATCACCGGCTCCTTGCCACCCAGGACGCTGCCTTGCGGAATACCGTTCTGTCCGAAGCGAAATGCGGAGCTGTATGCATTCATAGGTGCATCCGACGCACCGCAGCCGGCCAGAAGATACCCGTCAAAGAGCGGGCCATCCTTCTCAATCTCTGGCTGGTAAGCAAAGGAATGCAGAATCCTCGCTATGTAACCGCCGGACTGCGACCACCCGGTCAGGAACAGATGCGCCGGACCATATGCCGCCAGCGGATTCTTCCCGTCTTCCGTCCGCAGAAGCCTGGCCAGATCGATCAACATATCCCAGAACAGGCCGCTCTCATAATCCTCCAGAAAAAGCATCGGATTATCCTTAATCGACGCAATCGGGGTTCTGCTCCTGTCCGGATTATCCCAGTTGATCGGGGCATACCGTTCCGGATCAAACCTCTTCAATGCATCCACCACCTGTCCCTTACTGGTTATGCCGATATAGATATCTCCATTCCGCGTAAAAAACCGCCAGGTATCCACCCACATTCTGTCGATATCAATCATGGCCGTGGCATTTAAGACCTCAATCACAATATTGCCGCTGAACCGCTCCCTGTCCTCGGGACGCCGCACCAGCAGCCTGGTGGTATAGGGGGCATCCTTTATGGATACCCTTGGATTCTGAAAAGCATCCTCCTCGTAAACGTTAGCCGTGCCGCTCATGAAATACTCGTCTTCCACATACCCGATTTCCTTAAAGCAACACTTCTTAGCCGCTGACGCGAAAGGGTGTCTGCCTTCTGCAACCGGAATCCGTTTCATTTCTGAGATCATAACATATCCTCCCTGCTCTTTATATTCTCTGGCCGGTAAAGAAGCCTGCACCTGCCCGTAGTCGTAATCAAACTCTCCGTACATAACGCCTGCCGCTTTATGCCTGCCGCCTCCGTAACTATGATTGTATTATAGACTCCATATTTTTCTTTGTCAATTATATTAGGCTAATTTTATGTTGTATTTGGCTAATATAAAACTTAATGTTGTTGACATTTTGCTGTGAAGATTCTATAATCATTCCATACATTGTATTATGACACATTACTATAGCGCTGACTTAATCCTGTATCTTACGATATAAATTGACTACAAATTCAAACCGGTCGGATCGCTTAACATACTTAACATATGACACTCATACGAATATTTCGGCGGCCTTAGAACAAACAAACTTAACATTACCTAACATTGCCAAGAGTCACAAAACATCACAAAACAAATCAAGTAATCAAAAAATGAAAAAATATAAAAAAGCAGAAAAATGAAAAAGCAGAAAAATGAAAAAACAGAAAGATGAAAGAACAGAAAGATGATAAAGGAGGAAGCAAACATGAACAATTCTCACAACGAACAACTCACAATTCCCACCTGGCGGCAGATCATTCTCCCCTACGAGACAGCCTGCAGCTATCCCAATCCTTTTCTGGATGTCAGCATCAAGGCGCTCTTTACCGGGCCGGAAGGACAGGCAATCACCCGGGAGGCCTACTGGGATGGCGGTCGAAACTACAAATTTGCCTTCGCCCCTACGGTTCCGGGACCATGGCACTGGCGTATCGACGCACCGGAAGAAACCGGTTTAAACGGCGTCACAGGACAACTGCTCTGCACACCCTATACCGGTGAGCTTGCCATCTACCGCCACGGTTTCCTCAAGACCGACTCTGCCCATACCCATCTCACCTATCAGGACGGCACCCCCTTCTTCTGGCTGGGCGATACCCACTGGGCTTTTGCCTACGGCGAACGCTGGGAAGAATCTAATCATCCCCAGATGCAGAGCATGTTCCGAGGCATGGCAGACCGACGGGCCGCGCAGGGCTTTACCGTCTATCAGACTAACCTGAGAGCCGATTTTTCCACAGATGGCACACCCTCCCCTTACTGGGTCGAAGGGCAGGAAGGTCTCCTCCCCAATGTGGCTTTCTACCAGAAGGAGCTGGACCGCCGCATGTACTATCTGGCCGACCACGGGTTTGTCAACGCGCTGGGCTTTGCATGGTTCATGTCGATTCTGGACAAGATCCCTCTCTGGAAGAACATGGCACGCTATATCATCGCCCGTTACGGCGCACTCCCCGTCGTGTGGACACTCGCCGGAGAGGTGGCCGGATACGCACCCGAACCCATGCGATCACATCTTATTGACGACTGGAGACAGGTTGCCCTTACCATAGAAGAATTAGACAGCTATCACACGCTCCAGACTGCTCATTATGATAACCATCGGCCCTTCTCCGATTATTATTACGACGAAGACTGGTACGATTTTACCCTGAATCAGGCGGGACACGGAGATTTTCCCGTAAGTGCTGCGTACTTCCATGAATACCGCAAAACCCATCCCGATAAGCCCTTTGTGGAAGGCGAGAGCCTGTATGAGTTCTGTTCTACGCTGGAAGAAAACGGTTCCAGACTCTGCACGGCCGACATGGTACGCCGGGTGGCCTACACCGCTATCCAATCCGGCGCCTGCGGCTATACCTACGGCGCACAGGGCATCTGGGATTCTGTGTGGGAAAAGCCCGAAACCCCGGATCCTTTCAATACCTTCAACCGCTTCGGCATTCCCTGGTATGAGGCAATAGACGGCATCGGCGCCGTGCAGATGGGCTGCATGAGACGTTTTTACGAAGAAGAGCACTTTGAGACCTTAAGACCCATCCCCGCTTCCTCCCTGTCACCCTTCGGTATTTTCACGGAGACGGATATGTTCAGCCCACTTGCCACGGCAGATATTGACCGCCGGCACATTCTGATTTATTATAATGAACATACACGGGGCGGCTGTCGGATTGAGGTTCCTCATAACGAGGCTTTCCATGCCTCCTGGTTTGATCCCAGAACCGGTGAAAGAACCGCTCTGGAGGCGCTGCTTACACCGGCAGACGGCTGGCTCGACTGCCCGGGCAGGACAGGCGGCGGCGACTGGCTGCTGGTATTACAGGTATCTTAGAACATATAGAGGAGATTTCATATGGCGGGAATATCCATGAGAGAACTGGCTGATCTGCTGGGCGTGAGCACAGCTTCCGTATCTGTCGCATTGCGTGGCAAATCCGGCATTTCCGAGGAGACGAGACGGCGTATTCTGGAGGAAGCCCACAGGCAGGGTTATGATATGGGACGGCTGAGCACACCGGATGTCAAAGGCCGCATTGAGATTATTGATTTCACCTACAGAGGGCATAGCGTGCCTCCGGAGGATTCTTTATACTACAGACAGTTCCTGGAAGCCGTTGCAAATGAGCTTACCGTGCGGGGGTATCAGCTCTGTGGGCCTTTTGCGCCTTCCGAGCCGGGCTTCCTCTCCCGCCCGCCGGTGGACGGCGGCATCCTGATCGGCGCTGCCGCCACTGCCGAGCAGCTCAAACAGTATCAAACGCTGGGGATCCCCTTCGTTGTCACCGGTATCTCATCGGAAGTTTTTCCGGCCAATACCGTTGCTCACGATAATCATGCCGGTATCCGTTCGGCCCTTCTTTACCTTCATAAACTGGGCCATACCCGCATTGGGTATCTGCGTTCTCTGGGCATGGCGCCCGGGGAAGACAGACAACAGGCCTGGCAGTATGAGATGTGCAGACTGCAGTTGACTCCCGGAGAATTTCTGGATATCAGCCAGGCCGCAGACTGCCACGATCCGGAGTCCATGTTAAAGCATCTGCATGGCTGGCTGGACAACAGTCTGCCCAAAGCCACTGCCTTTCTTTGCGACAATGATTCCATGGCTGCCGCATTCATGCGGGCCCTGCGGGATAAGGGGCTCATACCCGGACGCGATATTTCCGTGATCGGCTTCGACGATATGCCCTTTTCCGCCTTCCTGGAACCGCCTCTCACCACCGTGCGCACCTGCGAGCCGGAGCTTGGCATTGCAGCAGCCAGTCTTCTGCTGCGCTGTATTGAACAGCCGTGCCGTGCCCACTGGCACATAGAAATAGGGACCGCTCTCGTCGAGCGGCTGAGCGTCTGCCGGGCCGCAGACACGCTTCCGCCCAATATCTGAGAACAGTCCTCCTGTTTTTCGGATCGTTTTTCGGATCGTTTTCCGGATCATTTTGTTGTCTCACGTTCGACAAGATGTACGGGAAGCACATGGTGCGCCCGCTCCTTCCCGCCGCCGTCAATACGTTCCAGCAGACTATCCACTGTCTTCTGCGCCATATCCTCGATCGACTGGCGGACGCTTGTTATGGTCGGATTATAAAGCGCAGCAAGCATCGAATCATCATATCCGGTAATCCTGACCTCCTGCGGCACGCGGATACCCAGTTCCCTCAAGCCGATCATCGCACCGATGGCCAGTATGTCAGTTGTGCAGACCAGGCCGTCCGGTCTGCTGCCCGCCCTGATATATTCCCTGATCTTCTCCGCTGCAGCCACTGCCGTAATCGTGTCCACGCAGATCGTTCTTGCAGCAAGGGCCTGTTCCCTGAGTGCCCGCTCATACCCGGCAATTCTCATCTTCTGGTTGTGATCCGTATTATTGGCATAGAGCATGGTAATGTTCCTGCAGCCTTTATCGATCAGACACCTTGCGGCAAGATAACCGCCGCTTTCATTATCTGATTCTATCACCACACAGTCATCGTCAATCTCATAATTATCCGGACGACGATCCACATAAACTACCGTCACGTCGTCCAGACTGTAATGGCGCTTCCCTGAGATGAAGACAATACCGCTTACACGCTGGGAGAGCAATGTATCGATGTGTTTTCTCTCCAGAGCATCCGATTCATTCGTATTGCAGATAACCGTTGAATAGGCATGCCTGAACAGATTCTTTTCGATCTCTAACACCAGTCCTGCGAAATGGGCATTCATAATATCAGGCACGATCACCCCGATGATGCGGGAATGGTTCTCCCGCAGACTCTTGGCGATCGTATTCGGATGGTAATCCATCTCTTCCATGACACGCCGCACCATCGCTTCCGTTTCTGCAGAAAACCGGCCGTTCTGATTGATCACACGCGAAACCGTGGCAACAGACACCCCTGCCTTTTCCGCGATCGTCTTGATATTGATCCTGTCTCTCATAGCTATCGTTCTCCCATCCTTCATAACAGGCCGGCTCTCTTCGCCGTTACGGCCTTCCAGCCCTGCCTCCATTCATTCAACCCTTTGTCCGGCATAAATAGCGGCGCCCACAACACTTTTCTCCGGTTCATCCTCCGTATAGATGATCTGCAGATTCCGTGCCGGATAAGGTTTCCTGGTCCTCGCAACAATTCTTTCCTGCAGATAAGCACGCGGAAAATCCGTCATATTAACGACACCGCCGCCAAGCAGCATATGATCCGGATCCAGAATATTGATCTCCGCAGCCACAACTGCAGCCATGCGGTCCACAAATTCCCTGAGCGCTTCCTCCTGCCTATGTCTTGCAAACAATTCACCAACCGGTGTCTGCGGATAGTGTTCCTGCTGCAGCCGGACTAGATACTTCCCGGCCGCCAGATTCTCCACACACCCTTCATTGCCACAACCGCAGCGAAGCCGGCTTCCGATTACCGGAATATGCCCGATCTCACCCGCCGCGCCGTTCTTACCAGACAGCGGTTTTCCGTCTATCATAATGGCATTACCGATGCCTGTTCCAAAATAAATACCGCAGATCACCCCGTCCGTAGAAAGACCATACTTGTCAACATCATAATGCAGGGCCATTGTCACATCCCTCTCAGCCAGGACGGGGATGCCCAGCTTCGCACCAAGACCATCCACCACCGGAAGATCTTCCATAAATTCAAGATTGGGGGCCTGCATAACCTTTCTCCGGCTCCTGTCCAACGTTGCCGGAAATCCGATCACAACGGCGTCAATAACCGTATCCTGAATATACTCCTGAATAAACTGTGCCATATCCAAGATCACATCATCCGATCTGATCACGCTCGCCGTCGGTACTTTCTGAAAGCGAGTCACCTTTTTCCCGTCGCATACCGTTCCGATCCGGAAATAAGTTCCTCCAATATCGATTCCGATTATTCTCATATCCATTCACCATCCATATTCTGGGGATTCTCAATCGCCTGGAAACAGGATTCCTGCCGCCTTTCGTGCGGATTCTATCACTTCAACCGTTGCCAGCGTGGCATCAAGATCGGCATAGACGCGCGCATAGTCTTCCTCCTGCAAGAGTCTCGTGATTTCCTGGATTTCGTAGAACCAACGGTCAGGATTCTGCTGTTCATTACGGGTATCATCACTTGTCTTCGTGACCGTTTTCACGGATGCAATACCATTAGAGCCGTTATGAACATAAATATATCCCTGCTCGCCCTCGATCTGAAAGAAATTCACGCCCCATGTGTCTTTGGCGCCGGCATTGGTGCTGACAAAGCCATCATATTCCATCATCATCACCCCGGACGTATCGGACAATCCCGGATAACGATTCGCATAATATTCCGCCTTCTTCGGTTTCCCAAATAACAGGATGTTCAACAGCACGTTATAAAAATTGATATCCATCAGACAGCCGCCCGCATATTCCGGATCAAAGATCGCCGGCTTCTCTCCCTTAAGGACCGCATCATAGCGGCTGGAGTACTGGCTGTAATTGCTTAAGACCAGCCTGATCCGTCCGATCTTTGCAAGCTCCTGTTTCAGAATTGCGAAATTAGGCAGATATCCGGTAGGCGCGGCTTCCATTAAAAGCAGATGTCTATCCCTTGCAAGCTGCGCCAGTTCCCTGGCCTGGGTCAGCCTTGTGGTAAAAGGCTTCTCGCAGATGACATGCTTCCCGGCCTCCAGAGCCCTTTTGGCCTGTTCATAGTGGAGCAGATTGGGCGTCGCAATATATACGGTGTTCATTTCCTCATCTGCCAGAAAAGCATCCATATCCGTATAGGTTTTCGCACAGCCATATTCTGCCGCAAGATCCCTGGCCTTTTCCTCACTCCGTGAATAGACCGCCTCCAGGTCGATTCCCTTTGTTTTCCGCACATTGTCAAGGATCGAATGGACGATAACGCCGCTTCCGATCGTTCCAAGCTTTACTTTTTCCATGCTTTCGCCACCTCCGTCGCCTCTTCCAGTATCTCGAGCACCTTGATGACCTCTTCATCCTTCACGCACTTTGCCCCGCCGTTTTCAATGGCATCCACCAGCGAATCATAAATCCGTTCATAATGTGCACAGTCTACCGGTACCTTTTCCGTAATCTTTTCCCCAGCGTCATTCCTGTAGACAAGGGTTCCCCAGCGATCTTCCGGCGCCGGCGCCGTATTGATCACATGCCTGCCCACCGTCTTTTTCCTGCCTGAGTTATGAAGCACCGGCGGCAGAGTAAAGCTTCCTCTCGTTCCATGGAGCGTAAACCGCGGGTAGTCGATCATGACGCACATGGAAGTGTTGACAGACGCTTTACAATTGCCATAGAAAAATTCAAGATCATAGTAGTCGTCACCCACGCCGGGATGATGGATGCTGCGGACATCCAGATTGGTTCTGTCCGGCATGCCGAGCAGACTGATCACCTGGTCCACCGTATGTACGCCAAGATTGTATAAGGTTCCCAGATGATCGTACCATCCATTCTCTTTATCATAATCATAATGGCTCTCAAGGCGTACCAGATCGCCCAGCCTGCCGCTGTCGATCACCGCTTTGACAGCCAGGAAATCCGCATCAAAGCGACGGTTCTGATTCGGCATACAGACCAGACCCTTCTCTTTCGCTAATGCAAAACATTCTCTCGCCTCTTTCGCAGTCGGTGCGAAGGGCTTTTCGATCAGTGCATGTTTGCCAGCCTCCAGGATCTGCCTTGCGTAAGGCATGTGAAACGGATCGGGCGCGGAAACGACCACCAGATCAACCTCCTCATCGCGCAGCACGTCATTGAAATCCGTAGTAAATATAAGCTCCGGATAAAATGGCTCGTACTCCGCAAATTGTGCAATATCCTCCTCCCGCCGAAAGACATATTTTGCTCTGATATCCTTTCGGTTTTCCACGTAAGGGATATGATATTCCCGCACTGAAACGCCAAACCCCACATAAGCTGCTGTGATCATGTTGTAATCCTCCTTTACTCTTTCCCATATTTTCTGTTGAGTAATCGTTTACTCACTCCGAGAGAGCCGTACCAGGCAGTACAACCTCTCTTCTGAGTAATCGTTTACTCATTATTATAGCTCGATCATATCTTTTTTTAATCACTTTGTCAATACCATGACAGAAAACCATTTTTCTAACGCGGCCATCTGTCTTCCTTGCTCATCAAAGGCGCAAAGGGATTATGAGGCTCCGACTGATACCAGTATGCTACGGACGCCACATCGTCCTGCCGCTCGAAATTCCCTTTATGACAGGTACCGATCTGCTGGATCGTCACACGCAGATCCTCCTCGAAGAGCACCGGATCCATAATATGCCAGCGGTAGAATCCTCTCTGAGGCATCATATCGTCATTATGATAGAAATTATGCACATCCACGTCATGATGTGAATAGTAAGGATATCCCATAAACGGCGTACAATAGGTATTCTCCACTGTTCTGCCGCCGCACTGGCTGGCAAAACTCCAGGCGCCGCCGAAATAATCCTCCGTCCCTGTTCCGCAGATGGTGGGATATCTGTCATCCCCGTCCAGATAGAACTTGATCTCCCCTTCTCCCCACCAGTAACGCTCAAGCGCTGTCAGCGCCATATAAGTTCCTACATAATGTCCCCTTCCCCTGACCTGATCCAGAATGGTGTAATCCTTCTGCTTCTGTGTTATCTTCTCTCTTCTCCACTGTGCATGGAAATAGCAGATATCCTCCGGCAGCTCGTCCGTCAACAAATAATCAACCTGATAGAAGAAAGCCGGCACCTCAACCTCATGCTGATTTTCCAGCGTAATCCTTGCCCCTTTGTGAAAAGGCATGGGAAAATAGCAGTTCATGCCACGGGCGGGATTCACGACAATCGGCATGGAATTGACAATACATCCCCGCCCGAAACCACAACAGAAGAAATCACCCAGCGGTGTTTCCACGGACGGAGTCTCCTCCTCGTCCCAATAGATCCTCAGAACCAGATCACGCAGCACATAATAATCTTTGTCCGTTCTGTCCGTCACCGTCATCCAGATATGCTGGATCACTCCGGAGCCCTCGATCTGCGCCAGCGTCGTCACGCTCCCGGGCGCCAGCCCCTGAATACAGGGTGCCCCCTTCCTGGAAGGCCCGAGACTGCTTGCGGCCATGCCGCCCTTCCCTTTTTCCCCATGCGGATTCTCACAGTTGATAGATCTGCTCTTTCCGTGTTTAGCCAGAGGCAGCGCCCCCAGACCATTCATAAAACTTTGAAACATACAAAATCCTCCTTCCTCCATTCGTCTGCCATTTCAAAATCTGTCTCTTCAAATATCAGGTTTCAACATTCCTGATACCATCCCCGTCCATTCTGACAAGCAGATCAAATAACTTTCATAAGATTGATCAGTAATTCTTCTTTTCCGTGGAAAACCTTGACAAATGTTGTCATGATTATTATGGTATACTCAAATTATGAAAGTGATCCATGGAAAGCAGACAGACTGTTAAGCATTGCGTATCACCTGCCGGTCATGAAACTGCAACAAAGCATCATAAAGGAGCAACCACATATGAATATCCAAAAAGAACTTGAAACAAAAGCAGGCGCAGCAGGCAATATGCACCTGAACAATATTGATCTTGATCCGCTTACAATCAAGGCTGTTATGATAAATGAAGTGGTCCCTGCTGATCCTTTACAGGATTTCTATGGAATCCCCGAAGCCGATTATCTGAAGACAACGATTCCTCTTTTCCAGGGGGCAGGCGCCAAAGTTACTTCCATCCGGGACATATTACAGATGGGCATCTATATCACAAATGCCGTTAAAACACCGAAGACAGAATATGCCATTGACAGAAGCAGCATTGAAAACAGTCTGCCTTATCTGGAAGCAGAGCTTTCTTTATTTCCCAATACAAAAGTGATCATGCTGATGGGCGATGTCGCCAGGAAAGCCTTTAACATGATCACGAAAAAGGCGACCGGGAAAAATGCCATTCCTGCCATTTCCACCTATAAACTGCGAAACAGCGAAATCTACTATAAGGGGATTCGGGTAATGCCGTCCTATATCATGACCGGTGGAAATATCCTGATCGAAAAGTCAAAAGTAACCATGGCAGCCGAGGACATTGCAGCTATGTTGAGCATGATGTAAGTTTACTGTGAAACCGTATATAGGGAATAAAACAGCCCAGGCCGCTTGAAAAATGAGTGCATCACCATGACAGGTATAACACTTTCTTCCAAAATCATGTCAGCAGATATACCGAAAATGTGGTTCCCTCACCTACTACGGACTTTACGCTGATATACCCTCTCTGCCTCGTGATAATCTCCTGTGCAAGATACAACCCCAGACCGACACCCTCCTGTGCCGCCGCAGTCTCACTGCGCCAGAAGCGCTTGAACACCTGATTACACTGCTCTTCCGGAATGCCCATACCGGTATCCGCAATATCCACACGGGTATAGAACTGCCATGGACGGACACTGATCCTGATGCTGCCGCCTGCCGGCGTGTACTTGACCGCATTATCCAGAACATTTCCCAGCGCCTCCGCCGTCCATTTCCCATCATGCCTGGCCATAATGTTGTTGTCGCACTCCACCGACAACTGAATCTGCTTCGCCTCCGCCCTGGCCCAGATCCCGTTTAGCGCCTGCGCAATCGTATCGTACAGGCTCGTTCTTTCAATATGCAAGGCAAAAGTTCCCGTCTCCAACCGTGACATCTTGATCAAAGACTGCAGCAGAAAATCCAATTTGTTGATCTGTTCCACCATGGTGCCCAGAAATTCCCTACGCTTTTCCGTGCTCAAATCATGAGACTGCAGGATTCCCATGAACATCTGCAGATTGGCGATAGGCGTCTTGACCTGATGGGAAATATCCGATACCAGCTCCTGAATCACCTGCTTGTCCTGTCTGCTCTGCCTGCGCCCCTCACTCATTAAGTCATAATACTGCATGAATTTGCCCTGGATCCTGGCTGTCAGTGTATCTTCATAGGGAAAGTACTCCTCCGGCTTCCGTTCCGCGATCAGGTCGTCTAATGTCCGACATAGCTCATCCGCGAATCTGCACAACTGCCACCTCTGCCATATACTCCACAAAAGCCCCAACACGCACAGTCCCCCGCAAAGCCCCAGAAGCGTCACCCGTATATCTGCCCGCGGTACCCAGATCCACACCACATACAGGAAACATCCAAACATGACCGCTGCCGCCGCCAATACACACCATCGCATTACACTGTCCGCTCTCTGACCCATTTCTCCGTCTCCAATTCTATCGTTAACGACCTGACCGCCATTACCTGTTTTGAGATTCCCAGATATATCCCATCCCGCGCACCGTCTTGATGTACCCGTGCTCCTCATCTTCAATCTTCGCCCGCAGTCTGTTCATTGTCACCGTCAGCGTATGATCGTCGATGAAATTCCCGTCGCAGTCCCACAGCTTCTCCAGCAGAAGCCGCCTGGTGACCACATTGCCGGCATTGGCCACAAGCACCCGGAGCAGCTTATATTCGTTGGGCGTAATCGACAGCTTCTCCCCGCCCCGCACGGCAGTCAGCGCCTCGAAGTCCAGCTGCAGGAAATCATCCCGGTAACACGTTCCCTCTGCAGTTTTTCCTGCCGCTGAGCCTGTCCCGCCGGCTGCAGCGACGCGTCGCAGGGCAACTTCCACTTTTTTCAGCAGGATCGGCATACGGAAAGGCTTGGTCACGTAATCTTCCGCCCCCAGGTCATACCCGTTCAGCATATCCTCCTCCAGATCATTGGCCGTCAGAAAGATCACCGGCAGTTCCGGATGCAGACTCTTGATCTTCCCGCACAGTGCAAAGCCGTTCCCGTCCGGCAGATTGACATCCAGAAGCGCCAGAGAGAAGTTCTCCTGCTCCACAAGATATTCCGCCTTCCGGCAGTTATAAGCCGCCTGCGTCACATACCCGGCGGCGTCCAGCTCAAAACAAAGTCCCGTACTCAATGCCAGGTCATCTTCTACCACTAATATCCGCTCCATGATCAACTCTCCGTTTTAACCGTTTTTACTATTTACTATGTCAAGTATAGCAAAACGATTCTTAAAAAGGAAGCGGAACCCCTTTGGAATCCCACTCCCTTTCATAAGACCTCTCACATTCGTATCAATCAACAGCTTCATAACGCTCTCTGATCCTTTCCTGTTGATATTCCTCCAACGTTTTTCCCGTATCTGGAACGACACCGACTATTTACCCAAATATATCATCCAGCGATTCCTTCTCAGCGGATGCGTAGGATTGCTGTTGCGTACAAAGAAATTGCACAAAACTATAAATCGTCTCTATCTGATTCTCCGGCAATGTATTCAACAAATGGATCGTTTTTTCCAATGTAGACATGAGCATCCTCCTTCCGCTTAATTTAACTATACACAATCTATTCAATGATCACATCCTGTTAACTCATTTTTTTGTGACTGTATGGCGTATTTTCGCTCAGCCCAAACCGCCGTCCTTCGGCGCATCCAGCCGGAACTTCACACAGTTCACCGTACTGCTGTCCGCTCCTACAAACGCCTCGAACTCCCCGGCTTCGCTCTCCCACCGGTCATTCTCCGTCAGAAACCGCAGCATCTCCTCCCTGATCTCGAAGGTCACCGTCTCTTCCTCGCCCGGTGCAAGCGTCACCTTCCGGAAGCCTTTCAGCTCCTTCACCGGCCTGACCACGCTGGCCGCAATGTCATGCAGATACAGCTGCACCGTCTCCGTACCGGCCGCGTCGCCTACATTTTTCACCTTCACCGACACATGCAGACTTTCCGCTCCGGTCATCGTCTCCTTGTCGATCTCCGCCGGAGAGATGGCGAACCTGGTATAGCTCAACCCGTACCCGAAGGGATAAAGCGGCTCATTGGGAATATCCAGATATTTGGAGCGGAAGCGGTCTTTGTCCTTACCTTCCACATGCGGCCGCCCCGTGGAATACTCATTATAGTGCACCGGCACCTGTCCCACACAGTAAGGGAAGCTCATAGGCAGTTTTCCGCTGGGGGCATAGTCTCCGGACAATACGTCCAGGATGGCCCGCGCCCCTTCCGTTCCCGGCAGCCACACCTGCAGCACGGCCTGCGCCCTGGCAGAGATCGCCCGGATATCCAGAGGCCGTCCGGAGAAAAGAACCACCGCCACCCGGTCATTGACCGCACACACTCTTTCAAGCAGTTCCATCTGTACCTGCGGAATCTGGATATTGGCGTTGCTGGTAGCCTCACCGGACTGCAGCCTGTGTTCCCCAAGTGCCAGCACGACCATATCCGCCTCCGCAGCCTTCTTCACCGCCTCTTCCAGCATCGCCGCACATTCCTCGTCGGAATACTGCTCCTCCATAGATTCCGAGAACCCTTCCAGCTTCAAGTCGCCGCCCAGAACCGGACACCCCGCCGCAAACAGCGCATGTTCGCCCTCCGGCCGCTCCAATACGGCCTCTTTTAACGTGGTCACATCCTTCGTCTCTCCCACAATGGACCAGGAACCGATCATGTTCCGGTTATCCACATAGGGCCCGATAAACGCCGTCTTCCGGCCTTTCTGCAGGGGCAGCACCTCTTCATTCTTTAACAAAACGAAGGATTTTCTGGCCGCCTCTCTGGCCAGCGCCCTGTGCTCCTTGCACAGAATGACTGCCTTCTCCTTCTCCTCATCCGCATCCTTGCAGGGATTTTCAAACAGTCCCAGCTTGTTTTTCAGCTCCAGAATCCGGTACACCGCTTCGTCCACCAGCGCTTCCGGCACTTCGCCTTCCCGCACCAGCTTACAGAGATGCTCGGAATAGATGCCCGTCATCATATCAATATCCACACCGGCCTGTGCCGCCCGCACAGCCGCTTCCTTCCGGTCGGCGCAGTAACCGTGGTAGATAATCTCCTCGATAGCCGCCCAGTCGGAGATCAGGACGCCGTCAAAGCCCATCTCCTCCCGCAGCACCTTCCGCATCAGCCACTTATTCCCCGTAGCCGGAACACCGTCGATGGTATTAAAGGAAGTCATCACCAGTGCCGCCCCCGCATCAATTCCCGCCTTGTAAGCCGGCAGATAGAATTCCTTCAGCGTATGTCTGGACAACTCCACGGTATTGTAATCACGTCCCGCGGTGGGCGCACCGTATCCGGCAAAATGCTTCACGCAGGCCGCAATCCTGTAAGGCTCCTGCAGATCCTCCCCCTGATAGCCCTTCACCATAGCCCCGGCAAACAGGCTGTTCAGATACGGATCCTCACCCGTGGACTCCATCACCCGGCCCCAGCGGGCATCCCGCACCAGATCCACCATCGGGGAAAAGGTCACATGCAGGCCGCTGACAGCCGACTCCTTCGCCGCCATCTGCGCACACCGCTCTGCCAGCTCCGGCTCAAAAGTCGCCCCCTGTCCCAGCGGGATCGGATAGATCGTCTTAAGCCCGTTGATCACATCCAGCATGAAAAGAAGCGGGATCTTATGGGGATGCTTCTCCATAAAGTCCTGCTGGATCTTCTTTAACTTCTCCGCTCCCAGCGCTCCCAGCACGGAACCGGCCTGCGCCACATTCTCCTGCGTAAACCCTTTCTCCGCCATCGGCCCCATGGCCATCATGTCCCCGGTGAAAAATCCCCCGGCCAGCTGCAGCATCTGGTTCACCTTCTCCTCCAGCGTCATGTCCTGCAGCAGCTGCTGTAATTTCTGTTCTGTCATGCTTTCCTTCCTCCTGTTATTTATCATACTGTTATCGTTGTACGCCCGAAGGCTGTAAATCTCATCTTCCTATATCTGCCTGAACTTCCGTCTGTAATCCAGCGGCGAATACCCCGTATTTTCCTTGAACATCTTCGTAAAATAAGAGAAATTACTGTACCCCACGTAAATAGACACCGTATTGATCGGCAGATTACTCTGGGCAAGAAGTTTCTTCGCCTCCTCTACCCGCTTCTTTAAAATATAGGAGCTGATCGAAATACCCGTCTCCTTTTTAAAGATCCTGGATATGTAATCCGTATTCAGATAGACCAGCTCACCGAGACTGTCGCGTCTGATCTCTTCCTTATAATGAACGTCGATATACTGACGGATCTGCTCCACCACCGATTCCGTCTTGTGGATATACTTCTCATACTGGATTGCACGCAGGATCAGATTACAGGCAAATTCTCCGGCGCTGCGCATCCCTTTCAGCGCATTCTGCTGTGCTTCTTCACTCTCCTTTCCCGAAAAAAGAAGATGTGCCTTGATCTCCTTCCTTTCCAGCCAGGAATATACCATCTGTATGATATCCATCTGGAAGACCCGCAGAATCTCTCTGGTGATCATCTCCTTCTCTTCCATCCCTTCCAGATAGCCCGTTATGGATACCAACAGTTCTTCTTCCTTTTCCTGCTCCAGCAGCGCCTTCCAGACGGTCAGATTCGGATTCTGCAAAGAAGTCTCCGGCACTTCAAAGTCCGACTGATACAGCACCCGGTTCCGGATGGACAGACTGTTGTCCCGCATGTCCTGCAGCAGCGCAAAGGAATTCGACAGCGCATCCGCCCTGCCCGGACTTCCCACACCGCACCAGATATTCATCTGCAGCCTTTCCCCCATCCAGTGAATGAACCGTTCAAATACACCCTTGTCTTTCAACCGGTCAACGGTCTGCACATTCCCTGCCGCCTTCCTGCATACCGTTACACTGCTCCCCTTGTCATTTGGCACCACGGCTTCCACCAGATAGCCGAACCCTTCCAGCATCTCGGAAAGTACATTTTCCATGATAAAGTACAGCGTCTTCTCGTCCCAGGCGCTCTGACTCTTCACCCCGTCATTGAAAGTCAGATACAGAAGCAGAAATTCCGTCTCCTCCGTATAACAAAGCAGGGCGTCTCCCGCACGGTTTCCCCGCAGCAGCTCCATCCAGAACTCTCTGCGCAGAAGAGACTGGTTCTGTCTCCACAGTCTGCTCTCAGTCCTGTCATCCGCGCTTTTCCTTGCTTCCGTCACCTTCTCCGCGGCCTTACCAACAGCCGCCGCCAGCTTATCATAATCGATCGGCTTGAGCAGATAGTCAATGCTGCTCATGGCTATGGCATGACGGGCATAATCAAACTCCGCATAGCTTGTCAGAAAGATAACCTGTACCGTATACTTATTATCCCTTACCCAGTGAATAAAGTCAAATCCACTCTGCATCGGCATGACGATATCACTGATGATGATATCGATCGGAACCATCTCCATAATGCGCTGCGCCTGCTTCATGGAAGAAGCAGAATAGATCTCTCTGATCCCCTGCTGCTCCCAATCCACATTTTTCCTGATGCTCTCCAACACGTACTCTTCATCATCCAACATTAACAGCTTCATGCTCTGCTCTCCTCTTTCGCACCTTCCGCATAACGCCGATACGGAAGATGGATATCCACAATAGCGCCGCCCAGCGGACTGTTGCTAAAATGCATCTCCCCCATACCATTATAATAGAGCTTAAATCTCTGCAGACAGTTGGCGATCCCTACATGATGCCCGCCGTCCGAAATCCCTTCTCCCCGCTGCAGCCTCTCCAGTACATCCGGTGCGAACCCGTCGCCCGTATCCGAGATATAGATATTCACATAGGTTCCCTCTTCTCTGTCCTCCGGATAGACCGTGACCGAGATCAGGACCTTTTCCTCCAATGTCAGCGCATGTTTAGCCGCATTTTCCACAAACACCTGGATCAGAAAAGGAAAGATCTCCGCATCCCGCACTTCATCATGTACCTCCACATACCCTTCAAAGCTGCCCGGATAACGCAGCAGCAGGATGTCCAGATAATTCTGACAATGCGCCGTTTCCGCCGTCACCGGCACCTTCTCACTTGTATTGCGGAAAATATAAGTCAGATAATCCGCCGTGATCTTACTCATGCTGCGCGCACTGTCATACTGCCCGAAGTCGATCATACTGTAGATAAAATTCAGACAATTCAGATAAAAATGCGGCCGGATCTGCAGTTTCAGAAAATCCATCTCTACTTTCTGCTTCTCCAGCTCCTGCTCATAAAGCGTAATCTTCAACCTGCGGATCTGATGGATCATATTCTTGAACTTGTCATCGATCCGCTCCAGTTCCAGCAGCCTCTCCTCCGTCAGATGCAGTGCATACTCCCCGCTGTCATACTGCTCCAGCTTCCGGGTAAACCGCTGCACCGGCTGCAGGATATTTCTTTTCAGATAAATAAGGATCACTGCACCGGAAGCGATCTGCATCGCCGCCAGCATGGTCAGCACCACCACGCTGCCCATCATCACCTCCCAGATCCGCTCCCCGGAGATCTTCATCCGAATGGAAAAAGGCGCCTGCGCCAACTGCTTCTCGATTGAGTACCGGTCCGCTTCCCCCATCCCGGACTCTTTGTTCAGAATCCCCTCACTGGTGAGCATCCCCACACTCTCCCCCTGCTCATTGACCAGGCACACATATCCGTTTTTCCCCATGGTAATACTGGAAAAAGGCTCCAGAATGCTTTTCACATTGACATAGCATCCCAGATAGACCCCCTGATTCTGTGCGATCTTACACATATAATTCTCGCCGCCGCTTGCGATGATGTTCCATTTCTTTTTCACCGAATAAGACATGCCGGCATCCTTCAGATGTTCGATCTGCCAGAGCACCGCCTGTTCCACATCCTCCTGCCCGATATAACTTCCCTCAGAGTCAATGCTCAGCCTGAAATATCGCTCCTTATCCTCCAGATAGAGGAAAAAGCAATATTCCTGCCCATACTCCCAGGCGCTGGAAAGGAAATTCTCGCGCAGCTTTACAAGCGGATAATCCAGATCATATTCCTCATCCATCATATTCACATAATTCCAAAACACGGAAGTCGGCTGGTTCTTTTCCATCATAAGGGAGAAGAGACGGCGGCTGACTCTCTGAAAACGGTTGTCCAGCTCGCTCGTATACAGCTCCGACATCTGATTAAGCTCCTGGATCGCCAGCGCCCTCTCCCGGTTTAACAGAAGTAAACTCCCCACAATATAAACAATCAGCACCAATACCAGAACCGCCAGCACCCTCTTTACCTGCTGGGCCATCGTCCTCTGTATCCTGTGTCTTGGAATCCGCATATTTCCCTCCATGCCTAAACCACAAACCTGTGATTTTCTGTTCCGTTCCTCATATCCTGTCACTGCCTGGCGGCCTTGCAGCCGTCAGGCAAAACCTGCTATCCCTTGACCGCGCCCAGCGTGATGCCTTCCGCAAAATATTTCTGCAGGAAAGGATAGATGATAAACAACGGCAGCATGGCAATAAAGGCGATCGCCATACGGATGGACGTTGCCGGCAGCTTCGCCACCTCCGCACCGATATTTCCTGCCACCTTACCGCTGGCAAGATACTGGATGTCCGTGATCATCTGGTTCAACAGATTCTGAATACTGAACAGCTTCTGTCCCTGGTTGCCTGACAGATAGTATAAGCCGTTTGTCCAGTCATTCCAATACCCCAACCCGGAAAATAATCCCATCGTCACAAGAATCGGCTTACCCAGCGGCATGATCAGCACCGAAAAGATCCGCAGGTGTCCCGCGCCGTCAATCTTTGCCGCCTCAAACAGCGCATCCGGAATGCTGGTCATAAAATAGCTCCGTATCATCAGCACATTGTTCGCACTCAGCAGCAGATTCGGGATGATCAACGCCCACAGTGTATTTTTGATATGAAAATAGTTGACATACATTAAATAAGTAGGCACCAGACCACCGTTGAACAACATGGTAAAAAAGATAAAAAAGGTCAGCGCCCGGCGGTGCGGCAGCGTCTTGACAGAAAGCGGATATGCCATCAGCGCCGACATCGCGATATTCAGAACCGTACCGACGATCGTCACAATGATGGTGACCCCGTAAGCCCGCAGGATCTTATCACCCTGCCGGATGATATACTGGTAGGCATAGAAACTGAACTTCTCCGGAAAAAAGGAATAGCCGTTTCTGATCAGAACGTTTTCATCCGTAAGCGAGGAAAGGAACACCAGCACAAAAGGCAGGACGATCATCAGCGTGACCAGGATCAGAACCGCATTGATCATGATCTGATACCGTTTGGTTTTCATTGAATTCTCCATCTTTAACCTCCTCTAAAACAGCGCCTGATCTTTATCGACTTTCCGCACCACCCAGTTACTTAACATCACGATCACAAACCCGACCACAGACTGGTACACGCCTGCTGCCGATGACATACTGATATTCCCCCGCTCGATCAACGCCCGGTACACATACGTATCGATAACATTGGTGGTCGGGAACAGCACTCCGGAATTCATGGGCACCTGATAGAACAGTCCGAAATCCGAATAGAATATTCTGCCTATGCTCAGAAGCAGTAATGTAATGATCGTCGGCACCAGACAGGGCAGTGTGATATTGCTGATCTCCTGCCACTTGCTCGCACCGTCCAGTCTCGCCGCCTCATAGAAAGAAGGATCGATCCCCACCAGGGATGCTATGTAGATCAGACAGCCATAACCCACCCCTTTCCAGCAGTTGGCAAAGATCAGGATAAAAGGCCAGTATTTCGGTTCCTGATACCACTGAACCGGCTCCAAATGCAGGGCGCTTAAGAGGGAATTGTTGATCAGACCATTCTCAGAGCTTAAGAGCGCATATACGATATAGCTCAAAATAACCATTGACATCAGAAACGGAAGCAGGATCGCGCTCTGATACAGCTTCTTTAACTTCGTGCTTCTGATCTCACAGATCAGGATCGCGATGGCGATACCCACTACCATATTTACCAAAATAAACGCTACATTATAAAGCAGGGTATTTCTCGTGATGATCCATGCATCTTTCGTGGCAAAAAGGAACTTAAAATTATCAAATCCGGCCCAGGGACTGGCGAAAATCCCCTCCGCAAAATTCAGTTTCTTAAAGGCGATCACGATACCCGCCATGGGAATATAATTGTTGATAAGCAGATACAAAAGCCCCGGAAGCATCATCAGATACAACGGCCAGTGTTCTCTGTACGCCTTCAGACGCGATTTTTTCTCCATTCTGTTACCCCTTTCTTTCTCTTCTCCTCTTCCTTCCCTTCCCGGGGAAGAACCCCGCAGGCAATTCTGTAACAATTTAATGCCTGCGGCTCCCCTGTTGCGGAATCTGCCCGGAACTTATTGATTTTCACTCAGCCATTTATCAAACTGTTCCTGCTTGGCAGCGATCACCTCATTGATGCCTGCGTCTTCCAAAGCGCTTAAGAATTCCGGGATATAGACTGCCGGATCCGCGGAACCACTGTTCAGGGAACCGGAATACTGCTTCACCACATTGGCAAGCGCTGCGATCTGGTTCTCATACTGCGAATTGTCAAAGTAGAAGCCAAGCGCCTTCGACGCTTTCGCAGAATTGTTGAATTCTTCCATCTTCTCCCAAAGCTGCGGGTCGGAACCGCTCCACTTATAGCCGATAAACTGGTTGGGAAGCTCCCAGCCAAGGTTCAGGCTGTAGCCGACGTTGTCCACGGTAACACCCTCCGGGTAATTGATGATGCCGTTTTCCGCATCTTCCAGCACATAATCCACGCCTTCCTCACCCCAGTTGAGCAGGTTCATCACTTCCGCGCTTCCGTACATATAGTCCAGTACTTCCATCGCCTTCTCGGGATTCTCGGAGTTCTGTGCGATGGAGAAGATCACGCCATTATAGCTCTGCGCCATCTTGATCGGATACTCTCTGAAAGGCACGATCTCGAATTCGTACCCTGTGGAACTCTCAAACTCTACCGGTGTCCCCGGATGATAGGAGAAGAACAGGGAGAACATGTTGCCCGCCTTAAAAACGGTTCTCCAGTTCTCGGTATTCGTTCCCGCATCCTGACTGATATAACCCTTTTTATACCAGTCGTACAACATGGTGGTAGTATCCCTGTACCAGTCGCTGGCATAGAAATTCTCGATGGTCGTGCTGTTCTCCGGATCCATCAGCGCGCCAATAATATTAGAATCCGCCAGAGCATCCCCTCCAAACATACGGGTAATCGGCGTATCGCCCTCATTGATCGAAAACAGCATTGTCATATCCGGCTCACCTGCCTGCACTTTCTCAAATACGGCTTCCAGATCCTTTGGCTCCTTGATGGCGGAAGTGTCTATCCCATACTTCTCCACCAGATCCTTACGCATGAAGATCGCCGGAATACTGCCCCTCTCGATCTGAACCGGCACACCATACAGAAATCCGCCAACACTGTTGCCCTTCAGAGTCTCTTCCCCGAAGATCCCTTTCAGATTGGTGCCGTACTGATCAATCAGCCCGGCCATATCCATGATCTGCCCGGAGTGCATATACTGCACCGCGCTGGTGGCATTCGTATAGAAGATATCGATCTTCTCATCCCCTGCCAGCATCAACTGCAGCTGCTGGGATGCGCTCGCCCAGGGCAGCACCACCAGATCCAGCCTGGCATTCAGTTCTTTTTCCAGTATTTCGTTTACCTTAGCCTCGATCCGTTCTTCATCCGGCTGCTGGGTGCCGTTCAACACCATGGTCACCGTGTACGGCTCGCCGCCTTCTTCTCCTGCCGCACCGGAATCTGCTCCCGCACTGCCGGAATCACCGGCAGTGCCGGCATCTCCACCTCCACAGCCTGCCAGAGAGACTGCCATCGTTGCCGCAAGTAATACTGCGATCAGTTTTCTTTTCATATCTCATCCTCCTGTTTTCGTGATTCTTGTTGGAAACACCGCTATCGTAACAAAAAAAGCCGGATGAATTCTATAACTCATCCGACTTTCCCATATCACTGATTTGACTTTTGTGACCGCCGCCATCTTCCTTCACCGGACCACTTCCCTTTCTTTCACGCCCGCGTTGATTCTGATTCTGATTTTATCTTATCTTAATACACCCGCATACCCTCTGCCGGAGACAACCGTCCCCGGCAGAACCTTTTTGCCAGATTCTTTGACATTCCTCACTCTTCCCGCAGTCTTTCCACAATACTTTTCTTCCGCAGCTGTCTGTAGCAGATCACGGGCGCTACTGCCGCCACCAGCACAAGCACTGGCATCATGATCAGAAATGACCTGATCTGGAACCGATACTCGAAGAACAGCAGCACGTTATTCAAGGCCCGCAGCGTCAGCCAGGAAAACAGGCTTCCCAGAAGAAGGCTGATGCCGCCGGCGATCGCGATATAACTGATGCCCTCGCAGACCAGCGTTTTCAACAGCTGGTCATTGGTCATGCCGATACTCTGCAGCATGGCAAACTCCCGCTTCCTGGAAATGATCTGTGTCAGGATGGCATTGATAAAGTTCAGGATCCCGATCAGCGCGATCACCCCGGAAAGAGCAATTCCGATCGTTGCGATCACATTTATCATATTTTTAAATTCTTTCTGCAGCACTTCCTTCGTCAGATACCCCATCTCCGGATGCTGATCCGTATAGGCTTTGACCGCCGCTTCAAACGCCCTGCGCGCTTCCTCTTCTACCTGATAGGATACGGCAAAGCAGCTTGTGAAATCTGAAGCGTCGTATCTTCCATACCACCCGTCTCCCGCCGCATCTGACTCCTCGATCCCAAGTTCCGTTAACGGAAGGATCAGGTCACAGGTATTACCCGCATATCTGTGCAGCCCCAGACTGGACGGAATCTTAACGATGGCCATCACCTCATATTCCTTCTGGGCGAGATCTTCATACACAAAGTCTACGGTCTCCCCTGCCGAATCGGTAATCTCACGTGCCACCGAATCTTCTGTCGCCCACTCCACCGTCACCTTATCGCCCGGATGATACAGATGTTCTTCCGGCGAAAGAAAGTCGCCCCCGAGGAACTGCGTCAACAGCACATAATCCCCCGTCCGGAATTTATCCGCATCGAACGTCCCGTCCAGAACCTGAATGTTGGCAAGCAGCGCCTCACTGTAACCATAACAAAAGCCATTCATCGAGCGTTCCCCCTGCAGCATCCGATTCAGATTATCCGTCTCGTGAATATTCTGCCTCAGGCGGCCTGCTGCCTGCAGGTTCTGCAGCTGCTCCAGTGCCTTGCCATCAATCTGCAGCCAGGTAGAGAAACGGGTCCACATTTCCTGCCGTCCCTCAATGCCCGCCTGTCCGTCAGCCAGCCGCAACAATTCCGGCGCAATCTTCACACCGCTCTTACCGGAGGTTGCTCCCGTGATATCGCTGCTGCCCAGCAGGAAATCACCCGCGATCCGCTGCTCGATAAAGCGGTCGATGCGGAAACTGCCCACAGCCGTCATGACCACCATCAGCAGAATGATACTTAAAGAGATCGCCATAACGACGACCGCCGTAGTGCGCCTGTTTCTCCCCAGATTGGAAAGCGCCATGGATAAGGCGCTGAACCGGCCGCCTTTTTTCTTCCTGGACCTTTTCTTCTTTTTCAAAGGTCCTCTGTCAGATGCGCCTTCCTGCGTATACCTGACCGCCTCGATGGGTGAGACACTTCCCGCGATCCTCCCCGGCTTCCGGCTGCTCAGGTAAACGGTAAAAGCGGAAAATCCGGCGCCGCATAACAGGATCCAGGGCTGAAACTGCAAAGTTACCTTCATACCGTCATAATCCGAAAAGCTGAGCATAAAGGGCAGTAAAAGTGCTCCGATCCCGTAGCCGGCTGCCAGACCGAGGGGAATACCGAACGCAGAAAGCATAAGCGCCTGCCGCCTGACCAGACGGCGGATCTGACTCTTCGTCGTACCGATCGTTTTTAACAGCCCGTAAAACCGGATATCGCTGATCACGGATATCTGAAAAATATTGTAGATGATCAGATACCCCGTAACCAATATGACCGCCACCACACCGATCAGGATCAAAACCGTCATCGGATCCGCCGCCTCCAGACGGCTGCTCATATAAGCCCAGTTCACGCCGTAAGACAGCTCCGTTTCCGGATCATAACCGGCGTTCCTGATCACGGTCTCTATCTTCTCTTCCAGATTTCCCACATCGTCAAAGAAAAGATTGCCCGCCAGCAGGCCTACACCCTTATCTTCCGGATGCTCCTTTCCCCAGTTCTGAAAATCTTCGTCCGTGAGAGTGCCCCGCAGTCCTGTCCAGTAACGCTCCGACAGGAAAATTTCACTCGCATGGCCGACCCCATCCCCCTGGTACCAGCCGCATACCTCAAATTCCTCCTCGATCATCTCTCCCATGAACCGAAACCGCAGCGGGATCTTCTGCCCCAGCTCACAGGGCAGCCCCAGTTCCTCCAGAACAAAGGTATCCACAACGATCTCCTGCTCCGCTTCCGGCAGACATCCTTCTGCCAGTGTGATAAACATATCCGCCAGTATGTCCGCCTCCGGCAGATAGCGGATCTCCGTCTGTCGTTTCACGAAATTGTCTGCCGCGCCGATAAAAATGTTATAGCTGCTCTTCTTCACAAGCGGATCTGCGATGACTTTCTCATACTGTTCCCTCGTCGCCGCCTTCAGCCCGGCGTGAAATTTCCCGCCGACCTCCCGCATGGTATGCTCCTGTGCCACCTGCATGGCCCCGCCGACCAGAGAAAAAGTCGCCGTAAAGAGGATACCCGTCAGGATGATCGCCAGTATTGCAAAGAGATTCCGCATACGATTATTTCTCAGGCTGCGGTTCGACAGCCTGCGGATGGATGCACCGTTGTTGTTTCTCATAAGCGCACCTCCCCGTCTCTTCCGGCAGATGTCGGTTTCTTCGTGTTCATCATAGAGGCTGCTTTCCCGGAAGCATTCCGCTCTGCAGGCTGATCAGAACGGTTCGTCCGGTCCTTTCCCGAATGATCCTCCACGATACGTCCGTCCTCGATATGGATCACCCTGTCGCAAAGCTGGGCCAGCGCCTCATTGTGCGTAATCATCACGATCGTCTGGTGGAACTGTTCTCCCGTCAGCTTCAAAAGCCCCAGCACTTCCTGTGTCGTCCTGCTGTCCAGATTACCGGTCGGTTCGTCGGCCAGGATGATGGCCGGCTTCGTCACCAGCGCTCTCGCGATGGCCACCCGCTGCTGCTGTCCGCCCGACAGCTGGCCCGGCAGATTATCGAGCTTATTCTCCAGGCCAAGCGTGTGGACGATATCCTTCACAAATCCTTCGTCCACGCTGCGCCCGTCCAGCTCCAACGGCAGCACGATATTCTCATAGACGCTTAAGATCGGCACCAGATTATAACTCTGGAAGATAAAACCGATCTGCCGCCTGCGGAATATGGTCAGCTCGTTCTCATTCAACTCGAAGATCTTCTTCCCTGCTACCGTGACCGTACCGCCGGTGGCATAGTCCAGCCCGCCCAGCATGTGCAGCAGCGTGGATTTCCCGGAACCGGAAGTGCCCACCACCGCCGCAAATTCTCCTTCCTCGATGGACAGATTGACGCCGTCCAGTGCTTTCACCTGAATATCGCCATTGCCATAATACTTCTTTAAGTCTCTGGTTTCCAATATTCTCATGTAATTCCTTTCCTCCTTATCGTCTTACCTCCAACTTATCGTGTTGTCTGAAAGAATCGTTCCTGTATTATAAGTTTTACAAGTTTATTCTATCAGACCTTTCTTACAGCACGCTGACAGAACGAAGGAAAGGATGTGACAATTTTGTCAGAACAAAATAAACCGAACAGACTTTGATTCGGTATTTATTTCTTGCAGAGAGACAGGCATATGTTACGACAGAGCGTCGAAAGAACATCGATGCAGGATTTTGATTTTATAACAGGCTCCCTGTAAAAAGCCGCAGGGCTCATGCATTCAACAAAAACATCGAAAAGCGGCTCCCCTGCCCCACTCTGGACGCCACCGTGATATACCCTTTCTCCTGCTGTACGATCAGCTGCGCCAGATAAAGCCCCAGCCCGCTGCCCTCCTGCTGTTCCACCGTCCCGCTGCGGTAAAAACGCTTAAAGATCAGGTTATATTCCTTCTCAGAAATACCGATCCCCTCATCGGCGATGGTGATCTTCGTATACAGATCCAGCCTCGTCACACTCACGTGGATGCTGCTGTGCGTGGGTGAATATTTGATAGCATTTTCCAGAATATTGGCCAGCGCTTCCGCAGTCCATTTCGGATTGTGGATCAGGTTAAAGTCCTGAAATTCCTCCACCGCCAGTGCAATGTCCTTCGCCGCCGCCTGCCCGAAGACATGCCCCAGGGAGCGCGCGATCGTCTCCTTGATCCCTGCTGCCTCCACAGGAAACCGGATCATCCCGTTTTCCAGCCGGGAAGCCTTTAAGAGACTGGCCATCAACCACTGCATCTTATCTGCCTGACTTTTCACATGCAGCAGAAATTCCCGCCGTTTGGCTTCGTCCCCGCTGATTGCCGTATCCTGCAAAAGCTCCGTATCCATGACGATATTTGCCAGCGGTGTTTTCAGCTGATGGGACAGATCGGAGAGCAGTTCCATGATCTGATCCTTCTCCCCCACCGCCTGCTCTTCCCGAAACCGGGCATCCGTTACAATACGCCGCAGCTGACTGACGATCCTGGATTCCCTTGTCTCCTGAATATCCACAGCAACCGGCATGCCACGTCTCTCACCGTCCGGACTGCTCCGCTGAAAGCTGTCCAGAATCCGGTCCATCTTCCGCCACTGCCGCATAAAGTAAGAGACGCTCACGGCAAGCACAGCCAGGCACAATACCAGACAGACCGCCAGAATCCAGATTACCGTCTGCTCTGCCAGAGCCGGCCCTGCCGTCCCCATCATGCCTTCTCCTCCCACAGATACCCGATGCCCTGGATTGTGCGGATATGATCGCCGCCCAGCTTCCTGCGCAGGCGGCTGATGTTGACGGACAGCGTATTTTCTTCCACATAATTTCCGTCGATATCCCACACCCGCTGCAGGATCTGCTCTTTTAGAAGGGCACGGTTCTTATTCTCCATAAAAAACTGCAGCAGCCGAAACTCCGTCATACTCAGGTCCAGTTCTTCCCCCTGGCTAAAAGCCCGGAAAGTCCGCAGATCCAGCGTCACATCCCCGGACGTAATCGTCGTCTGCGCCGCTTTGTTCCGCTCCCCCTTCCTGCGCAGGATATTCTGCAGTCTGATCTTCAAGACGGAGACCGAGAAAGGCTTCGTGATATAATCGTCGGCCCCATTCGTCAGACCCATGATCTCATCCGTCTCCAGATCACGCGCCGTCAACATCAGGATTACTGTCTCCCCCTCTGCCCCGGACCGCTGACGCACCTTTTTACAGAAATCAAGGCCGTCGCCGTCGGGCAGGTTTAAGTCCAAGATAACGGCATCCGGCTTTTCCTGCACAAAAAACGTCTCCCCTTCGCGCAGTGTACGCGCACTCACCACCGCATATCCCTCCTGCTCCATTGCAAAGGATATGCCGCGGTTTAAACCGGCATCGTCTTCTATGATCAATAGCTTCATCCACAAACCTCCTGCATCGTTCTCTCTCCTGCCTGTCTCTATAAGGCGGCAAATGCCTGTTCCAGGTCAGCAATCAGATTCTCCTCCCCTTCCAGGCCGCAATGAATCCTGATCAGATTCTGTGCCCCTCCAAGCCAAGCCGTTTCCTCCTCGGACGCTCTCGCGAAAGGCATGGTCACCAGGCTCTCGAAGCCGCCCCAGCTCACCCCGATCTTGAAGACGGAAAGGGACTGGCAGAACCGTTTCGCCTGCTCCACCGAACAGTCAGGCTCAAAGCTCATAAGGCCGCAGTTACCCCGCTGCTGCTTTTGCATCAGATCATGCTGCGGGAAGGAGGACAGTCCCGGATAATGCACCCTTTTCACCTGTGGATGCTTCTCCAGATATGCCGCCACGGCCATGGCTGTCTTCTCATGCTGCCGCAGACGCACCTCCAGCGTGCGGATACCGCGGATGCCCAGCCAGGCTTCCATCGGTCCTAAAATACCGCCGTACAGTTCCCGCATCAGGGACAGCTTCTCAATCAGCTCCTTATCCTTCGCCACCAGCACCCCGCCGATAATATCACTGTGGCCGCCGATATACTTGGACATGGTGTGCATAACCAGATCTACCCCCAGATCAAGCGGATTCTGGAAAACCGGCGTGCAGTAGGAATTGTCGATATAAACCCTTGCCTGATGTGTGCCTGCTATGGCTGACACGCCCCGGATATCCTGCAGCGTCATCATAATGGAAGAAGGACTCTCCAGCACTACCAGATCCGTATCGTCCGTAACAGCCTCCTCGAACTCTTCCAGAGTGTCGCCCTTGACAAAGGTGATCCGCATCTGGAAATGCTCCGTGCAGTACTGTGTCAGGAAAGTCTTAAGCGGCCCGTACACATTGCGTACACAGACAATATGGGAACCGGTGCGGCATACCGACATCACCGCCGTCGTGGCTGCCGCCATCCCCGAGGAGAACACAAAGGCCCTCTCGCCATGTTCCAACGCCGCGATCTTATCCTCCAGAATACGGACGGTAGGATTCTGAACTCTTCCGTAACAATACACATTCCTGTCCGTCTTGTCGCTGTCATAATAATCGTCAATGGTGGGAAACACATTCAGTGAATTGAGGAAAACAGGCGGTACGATGGCATTGTAATAATGCTCATACTCCTCGCCGTAGTGTGTCTCAATCAGTTTCGGGTCCTTTAAATACTCTTTTTGGTCTGCCATCGTCTCTCTGCTCCTTTTCTTTCTCTTTTCAGAACAATTCTTTGCTTTGAACTTTTCGCTTCTTATTTGAAAAATATTTGCACATCGTCAAAGTTTACTCTATAATAACAAACTAGAAGCGATCAAATCAAGACAACTTGTCACAAAAGCTAATAACCAAACGGCTGTCCATCTTATGCCGCATACGGCATTGTTTTCATCTGTTAACTTCTATCTTAAGAATACTGTCGGAAATATATTTTCTGTAAGGACGATCTCTGACTTTCCTGAATAACCGAGGCTGAATATTGAGTGCCCTCCGGAAATCATTCCCGAACATAATGATTCATTTGTATGATCTGCTGATTCGCATCTTCGGAGCAATCGGGGTGGCATACGACCCAAAAATATTGTAGACTATGTAGTAGAAGATACCAATACCAACCAACAGGAGTATGCAAAAGACCATGGAACCTCTATTTTCCGGTAAAGACTTACGAAAACTGATTATACCGCTGATCTTCGAACAGGCGCTGGCTATCACGGTAGGCATGGCCGATACCATGATGATCTCCTCCGTAGGGGAGGCCGCAGTATCCGGCGTCTCGCTTGTCGATATGATCAATATCCTGATGTTCAATATCATGGCGGCACTTGCTACGGGCGGCGCCGTGGTGACTTCCCAGTGTCTGGGCGCCAGGCACAAAGAGGATGCCAGACGATCCGCCAAACAACTTCTGTATACCGTCATCTTTGCAGGCATGTTGATCGGCCTGATCGTCGTTCTGCTCAGAAGACCCATGCTGCATCTGTTTTTCGGCAGCATCGAGGCGGACGTTATGGAGAATGCGCTGATCTATCTGACGATCTCGGCCTTCTCCTTCCCGTTCCTTGCAGTATACAATGCCTGCGCAGCGCTGTTCCGCTCCATGGGCAATTCCCAGATCACGCTGAAAGTCTCTATCCTGATCAATCTGATCAACATAGTCGGGAATGCCGTCTGTATCTTCGGCCTCCATATGGGTGCCGCCGGTGTGGCTATCCCTTCCCTGATCTCCAGAGCCGTCGGCAGCGTCGTTCTCTATATCCTGCTGCGCAATCCGGCGCTGGACATCTGCTTTGTGAAAGAACCTTTCCACCTGGATCTGGGCATGGTGAAGAAGATCCTCTACATCGGCATCCCAAGCGGTGTGGAGAACGGCATCTTCCAGCTTGGCCGTGTGCTCGTAGTGAGCATCATCTCCGGTTTCGGCACCGTGCAGATCGCCGCCAACGGCGTAGCCAATAACATAGACAGCGTGGGCATCCTTGTGGGGCAGGCCGTCAATCTGGCTATGATCACCGTTATCGGCCAGTGCGTGGGCGCCGGCGACGAAAAGCAGGTGCGCCTCTATACCAGGAAGCTGATCGTCATGGCCTACCTGCCGACCATCGCGCTGAACAGCGTTCTCTTCCTGATCCTCAATCCGATCCTTAATTTGTATGGACTGAGCGCGGAAACAACACAGCTGGCGAAGATTCTTGTTTTCATCCACAACGGCTGTGCCTGTTTCCTCTGGCCGTTGTCCTTCACCCTGCCCAATATGCTCAGGGCCTGCAACGATGTACGCTACACCATGATTGTTTCCATCGCCTCCATGTTCATCTTCCGCATCGGTTTCAGCTACCTGATCGGCGTACAGATGGGCTATGGCGCTATCGGCGTGTGGATCGCCATGGTCTTGGACTGGCTCTGCCGGATCACCTGCTTTCTGCTGCGATATCTGCACGGGAAATGGCGGCAGATGGCGGGCCTGCAGGTCAGCGATACCTAATCCCGGCCCATGGACAGATACTGCCGTAGGTCACTGGTCTGCCGCAGATTATCTGTACGTAATCCCGGCTCCCACATGCGGCCACATGGCGCTGTACGCCGCATCCGCCGCAAAAAGCACGAGCACAAGCAGTCCCACTCCCGTCTGAACCCTCCGGGGAATCCTGCAATACAGGGAATAGAAAAGGGGACTGACCAGCCAAATCAACAGCAGCCCGCCTACGCCGAACAGAATCGCACTGTACAGACAGATTCTGCCCCGCAGATTCCAAGGCACGGCGCTGTAGTCCCACCACTTGACTCCCCAGGTCAATTCCAGATACCACCCTGTCAGATATTCCAATGCAGTGCACACGATCATGGACGACACAAACGTCAGCACCGGTCTGTCACGCCATCTGTGAAACAACGCTTCCAGCAGAACACCGCCCATTCCGTAGATCGGCAGCCACGGTCCGGTCAGGAAACCGCGATTGACATAGGCGTCTTCCCTGAAAAGATAAAGAAATCCCTCCCACAGCCACCCAAAACCCGCTAACAGGAAGAACAGCCAGACATAGAAGAAAAAATCAATGCCGGCCCGTTTACATTGTCCTCTAAACTGCAGTCTCATAACCTCACCTCATTTCCCATTTCCCATTATCAATCATCATAAGCACAGACAGAATCGATCCTGATTCATGATACCGGTAGTATTGCCAGATCTTTCCCAACAGATACTAAAAATTGTATCAGGCTGTCATTCCCGCATTCGACCAATATAGTCAATCGGTTGGATTATGTTATGTGATTCATCTGGTATGGTCATAAAATCTTAAATTGGCACTTTTCATCATACCATTTCTGCATATAATTCATACTATAGCAGATGACAGATCCATCTACCTTGTGCTATATCCTCCGGAGATACATCCACTAATAAAGAAATGAGGTATCATCATGAAAAATGAAAAATTGCTGAAACTTGTCATGACCGGCGTCTTTGCCGCACTCTCCTATGTGGTATTCACTTTCCTGCAGATCAAGATCACACTGCCTGGCGGAGATGCCACGTCCATACACCTGGGTAACGCGGTCTGCGTGCTGGGTGCGCTGCTGCTGGGTGGCCTGTACGGCGGCATTGGCGGCGCCATCGGCATGACCATAGGCGATCTTTTGGATCCCTATTACATCGTCT
This sequence comes from uncultured Lachnospiraceae bacterium, assembly GCA_947644545.1. Lineage (GTDB taxonomy): Bacteria > Bacillota > Clostridia > Lachnospirales > Lachnospiraceae > UBA3282. The sequence continues at coordinate 35,195 of CANRZW010000024.1, forward strand.
ATGCTCCCAAGACCTTTATCCTCAAGCTTTGCATCGGCCTGATTACCGGTCTGATCGCTCACAAACTGGGACACATCAGCACCGAAAAGGACATCTCTAAAGTATGGAAATGGACCATCGCCGCGGCGATTGGCGGCCTGTTATTCAATGTCATCTTCGATCCGCTGGTGGGCTACTTCTATAAACGGTTAATCCTGGGCAAACCCGCCGCGGATATTACGCTGGCATGGAATATCGCTTCCACTTCCATCAATGCCGTAACTTCCACGATCGTATCCGTGGCAGTCTATATGGCCCTTCGTCCGGCCTTGAAGAGATCCGATCTCTTCTTTATCATCGATAAAAATAAGAAACTGTTGGAGACTCACTGATCCGACAAACAGTAAGCCCCTGTCAGCACAGGTATTCTTTCCCGGTCTGACAAGGGCTTTCCGTTTCTGATTCTAATAATTGATTGTACTAGAGAACGACATCATTATCTTCCGGAATGATCAACGATGCTACAATATAAATGATCAATCCCGTTCCGCAGCTTCCCAACGAACACAACAGCCAGATCAACCGTACCAGCGTTGGATCCACATTCAGATAATCTCCGATGCCTCCGCACACTCCGCATATGGTCCTGTTCGTCCTTGAACGCGTCAACTTCTTATATCCGTCACCCATAGTATCTACCATCCTTTCTTACACCGCTCTTCATGCATCTGTTATTCTTGTTTCGTCTTTTATTCCTTTTTCATCTTTTATTCTTGTTTTATCTGTTATTCCGGTTTCAATCACTTCCGGAGTATCCCTGTCTCCTATGACATCCCGTCCTTCGGACTTCTCTACTTCGTAAAACTCACAACTACCGTTCCCATCGCGCAGGTGATATCTATCGTGGAACTGCCGCCATTATCGATCTCATACTCACTTCCCAGATTTCCATAACGTTTGCTTCCGATCTTCACGCTGCCCATGCCGCTGTCGATGTCATAGTTGTAATCCTCCTCTGCACCCTCCATGGTAACATTCAGGCTGCCCATGCTGCAGTCCGCAGACAGTTCGCCGGCAAATGTGCCCTTAAGCTTCGCATTGCCCATACTCACAACGGCCTCCGTGCGCTGGCTTACCTTCGCGTCGTTGACATGCAGATCACCGGCCGCAATATCCAGCTTTGCCTCCTTTGTGACCAGCGCGTCTGTGGTGATTTTCCCGGCGCCCATGGAAAGCTCGATGGAATCCGATGCCTCCAGCCCTTCAAACGAGCACTTTCCGGCACCCGCAGTGATCTCGATCTCCTTCGCCTTTAAATATCCGGCATCCAGCTTGCCCGCTCCGAAGTCAATGCTGATATCATCCATCACAGCATCCTTTGGCAGATACAGATATACTCTGGTATTCCCCCGTGGATGATCTATATTCCAATCTTTCCAATCCCCAAATCTGTCATAATCCATATCCTCATGCACAAGCTGCAGGGTATCTCCCTCTTTGATGCGATACTGGTAATGATCCTCGCATTCTCCGCTGATGGCAATGCTCACATCCGGATCCTCCGTCTCTTTAATATACATCCGGCAGGCTCCTACTTCAAGCTCCAGATTCCGAAGCGTATCGGCCGTCAGCCCTGTGGCCTGCCCTTTCACCACACTGTCCCTGTCACCCTCTACATCCTCCTGACTGTCCTGGTCATCCATCCACTCCGGATCGTCCAAATTTTCCTCCAACACATCCAGCGCTTCTACTTCCTCCCAGTCTTCCGAATCCCAGTACTCTTTCCAGTCGTTATCCCAGTTTTCGTCAAAGAAACCGAAGGAAAAGCTCCTGCCGTTGCGGATGAAACGAAAAGGGATTCCCGTCACGGCTCTGACACTGATATGCTCCAGCTGCCGCAGACCACCGAACAGCGCGCCTGCGCCAAATAGCAGAACCCCGATGATAAAAGTAACAAGCGCCGTAATCATACAAAACTTAGTGAATTTCTTCATGCCCGTGCACCTCCTCTATGAAAAATCTTCTGGCAAAGGGAAACAGTTCCCCTGACAAATGCCGGTATCGCCGCACCGGCCAAAGCAACCATCACCCAGACTGCTACCAGCCCCAGCGCAAAAAGCACAAGCGCTGTGCCCACCAGGCACAAACCGGCAAGCGGCAGGCTGAACATAAGGTCGATCCCCGTCACCAACAACGCGATCGCAACGATCACAAACACTACGCCGATTACCAGGAACGTTATAAACAAAGCGAACAGTGTGGCTACCAAAGCTGCCACGACTCCTACAAGCGTTCCCAGCAGCCCAAGCCAGACCGGAGAAGTCAATACCGCCAGAATAACAATCAATACGATCATGCCGCCCGACATGGGCTCCTTCGCCGCTTTCGTCTGGCTGTAAGAAGTTCCTGACCACTCGCCGCCTCCCTGCGGCCCGGACTGTTCATAAGGATTGTTATCCTTTCTTGTGTCCTGTCTTCCACCGTATACGCCTTCCCCCTCAGGCCGTCTGTAGTAGGCGCCGTCATAATATCCGTTGCCGGAACCCGGCTGCGCTCCCTGTGTTCCGGGATCCTGGTATCTCCCGGCATTATGCCATTCGCCGTCTTTGTTGTCACCGGATACACCGTCACGATAGACGCCGTCTGCAAAGCTTCCGCTTCCCGGATCGTCGGCCTGCTTCGCTGCGTTCAGGTCCTCCGGCCGTACGATCTCATCCCTGGGCATCTTAGTATAGCCGCTGAAACCCGATTCCGTAAACTCGCCGCTGTTGCCGCCGTCGCACAGGCCTGCCCTGATCGTCCGTGCCAGCTCCTCCGGGGTGCCCAGCGATGCGATCACGCCGCTCTCGTTCTCTTCCCCCGCATCATCGAAATAATCATTGTAATATTGGATGGCTTCCTCCCGCTCCGTCGGTGCCACATCCCTCAGAAGCTCTGCCAGACGCCTCATAAATTCTGCTCTATTCATGCTTCAAACCTCCCTCAAAGATACTGTTTAGTCTGGCAGAATACCGGTGCCATTCACTGATATACAGATTAAGCTGTGCCCTTCCCTTCTCTGTCACCTGATAATACCGCCTGTTTCTGCCCGCACACTCCATATCGTACACTTCCAGACATTCATCCTTCTGCAGTCTCCTGAGTACCGGATATAAAGTGGACTCCGAAATCTCAATAACCTCCCGCACTTCCTGCGTGATCTTGTACCCGTATGTCCCTTTCAACTCACTGGATACCACAGCAAGCACGATCGCATCCAGTAATGCCGCGCCCGTGTTAAATACCATGCGATAAACTCCTTTCCTGCTTTTTACATACCTCATATCGCTCATCCATTCCTATTCAAATCAAACTGTCATTACCGCTCTGTTCTTTCCCCGATCCTTCCCCTTTCTTTCGTAATCCATTAGATAATATTATTTAGCTTCATCATATTACCCTGTTCTATAATATTATTTGGTTCTATAATATTATATTCCATATAATATTGTTTCTGATAATACTATACGTCGTATAATATTATTTGTCAACGTACATTTCCTTATTTCTACCTTAAGTTATCCTTAACAAAGCTATTTGACCGATAGAGCCAGCCATCATGCCATACTTGTCTTCTATAAATCATAACGCTTTACACCCGGAAATTTCTTCAACTGTCTTGATATCCAAGATACAAAAATTTCCGATATGAAAAAAAGACAGGCGCTCTCAAGCGTCTGCCTTTATCATCATGAACTATAAGCCTGCACTCCCGTCAGAACAGATTCACCTTACCGACCACACCGTCATTGATCACATAGTAAGCAGTAAAATCTTCCGGCTTCACATAAATCTGAATGCTCTCAATAGAACCGTGTGCATGGCCCTTGGCATAATAATGCGCTTTGACCCGCTCGGTCACCGCATCCATGCTGGCCTCATACTCCCGATACTGAAAGATAATCTCCGGCGCCGGCTCTTCGAGCTGTATGCCCTTATCTTCCGCTTTCGGCTCTTCTGGCACAACCTGATCCTCCTGTACGACTGTCTCCTGCTTCCCCGCTGTCTCATCCTTCTCCAGAATAACTTCCTTGCCCGCTGCCATTTGTTTCTGATCCTTCTTATCCATTGTACCCTCCCCCTTTTATACGCCTTACGGCTTGTTGTAGAATGGTTATAGCATAGCATTCCGTTCCTGACCGGCAATCCCTTCAAGAAACCTGCAATTCGTTATCCTTATTGTACCATTGTTTCCCCTGTGCGACAAGCCGCTTTGCCGGTTCTTTGTCAGATTCTGCTCAATGACAGAACCGGCACCCCGACGGCGAAGCGGCACATCCGCCCAGCGCAGTCTCCCGCAGCTCATAGGGTATCCGCTTACCGACCTGATACATGGTGTCCAGCATCTCGTCAAAAGGGATCAACTGGCGGATACCAGACAGCGCCAGCTCCGCGGCGATCAGCGCGTTGGCCACACCCGCCGCATTCCGGTTCTGGCAGGGATATTCCACCAGGCCGCCTACCGGATCGCACACCAACCCCAGCATATTCATCAGCACCGTAGCCGCCGCATCCAGACTCTGCCGGGGTTCTCCTCCCATCAGTTCCACGGCAGCTCCGGCCGCCATGGCCGCCGCAACGCCCACTTCCGCCTGACAGCCGCCCACCGCGCCTGCCACGGTTGCATTGCGCATGGCAAGATAACCGATCGCTCCGGCATGAAACAGGGCATCCACCATCTGTTCCTCGGAAAAATGATATTCCTCCTGCAAGGCCAGCAAAAGTCCCGGCACGATGCCGGCGGAACCTGCCGTGGGCGCCGCCACGATCACCCCCATGGAAGCATTCACTTCCAGCACCGCCATGGCATAGGCGATCCCGCGCCCCAGCACCGCACCGCAAATACTTTCCCCCATGCTCCGGTGAAGCTCCAGTTTCCCGGCCTCTCCGCCGATCAGACCGCCCACGGACTTAACCGGCGTCTCTAACGGCGTCTCAGCCGCCTGACGCATGATCGTAAGCGCCTTCTGCATCCGGCCGCAGGCCTGCTCCATGGTAACTTCCCCCAGATCGCATTCCCGCTGCTTCATCACAGCCGAGATCTTCTGTCCGCCCTGGCTGCAAAGCGCCAGTAATTCTTCCGCGTTTTTAAAATCTACCATGCCCTGTCATCCTCCTGCATCCCCTGCCCGACTGTCGCCTTATTGTTTCTGCACAAGCATCACTTCCCGAATATTGGGATTCTCCAACAGCTGCCCGGTGATGTCCTCCGGCAGTCTGTCGTCGGACTCCACGATCGTGTAGGCCTTCTCCCCCTTGGACTCCCGAAACAGACGCATAAAGGCGATATTTACGCCCCGGTCGCTCAGGGCTCTCGTGATATGGGCCGCCACACCGGGCCTGTCCTTCTGTATGATAATGACGGCGTTGTATTCTCCGGTAAACTCAACCTGTACCTGATTGATCCGCACGATCCGAATCTTGCCGCCGCCCAGAGACTCCCCGCGCACACTCATCTGTGTGCCCTCTTCATTGACCATCCGGATGTCTACCGTGTTGGGGTGCACATCCGTGTCCTTTTCATTCGTGAGAAAACGATATAAGATCCCCCGCTCCCCAGCAATCTCGAAAGAATCCCGGATCCGCACATCATCGGTGTCAAACCCCATGATCCCGCCTAAAAGCGCCCGGTCCGTGCCATGGCCGCCGTAAGTCTTGGCAAAAGATCCGTACAGGGTAAATTCCACTTCTCTCAAAACACCGCTCAGCATTTTCTGGGCCAGATGCGCGATGGCACAGGCCCCTGCCGTATGGGAGCTGGACGGCCCCACCATATTCGGGCCGATCACATCAAACACACTGATAAATGACATTGTCTTCCTCCTTCACAAAGGAATGCCTATGCAAAAACTTTCTCCAGCCATGCGGCCGCCAACTCCGGCCACTGCGCCGCCGACGCGTCAGCCTTCCGGCCATTCTGAACCTCCTCTTCACCCACGGCTTTATTCCACGCCGCAGCAAATTCCGGAAGGCTCTTGGCCTGCGCCGCTGCCTTAAACTCCTCCGGCACACTCTCCGGCTGCTGCAGGACAAACGTCTGCAGCGTCCGCCACTGCTGTTCCATCGTGTAGATACTGTCCGCTCCGAAATCGCCGGCCGCCCACTGCGGCGTCGCCAGACTCATGCCATGCGGGCCTTCCATAAATAAATGCAGCTCACAGGACACCCCCGCCTTATGGCAAGCCTGTGCGAAATAAATGCTGTTCTCCACCGGAACCAGATCATCCGTGATCGTATGCCACAGGAAAACCGGCGGCGTATCCGTCGTAACATGATTCTCCAGACTTGCCCAGGCAAGCGCTTCCTCTCCGGCATCCTCTCCCAGCAGCAGGGTGAAGCTGTCCCTGTGCGCCTTCTCACCGCTGGTGATCACCGGATAACACAGAACCACCGCATCCGGTCGGTTGGAGACGCCGGCCCACGCTCCTGCCTCTGCCCTCTGTTCCCGGTGGTGCACTGCCAGACTTGCCACCAGATGACCGCCTGCCGAGAAACCACAACAGGCAACCTTGTCATTGATCACATGCCATTCCTGCGCATTCTTATGAATACAGCACACCGCTCTGGAGATATCCTCCAGCGCCTGCCTGCGCACCGGTGCGTTCCGGAACATATTCGTAGTATATGTCAAAACAAAAGCCTGATACCCGGCTTCATAAAAACGTTTCGCCACGATCTCGCCCTCCGTCGGACTTACGATCGCATAACCGCCGCCAGGCACCACCAACATGGCCGGCCGGTCGATTCCGTCCTCATGCAGATATGTCCTGATATTCGGACGAAACTCCCCCGCAAAGGGGTATTGGTATTCTTCCTTCTCCCATAAATAAACTGCTTCTCTCATACGTTTAAACCCTCCTGTATTTCTGCCGCATTCCTGCTAAATAAAGTATACCCTTTCTGCTCCTCTAATTCAAATAGTTTCCATCCATATATCCTGTTAATGAGCAGCTTACAGGAGAGTCTGCCGCTGTTTCCGTTACCGGATTCCCAGCTCCGTATCCGCCTCAGTCACATGGCTGTGCGCCTTGATGTAATCCACGATCTCATCCAGCTTCGTGAAGGCAAGCCCCACATAGCTGTCCGCACATCCGTAATACAGGGCGATCCTGCCGCTCTCCGAATCATGAATGGTCGCGCAGGGGAAGCACACATTTGGCACGAATCCCCGTTCTTCATACCATTCCTCCGGTGTCAGCAGGAAATTCTCGCACCGGTACAGAACCTTAGAAGGATTGTCAATATCCAGGATCGCGCCGCCGATCGAATAGACGAAGCCGTTGCAGGTGCCGCTGACGCCATGGTAGAACAGAAGCCAGCCTTCACTCGTCTCGATCGGCGCTGCGCCGCCGCCGATCTTGACAGACTCCCACCATTCGGAGCCCTTGCCCATCACATGTCTGTGCCTGCCCCAATATACCATATCCGGGCTTTCACTTAAGAAGATATCCCCGAAAGGCGTATGCCCGGAATCGGACGGTCTGCTTAAGAGCACGAAATTACCGTTGATCTTACGCGGGAACAGCACCGCATTTCTGTTAAAAGGAATAAAAGGATTCTCTATTCTCGTAAACGTCTTGAAATCCGTAGTCTTCGCCATCCCGATGGAAGCGCCGTAGAAATCCTGACACCATATAATATAGTAGGTATCCTCCACCTTCACAAGCCGGGGATCATAAGCATAGACCGGCATGAAATCATTGCCCGCTTCATCCTTAAAAGGAATCTTCTCCTTCTCAAATTCCCAATGAATTGCATCCTCACTGTGTCCCAGATAGATGTAGGGAATGCCGTTCACCTGCTCGCCCCGGAATACCCCGATAAAGGCGTCCTCGTAAGGCATAACGGCGCTGTTGAAGATCCTTGCCACCCCTTCGACGGGATTCCTGCCAATAATCGGATTCTCGTTGTACCGCCAGATCGGCGCTCCTTTCAGTCCCTCCGGTTTCTCCTGCCAGGGTACGTTCTTCACTGCCGGGCTGATCATTTTTACTTCGCTCATTGTTCCTCCATTCCGGGACAGTTTCGATTACTGTCCCTGTTTTGTCTTATTTTCTCGATTTACGATTTCTTTTCCACGCCTGTCTTACATGATATGCTCCAGATATTCCATATTTTTGCGGATCAGGTCACATCTCTGTGCTACGCACTCCACGGAGCGCAGCGGATCCGAAGGCGTATGGAACACATAGTCAATCAGCCGCTCCACTGTAGTGGTCGCCACATGCATCCTCGTATCGCTGGACGCATAATAGATATAGACATCTCCGTTCTCTCTGGCGATGGCGCCGTTCGTGAATACCACATTGGACACGTCACCCACACGCTCCCCTTCCCGAGGGCCGATTAACATACCGGAAGGCTCCGCAATCACCTTGGACGGATCATCCAGATCCGTAGCAAAAGCGTAGATCACATACCGCAGGCCTGCCGCAGTATTCCGCACACCGTGAGCGATATGGATCCAGCCCCGCTCCGTCTTTATGGGCACTGCTCCCGCCCCGTTCTTCGCCTCCGTGATGGTGTGGTATTTCCGCAGGGAAGTCATCTTCTCCTCATCGATCACCGCATGGGTAATATCGTCGCAAAGGCCGAACCCGATCCCGCCGCCGGAACCTGTGTCGATAAAGTCATCCATCGGTCTGGTATAAAAGGCATACTTCCCGTCAACGAACTCCGGATGCAGCACTACATTCCGCTGCTGCGGGGAACGCAACGTAGTCAGGTTAGGGAGCCGCTCCCAATTCCTTAAATCCTTCGTCCTCACGACGCCTGCTGCCGCCACCGCTGCCGACAGATCATTCACCGTCCTGTCCTTGCTCTCGGAGCAGAACACACCATAGATATAACCGTCCTCATGTTTTGTCAGACGCATATCGTAGACGTTTGTCTCTTCCGGGCAGGTGTCCGGCAGCAGAATCGGATAATCCCAGAAGGTAAATCCGTCAATCCCGTTATCACTTTCCGCCACTCCGAAAAAGGACTTCCGGTCATTCCCCTCAATGCGCGCCACCAGATAGAACTTGCCGTTCAATTCGATCGCGCCGGCATTCATCACCGCATTTACACCGAGACGTTCCATAAAATACGGATTGGTCTCCGGATTCAAGTCATATTTCCAGGTCAACGGAATATGCTCCCTGGTAAGCACCGGATACACATATCTGTCATATATCCCGTTGTAGCAGTCGACCTTCTCGTTTTTCCTGTTGATCAGTTTGTTGTACTTAGCTAATTCCGCATAATAGTTCCTGTGCAGCATTTTCCCTCCATTTCCGAAGCGGCTTCCTGACCGCTTCTATCTGCCGATATCGTATTTTCCTCTCTTCCAAAGCGTCACACAATCCTATAAGTCCATGTGTCAGTCAATTCATCTTCGTTGTACCGGATTACTCCTGCTGTCTGTCAAACCGGCTTTCTTCTGATCACCTCGAAGCACATCCGTCCATTGTGATACGGACACTTCCACGGTTCCACGATGGGCTTGCCGCTCACCGCTTCTCCCCTGTCGTTCACATCCCAGAACCACTCGGAGTTTTCTCTTTTATCGATCAGATGTTCTTTAACAAAATCCCACTCCGCCCGGGCCGCTTCCAGATATTCGACATGCTCCGGCGACAGTCCATAGGCATTTAAGAAGCCGACGATTGCTTCCGCCTGCACCCACCAGACTCTCGTCTCATCGGTCACGCCCTTTTCACATTCATTGGCAAGTGAATGTCCGTCGAAAGCCTTCCTGTATACTTGACTGGTCAGGTCAAGCACAATGGGGAGCATCTTATCTTCATACGCCTTGTCTCCCAGCACATCGGTTCCCCTGCGAATCAGCCAGGCCGTCTCGATATCATGCCCATAAGAATGCAGATCCAGAAGAGAATGCATCTCCCTGTCGAAGAACACTTCCTGCCTGTGCAGTTTCGGATTATAGATCTTCTCCGCGATCGTGCCAAGGATCCACTTTAGCCGCTCTTTCACCTGTTCATCGCTGCTCACCCGGTACAATTCCGTGTACGCCTCGAACACATGCAGCAGCGTGTTCATCGTCTTCTGCGCTATGATGCCATTCTCGGACAGTTTATCGTTCTCGATCTCCCGAAATTCTCTGTCAAAAGCTTCCTTATAACCGATCTCGTCCCTGCAACGCTCCTCTATCATATGGAAAAGATCGAAGGCCGTCCTGAGCGCGGCCTCGTCACCGGATGCATCATAATAAGAGGACAGGGCATAGACGGAAAAAGCCTGATTGTATGTATGCTTAGTCGTATCCTCCGGCGTCCCGTCACAGGCCACCGACCAGTACACGCCGCCATGCTCTTGATCCACACAATACTTCTGCAGGAATTCATAACCGTGTCTGGCCTGCTCCAACAGGGATTCCTCCCCCAGCGTCAGATACGCATTCGCGAAAAACCATGTGATCCGGCTGTTCAGGATACATCCCTTCACCGCCCGCCGGTCCACCTTAAGGTCGTACCCCATATACCCATAGTAACCGCCATACTCATCATCCCGCATCTTTTTCCAAAACGGGATAATGCAGTTTATCAGGTGATCCCTGATCTCTTCTGTCATCATTACATTGTCCTCCTTCCGCTGCCATACATTTAATTTGTCTTTCATTTTATATGCTTTCTCTCCGCATTTCTGTTAATTACTTTTTAACTTTAATTTAAGTATACATTACTTTATTTTTTAATCAATACCTAATTTAGATCAAACATCTGCAGGAACGCAATTTCTTTCATTTTCTGCTATTTATACAATTTTCCAGGCAGTAATTTGTCTATATTGACCATGCACATCCTGTGATATATAGTAAACGAAATTTCTAATGTAAGTTTACTATGAAAGTCTTCGACTTTCACAGCATGGATGGCCATGCGGCCCGCCCGCCGGCAGGCGGCGCATGATGTAAGTTTACTATAGAAACGCCGTGCAACAGGATTTCCCTGCCACACGGCGTTTCTTATCTTCTTCTATTCTTGTTTCTTCTATATAATTAATGTCCGTTAGCTAAGTCAGTACACAGCGTCTGCCATTTTATGTTTCTCCTGAAGACCGTTGAAAAACGCCGGTACTTAATGAGGTCCTTCACGAATTTAGTACCGCTGCGTTTGGAATCGAGCGAAAGCGTGTCCGAAGGAGAACTATAAAATGACAGGCGCGTCCGGCCTAACTACCTGACATTACTATATGATAGCAACCTGTTTCTCTTACTCCTGAGAAGCAAACTGCGCCATATACAGCCTGTAGTAAGCTCCTTTCTTCTCCATCAGCTGTCGGGCATTACCTTCCTCAATGATCCTGCCGTCATCCACCACGAAGATCCGGTCGGCCTTCTGGATCGTCGACAGTCTGTGAGCGATTACGAAGGAAGTCCTGCCTGCCAGCAGATGCTCAATCCCCTGCTGTACCAGAATCTCGGTCTTCGTATCAATACTGGAAGTGGCTTCATCCAGGATCAGGATCTTCGGATCCGACACCATCGTCCGGGCAAAAGCCAGCAGCTGCCGCTGTCCGATGGAAAGGCCGCCGCCACGCTCTGACAGTTCCGTATCATAACCGGCATCCAGCCGCATGATAAAATCATGAGCGTTAACCGCCCTGGCTGCCGCAATGACTTCCTCGTCGGTGGCATCCAGTTTACCGTACCGGATGTTGTCCCTGATGGTCCCGGAAAAGAGGAAATTATCCTGCGTCATAATACCCATCTGCCTGCGCAGGCTCTCGATGGAAACCTTCTTCACGTCATGACCGTCCACCGACACAATCCCTTCCTGTACGTCATAGAAGCGGCTGATCAGATTAACAATCGTCGATTTTCCGGCGCCGGTAGGTCCTACCAGCGCGATCGTCTCTCCCGGCCGAATACGGAAATTCACATCATCCAGCACTTTCACCTTATCATCATAAGAGAAGGTCACATGGGCAAAAGTCACTTCACCCTCGATCGGCGGCATCTCGATCACACCCGCCTCATCCGCGATAGCCGGAGGCGTATCCAGAATCTCGAAGATACGCTCCGCACCCGCTATGTTCGTCACCAACTGGTTATAGAAATTGCTGATATTATGGATCGGCTGCCAGAACATCGTCAGATAACTGCCGAAAGCAATAAACGTTCCCAGCGACACCTCTTCCACGCCCAGTACCACGATACCCGTAAAATACAGCAGGATACAGCCTATGGCCCAGGAAAAGTCAATCACCGAACCGAAAGCATCGCTCATCCGCACCGCATGGACAAAGCCAAGCCTGTGCTCTTCTAAGAGTCCGTCAAACGTCCGCTCCGTCTCTCCCTGCGCATGGAAACTCTGGATGATCCGCATTCCCGCCATATCCTCATGAATAAAGGCATTCAGGTTCGCCGACTTCTTACGGAAAACCTGCCAGCGCGGATGCGCCTTAACCTGAATATACACCATCCCCGCCGCCATAAACGGAATAGCCAACATGGATGCGAAGGCCAGCTTCGGGTTCTTCCAGACCATGATCACCACCACTGCCACGACCGTCAGGCCATCCGGAATCAGCGTCGTCACACAGTTGGATAACACGTCCTTCAGCGAATTGATATCACCGATGATACGGGATAAGATCTTCCCCGTCGGTCTGCTGTCAAAAAAGGCGAAATCCAGCTTCTGAATATGCGTATACAGTTCCTGCCTGATCGTCAACAGGATCTCGTTGCAGACCTTCGCCATAATATACATCCGCAGCTTCACCGTCACCACCAGAAGCAGGTTGATGACCAGGGCCACGGCCAGCAGCCGGTAAAGGCCGCTCACATCCTTGACCGAAATATGATCGTCGATCGCGGATTCCATAATCAGCGGATTGACCAGGCTGACCGCCACGCCATATCCCATGATCAGAAGCACCAGTACGATCTGCCATTTGTAATCGAGCAGATAGTGGAACAGCCGCAGCAGTGTCTGTACCTTACTGCGCTCTACACTCTGCTCATCATCCTTATACGAGTTGACTGCCATCCGTCTCACCACCTTTCGTTTGTCTGGCATCTGCTGTTGCGATGCCTTTCATTTCTGTTTTCTGCACTGCCTCTCTGCCCTGCAGAGCATCTTCGTTATTCACTGATGCCTGCACTGCCTCTCTTCCCTGCAGAGCATCTTCGTTATTCGCCGATACCTGTCCGTACTGCGACTCATAGGTCTCATAATAAAGTCCCCGCTTCGCCAGCAGTTCCTCATGCGTTCCCCGCTCCGCGATAGCGCCGTCCTCCAGCACGATAATCTCATCCGCATGCCGCACCGCACTGATCCGGTGGGCAATGATAATCTTCGTCGTATTCTCCAGCTCACGCAATGTCTGCTGGATCATCTGCTCAGTCTCCATATCCAGCGCCGAAGTGGAGTCGTCCATCACCAGCACCGGATCTTTTTTGGCCAATGCCCGGGCAATGCTGATACGCTGCTTCTGTCCGCCGGATAGTCCCACGCCGCGTTCACCGATCACGGTGTCATAGGTATCCTCCATACGCTCGATAAAGTCACTGGCCTGCGCCTGGGCAGATGCCCTGCGCACTGTCCTGAAATCGAGGAAATCCTTTTTCCCCAGCTTAATGTTATCGTTGATCGTGTCGGAGAACAGGAATACATCCTGCATCACATAGCTGACGCTGGTACGCAATTGTGCAAGCGACAGTTCCTTAATATTCACATCGTCCAGATAAATGGCGCCCTCCGTCGCATCATACATACGCTGCAAAAGCTGTACGATCGAGGTCTTTCCAGCTCCCGTGGCTCCCATAATCCCCAGCGTCTTTCCTGCCTCCACCGTAAAGGAAATATCATGCAGAATCTCATGCAGATCCGCCTTGTGAAAGGAAACATGGTCGAAACGGATCTTGCCCGCCACCTGCTCGATCCTGACCGGCTCCGCCGTTTCCGTGATCGTCGGTCTCTCCTCGTAGATTTTGCGTACCTTCTTATTGGACGCCACCGCCGCCGAGAAGCTGTTCGTCAGCCATCCCAGCATTTCCATCGGCCAGACGATATTCGTGGAATACTCCACAAAAGCCGTCATCTGACCAAGCGTCATCTGGCCCTTGATCACGAAGCCGCCGCCCACCAATATAGTCAGGATCGGCAGTACCTTGCTGACAACGCTGAAAAACGGATAATAGCGCACAAAAACCCTGGACTGTTGCATATTCAATTCATAATACCGTTTATTGTGGGAAAGGAATTTCCCGATCTCGTGTTTCTCCCTTGCAAAAGCCTTTACGGTACGCACACCGGCCAGATTCTCCTCCGCCACCGTATTCAGCTTCGCATTCTCCTCACTGATCTCCTCATACACCTGCCCCAGCTTCCGCTCCATCAAAAGCGCGATCGTACCGCACAGCAGCATCGCCGCCGTCGGCAGCAGCGCCAGTTTCCAGTTGAGCAGATACATGGAGATCAGAATGATGGATGTGTGATAGATCACCTCGATCAATAACATTCCCACGTAACCTATGGCATCCCAGATGCGGTCAATATCTTCCTTAACCCGGGCCATCAGTTCACCCGTATTCGTCCTGTCAAAGAACTCCGCACTCAATCCCTGCACATGCCGAAACAGGTCTCTTCGCATATCGGCCGAAATCCGGATTCCGTTTTTGTCGAAGGTATACTCCTTCGCGTACTGGAACAGACACCGTCCGATACCCACACCCAGAAACCCCAACAGCAGGTATTTCAATTCCGCGATATTGCCGCCCACGATGACATCATCCACCACCAGCGCCATCAGCCGCGGTCCCATCATATCCAGCGTGACTGCGATCAAAAGCGATGCAATCGCCGCCAGATAAGAAAATTTGTAATCCCATATGTAACTTGATATCTTTTTCATGACTCTATATCACCCCTTTATGCCTGTCTTTTCGTGTGCGCATGATGTGCACACAGATTGCTTTCTGACGATTTCCTCATCCCTTCTACCGTTATGCAAGCCTGTAATATCAACATTTCATCTTCTCACAATCCTTTCTGCCGCCACGCATATATGCCCAAAACATCAGATTCACAGACCGTAACACGAGTGCGCTTTCCTCTATATACACACAAAAAAAGCTGTGGAGAAATTACCACAGCCTGAAATCTACCTATATGTGTCCTGACCAGATCCTGGCCGCTGCCGGCTCAATGTGTCCTCTTCGTTCCCTCTGTTACACATCTGCCGTCTGCCGATCCTTCGTCACAATCTAAGTAAATATTCCTTCAATTCTGTCTGCGGAGGTAATTCCCATATTATATGATTCCGTCTCATGCCAACGCCTGCTGACGTTCTGAACTTATTGCCATTCAACATAACGGTTACCTCCTTCCTTAAGATTTTGTTGTGCCGTACCGTTTTATTATGTCTGTTTCACAACGTATGTTGTTATCTTAATACAGCACCCAAATCTTGTCAATGCATTTTTTATTGTTTTTTCCATAATGTTTTTCCACATCTGCCCCGGAAGAGAATCCGGATCGTCTCCCTGGCACGGGCAGCCCCGTAACTTCACTGCCCTGCAGGTATCATGCGTATCCAATCTATCGTCAGCGGACTCACGCATCCGGTCATGTGAGCTTCCGGATTGCTTTCTCCCGGCACTGCCTCCATGCGAAGCGTATGCTTTCCTTCTTTCAGGTAGAAAACATACGGCTTTCCTGTATCGTCAGAAAGCGCCTCCTCCTTCCATCCCCATCTGTAGGCAAACCCATAACGCTCCATTTCCTGAAAAGGCACCGCACCGTCAAGCATGATCTTCCTGTACGCGCCGTCCCGCGCATAGTTCTGACGTTCATAAAGGGAAATATGATAATAACCGGCTTCCTGCACTTCAAATTCCCACTCAAACCATGATCCGGCCTTTTGCCAGGAAGTGCCGCCGATCGTACTACATTCCGCTTCCTTCTCATGGACCGGCAGCCGCAGCGGTATTACAGACATCCTGCTTTCTTCCCGTTCCGTATATTCCATGCGTGCAGAAGCCCTGACTGCCCCCTCTGCCTCGATCCTCACCGTTTTCCCACGAGCCGCCCTGATGCCCACGGCATCCCAGAAGCCCTTTACCTGTTTATACTCCTGAATCTGCTGTTTCTGGCTGAATATGATCTGATGGAGCAGCATCGGTCCCTGGACAGCCTGCAGGGAAACCGTGTGTTCGCCCTTCGACAGATACACCGATAACGGTTCCACAATATGACGCTCTCTGTCATATGCCGCGCCCGTGATCCATTGTGTCTGCCGTGTCAGGACGTTACCGCCTTCCTGCGCCCATACCCGGTCATAACAAACCCGCGCCAGCTCCCGATAAGGCACTTCTCCGTCGATCAGAATGCTGCGCACGAGCGCGGCATCACTCTTTGCAGACGGCAAATATACAAGCGAAATGTCATAGAACCCTTCTTCCTCCACGCAAACCCTGAATTCCGTCAGGGAGCCTTCTCCCGTATAAATACTGTCATCCGGCATTCCATTAAGATTCGCATATACGAGCAGGCCTGCCGCCTGACCGATCTCGTTAACCTGCCGGGCGGCGCCATTGCACAAGTCCTCCGCATCCAGGTTTTTCTCATACCCGATACAGTCCTCCACCCCGACCCTGATCTCCTGTTTGGGGTAAACCGCTTCAAAAGATCTCTCATATTCCCGATACCCCGGCAGGGAATCCTCCCCGGCAAATCCTTCGTTATAGCCGTCATACATTTCCACGTTACTATTTGTCTGTGCAAAAGACGGTATTTCGATGGCATGGAACACTTTCAACAGCATTCCTGCTAACAGAAGCATCGTCAACTGTTTTTTCCCAAAAAAGCATCTCCTCTTTCCTGACAGCGCCACATCATCCCGTAATACAACCTTGCATCCACTCACACTGCCTTCTGCCGCCAGGGCCATTTCATAACCCGTCATCGCTTTAAACTTTTTCATTCACCCATCCCCTGTCACATCCGCCACGCTCCCTACAGGAACACGTTATCCTTTACCGAGTTTTAAGAAGCCACTTTTTTAAGTTCCAATAAGCTAAATTGTCCACATTAACTACTTAAAATTATATTCCTTTTAATCTAATTTTTCAATATTTTAGCTTAAATTGATGTATGTTTGGCACAATTACATGATTTAGAGATTTGCTTTTTGTATATTTTATCCAAACCGCAGCTATTGGCGAGGCTAATTTTAACTTCCTCTAACCTGCCATTCATTTTGTTGCAGAACTCACTTTTCACATAATCAAAAAAAGATTACAATATTTTGTAACGAATCCTGATCAGAATCGTCTAACCAATGAATGGGAAAGGAGGTGCGCACCACCATGGACTTTGAAAAACTCTACCAGACTTATTATATGGAAGTTTATTCTTATTTGATGACACTGGCCAGAAATGCGCATTTGGCAGAAGAGCTCACGCAGGAAGTGTTTTTTAAGGCCATGAAGACCCGGCATCCCCATGACGGTACATCCGGCGAGCTGACGTGGCTGTGCGCCATCGCCAAAAACACCTTCATCGATGAATGCAGAAAGCAGGCCAGATTTCAGGATACTGACGAAGAAATACCTGCCGACATCAATCTGGAAGAAATGTTTGCGAAAGAAAGCGCCACCCTGCAGATCCACCAGATCCTGCACAGGATGGAAGAACCTTATAAAGAAGTATTCCAGCTGCGGATATTCGGAGAACTTTCTTTTCAGAAAATAGGTCAAATATTTGACAAAAGCGAAGTCTGGGCCCGCGTGACCTATCATCGCGCCAGAATAAAGATTCAGGAAAGGATGGAAGAATATGGAACAAAATTTTAATTGTGAACTTGTACAGGACCTGCTCCCGCTCTATCAGGACCAGATCTGCAGCACATTCAGCCGCACAGTCGTTGAAGAACACCTGCGGGAATGTCCGGACTGCCAGAGAATCATGCAGAAGCTGCAGGACAACCGCTATGACAGGCAGCTGCTGCAGGAGAAAAACAATATACTGGAAGCACACGCCAGGAAAGAGCGGAAAAAGACTTTTCTCATCGGCTCCTCGATCGCCGGTATTCTGACAATCCCCGTTATCGTCTGTCTGATCTGTAATCTGGCGATCGGCCACGGCCTTGACTGGTTCTTTATTGTCCTGGCGGCTCTGCTTTTGACGGCTTCCGTCAGCGTGGTTCCGTTAATGGTTCCGGAACACACTGTGCTGTGGACATTGGGATGTTTTACCGGCTCCCTGCTTTTGCTGCTGTTTACCATCTGCCTTTATACCGGCGGAAACTGGTTCTTTCTGGCATCCGTCCCCGTCCTTTTTGGACTGTCGGTACTTTTTATGCCCTATCTGATAAGGAAGATTCCGCTTTCCGGCTTTTTAGCCCGTCACAAAGCGCTCTTAGTCATGGCCTGGGACACCCTCTGGCTCTACGGCGTGATCCTGGTATGCGGGTTTCATACCGCCGCTGCCGATTACTGGCGTATCGCTCTGCAGATCACAACCTTTTGTCTGCTGCTGCCCTGGGGATTCTTTCTTATCATCCGCTATACGAAGCTCCAGACACAGATCAAAGCCGGAGTCTGCACCATCCTGGGCGGCCTGTTCGGCGTCGTTGTCAATCCGGTCATCGCCCTGATCCTCCAGGACCGGGAGCGGTTCCTTGCCTGCACCAGTCTTGAATTCGCGCTTTGGAACGAGAATACCGTCAATGTCATCACCGCCCTGACCATTGCCGCCATCACCCTGCCTGCAGGCATTGCCCTGATCGTGCACGGGTTCCTGAAGCAGCGCCGCCATCACCATACCAGCTGAGAAATCCTGAAAAATGACGCAAGCCGCCCGGCAGACAAACACAAAATTGCCTGCCGGGCGGCTTTTCCTAACAAACAGCTGCTTTACAAATAGCTGCTTTCGATTAACAATTAACTAATACCTGATTACGGATCACCGGGCAAGCACGCTTTTCTTCATCACCATATGCCCTTCCACCGTATGAATGCTTGGCACATGCGCCTCACCCATCTGCAGTTTCTCCAGCATCACATCCACTGCACATTGCGCCATCCGGCCCAGATCCACTTCATAAGTCGTGATCTCCACATCACAGATTCCGGGATAGATGAAATTATCATACCCCACCACCGACACATCCTCCGGCACACGCAGGCCGTTCTCTTTCAGTTTATTGACCATGCGGCCAGCAGTCAGGTCACAGTTGCACACGAAAGCGGTTGGCATATCTTCCGGCAGTTTCAGCAGATTCACCTCGTCAATATAACCGCTTGTGGTTTCCCGGTCATCGATCACCCAGTCTTCCCGAATCTTCTTTCCATGCTCCAGCATGGATTTGACATAACCAAGAAAACGGTCCGTAATAGAACTCGTTGCCAGCAGTGTACCCACATACGCGATCTTCTCATGCCCCATCTGAAACAGGTAGTTGGTCAGCTGATATGCCCCATAGAAGCTGTCCGAAACCACCGCATCCACATCCTGTCCCTCATCCGTGAAATCCATATACACGATGGGCAGTGTTGTCTGCTGTCTCAAAAAGGCCAAAAACTCATTCGGCATCTTGCCCAAAATAACTATCCCGTCTACCTTCTGCTCCTGCAGAAGCCTGGGCAGCACATATGCCCCTTCCCTCGGCCTGTCGATCACTTCCATCATCGTGAAACATCCCACATCCATCGCTTTTGTGGCAACCTTCTGATACATCTGCAGATAAAAGGAATCATACTTATCAATATAGCTTTCCTCCACCAGCAGCCCGATATTATAACTTTTCTCCAGCCCGGTCCTTCTCTCCCTGGACGGCTGCACATATCCCATCTCATCCGCCAGCTTTCTGATCCGTTCCCTCATCTCCTCACTGACGCCCTTCTGTCCTGTCAACGCCTTGGACACCGTCACAGCGCTGACGCCTGTCCGCTCTGCAATATCCGCCAGCTTCACTTTCTTAGCCATTCAATCTTCCTCCAAAACTCAGAACCTTTAAAACTCGTGGAAAATACGGGAGTTCCCGGCCTTGTTCCTGCTCCTTTCCGCAGCGGAAAGAGCCCTGATATGCCTACAGCCATTTTAGCACATTCAAGGCTCCTTTTCACTATCTTTTTCGCTAAATTGCGTCCGGTGCTGACCAGGGAAGAACCGAGCGCCCTCATTTTCCTCATGCACCCGGCGGTCTGCGGGTGACGCATAAAGGTATTAATTTGAATAGATCTCACGGTGTCGGCTGTAATTACTCCTGGCTCAAAACGCCGGGAATCATAATGATTCCTTCTTCTGTGTTAAGAAAATTCCTATGACTGCACCAATAAATATAATCGGCGCTACTCTGACAAACAGCCATTCAAGTGAGTGAACTGCCACTCCAAGAACAGCGGTTTCCGGGTCACTATAATCCCACCCCAGGTAAGAACTTTCTAATGCCAATAAGACTGCAAAAACTATTACTATAATTGCACATAACGAAATAAGCGACCAATGAAGAATTTTTCTTCTCGTGATCTTCCGTTGGGACAGTTGTAAGTTAATCACCTCCAGCTTTTCGGAAATGGCTTTTAAAGCATCAACTTCCGTTTCGATGACAGTTTCTCCTAACAGTGTGCTTACAGGTGTTTCAAGCACTTCCGATAAGGAGATTAACAGATCCGAATCAGGAACTGACAGTCCCGTTTCCCTTAGTTAAAGATATTGTTGGGTATCTCAAGATGTGTCATTCGATT
>CANRZW010000025.1 GCA_947644545.1 uncultured Lachnospiraceae bacterium
CGAATCAATCTGTCGGGCTTCTATAGTCCGACAGATTGGGAAACTTTTAATTAACTGTACTTGTTTAAATTTTGTGTAAATACACACCCATTTTTACTTCAATTACATCACTTATTATGGCTTGCTGATTTTCTGTTGCCAAAAATTCCATCATATCCGTTCCGATCAATATCCTTCAATAACTGAAGAATACGCCTTAACTTCTTCTTATCTTGCTTCATCCAGTATTCAAAATCTTCCCATGCCGCATCTGACCATGACTTAATCATCAAAATCCAACTCATGTACTGTGCCGCCTGCAGCTTCCATCTGTGCTACCGACTCTTTTAGCCTGTTCATATTTTCCTGCGAATAAAAAGGATCTACAGCCACCTCAAAAGGTATTCGCTTTTCACGCCCAAGTATTACTTTATCTGTAGTACTTACAAACTTTTTCAAAAAATCAACTAAATGCTCAATCCCATTCCCTAAACAAGAAAAAATAAACCATATGAGTAATATTACCACAAGTACAAGTATTACCAACAAAGCCAACCCTATCATAAAATTAGTTATAGGATATCTCTGAGCAAACGGCGCTTTTTCTTTCACTGAATTCTTTTTCGTACTTTCCATATGCTATCTTCGTAAGCTATTTGACAATTTAATAAATACCCATTTCTCTTGGCAGCAATTTACTGCCTTAATTTTTCTGAAATTATAGATTGCAAATATAGCAGGCAATCTCATGGACTACCTGCCATATAAAATAAATAGTATTCTTTTGTACTATTCGAACCCCTATATCTATAACATAATTGTTAAATATATCATTGCTTTTTAGGAGTTTTCATAGCTATAATATCCATATTTTATGCCGCATTTACAGTTTCAGCTACATGATGCTAGCACCATGTAATTATTACACCAACAAGGAAATTTTATCTGCCTTTCCTCAAATTCTCCAATATCGCCATAACATCCGGCTGTGTTGGAGTGAATTTTATGCCACGTTTCAACATACCTATGATTTTTCTCACTTTTTGCTCAATCTCTTTAGCGGTATGCTCACTTGTTAACATCAGATGATTTCCGGCGATTGTGTATTCTCGCTCTATGTATTCTTCCGTTATCGGGAACATATCCTGTATCAGAAATGCGCTCTCCCGGCTGTCATCCAGTTTAACGATATGGAGAATATCGCAAGGTTTCCCGGCTTTTTCTTTTTTCTCCATAATTTGTTTGTATTTGTCAATGCGACTGGACAATGGTATCATCCAGTATATTCCGGTACTTGTATCTTCAAAACAGTAATAATGCGGTCTATTTCCCGCTTTGTTTCCTTTGAGATATGGATCGGGCATATCTTCAAAGAATTGGTCTTTGATAATATAAAAGCCTGTTTTCTTCATTTGTCTGTCCTCATTACGGAAAAATCCTCCGCCTTACGGCGAAGGACTACACTTTCGACCCAACCATTTATATACCGCATATTGGTCAGCGGTAAACTTTCAACCCGACCATTTATATACCACATATCGGTCAGTGGTAAACTTTCTTTGTACCTACATTCTAGCAAGCGCAAAGAGAAAAGTCAACATGGCTTTTCATGAAAACTTTATGAAGCATCCGCTCAAATTATTCCTTTTTTATGGACAATCAAGCAAATTTATAATAATTACTCTCAAATTAACAATATCATCATTGGATTCTATATTATCCAACTCAAACACTTCTTTTAGCATCCTTTTTTTGTCATAATATATGTAAATTTTATCTGTATCAATCACTAATGCATTATCTCTATAAATATTGTCCATCACTATCTTATCTGGTGTTAAATACAGTTGTTTTAAATTGCAATATGACATCAACTGAGAATTTATGTCCTTTTCTGCTGAAACAGATAACTTGATTTCCACAGGCAAATATTTACCGTTCATTTTTATTACATTATCTACAAATGTTTTGCTTCTATTCTCCTTTTTACAACCACATTCTTTATAAAAGACTTTTGTATCTCCCAAAACTCTCAAAAATCTATCCACATAAAATGCCCTAAACTGTGCTTCTAGAAAAAAATCACGTCTATGACAATTTACTATCTTTAACCAATTATCGTCGTTCAACCTATATAATGGCATAGGTTCTGCAACAGAATCTATAAAGTATTTTTCCACAACATTGTTTTTCTTTAAAATCAAATTTTTAATAAAATCAAATTTTTCACCAAAAACCGGCGTTATGCTGCTCTGTCTCGAAACTTCTATTTCAACACTAAATTCCGATATATCAATTAGATTTTCTAATAAAAAAATCTCTTCAATCGGCGCATATAGATTACTTTTCCAATGCAAATTCTCATTATTCATTTTATCATAGGCAGGATTCCCTGAAATTCTTCCTATTGCAAATATTTTCCCGCCATATAGATCATGTATCTTTTTTGCTCTTATCAGAGCATTCATAATTGTCCAAAATGTACTATTAGAATAGCATTCTCTAATGCTTAAAAGCTCATTCTTTAATTTGCCAATTTTACTATTTGCAGTTTTGGCGTGCATAAAAAGAACAATATCACCTTTCTTGCACCATTTAGGTGCTGTCCATGCGGTTTCTCGATCCTCGTATTCACCATCATCACCACCCCTAATAATTGCTTCCATATTAAAGAAGTGTGCATAATCATAAACTTCATCTAATGAATCTGGAAAAGAGATATTTGATATATACGCTTGAACATAATTCATAACGAATTACCTCTCCATTCATAACGCTAAATATTTCCTTTATAATAAGGTCAAGCAGACAATGCCGCAAATTATAATCATTTTTCAAAAATCAAACTGTTACTCCTTTAGATTCAAGCATCCGAACGCTTTTCAACATTTTCACGCCCGGGGTAAGTGTTCGAATTTCCGCAGGAGTATATAAGATAGTTGCCCCCTCGAAAACCACCGCGCTTTTGTTTTAGCCTGCCCACTACTACTACCACTTCTCGAACTGCTTGTTGGCGTAGAATATGGTGAAGAAAATGTGGAATAAAAATTGTAATTTCTATTGCCACATCTTCCACACACTGGACAGTTTGCCCTTCCACTCGCTGTGCGGTGACCGTTAATTGGTGCTGTACATCTTGCCATAATATCATATTGTCCATTCTCGATGAAATATTTATCTTCATTTGATATTAGAGTTCGTAATCTTGTTTTTATTGTAGCACACAGGGAAATTTTTCCCACAAAAAAATATAGGGCACAACAACCGCCACACCCCATATTTCTTATCGTTTCAACGACTTCTCAATCTTCCATTTTGCCCTTTCAAATTGTTCTGCTTTTCATAAAGGCTATTCCGCTCCTTGCAGAAGTTTTTTCATGCGCTCCAGCTACGCTCTCACTCCCTCCCGGCAATCCGGCTCTATCTTTTTATATTCCCCGGTCAGATTGCGGATTGTATTTGTGGTAAAAAACGGACTTTTCCCGAACAAACCCCAGAATGTGTTTTGTTTTTCCTAGTCACGGAATGGACGATGATATTATGCTTCCTGATATAATCGGCAAGCAGGCTGTTGAATTCTTTGAGCGGCCGGATCTATGAAATATCCAGTCCGTAGAGCCACTGCTCCTTTAAGGTGCGGAAGTTCCTCTCCTCTTTTTCCTTGGATGCCCCATCCCTGACAGGGGTATCCCGTGCAGTGTGGAAAAGGAGATCCCAATGATGGCAGAGACGTCACTGCCGCCGATCCCACAACGCCGCCAGTCCAGTCATTCTTCCCTAGTAAGGTCTTCCGTATCCACCAGCGGACTGTGCCTTTCCCTCTCCATGTTCGAATCGGGCATGGTCACGCCCCCTTTTGGCCCTGTGCGTGAAGTTCGCTGTCCAAATCGTGGTACAGTTCTTCCAGTACTGGTCATTGGCTTTCTGGACCGCGGTATCCCTGAACAGGTATCCTGCCGCCTGTTTCTGCAAGCGGAAATGGCCATCTGCCAAATCCCTGGCGTTCATAGATTTCCATGAACCATAGTCATTCCCGCTCTTAAAGGGAATAATCTGGCAATTTCGTCATTGCATTCATCTATATCGTGTCCATCCACAATAAATTTTTGCCCTTTCATACTTCCAAACCTGCGTTTTCTCCCCTGTGCAGCAATATCATAATGTATACTCTTACTCCCTGATTCTGTAATGTTGACATAACAGGCACCGCCTTTCTGCATGATATATGGCAGACATTGATCTGATTAGCTTCTTACCCCTGCCACGGTTTTATTATACTAAGGAAACTGTTTTTTTCAAGGATATCCTGGTTGATACCAAAACAGTATGAATGATTATGCGAAAATACTACCGCAACTCCCAGCAATCTTACCTGTATCTTATGAAGCTTCCATATCGAACAAACTGAGTTGTACTGGCTGCTCCATCCTCTCTTTTTCTTTTTCCAGGCGCATCTGTTCCAGTTCCGCAATCCGTTTCTTTCCCAGCCATTTATCCGCATGGCGCCAGTCTTCGCTGAATTTCTCCAGGCTCTCATACCCGTTTTCCAGGAGTTTCTTTTCTAGATGCCTGACCGCAGACTCCCACAGTTTCTGACGTCTCTCCTTTTTGTTTTCCTTAGTAAAATAATGGGTACGCATTTTGTCCTTTATCCTGTCCTGGCAGATTCTGGCGCATGTCTTACAGATATCCATGCTCACCGGATGGTCAAAGAGCTTTTTCCCTTTGATGATCTGCGTATCCACCACCCCTCAAACGGTGTACCGTTCAGGTCATTTCTGAGATAGAATATCTTTACATCATAAAATACATTCCCTCTTTTTTATCCAGTTCATGCCCAAGAATCGGGCACATCCCTGTGCATCCCGGTTGACCCTCATCTGTTCCGTTTTCTTTACTCCCGGATTTCCTTCAAAAAAAGGACGCGGCGCACTATCCTAACGCCACATCCAGTATCATCATCAGCACAAACCCGGCCGCAACGCCGATCGTACCGATATTGCTGTGTTCTCCCGCCTGAGATTCCGGGATCAGCTCCTCCACCACCACATAGATCATCGCACCGCCCGCGAAAGCCAGCATATAGGAAAGCGCCGGCACGATCTGTTCCGCCAGCAGGATGGTAACCGCCGCGGCGACCGGCTCCACGATCCCTGACAAAGCACCATAGACGAAGGCCCGCCATCTGCTCACCCCTTCGCTTCTAAGCGGCATGGAGATGATGGCCCCTTCCGGGAAATTCTGAATGGCGATCCCTGCCGCCAGTGTGAACGCTCCCGCCATGGTAATGCCGGTATTCCCCAGCAATGCGCCTGCAAAAGTAACACCCACCGACATACCTTCCGGGATATTGTGCAGCGTCACCGCCAGGACAAGCATAGTTGTTTTTTTTAAATTTGCTTCGAGGCCTTCCGTCTCTGCACTCTCCAGGTGCTGATGCGGCACCAGACTGTCCAGTCCCAGCAGAAACGCTATCCCGCCCAAGAAGCCTACGGCTGCCGGGAGCCAGGCAATCTTTCCCTGCTCCTGTGCCATGTCAATCGCCGGAATCAGCAGGGACCACACGGAAGCCGCGATCATCACCCCGGATGCAAACCCAAGAAGCATCTTCTCCAGCTTCCTGTTCATCTCACGCCTCATCCAGAATACCATTGCCGAACCAAGCGTCGTCCCCGCGAAGGGAATCAATAATCCAAGCGCCAACTGCATATCGTAATTCCGCCTTTCCTAAACATCCATTTCACGCATCCTCATACCGCCATAACCGGAACGCAACCTGTCATCCTCTTAGGATTCGTACCCTGTATTATTTTATGCACCTTTCATCAAAATGGCTTCTGTCCGATCCGCATTTTGGATGTACGCTGCTGATATTATCTTTACTTTTGCCTTTCGAACGCTATCAGCAGATCTCAAGCTCCACCAGCACCGCCCGACAGGGAGCGCCATCCACACCGCCCAGATTGATCGGCGCAGCATTCAGGAAATACACCCCTTCCTCCACCTCTCCTAACCGGATGCCTTCTAAGAGCGTAACCTCCGCACCCAGCAGCTGTAAGTGCACGTCCCGTGAATCCTCCTCCGGTCCCACCGTCTGCGATTCGTTGCCAAGTAACAGGATCCCCGCCTCCGCGAACACCTTCGCCGCCTCCAGGGAGACTACTGCCTGTCCCTTGATCAGGATTCTCTTCCTGCTCCGCCGATCCGTCTCTCTGGCCTTCTGCAGGATGGCGATCGCGTCGTTGGCCGTGACCACGCCCGTATGCTCCGCCACATAGGCAATTCCGACATAACGTTCCAGATCCGTCTTATCTATCGTCTTCCCCTGCTCATAGAAATGAAAAGGCGCATCCACATGCGTGCCGTTGTGGGCGCACATGGAAAAAGCCGACAGATTGCACTGGCCGCCCTCCGCAATCCTCATGACCGCCTGCATAGCCGGCGCCGGATCCCCCGGAAACACCTTACTTCCGAAGACTTCCTGCGATATATCATAGATTCTCATAGTTTTCCTCCCTTTGTCCATTCGATCTGCTTCTATTCAATATAGCACAAAACAGAAAGAATAGCTATTGTTACGCTTCGCACCGCGCGGTTTTTGTAACATTTAATTCCGGAGTCCGCTTCCTGCCCGGAAATCTTGAAGCTCCCGTCCCGTCATGCTATAGTAATAGTGTTATCGTCTGCTGCCGTCGGAACTCAGACGCAGGTAAGAATCCATCATACTATAAGTCAGGAGTCAAGATCATGCCAAACCGCCAGCTTCCCAACAGTCTGCATCTCTTCACACAAAATACCGCCCTCTGGTTTCACGAAACTCTGGGCATTCCTACCCCCGTGCAGGAAGCCTCCTGGCCTGCCATCGCCGCCGGCTCTCATGTGCTGGTATCGGCGCCCACCGGAACCGGTAAGACCCTCTCCGCCTTTCTCGTCTTCCTGGACCGGCTCAAGAAACTGGCCGACGAGGGAGCGCTGCAGCAAGAACTATACCTGATTTACGTCTCCCCGTTAAAATCACTGGCGGCTGATATCCGCGAGAACTTAAGCAGGCCCCTCACCGGGATCGGTGCCGGAACCTGTCTGCAGACTGCCATCCGTACCGGGGATACAACACCCCAGGAACGCCGGCAGATGATCAAAAAGCCGCCTCATATCCTGATCACCACGCCGGAATCCCTCTATCTGCTGCTCACCTCCAAAACAGGACAGAACATGCTGTGCACTGCCGGAGCCGTTATCATCGACGAGCTCCATGCACTGATCGATACCAAACGCGGCGCCCACCTGATGCTCTCCCTGGCCAGGCTGGATATCCTGTGCGGCTCGCCGCTGCAGCGCATCGGTCTCTCCGCCACCATCGCGCCCCTCTCTCTGGCTGCCCGGTATCTTGCGCCGGAACCGGTGTTTGTAGCTGCCCCCTCCATGGAAAAAAAGATACAGCTGCAAATACTCGGCTCTTATGTGGACACTAGCAGACGACGCAAAGATCCCGTCTGGCAGGAACTGTCGGAACTGGTCTATCAATACTGTCAGGGGATAAAGAGTGTGATCGCCTTCGTGGAGGGTCGTCGCTACGCGGAAAAATTGGCATATTATGTAAACCAGATAGGCGGACAGGATTTTGCCAGAGTCCACCACGGCAGCCTCTCCAAAGAGCAGCGTGCCGAGACGGAGCTGGCCCTGCGGGAAGGCCGTCTGCGGCTTCTGTGCGCCACCTCCTCCATGGAACTTGGCATCGATGTCGGCGAGATCGGGCAGGTGCTGCAGGTGGGCTGCCCCCGCACCGTCTCCGGCACCATGCAGCGCCTGGGCCGGGCCGGACACAATCCTGGTCTTACCAGCGTCATGTATCTTTTCCCCCGGACGGCAGCCGAGAGCGTCCTCTGCGGCATGACGGCGCAGATGGCCAGAGAAGGACTTGTGGAAAAGACCAATCCTCCGCAGGGCTGTCTGGATATCCTCGCCCAGCATCTGGTGTCCATGGCGGCTTTCAAGGGTTATGAAGTGGATGACGTGATGCAGCTACTGCCCCGGGCATGGCCCTTCCGGGACGTGACAAGAGAGGATGTGGAGTCCGTGCTGCGGATGCTCGCCGGCGACTACGAGCACAGGAGAGATATTCCGGTCCGTCCGAGAATCCTCTATGACCGCCTGCACGGACACGTGGAGGGGGACGGCTACAGCCGTATCCTTGCCATTTCCGCCGGCGGCACCATTCCTGACAAGGGCATGTATACGGTACGCACCGAGTCCGGCATAAAGGTCGGAGAAGCGGACGAAGAATTCGTCTATGAAACCCGGCTCGGCGACCGGTTTATTCTGGGCGCCTTTGCCTGGAAAGTGCTGCAGATCGGCCGGGATACGGTGACGGTGACTCAGGCACCGACGGAAGGCGCCAGACTTCCCTTCTGGAAGGGCGAGATCAAAGGAAGAAGCAAAGAGACCGGCCGGCACTTCGGCGGGATATTGCGCGGATTGGAACAGGCTGCCCGGGAAAGCCGCTTACATGACGCTCTCTATGCGCTGGGGCTGGATGCATCGGCGGCCGCCCTGGCCGGAGAATACCTGCAAAGGCAGATTGCCGCCACCGGCACGCTGCCCTCGGACAAAATCATTCTGGCGGAACATTTCAGGGATCAGTCCGGCAACAGCCAGCTGATGATCCATTCCGTCTTCGGCCGCCGTGTCAACGGTCCCCTGTCCCTGCTGGCTGCCCGGCTGGCCGGGGAAGAAATGGGAACAGAGGTGGGCAGCGTGGATGAGGAAGACGGTTTCCTGCTCTATTCCTACAACGACCGAACCATGCCGGAAGGCCTTCTGTCCCGGATCGACCCGGCCTCTTCCAGACGCCTGCTGGCCGCCATGCTGCCGGCTACCCCCGTCTTCAACATGGCTTTCCGCTACAACTGCGGACGGGCGCTGATGATGGGTGCCAAAGGTTCCGGGCGGCATCCGCTTTGGATGCAGCGGCTGCGCAGCGCCGAGATGCTGGAACAGGTGGTCAGGGAAAAGGAACATCCACTGATCCGCGAAACAACCAGAGAATGTATGGAACAGTTCTGGGATGTGCAGGGTGTCCGGGAAGTGCTGGATCAGATCCGCTGCGGCGAGATCGTGGTGCGGGAAGTCTACTCGGATACCGCCTCTCCCATGTCCCTGCCTTTGCAGTGGAGTCAGGAAGCGGCTGTCATGTACGATTATGCGCCCACGCCCAGAGGCATTCACGCCGCGGTGGAAGAGGCGCTCCAGCAGGAAAAGGATCTGCTGCTGCCCGGCAGTCAGGAACTGGCTCAGGTTCAGGATCGTACCAGACTCCCGGAAGATGAAGCGCAGCTCCACTCTCTCCTGATGACAGAAGGCGATCTGGCTGCCGGCGATCTGGAAATTCCTGTTGAATGGCTGGAGACACTGAATCGGGAAGGACGGGCCTGCTATCTGGAGCAAGGACTCTGGATCGCCGCCGAGCATCAGAAAGACTACCGGAAAGCGCTGGAAGAAAACGACCGGGAATCATGCCTTGCCATCCTCCGCCGAATGCTCCGTTATCGCGGCGGCGCAGATATAGGACAGGCTGCCAGACGCTATGGCTGGAGCACGGAAACCGCCAGCGAACTGCTGCAGGAGCTGTGCAGCCGCGGGGAGGCGGTCTGCCACGCAAAAACCGTCTACTACCACGCGCAGCTCTACAAGCGCGCCCGCACAAAGACATTAAAAAACCGCCGGGAGGAAATCTCCACCTGTCCGCCCGACGCATACGCTTCCTTGCTGCTTTCCCGTGTCAGCCGTACGGCGCCGGCCGAGGAAGCGCTTTCCTACGCCCTCTCTTCCCTGGTCGGAACGCCGTTTCCCGCTGCGGTCTGGGAGGAACAGCTGCTGCCCCTGCGGGTCAGGGGCTATCGGGAAAACCTGCTGGACAATTTCCTGGCGAAGGGGGAATACTTCTGGCATATGGAAGAGGGACGGGTTCTGTTCGACCGCACGGATGATATTAACTGGGAGGCCGTGCCTGCCGCATGTCAGAAGCTGAATGAATCCGGCGGCACGGAAGCCTTACCTGATAAGGAATGCCATATTCTGGAAGCGCTCTCCCGCCGGGGCGCAAGCTTCCTGCAGGCATTAAACAACGTACTGCCCGGCGAACAGCCCTACGACACCCTGCTCTCCCTGATGGAGAAGGGCCTCGTATGCGCGGACAGCTTCCTGCCCGTGCGCCAGTGGCAGAATCGGGAGAAGATCAGGAAATCCGCTGCCAGACAGCGGGTAGGCGCCCGGGTGAAAGCCTTAAATGCCGGACGCTGGGATCTGGTCAGGCCGCTGCGTACCCTGACCGTTCAGGAACAGATGGATCGGTGTTTAGACCGCTACCTGATCCTGTGCCGGGAAACTGCCGCGTACTGCGGTCTGTCCTGGCCGGAGGCCCTGTCGCTTCTGCGCGTGCAGGAATATACGGGCCAAGTGCGCAGAGGCTATTTCGTTGAAGGGTTTTCCGGCGCACAGTTTATCCGCCGGGATGATTTCGGCGGCATCACTGCCAGACTGCTTTCTCCCGTGTCGGAACTACTCTGGATCCATGCAGCGGATCCCATGCAGCCCTGGGGCAAGCTGCTGCCCCACAGACCGGAACTGGCCTTTGCCAATCTGCCGGGTACTGCCGTTGCACTGCGCGGAGGCCTGCCCGTAATGCTCTTTGAAAAGCAGGGTAAGGGGCTGCGCGTCTTCGATCCCTCCTGCCTGAAAGAGGCGCTGCAGCTTTTTACACAGGAATACCGCCAGGGCCGTATTTATACTGACAGGAAACGAATCGTCGTAAAGGAATATCCGGCCGAGGCGGCAGATGTGCTCTCAGAAAGCGGATTTGTAAGAGAAATGCTCGACTATACGCTGTACCGGTAAGGGATCGACAGGCCGCACAGATCAGGCCAGCGCCTGTCTGGCCTGGGCCACGATCTCTTTGTCGGTCCGGAATATGCTGTATTCGCTCATAGCCGGAAGTCCCATAGGTACGCCTTCCCTCCGGTAGCGCATCCCGCTGTCCAGGATCTTCTTGGCAGACAAGTGGAACGCGGTGATCTCTGTCTGTGCCCGGAACAAGCTGATCACATCCGGCGTTACGCCCGCTCCTGCCATGATCTGCGGCCTTGCCGGCTCCTCTGTCTGTAATCTGCACAATGATTGAAGCAGCGGCATTCCTTTCACACAGTCGCTCTCCTGTCCGGATGTCAGGATCGTGTCGATCCCCAGTTCCCACGCCTGCTCATAAGTCCGTATCGGATCTGCACACACATCGAAAGCACGGTGCAGCGTGACCTTCATCCCCCCTGCACTCTTCATCAGTTCCCGCATCTGCTCCATGTGGAGACTGCCGTCTTCTCTCAGACAGCCGATCACAACGCCTTCCGCCCCGGCTTCCCGAAACAGCTCCACTTCTCTTCTGATGATCTGAAATTCATGATCCGTATAAAGAAAGTCCCCGAAACGGGGCCGCAGAAGCGCTCTTACCGGTAAGTCACAGCACGCCTTCACCTGCTCAAACAACGCCAGGCTCGGCGACGTACCGCCAATGACAAGCGCGGCACACAGTTCCAGACGATCCGCACCGCCCTGCGCTGCCGCCAAAGCAGACTCTACACTGTCCACACAACATTCCAACGTATAATGTGACATGATGATACCTCTCCTTGTTCTACTTCTATACAGCTTCCCTTTGTTACCTCTGCAGCAATTCCCCTGCAGATCAGACGCAGACGACAGATGAATCTGCCGCCTGCGCTTCCGTATTACTGTGCCGGATCTACAATATACTTTCCTTCCGCCCGCAGAGCCGGATCCGCCAACACGCGCTCCAATTCCGCCAGCCCGATTGTCCGACAGACCATGCTCTCCACATCCAGACGCCCGGAATCGATCAGCTCCAACGCTCTGTGCTGCGTATGCGGGTTAATGTATGATGCCCGCAGCGTCAGCTCCTTCTGGAAGATCTGGAAAGGCTTGACTGCGATCTGGGCATCCGGCTTGGTCAGTCCGAACATCATGACCGTGCCTTTCTTCCCCGCCAGGTTAATGGCCTGCTCCATAGTCGCCGGAAGCCCTGCGCACTCGATCACGGTACGGATCCAGGTCATGCCCGCCTGCGCCAGACGCGCCTCCACATCCTCATGAAGGGGATCGATGCACACATCGGCGCCCAGCTTTCTGCCCATATCACGCTTCTTTTCCACAGGCTCAAGTAACGCCACCCTGGCCGCGCCTGCCAGTTTTGCCAGCTGCAGCATCAACAGCCCGATCATACCGCCGCCAATGACCACCACCTGATGTCCCGGCTCAATATCACACATGTCAATACCGTGCAGACAGCACGCAACGGGCTCCGCCATCGCTCCCTGCCCGAATGTGGTGTGATCACCCAGACGATATACCTGACTCTCATCCACCACACAGTACTCTGCGAAACCGCCGTTCTTCGTCGTCCCGTAGCCTATCATATGCTCACAGAAATGTACCTGTCCGTTTCGGCAATAATCACAGGCCCCGCAGTAACCGTTAGGATCGATACACACCCTGTCCCCGGCCTGAAAGCGCTCCACTCCGCTGCCTGCCGCGGCAACGACACCTGAGAATTCATGTCCGAGGATCGTGGGCGGCTGCACATCCGCCGCACCCTTGTCCCCCTCATAGATATGCACATCCGTGCCGCAGATGCCGCAGGCTTTCACCTGAATCAGCACCTCACCCGGCCCCGGTTCGGGTGTCTTACTCTGCTCCACCCGTAAGTCATGTGTTCCGTAAAAAACTGCACTCTTCATCTTTACCTCCGTTCCGAAGCATCACAAATTCCTGCCATGAACATGCCGGCTCTTTTCCTTTTTTCATATATTATCATAATGATATTTTCTAAGCACCTGTCCGAATGCCAGACAAAGCAGCGTCCCGGCAACTCCCAGTACAAACATCACCATCGCCGCGCCGGACCCTTTGCCGACGCCAAACATCCTCGCTAACATCCCGTTCGGATCCGCCTGCGCCATCATGGGTTCACAGACCCGGTCCACCAGAAAACCGCCCAGGAAGAATCCCACCGGGATCGTAAAAAACTGCAGCGTATTCCTGCAGGAATAAACCCTGCCCTGCATCTCCACCGGAATGCTGGCCCGCAGGATCACGTCCAGGTTTGCGCTCATAACAGGCACCGGAAGCCACCCGATCAGCTGGCCAAGACACCAAAGCGCCGGTATCCGCGTAAAAGCCAGGAGGAAATTCTCCGTACTCAACGACACCAGCATGGTGAGATAGATCACCCGCACTCTGTCTTTGGGCCTTTTCATAAAAGTTGCCAACAGGCTGCCAAGTAACATCGCCACGCCCGCCGTGGAAGTGACAAGCCCCAGCGCCATTTCACCGCCATAGGGCGAAGGCAGAATCAGGGCCGGCAGCACCGCGTCGAATGCGGACGCCACCAGATTCACCCCCGCCAGAAACAGGATCAGCGTAAGCACCAGTCCGTTCTTCTTCAGAAATACCAGCCCGCTTCCGGCTGCCCGCAGTAACGGCTCCCGCTCCTCCCCGTCTTTCTGCGCGATCCTCGGAATCCTGATCCCAAACAACAGCGTCAGAAAAGCCACGGCAAAAGTCCCCAGATCCACCGCTATAACTACATCCATCCCAAACAGCGAAAAAAGCGTCGTAGCCAATACCGGATTCAAGATCGTGATCAGGGAATTGGAAAAGGATCGCATACCGCTGATCTTCTGGTAATGCTTCTTCGGGATGATCAGCGTCATCGACACATCCCCGGCAGGCTGCTGCAGCGTGTTCATCAATCCGCTTAACACATTCAACAGATACAGATGCCAGGGCGCCAACAGGTCTGCTTTCAGTAACCCAAATACCACCAGGGTGCTGCAGGCCGCCAGCGTATCACAGACAAGCATCACCCTTTTCTTATCCCATCTGTCACTGAGGGCGCCTGCAAAAATACTCATCATCACATAGGGCGCATAAGTACAGATGGAAAGAAGCGCCGTCTGCAGCGCCGATCCCGTCTTCTCATACAGCCACAGCGTCAGCGCGAAGGCCGTCATACTGCTTCCCAGCTGTGACAGCGACTGTGTGCTCCATAAAGCCAGAAATGTCCTTAATTCTTTACAGGTTGTCTTAAAACTTATCTTTGTTGATTCTTTCATAATAACTTTGCTCCTTTACCAATTTCTTAAAATATCTTCGAGCAAAGTCTGAGGACCATAGATGCGGTCAACTGATCCCATCCAAATCCATATCTCCATACAGTGTCCTCATACTCTGCATGGAGTCTCTGCAACAGCTAAAAACATAGTTCTGCCCTCCTTTTTCATGTTATTGTTATTGTACGTAAATCCATTTTATCTGTCAATGACATTTAATATACCCGCCTCCTGCCAACCCGGAAATCCGAAAAGACTTTTTACACAATTAAAAATGTCTTTAAAAAATACATCAGCATGTATAGAAAATACTTACAAGAACACGCTAATGTTGTATGATAGGATTATACTTTAATTTAAGTTGAATTCTGAAAAGCCCTGCCGGGCGGCCGACACATCGCAAGAGATGGGAAAGGAAAGACTATGAATCAGAATAAAAATGAAAAAATTTCGGAGTATTTACGGACGATTGCCTCAAGAGAAAATATCACCGAGCTCGAAGTCCGGAATGAGATTGCCTACGCAGTTTCCCTTGCCCTGAAAAGCAGCGATCCTAAGATTCAGAATTTTTGGAAAAAGGTTCCCTGTGAGGGCCACAGTCCTACCATTGAAGAAATTATAGATTTCATCGTAACCGGAATCGCCACCCATAAATAAAAATGTCTGCTCTTCTCTATTCAAAACTATTATAAAATCATAGCCAAAAAAGCAATCCTGTGAAAATCTGTGGTGGTGTATTAATTCAAACTACATTCATAAAACATTTATCCGGCCTTTTTCCAAGTCTCTAACATAGTACGGCCTGTCGTATGACAGGCCGCACAGGATGAAGATCTGCACCTTTACTTCTTGATCATCCGCAGCATATAAGCAAACACTCTCTCCATAAATATGTCCTTCTGTTCCTTATTGCAGTTGGCTATGTAATTGTCCACATCAAAATCGCTTTTGAAGCAGACCCCAGTAATCAGATAAGTAGGATCAATGCCATACTCATGATACAAGATCAACAGCTTATCTGCTGACAGTCCTGTAGCGCCGGACTCATATTTTCGATAATGCTCTTCCGAAACCCCAAGCGACACGGCAATTTCTGCCTGAGTCCGACCAAGATTACTCCTTGCTTCCCTTAACCGCTTTCCCACCTGCATGTTTGCTTCTTTCCTGTAATCATCCATGATTTTCACCTCCTTATAGAAAATCATAGCAATACACAGGCAAAACATACAGAATATAAATTAACCAAACGGCAGGCATTTTATAACCGCTCCCCGGTTATTTATAATTTCATTCATCATACCGGTCATTTACATCAAAAAACTATTGTATTTCCTGCTCATCATGCTATAATAATAGGCATGGAAGCATAGCTCAGCCGGGATGAGCGTTCGCCTCACACGCGAGAGGTCATGGGTTCGAGCCCCATTGCTTCCATTTTTCATGTTCTTTTATTCTCATCCGGCCGTGTTCCTGCCGTTCTTTTTTCAGCAGTGATCCATTTTAACGAAAGTCCTCCGAATCATTCTTCCCTGCTTTCTCCCGGATTGACATGCACCATGATATGTTTTACTTTCGGAAAGTTCTTCTCTATTGCATCATGTACATGTTCCGCGATGCCATGCGCTTCCCGCAGCGTCTTATTGCCGTCCACCCGAATCTCGATATCCACATATATTTTATTCGCAAAAACGCGCGAATGCAGAAGATCCACACCCATAACACCATCCTGGAGGGATGCGCACTTCTCAAACGCCCTCTCTGTCTCCTCATCGCAGGCCTTATCTACCATCTTGTTCACCGCATCCATGAAAATCTCGTAGGCCGCCTTTTCTATAAAGAAACAAATTACCACGCTTGCTATGGGATCCAGGATCGGAAAACCCATTCTCGATCCGGCAATACCGATCAGCGCGCCGACCGAGGACATTGCATCGGAACGATGATGCCATGCATCCGCCATAAGGGCGCCCGAATCAATCCTTCTGGCATTGATTTTCGTATACTGGAACATCCCTTCCTTGACGACAATGGACACGACTGCCGCAATAAGCGCCAGTCTGCCGGGTACAGCCAGCTTTGTATAATTTCCGCCCATGATCTTTCCCGCCGCGCTATACCCGATTCCCAGTCCTGTTACCGCAAGAATGGTCGCCAGAACGATCGCCGCGACGCACTCCATCCTTTCATGTCCGTAGGGATGGTCCTTATCCGATTCCCTGCCCGATATTTTGACCCCGACAATCACCACCACGGTACTGAAAACATCGGAAGCCGAATGGATCGCATCCGACAGCATGGCTCCCGAATGCGCGATGATCCCCGCCAGCGCTTTAAATACTGTGAGCAGGAAATTTGCCACGATACTGACCATGGAAACCTCCACCGCCACTTTCTCATAATCCTGTATCTTTTCCGCTTTATCCTGACCTGCTGCCATCCTGCTCACACACCTTCCCCGTTTACGCTCTGTCTTACTCTCTCAGAAGATCGGCATACCGGAACACTACTTCCTGTATCCGGTACAATTCCGACTCCCTGCTCACACTGTGCCAAACCTCTTTATAGAATAAGAACCATTCTTCCAGTTGTGCCGCCAGTGCACCGGCATCTATCTCAATCGGCGGATCCATATGATATTCCTTTACGCCGATAAAGACGCCGATCTTCTGGAACAGTTCCATACCGCTGACCGCCACAAGACATGCATGCAGCAGCTGATTCGTCCGCGCAGGCAGCCCCGGCATCATCCGGCGGATCCGGTCTGCAATATCCTCCAGATTGCGAATCGCCTTCTCTGCCTCTGCCAGACTTTCGATCATCCTGGAAGC
This sequence comes from uncultured Lachnospiraceae bacterium, assembly GCA_947644545.1. Lineage (GTDB taxonomy): Bacteria > Bacillota > Clostridia > Lachnospirales > Lachnospiraceae > UBA3282. Next base: position 16,985 of record CANRZW010000025.1, read on the forward strand.
TTCTTCCTCTGACAGCAGACTTTCCGTCTGCTCTATATATCTTACCGCCATCCACCAGTCAAATACCTGGTTCCTGGAAATCTCCGCCATGATTGAAACCAATCTGCCGGAACTGTCACCAAACTCCACCCGGGAGATCCTGCCGTTCATTTCCTCGAAATCCGGAATGTTACGGTTCCAGGAAAATGCGGCTCCATAGATCCTGCCGGGAATGCCGAAATCCGGATGATTGATATGACCGTAATCTCCCCAATCCGTGGTCAGAATCCCTTCCGTATGATACTGACGGGCGTAAGTACACATCCGTCTGATATTTTCATACGCCACGTCCAGTCGGTTCACAAACTGGTTCCAGCCACTCACACCTGGACAATTATACAACACTGCTCCCGCCTCTGCAAGTTTTCTGGTAGACTCCTCGCTCTGATCTGCCGCATAGCCCCAGTTTAAGCAGATCGTCTCCTGCGGGAGCTCTGCGATCACCTCCGGGAAATCACAGACAATGTCTCCCCAGAACATCGGCTTCTTTCCTTTTGCCACCAGGAACTCGCACAACTCCCTGACATAATCGATATACAGCCTCTTTACGCCGACCTTATCTGCCCTCTCCCTGCTTCTTCCTTTCCCCAGGTCAAATGTCTCATCCGCACCGATATTGAAGTATTCGGAAGTAAAGAGCGGCATAAACTCCTCGATCAGCCCCTTGATCAGGGCAAGGCTCTCCTCATTGGTCACATCGACCGTATGATGCATCATCCTGTCGGCGAATCCAAACGGTTCCTGTCCGGCATCCGGCATCTCACACAGATGCTCATAGGATTTCGTTCGCAGCAGTTTATACAGATGTCCGAAACAGGAAATATTCGGAATCAGGTCAATGTGCAATGTACGGCAATAGGCGTCAAGTTCCAGAATGTCCTGTGCAGTCAGCGGTGTATCGTCTCTCCACATCTCGCTCAAATCCTCGAACAAATAAGAGTGCTCGATATAGAGCTGCATCTGGTTGATCTTATAGAAAGCCAGATTATCTGCCAGTCCTTTCAAATAGGAAAGCGTAGGAATCCGACCTCTGGTCACATCATGATAGAACCCCCTGTTCCTGATATCCGGGAAATCATAGATCCTCATACGGGGGACACACGCCCCGGTCTGCCTGACGATCTGCCGAAGCGTCTGCACGCCATACAGAAGGCCTCTGTCCGTGCCGCCGAGGATCCTGATACCGTCCGTGTCGACCTCCAGTCGGTACGCTTCCTCTCCGATTGCAGAATCCGTCGTCAACGTCACCGCCGCCTTCCGGGATCTTCCCCTGGTAACCGCCGGGCCGTATCCCATGCATCCGCGCAGTTCCTCCTGCAGCAGCTTCGCATGTTCATACGCCGTCTGCCGGCAGGATCCATCGACCACGATCTTATGATCGAACCGGATCTTATACACCCCCTCCAAAAGATCCATATGCTGTGGTTCCGGTATAATATGCATATTATTTTCCCTCCCTCCGTCAGTCTTTCTTATTGTCTCTCAGTCTCTCCTGTCAATTCTCAGCCGCACCGCAAACCGAAAGGCTTCCTCCAGCCGGTACTTTTCAAGCAGCATCGGCCCGCAGCTGTTGGATCCGATCCCGCTCTGCCCATGATCCACGCAAAGCACCGTGTACGGCGACTCTGCAAGTTCATAATTGTGCGCCTTCCGTGTCAGCTCCTCCTGCGTATACACCGAGGCATTGAAGGCGAACGTCTCTCTGCCCGCCACGGTCAGCGCCGCCTGAGCGCCATACACCGTCACATAGTCGCAGTCGTGATGACTCCCGTTCTCCTGCGGCCGCACATAATCCTCATGCATTGCCCTGACCGCCTCGTCAAATACTCCATGCCAGCCGGCCCTCTTCTTATCCACATAACTCTCCGCCGGGCCGATGCCGCAATATGACACCCGCTCCATGACTTTCGGCAGAAACAGCCGCAGTCCGAATCTGGGCAGAAACGGGAATTCCGCGTCTTTCTTTACCGTAAATTCCGCATCCACGACACCGTCCGTCCGAATCGTCCAGCGCGCCCTGATGTCCAGAATCCGCTGAATCGTAACCGCCGCTATGGAGAGCGTCGTCTCGATTACCGCTTCCTGTTCCCCGATCTGTACCTGTGTTTCATAAGCTCTTGTCACGGTTCTGTCATACTGCGCAGCCATCCATTTATGCTTGATGTTGCGGTCATTATCCGTAGGCGCCCGCCAGATATTGAACTCCATCGGCCGTTCTAACACGGATATATTCTCATAGACCATCCCGCCAAACAAACCTGTCAGCTTATCATATACATACCGAAACCGCGGTGTGGATACCGTCAGCGTACAATCGTCTTCCTGCAGCGCAAATACCGCCTGCCCTGTCTCATCCCCTGATTTCCCGGCTGCTTTCGTTACCGCCTCCGGACCTTCGGCTTTCCCGTCAAACAGCGCCGCCACCTTCCGGTTCACATTATCCGCAGTCTCCACCGGCACCTCGTCAAATCCCAACAGGAAACCCGCCGGCAGAAGCCCTGCCGCCTCTCTCAGCTCATAGGAGACTTTGAGGAAGCATTTCCCGCTCTTCGGCACGGTAAAAGCAATCGGCACTGTCTTCTCCTCATGCGGCGCAATCGCAAGCAGTTCTCTGTCCTCGATGCTTCCCTGCTCGACCACGACGCCGTCTAAGAGCACTTCATACCGCACCTTGCAGTAGTCCTGCAGGTTCAGGAAATCCATATAGTTGTGCAGTGTCGCTTCCTTTTCTTCCTGTCTGAACGCCGTGACTCTGACCGGCCTGTATACATTCTTGAACTCCAGCAGTCCCGTGTGCGGCCTGCGGTCGGGGTATACCAGTCCATCCATACAGAAATTGCCGTCATGCGGGTATTCTTCATGATCCCCGCCGTAGGCATAGACCTTTTGACCACGGATCGTTTTGCCCAGATCAATGGCGTGATCGCACCATTCCCAGACAAACCCGCCGCAGGCCCCCTCATACTGCTGAATGACCTCGAAATAATCCTCCAGATCGCCAGGACCGTTCCCCATGGCATGGCAGAACTCACACATCACATACGGCTTCGTTCCGTCTTTCTCGAAATACTCGTGTATCTCCTGCAGGGACGGATACATGCGGCTGTGCAGGTCTATATTACTGTAATCATACTTCCGCTTATCCGATACATACCGGCAGCTCTCGTAATGCGTCAGCCTCGTGTCGTCATACTGTTTCGTCCACGCTAACGCCGCCTCGAAGGTACACCCGTAAGCACATTCGTTTCCCATAGACCAGATCACCACGCTGGGCCGGTTCTTGTCCCGCTCCACACAACGCCTCGTCCTGTCCACTGTGGCTTCCGTAAAGGCCGGGTTGTCCGCGATCGCCTCGTTCCAGCGTCTGCTTCTTGCGATCCAATCCGCATTGTCCAGGTAGATGTCCGACGTCCCATGGCTCTCGTTGTCCGCCTCGTCGATCACATAGAAGCCCAGATGATCATACAGCTGATAGCACCAGGGTGCATTCGGATAGTGACTGGTACGGATCGCATTGATATTGTGCTCCTTCATCAACCGCAAATCCGTCAGCAGCTGTTCTCTGCCGATCACAAAGCCGGTTACCGGATCACTGTCATGCCGATTCGTGCCATGGAATTTAATCTTGGTACCGTTGAAATACAGCACCCCTTCTTTCGTATGAATCTCCCGGATTCCCACATGATCCGTGATCACTTCCGACCCGGTCTCTATCACCAGCGTATACAGGTAAGGCGCCTCCGCATTCCACAATACAGCATCCTTCACTTGCAGCACCGCCCTGCTTGTCCACTTCTTCATGCCTGCCTGCTTAGCTGTTCCATCCACTGGCATTTCCCTGTTCACCGCCGCGCTGCCTGCCTCCGTGTGATCCGCTTCAACCGCCCCGGAAGCTTCAACGCCCTCATCCGCTTCCGCCGTTTTCTCCGCAACCAGTCTGCCCTCTCTGTCATAGAGGCTGATCTTAGTCTCCACAGCGCTGTGCAGATAGGAAAAGGCGATCTCGACCCTGCCCTCCCTGTGGTCGGCTTTGGGCCATGCCTTTACGAAGTAATCAAAGACTCCCTCTTTCGGCCTTCTGAGGAGATAAACATCCCGGAAGATACCGCTCATCCGGAATTTATCCTGATCCTCCAGATAACTGCCGTCGCACCATTTCAACACCAGGACAGACAGCGTGTTCTCCCCTTCCCGCAGCAGTCCGGTGACATCGAACTCACTAGTGGAATGGGACACCTGGCTGTATCCTGCGAAACAGCCGTTCAGCCACACATAGAAGCAGGAATCCACGCCCTCAAAGTTCAGGAATGCCTGCGGCGCGCTCTCATCCTTATGATAGGTAAACGTGCGCACATATTCCCCACATGGATTGGCATGGGGCACATAGGGCGGGTCCATCGGAAAAGGATAGCGCGTATTGGTATACTGATGCCTGTCATAGCCGTAATTCTGCCACATCCCGGGCACTTCCACCGTATCAAATCCTTCCGGATCAAACCCTTCCTGCCAGAATTCCTCCTTTGCCTCGTAGATACTGTCAAAATAGCGAAACTTCCACTGTCCGGAAAGCTGCACGAAGCGATCCGACCGCTCCCGCTCCTCCCAGAGATCATCCATCCTCACGGATGCCGGAATATAATATGCCCTGTTGGGCAAGGTATTCTTATGAAGCACGCTCAGATCCTCATAATATTTTGGTACGATCATATTTTCCTCCATTTCCGAATGTCATTTCCATTCTGTAAACTATAAATTGTATTTTATTATATAGAACCGGACATGGGAAATCCATACCCACTATTGGACAAAATATGCACAAAATGATACAATCCTCATAAAACACAAAAGGAGGACCCCCATGTATTCCAACACCGGTTATCTGCACGATGCGGACATAGAGATCGAAGACACCGCCCACCCTCTAAGCATTGCCAGCTGCGGCGTCTACCGTCTCATGAAACAGCCCGTAATGCCGACTCTGCGCCCCGAAGGACGCAGAGATTATCAGCTTTTATACGTATCGGCCGGCAAAGCCTTTTTCCGTCTGGATGGCAGGGTTGCGGAAGTTGCTGCCGGCCATATGGTTCTCTACCGTCCCGGAGAGAGCCAGCAGTATTACTACTATGCCAAAGATGCACCGGAAGTATACTGGATCCATTTCTCCGGCTGTGAAGCATCAACGATTCTGGACAAAATTGGATTCTCGGACACCCACATACTCGCCTGCGGCATGTCCTTTCATTATCCGGAGCTGTTTCGGCAGATCATCCTGGAACTGCAGCTGAAACGCCCCTGTTTTGAAGAATTGCTCTGCTTTTATCTGCAGCAGATTTTTACTAAGATCCACCGGAACCAATTGGAGAGTTCCGCCGGTAAATACAGAAATGTGGAAGATATGGAGGCCGCCGTCCACTTTTTTAACGAATTTTTTGCAAAAAATATTTCCGTTGAGCAGTATGCCGAAGACCAGCATATGAGCGTGAGCTGGTTCATCCGCAGATTCAAGCATTATATGGGTATGACTCCCATGCAGTATATCACCTCCATCCGCATCAACAAGGCCAAAGAACTTTTGAAGAACACAGACTACTCGATCCAGGAAGTCAGCTCTCTCTCCGGCTACGAGAATCCGCTCTATTTCAGCAGGATCTTCCGCAAACAGACCGGTTATTCCCCTTCCCGGTATCGAAGAGAATGAGCAGCCTCGCAGCCTCAAAACTGTACCGGTTCCAGCAAGACCGTAAGCGGCTCCCACTGATACTCCGGGAAGGCATCCAGAAGCGCCGGCAGCGCGTCCGCCGTATGCGTTACCCTGTCATGGGCAAGCAGCACCACCCGCTCTCTTCCCATTGCCGTGTTGACCGCATTGCTCACCAGCTTTTCCGTACTGCACTCCTTGCCGATCGCATCCTCCAGACTGGCATTCCAGTCATAATAGATAAAGCCTTCCGCCTCCATTGCTTCTATGATCTCGTTTCTCACCTTCTTGTTGAAGGCGTTGATGCTGCCCCCGGGGAAACGAAACAGCTTAGTTTCCACCCCTGTCACCTCATACACGGTATCATAAGCCTTCTGAAAATCTTCCCTGTAGCTGTCCACGCCGGCATACAGTGTCTTATAGTCATGTACGTCACAGTGAATACCGATGGCATGACCTTCCTGCACGATCCGCCTGGCCGTCTGCGGATATTTCCTGACATATTCCCCGATCACGAAGAAAGTCGCCTTCACATTCCTTTCCTTCAAAATATCAAGGATCCTGTCCGTATTTTCCTCGGAAGGGCCGTCATCAAAGGTCAGGTACATCGTATGGGGATTCAGATACTTGTCGATTCCGCCGGCGATCCCTTCTGCCAGCTTGTCTCTGTACTCTGCCGTGATCAATTTGCCTCTCTCCTCCCGATTGGAGAGAAATCCCGTCTCGATCAGGCAGGAAGGCATGGTGCTCTTGCTCGTCACACACAGTTCTGACTCCGACACCAGTTCTCTGTTCACCGCCCCCGTCGTCCGCACCGTCTCCTGCTGGATCAGCTGTGCCAGCCGTCCGCTGTCCCGTCCGGTATCTGTTCCGTCATACCAGGTCTCGATTCCCGCCACGCTGTCGTCCTCACAGAAGTTCTGATGAATGCTGACATACAGCAGAGCATTGCGCGCATTCGCGTTCTCTACACGTTCCGCCTTATCTATGAAATCGTCACCCTCTCTTGCAAGCTCTGCCTGATAGCCCATACTCTTAAGCTTCACCACCACACGGGCCGCGATCATCCGGTTGATATCTTTCTCCACGACGTTCTCAGACACGCAGCCGCCGTCCATCCCGCCGTGCCCGGGATCAATGACGATCACCGATGCCGGTTCCTTGTTCGTTTCCGCTGCTTCCTGTATACTATCCTCGCCGTGCCCGGTGCCATATCGCTCACCGCCACTTCGCGAACCTGCCGCCTGCCTCTGCATGACCATGTCCATCGTCTCCGTCTTCACCGTCACGGTAGAAGACTGCATAAGAGCCGTCGCCGCCTCCACGGACTGCGTCGCCTTTCTTGTCTTCAAGGCTACGGCGGCACAGATTATAATAATACAAAGAACCGATAATCCTATCACGATCCTCTGCAAATACCCTGTCAGTTCTTCCCTTCTTCTCCGTGATCTGCGATATCTTCTTCTGTACATAAAATGATGCTCCTCTCCTGTGATCTGTTCTTATCATACAGAAGCGGTGCATCATAATTTCATCATTTTTGTAACATAGTTACATCATTTTTGCATCAAAGTTGCATCATCGAGAAATCTTCAGGAACAGCTCATCGATCCCTTCATAAAACCCGATCGTCACCACGGTCCTCTCCTCTCCGTTACCGGTAAATACATACTTCTTATAGTAGGGTGTCGTCTCTAAAAGCGGATTGTCCGTCTCGTAAGCCTGCGGCGATGACAGGCCCATATAGCTGCCCCACGCCTCGATCAGCGCATCCGGATCGATCTCCTCCCATTTCAGCTGCGCCCGCACATAGAATTCATAGATCTTACCGTCATCCGCATCAATATACGCATCGATCAGCCGGTTCTCCTTATTGGCATTCTGCAGGCTGCCCGTCAGGCTCAGTTTCCAGACCGCCACATTATTTCTCGGTTCCGGCACATCGATCGCCGAATAGAGGGTTGCCTCGTAAGCCCCCGCCCGGATCTCCAGGATCTCCTCCGGCAGGACGCCCGCCTCCTTCAAGAGCAAGATCTCATCGTTTGCCGTCTCATAAATCTCCTCGTCCGTGATCTCCTTGCCGGAAGGGCCGTTGTGATTGACCACAAAGGCATAGGTCCCCGGCAGTTCCTGATAGGCTGTCTCTGTCTGCGTATCCCTGGTCCTGGCGCTCTGCTCGGTCTCCGGCAAGGTCTGGGCATTCAGGCATTGCGACAGAATATAGAGTTTCTCGTTGCGGCTCAACTGATACCGATACCCTTCTCCACCGGTCTCCTCTTCCTGCGTCCGGATCTGGTTCAATATCCCCTTATCCGTGTAAACGGCAAGCGCTTCCGGTCCCCAGACAGACAGTATCACCACCAGCACGGTCAGCGCCAGAAGCGCCGGACTGAGAAGCTGCCTCCAGTTCTTAGACATGACTCTCTTCATGCTGCGCCTCCTTTCCCTCTTCCCGCAAAAGGAAGCTCACCGTCGTTCCCTGTCCCGGCGTGCTTTCGATCTCAAGTCTGCTTCCGTGCAGCGCCAGGATCTCCGTACAGAGCGCCAGACCCAGACCGGCGCCGTTTCTGCTGCGCGCCCTGGATTTATCCACCATATAGAATGCCTGCGTAACCCTGGATATCTCTTCTGCCGGAATCCCAATGCCATGATCCCTGACGCCGAACCAATATCCCTTCTTGTCTTCCTTCTCCCGTTTTGCAGACGCCGGCTCCACCACATGCCCGCTGATCTCGATCCTGCTGCCCGGCTCCGAAGCCTTGCAGGCATTGTCAATCAGATTCACAAGCACCGTCTGGATCAGGCTGATGTCTGCCGTCACCACAGCCGGTTCATAGGAAAACTGAAAGTCCATATCCTCCTTTGGCAGAAACATATTCCGCAGATACTCGAATAACGTCTCTGTGGCCGCCTTCTGCAGCCTTGCCCCTTCCTTCTTCGTCACCATAATATCCAACAGCCGCAGCGACATGGTCTCCAGACGTTTGCCCTCCGTGTAGATATAATTGGCGGAGCGGAAACTTTTCTCCTCGTCTAATTTCCGGGACCGCAGCATATCCGCGTAACCGATGATGGAGGTCAGCGGCGTCTTAAGCTCATGGGCAAAGGCCCCCACAAACTCTTCCCGCGACTGCACTTCCTCTTCCAGCTGATCGATCGTCTTCTCTAACGCCTCCGACATATGGTTAAAATCCTGCGTCAGCTGTCCAAGCTCGTCATTGCTGACCTGTTCGGCCCGGTATCCGTAGTCTCCCGCCGCCATCTCTCTGGTCGCCTTCATCAGCAGACGGATCGGTTTCGTCAGTCTTGACGCAATAAAATGCATGATCACGATCCCCAGCGCCAGCATCAATACCATCAGCCTGCGGTAGACCGTAAACCCTGTCTCTCTCTCCGCAAAGACCTGGGACACATCCCTGAGCGTTTCCAGATACAGAACCCTGCCCAGCGCATTGACACTGCTGCCCGTCTGGATATAATAACGCTCTCCCTGCCGTATCACGCGGTATGCATAGCGGTTTTCCTCCGTCTCCTCCAGCAGGGCGTCGTCCGCCTCGAAACCGTCACTGGCATAAAGCACCTTCTTCTCTTCATCGGAAAGCCGCAGCAGGCGTCCGCTGCCCTGCCCGCTGGTTTCCAGATTCGAGGCGATCTGCTCCACGGACCCGTCCTGTAACAGATCATATTTCAACGGCACGTTCAGGGCCGCCGTCTGAAAGGCAAACCGCAGTATGCTGTTCTCATCAAGCGCCTGTCCGACCTCCCGCTCCAATGAAGTGCGAAATACATAATTCACGAAATAGAATCCGCTTAAGCCCAACGTGATCGCGATGATAATCGTCGTCCAAAGCAACAACTTCCGGGAAAATTTCATTTTCTATATCCATGCCCTTCCCATAGCCTGCAGTCAACTGCATCGGCATTCCCTAACATTATAACGGCTACAGCTCCAGCCGATATCCCACCTTATACACCGCCACCAGGCTCTTCTCCCAGCCCAGTTTCTTCCTGAGCCTCTGCACATGAAGATCCAGCGTCCTGCTGTTGGCGAAGTACTCGTCGTCCCAGACCCGCTCATACAAATTCTCGCGGAACAACGCCACGTTGCGGTTTTCCACAAAGAGCTGCATCAGGTCAAATTCCTTGCTGGTCAGCGAAACCGGGCTGCCTCCCCGCTTCACCCTTCTCGCCTCCACGTCGATCTCCACATCTCCCAGTGCTATCACCTTATCGGTCTTATTATATCTGCGCAGAACCGCCTCCACCCTGGCAAGCAGCTCCGTCACGTCAAAAGGCTTAATCAGGTAATCGTCCGCTCCCAGCTTAAGCCCCTTGACCCGGTCCTTCACCTCATGTTTCGCCGAGATAAAAATCACCGGCACCTTATAAGGCTTGATATATTCCATAACATCATAACCGTCCGCCCCCGGCAGCATAATATCCAGCAGCACCAGGTCAAAGGCGTTCTTCTCCACTGCCTCTATGGCCGCCAGACCGTCCTGCACCGCCACGCAGGAATACCCTGCCGACGACAGGTTCATATCGATCAGGTCACAGATCGGTTTTTCATCATCCACGATCAGTATTTTAATCATACCTACACCCCCTTCTCCTCTTCGACCCTTATTCCAAACGAAAAACCGGGTGCAAATATCATGTCATACACTTAACGATTCTTATCATCATGATTCCGGACTCCATCCCCAATAGGCTCTCGCCTTCTCTACAAGCTCCGCCACCGTGTCCTCCTCACTGCAGTGAACCTTCCGCTTCACTTCCGTATCCGTCTCGAAACCGCTGGTCCGCTGGTAATAGATCTGATAATCACTTTCGATCACCACCTCATCCACACTGCCCTCATAGCTGTACCTGGCAAATACCAGAAGATCCTTCATGCCGTCCCCATCAATGTCCCGACAGGTGATTCCCTTGAGCGCATACAGATTATCGTAATCCCCCATGGGCTGAAAGCTCCAGACGATATTCCCCTGCTCATCCACCAAATAGATCATGAAAATCGAGAACTCCGCAATCGTATAACTTCCCGGCATGACCTCCAGATGGCCCAGCTTCTCAAACTGCCTGAAATAATCCTGCTCCTTCGTAATGACAAAGCCATTCCTGAGCAGCTCCGTCTTCGTGGACGCCGTATACAGAAATTCCGCCGAACGTCCGTCCCTGACATAGGCGATGATGCTTTCCGCACTCTTGTTCATCCCGAAGCGGTTGATCTTGTCCGAGATCCGGTAATCCCGATAGAACCCCTTTTCCCCCTGAAAAAGCACGTCCCCGATCTTATAGTCCCTGCCGGCATATCCGCCCGTCTTATTCCTGCAGGTGACGATCAGCACGATATCCATCCGCCCGTCCCGGTTCAGATCCTGGAATGAAACGGCGCCGATCTCCACCACCGGCTGCTCCAGCGTCCCTACGTTCCGGCTGTTGGCCGCCAGCTGATCCGTCCGGTACGCCACGGTTCCGTCGTCCTTGGTAAAGAAAAGCGCCAGCCTCTGATACCGCTCGTCCATAGCAGGCACCAACAGGATCTCGCCATAGCAATCCGTTTCCAGAGGAAAGATCTGATCCTCGATCACGGTAAAACCGCTGCCCGCGATCTCCGACCGCCGATTGATCCCGTTCAAACGCCCCTGATACTCCTCGTACGCCTCCAGCACCTGCCGGTCCGCGTCCTTTTGCGTCTTAGACGCGTCTTCTTTCGCCGCCGCAGGCATTCCAAGGCCGACACACAGCGCCGCCACGGCAATCACCATCCCTATGTATCTGCCCAGTCTCTCTCTCTTCTGCAATGCCTGCACCTGCTTTTTCCTCTGTATCTTACGCTCTGTCATCCGGTATCGGGTTTCGCTTCTCTGATCATCTACACGGTAATCTCCGCCGTCACTCCAAGCAGCTCTTCATTCTCCTTAAGGATCGGCCGCACGACTTCCTCCAGGAACTTCTCCACCTGCAGCGGGGCACGGCCCACATATTTCTTCGGATCCATCGTCTCCAAAAGCGCCTCCTCAGACAGGTTGAATGCCGGATCGGCCGCGATCAGCGCGAGCAGATCATTCTCCTTACCGTCCCGCTTCACATGGGCCCCGGCCTCCATGGACAATTCCCTGATCTTCTCATGCAGCTCCTGTCTGTTGCCGCCCTGCTTCACCGCATCCATCATGATGTTCTCCGTCGCCATGAAGGGCAGCTCGCTCATAAGCCGCTTCGTGATCACCTTGTCATATACCACCAGTCCGTCCACCACATTCAGGCACAGATCCAGAATACCGTCCACCGCCAGGAAAGCTTCCGGAATCGACAGCCTCTTATTGGCGGAATCATCCAGCGTCCGCTCAAACCACTGAGTCGCCGAGGTAATGGCCGGATTCAACGCATCCACCATCACATACCGGGACAGGGAGGCGATCCGCTCACTCCGCATCGGATTGCGCTTGTAGGCCATGGCTGAGGATCCGATCTGACTCTTCTCGAACGGTTCTTCCACCTCTTTCAAGTGCTGCAGCAGCCTGATATCATTGGACATCTTATGGGCCGAAGCCGCAATCCCGGCCAGCACATTGCACACCCTCGTGTCCACCTTGCGGGAATAGGTCTGGCCCGAGACCGGATAACACTTCTCGAATCCCATCTTTGCCGCGATCATCGGATCGATCTTGTCGATGGTCTCCTGATCCCCGTTAAATAATTCCAGGAACGAGGCCTGCGTCCCGGTAGTACCTTTGGACCCCAGCAGCTTCATCGTCGAGAGCACATAGTCCAGATCCTCCAGATCCAGACAAAACTCCTGCGCCCAGAGTGTTGCCCGCTTCCCCACCGTCGTCGGCTGCGCGGGCTGGAAATGCGTGAAAGCCAGGGTGGGCAGTTCCTTATATTCCTCTGCGAACTTTGCAAGTTCTGCGATCACATTCACCAGCTTTTTCTTCACCAGGCGCAGCGCCTGCGTCATCACGATGATATCCGTATTGTCCCCCACATAGCAGGAGGTCGCCCCCAGATGGATAATACCCGCTGCCTTCGGGCACTGCTTGCCGTAAGCATAGACATGGCTCATCACGTCATGCCGCACTTCCTTCTCCCGCGCCTTCGCCACATCATAATTGATGTCTTCCGCATGGGCTTTCAGTTCGTCGATCTGTTCTTTGGTGATGACCGGCTGCCCGTTCTGGCACAGCCCCAGCTCCATCTCCGTCTCCGCCAGCGCGATCCACAGCTTCCTCCACGTCCGGAACTTCATATCCGGTGAAAAGATATACTGCATCTCCCTGCTGGCATACCGCTCCGATAACGGGCTTACATATCTGTCTGTACTCATCTTATCTTATCCTCCATCCTCTTTATGGCTACCTTATTCTCCCGGTATAACGCTCATGATTCCGCACCGCGCTTCTCAACGTTTTTCTCATACTCCTCCACGGCTTTCATGATCTCCTCCGCATACTGCGGATACTTTTCCACCAGCTCCCTGATCTCCTTCTGGGAGCCGCCGGCCACGACCTCTCTGTTGTAATCCATCCTGCGGCGCAGGGACTGTCTTCTGATAATCAGATTATGCCTGATCTCCACCATTTCCTTACGATCCAGAATCGCTTCTGTCTGATGCAGCCATATCGCCGGATCCTTGATCTGATAGCATTTCAGCATCTGCAGCAGTTCCCGCTCATTATAATCCAGGTCCCGTTCCGCTTTCCGGAGACTCTCACGCTCCGCCTTTTCCGTCTGATAATTCCGGAACTGATCCAACAGTTCCTTCGCGCTGCTCACACCGTATTTCAGCTGCAGGTAATCCAGCAGATTCGTGTTATTGACATACCTGATCTTGACTTTATTCTGTAGAAGAATGATCTTATTGATCCCGTTCTCCACCCGGAGCAGCTCACGCCTGGCGTCCAGATGCTTGACATAGATGATCGTAATCGCACCGGCAGCCGCAGCCGCGGTCAGCAGATATCCCACCTGCGTATCCATATCCAGGAAAAACTGCAGCAGCAAAAGAAGTACTACACACAGTCCCAACGCCACAACACAGATTATCGCCATGCCCCTTGTGTCTGCGATCGTGCCCATCACCTCGTTCTTGCGGTACAGATACGCATGTTTCTCGCCGTCCAGACGTCCCAGATCCTGTTTGATCAGATTCTGATATTCTTCCGCCTCACTCAGCTTTTCGTATGCCTCGTCCACCTCATCGGCCAGCCGCTCCATAAGATGATACTTTTCCTCGCTGATCCGGCGCGGCCGCTCCATAAAGTCTGCCTTGCTGTCCTGCAGGGCCGCAACTCTGCCGGCACATTCCTTCAGCTGCTCGCTCTCCTCCTGCGGCAGCGCCTCAATCTCCTCCATATCTTTCAGATAGGAGGTCACCATGTCATATTCATAAGTCAGATTTTCCAGTTCTTTTGTGGCATCCGCCATTTTTTCCAGACAGCTTTTCACATAATCTTCCCGCTGCTCTTTATTATCATAATCGACCGGATGCTCTGCGCCTAACTCTTCCCAGCTCTCCTCCTGGAACTCATCCGTGTTATCCTTATGAAATTTGTTCTTTAACTTTTTAATCCATCCCATTGTCTTTCCGCCTGTCTATATCTTTTCCTTATAATACTTCCCTATGATACATATCCCCGATACCGCTCTTTCAGTCCGTCTGTCAATTTCTCGACCTCCTGATAATACAAGGTATCATTTCCGGCAGTGCTGTTGCCCTCCTCCTTAAAAACCTGGAGCGTAAACAACATCCGGTTCTCGTCCGTCGCCTCAAACTGCCCGGATGCCTGCTCGATCCGCCGCTCTACCTGCAGGGAAGCATTGTGATATTCCGGATGCTCCCCGATAAAAGCAATATACTCCTTATCCTGGCTGGACAGCCGCGCAGAGGTCAGATACAATGTCAGGCTCTCCTTTGCGCCATCCGCCTCATAGGCCTGCAGAAACCAGTCCGCCGCCTGCTTAAACATAAACAGCCGGGCATAGACCACCCCGATATTGTGCAGTACCTGCGCCATAAGCGTCCTGTCCGCTTCTTTGATCTGCGCGAGCAGCGCATAATACTGCTTCAATGCTCCATAGTATCTGCCGCTTTGCAGCATATAATCCGCCTTCGCTTTCCAGCGTTCCCAGGGGCTTAACCCTTCGTTTCCCCTGATGATCTCCTCTGTCCTTGCTATGACATCCGGCGGATAAAGATTCACATATTCCAGAATAATCCCTGCAAAGGCCGCAATGGACCCGTTTTGATTCAGCAGGGAATACAGGGCATGTGCCAGCTGGTTTAATCCGCATTCCTCATCCAGCCACTGTATCAGATCCCGCTGCATGATCTCCTCATCCAGCATCTGCGCCTTCTCCACAAGCAGATAACACAATTCCTCAATGGAATATAAGTTGATATAAAATTTCTCCACGAAATAAGGTTTCCCGGCATATCTGCCCGTACCCAATATAATCTGTCCCATTCTCTTTAGTCCTTTGTACGCTCTTATGGTACCTGAAAGGATTCCTCCCATACATTGCCGTTTGAAACAAACAACTCGCCAAATCCAAGATCAGACACTTTAACAACCACCGTATCTGATGCACTCATCTTCATTTCCATATGATATCTTGTAAAAGGAGCCCTGCTCTCACACGCATCTGACAGCAAAATCTTCCTTGTCTCCACATTCTTACCGTTAAGCGGCGTGATCACCAGGGAAAACTCCTTCTCCTGTGAGAGCAGAAAATCACATTCCTTGTGTAACTCATACCAGTTCCTGCCGGCATCCAGGAGCGCATAGTAAGACTCCTTACCCTGCCGCATCACGTGAATGCCGATATTGGCCTTCAACATATCCCTGCCAAGAAAAATATGATTCCTGCCGTTCTCACTTGGTTCTAACTTTTCTAACAGGCCATAGCAAGCGCCCCTGCTAAACAGGTTGTTTCCCTGGAAAACTCTCCTATTACGGCAGAGAAATTGCAGGGATTTCTCCTGCCATCCGGCCCGAAATCCATCCCCCAGAAGATACACCGACGAGACAAATCTTCCCTCACACATCGCCTGCAGAATCCCCAGAAATCTCTCGTCCGCCAGATGAAAGGCATCCTCCCTGATCTTTTCCTCCTCCGTCTGGTCGGGTATCACAAGCGTCTCATACATCTGCTCTTCTATTAAAACCACCACCGGCGTGGTGCGCTTATTACACTCCATTCGATAGATCTTCAACCGCATGCCGTCATGCTCGCAGGCTATCACCTGATGATACCACAACTCTTCCGGCTGGTGCAGGATAAAAGAATAGAAGCTTTCCGTATGTCCCTGGAAATAAATATGCGGTGTCTTGAGGCCAAGGTTCGCCGATACCAATGACAAAACCTCCACCATCCTGTCATCCAGCTCATCCGCCGTAAACATAATCGCATCGATCTTCTCGACAGGCGCTATAAAGTTCATCAACGCCATGCTGCGCTTGATGAACAGGGTAAGCAGCGCCACCGGGTCATAAACCTCGCCGTCCAGTTCGATTTCTTCCCCCGCTCTCGCCAGAGCAGGGATGTTGTCCACCGGAAACATGTCCTCCTGTCCGGCATTCCTGACGGCGTCCTTGCCATAGTACCATTGGTTTACACCTTTGCGTTTACATAACATTGTCGGTATATTGTACTGTTTCGTCCCGACTACGGTCGCCACCGTATCCACATCCTCCTGCCCGTAGATACAATAACTGATCTGGGAATACCGCTCCCCGATATCATAGCCGACCATTACGCTTCCCTTATGCAGTTTGTTCCCTTCCTTCCGCTCCAAGAACATCCTTGCCTGTCTCCCTCTCTTCCATATCCAAAACGCCCGCTCTAAACGCTTTGTGACAAATGCCGCCCGTACATTAGTGTACTGACACGTTCACATTTCGCCAAATGACTAGCGAAGCTTAAACAGACTGTCCACCACGAATTCCTGCCTGTAGTATTGCAGCAGCAGGTTATTCACCGTATCATAATCATGCAGTGTCTTCCCGATCATAATATCATTCAGTAGCGTAAACCGGCTTTCAAACTCATCCTGTTCCGGATCATCCGCGGTTATGCTGTTACTGCGGATAGGCTGAGAGCCGTTCTCCGACTCCTCCGTGATATAATACTGTAACCGTTCTCCAAAGAACAGGATGAATTCCTTGACACAGATACCCGCAAACATATCCCGCATCTCTTCCCGGCGATACTCCTTCTCCGTACTTCCTTCGTCCTGGATCATATAATGAATGACTGCCCGGCTGCCGGGTCGCACCCTGTATTCTATCAATGTCTTATCCTGATATTCATCCATCTGCGGAATATAGCCCTGATAATCCTTGTACAGCGGCAGAACGATCCGTTCTGACAACAGATCTCTCAGAAAAGCGCAGCACGTCTGTCTGATCCTGTCATCCTGCTCATGCCGGTTCTCCGCATAATATTGCAGAAAGGCCATCTTGCACACCCGGTGCATAAAAGCTTCCTTCTGATACAGCTGCATAACGCCCCAGAATATGTACGGATCCACGATCTGCTCTTTGACAACATAATCATAACAGCACTGGGACAAAAACGCCATCCGCAGATTCTCATTGCCCATTTCTTTGCTATATGCCTTGAAGATCGCGATCTTGTCTCCCACGTGTGCACCCGTATAAAGCATCTGTTCGAGCATACGCTCACACAGATCATACGTATTCACACCGAAAGAATCCGCCGTCTGCCATACATCCCTCATCTCCTTAATACTCCCGGAATAATAGCGTACCAGATAAGCGAGCACGTTTTCGTCGTACTTTCCTTTCCTCACCACATAACATAGTACGCCGGTCATCACCGGATCTTCCTGTATCTGCTCTTCATCTAACAGTCTGCTGCATAACTGTAACAGTATCTTTGCGTCCATGCCATAGGGACCGAAATACTGCACCCACTTCCACGCCTCCTCATACATTCCGCGGACCACCATGCAGCGCACGACTTCCTTCCGTTCCTTCTTCAGGATTTCTCCCGGTTTCAGGGTAAGCAGGAAGGCGTCCAATTCCCGCATACGGTCTTTCGCGTAGTAGAACCGTACAAGCATCATACGGATTTCCTGCTTCATGGATTCCGCTATCCAGTCGGACAGAGACAGAAGCATGAACAAGTCTACATTATCCTCCTGCACCGTAAGCATCTTCTGATACTCGAAGCAGGTATATACCGCATACCACAGATTATCCCTCACAAAAGGTGCGATCATAAGCGCCAGTCTGGCCGGACCGCATAACGTTTCCTCCTGATACTCCACACTCACCGTATACCGATTGCCTTCTCTGTCTCCTAACAGGATTCTGCACTCCGAGTCATAGACGGGCAGCAGCGCCCTGCCCGCCGTCACAGGGTAGATACTCTCCCTGATGCCATAAGGATATACGGCGATCACCTCCGTGATCCTGTCGGAATCCACCCTTACCTCCTTCATAAAGAGAAGCGAAACCAGCTGCGCCGCGCTCTCCTCATCGATCATCGGCAGGCTGATCACATTGCGGTACAAATAAGCCAGATCCCTGTTGATCCTCCCATACCGGATCTGCTCGGCGACAAACCGCTCGATCGCCGCCATATAGTTTACATAAATCTCCGTGATCTCTGCCCTGTGCTGATGCACATAAGCGTACAGATACGCCGTAATCTCATAATCCAGATTACTCTGATACGCGAAATACATCAGCACGATCTTGGGCAGCGGCTCACTGTAATCCAGGGGAGCCGACATCATATAGTATTCATACAGACGTGTGATCCTGAGATTTTGGTCCACCCCGGCCTTATACCATTCAAAATATTCTGTCCCCTTACAATTCCCCTTGATCAGCAGGGTACAGATCGCATGCAGGATATCATTCTGCGGCCGCATCGCATAGCAGCCTTTTAGGATACGCAGGATACTTTGTGAATAGGTCTTTTCTTTCTGTGCCAGATAGACGATCTGCAGGACGATCTCCTCCTTCATAAGATCATTCCTGACTGCGAAAGAAAGAATCTGCTGCTCAAACAGATCCAGTTTCATAAGCATTGACGGATTCTGACACAGCAGGTGCCAGGCCTCCACGTAAATGACCGGAGAAGTGCAGTGATATCTCGACTGTTCTTCCAGCAGTTCCCACTTCCTGACGGGATTCCTCAGATACTCTTCCGACAGATACAGAAGCAGCCACGCGATCCGCCAGTTCCCCCTGTTGCGGATATAGAGATCGGAAACCGTCTCCGCGACCTCATCTACATAACTGTCCTCCCTGCTGTACAGAGTTGTCAGATACAGATAATAACACCACAGTTCCGGACAGGATTCTCTCTGCTCATACACACGATCCTCATATTTCTCGATCATCCATTTGGCTTCGTTATACCGTTCCTCCGTGAGCATGATCTGTGCCTGCAGCAGCTTCAATGCCACATCCTTATCATCAAGCTCTAACAGCCTGTTTAAGAGCCTGTTGGTCTCTGTCATCCATGTCCTGGTACTGATCCGCTTAAGACGGAATGTCTGATAATATTCCATCAATTCCACGGTCAGCGCCTTCTTCGCCCTGTATCGCTCAAACGCTCTTCTGCCTGTCACCTGCCGCATAACCGTGACAGGAATCCTGATCACCCGGTTATCCAGTACCAGCTTGATGCACCCGTAATTGTTCCCGCCATGCAATTTATCATGGTTTACATAATAGTACAATCTATAGATATTCCCCAGAAAGGAGGAATCCGTCACGTCATCTTCCTCCACGGAAAGGAATTCGCCCTCCGTCTCAACCCGAAAATGTGCATATCCCCAGCCATTCCGATTCACCACCAGCGTATAACGCATCTCCTCCGGCGGATTCTCCAGTCTGATCTCCGTTTCCTCCGGAATATATTCCACGGGCCTCTTCTTATTGATCTCCAGCAGAAATTCTTCTACATTATGTTCGTTCCCCCGAACCGCGCTGAGCCCTCTGTATGCGGCATAATACTGACGGTCGTTGGATTTGAATACCCCGGCAAATTCTTCCGAATAGAACAGCCGGACCGCCTCTTCCCAGCTGCTTTTTGCCAGATTGGTAAAATGAAACAGGTTCTTGATACTGCCAAGGCTCGAGACAATCGTTTCTGTCATGATCTTGATCGTAAACGGAATATAATACTCTCCCTGATTGGAAATGATATGAAACGCGCCCTTGATCTCTTCCCCCGGTTCCGTTCCATGGGCGTCAAAACGGTAAAAAATCTCATCCTGTGCACCACCGAATCTGCGGCTCACACATTCCATCCTCAGATCGGAAGATATTGCATATCCTTCCGTCACCTTCCCTGCCGGTCCGTACACCGTAAAGCTGCCTTCCGTCACCGTGTCCGCATGAACTTCCAAGGAGAGCCTCTGACAGGAAAAATCCAATGAACCATTCTCATGATTAAATTTGCCGTTTAAGATTTCCTCTACAACCTGTCGCACGTTTCCATTCTGCCTTTCCACATAATTATCTAAATTATACCATCGACGATACCGCCTGTGCAACACGAAATCCGGGAACTATTCTCTCCGCACAACATATCATATTTAAGAAGAAACGATTAGAGGTATTTTATGGAAAAGCCCGTTCTTAAAAGCGCACAGAATGATAACATTGATCAAGGACGGCTGCAGATCAATGTCACTGCCAACGTAGGTCTGATCCCGATCCAGAATGCAAGTATTACGATTTCCTATACCGGAGAACCGGACAGCGCGATAGAGACTCTGACCACCGACTCCTCGGGCCAGACGGAATCGGTAACGCTCAACGCTCCTCCTCTCGAATACAGCCTCACGCCCAATTCGCCCATGCCTTATTCTGAATATACCCTGACAGTCAATGCGCCGGGATATGAGCCGGTCACCGTCTCCGGTGTCGAAGTTCTGCCCGAAGTGACTGCCATGCAGAATATCGAGATGGTGCCCACCGAAACGTCACAGGAAGAATCCGAAACGATCGTGATCCCGGATCATACGCTTTACGGGGATTATCCGCCCAAGATCCCGGAGGATGAGATCAAACCCATGGATGAATCCGGCGAAATCGTCTTAAGCCGCGTGGTGATCCCGGAGTACATCATCGTACATGACGGCGTGCCTGCCGATTCCACTGCAGGCAACTACTATGTCCGCTATCGGGATTATATCAAGAATGTCGTCTCCTCAGAGATCTATGCCACCTGGCCGGAGAACGCCATCTATGCCAATACCCTGGCCATCATGTCATTTACGTTAAACCGGGTATATACGGAATGGTATCGGAGCAAGGGATACAATTTTACCATCACCTCATCCACCGCCTACGATCAGAAATGGATCCGCGGCAGAAACATCTATGCAAATGTTGACAGGCTGGTAGACTCCATCTTCGCCAACTATCTCTCCCGCCCCGGTGTAAGACAGCCGATCTTCACCTCCTACTGCGACGGTAAGAATGTGACCTGCAGCGGCCTGAGCCAGTGGGGTTCCAAGTATCTGGGTGACGAAGGCTACACTCCCATCGAGATCATACGCTATTACTATGGCAGCGACATGTATATCAACACAGCCGTGGCCGTATCCGGTGTGCCTTCCTCCTGGCCCGGGTATAACCTGAGCGTCGGCGCCTCCGGCGGCAAAGTACTGCAGATCCAGCAGCAGCTCAACCGGATCGCGCAGAACTATCCAGCCATCCCCAGGATCACGGCGGACGGCATCTACGGATCCCGTACGGCGGACGCCGTGCGCGTGTTCCAACGTGTATTCAATCTGCCGCAATCCGGTATTGTGGACTATCCGACCTGGTATAAGATCTCTGAGGTCTATGTGGGCGTGAGCAGGATCGCAGAGCCGGGATGAGCTGCTCAAAAGATGCCGTCGTGGTCACGGCGCCACAAAACTTTAACACTCTCCCTTATTGGTAGAGTTTAATGCAAAAACAGTATAGTTTAACACAAAAAGCAAGAGGTTCAGACCAATCTGAACCTCTCATCCCATATTATATGTCTTATTCTACTTCGTCAATAACAGCATGATCTCATTGCTTCTGGCAACAAACTTCGTCATCGCTTCCGGCTCAAGCGGCGCCTGCTGCAACAGTGCCAGATCATAGAGCTGTTCACAGATCATCTTCACGTTCTCGCCTTCCTGGTTCTCCAGTACATACTGTACCAGCGGATGGTTGGCATTCAGGATCAATGTCTCTCCTTCTTTACCGAATCCCATCCCCATATCCATACCCTGCATAGAGTACATCTTCATCATATCCTGCATTCTGCGGGCTTCTTCCGACAACGTAATCATGGAGGAGATCTTCTTGTTCTTCAACTTCTCGATCTTCACCTTAATGGCATCCTTCTTGAGAACCTTCTTCATCAGACCTGCAACTTCTTCTGCCTGCTTCTCCATTTCCTTCTCGGCCTTCTTGGAAGTCTTGGCTTTGAAGACATCCGTTAAGTCCGCATCGATTCTCTGGAACTTGATACCCTCATTCTTCATCTCCAGCTGGGAGACAAAAGGCTGGTCGATATTGTGTGTCAGGATCACGGCATCCATCTTGGCAGCCTTGAACATGTTGATGTACTGACTCTGCTGCTTCTCATCCGTCACATAATAGATGACCTTCTCTTTCTTCTCCTCTTCTGCTTCGTCAGAATCCTCCTCGTCCTCATCCCCAACGATCTCGGCTTCCACTTTCTCGCCGTTCTCATCCACGGCGTCCGCTTCACTTTCTGACCGGTCGTCATCCGCCGCCTCGGCTTCCGCCTGACTGCCATCTTCCACAGCACTCTCCGCTTCCACCTTCTCGCCGTTCTCGTCCACAATCTCGGCTTCTACTTTCTCGCCGCTCTCGTCCACGGCATCCCCGCCTTCTTTTACTTCATCCGGATCCACCTTGTTGACTTCCAGGCACTCAGGCAGCGTCAGATATTTGCCGTCCAGATTCTTGAAGAGGATATAGTCCGTCATCTTCTCACAGAACTTGTCGTCCTTCAGGCAGCCGAACTTGATGAACGGGCTGATATCATCCCAATACTTCTCATATTCTTCCTTCTCGGTCTTGCACATGCCGGACAACTTGTCCGCCACCTTCTTGGTAATATATTCGCTGATCTTCTTGACAAAACCGTCATTCTGCAGAGCACTTCTCGACACGTTCAGCGGCAGATCCGGACAGTCAATCACACCTTTCAACAGAAGCAGAAACTCCGGAATGACCTCCTTGATATTGTCCGCAATAAACACCTGATTGTTGTACAGCTTGATCGTTCCCTCGATGGACTCATACTCCATATTAATCTTCGGGAAGTAGAGAATACCTTTCATATTAAAAGGATAATCCATGTTCAGGTGGATCCAGAACAGCGGCTCCTTGTAATCCTGGAACACCTTGCGGTAGAATTCCAGGTATTCTTCTTTCGTGCACTCGTTCGGATGCTTCGTCCAGAGCGGATGGGTCTCATTTAACAATTCCGGACGCTTCCTGATCTTGAACTTCTGCTCGTCCTCTTCCTTCTCCTTCTTGATCTCCTCGATTACTTCATCCGTATCCAGCTTCTCGTCAGCCGTAACCGTCTGTGTATCCGTAGTGTTGGCCTTGGACAGATAGATCTCTGTCGGCATGAAGGAACAGTACTTCTTGATGACCTCTCTGGCCTTATATTCATTACAGAACTCCAGGCAGTCCTCATTGATCAGCAGCGTGATCTCCGTACCGATCTCTGTCCTCGTGCCCTCCTCCATATCAAATTCCGTGCCGCCGTCACATTCCCAGTGTACCGGCTGTGCACCTTCCTGCCAGGACAGCGTGTCAATATGCACCTCATCCGCCACCATAAACGCCGAATAGAATCCCAGACCGAAATGTCCGATGATCTGATCCTCATTCGCCTTGTCCTTATACTTCTCGATGAAATCCGTAGCGCCGGAAAAAGCGATCTGGTTAATATACTCCTCCACCTCATCCGCCGTCATTCCGATACCATTATCAATAAACTTGAGCGTCTTCTCCTCCGGATTCACGATCACCTGAATCTGCGGCTTATAACCGTCCGGCAGGGCATATTCGCCCATCATATCCAGTTTCTTCAACTTCGTGATCGCATCACAGCCATTGGAAATCAGTTCCCGAAAGAAAATATCATGGTCGGAATACAGCCATTTCTTAATGATCGGGAAAATATTGTCACTGTTAATTGATAAATTACCATGCTTTGCTGCCATTTTCATACATTCCTTTCTGATCCTGTAGCTTTCTTATCTGCTAGATAGTTTAATACGCTCTTATCCATAAGTCAAGAAAAATATTAGCACTCACCATTAATGAGTGCTAATATTTTTCTAAAATTTTTATAAACTATGCAAATAACCCTTACTGCGCCTCAATCCGGTATCTTAATCTCAACCCTGACCGGCTCCTTCACATTCTCCCGAAACTCATCCGCATCTTCCTTTTTCCCAACAATACTTCCGTAATGGGTCGGAATCGCCACCGACGGCCGGATGCTGTTGACAAGCTCTGCCGCCTTCTTCGCATTCATCGTGTACGTACCGCCGATCGGCACCAGCGCGATATCACACTGCACCTGTTTGTTCTCCTTCGTCACATCCGTATCCCCGGCGATATAGATGCGCTGCCCGTCCAAACGCAGGATATAGCCCACCCACTCCGCGCTCCTGGGATGAAAAGGCTTCAGATTATTGTACGCAGGCACTGTCTCAAGCTCTAATCCGTCGAACTCATGATAAGTTCCCGGCTTCACCGTACAGATCTTACCCACAGATCCGGCCTCTTTCCGCGCTTTCGCCTCCATCCTGTCCGGTACGATAAGCACGGTATCACGCTTCCCTGCCTTCCCGATATCCTCCGGTGAAAAGTGATCATAGTGGTTGTGAGTGATCAGAATATAAGCCGCATCATGAGGCGCCTCCTCCATCCGAAACGGATCCAGATAGATGTTCCCCATGCGGCTTTCAATCCTGATACTGCTATGCGTGAATACTTTGATCTTGTCTGTCATTCTGCTTTCCTTCCTTTCTCCGGCATCCTGCAAGTCATACTCTCAGGCTATCCGAAATACTTCGTATATACATCAAAGAAATCCTTCGTCTTTACATTCTCATCATGGATGAATCCCACGCTGTTCCACAGATCCTCATTCAGATTTCTGGTCAGCGTCTCCACGTAAGCATCATACTCCTGTCCAAAAGCTTCCGCCCGTCTCTGGTCCACGATCTTGACCTTATTGGCATCCGTCTCATCCTTATCAAAGGTGTTCAGGCACTTGATGATATGATATCCGAATTCCGTCTCCACCACGTCGCTGATCTCATCCTTACCCAGGTTGAAAGCCGCCGTCTCGAAAGCCGCATCCATCTCGCCCTTACCAAAAGAATACGTGCCCTTATCATCTTCACTGTAGCGGCGGATCAGTTCATCGAAGTCCTCCCCCTCGTTCACCAGGCGAAGTACTTCGCCGGCCTGCCTGTAGGCGTCCTGCTTCGCCTCCTCCGTATACTCCACCTTCTTGCCCGTGCCGTCCAGTGCATAGGTCTTGATCAGGATATGCTGCACCGTGATCGTTCTCGCCTCGTCGTCACTGATCTCCGGATTAATATCCTTGATCGTATACTGATACACCTTTTCCGCCAATGCAAACTCCGTATACAGATCGCTGATCGTATTCCTGGAGATTCCCATCTTCTCTATCTCCGCATCATTCAGAGAATCATAGTAAGCCGCAGCCGCATTCTTCACCTGCGCCTTCTCCTCACCGTTCAGCTCCACCTGATAGCGTTCCGCCATCAGATTCATCGTCTTGATACGCGCAATCTGCGCCAGCGCGATATCTTTCACATTCTGTTCCAACGTCACGCCGTCCACGTTCGTGGCCCAGATCTCCGGTCCATAGACACTCTCATAACGATTCTGTATGTTGGTCAGATATACCATGATCTCCGGCAGAGAACAGGTACTGGTCTCGATCCGGAAGATCTCATCCCGGTCAAATCCCGTGGTGAGCACCAGTTTCGTGCCAAAGCTGTTCCCGTCTCCACACCCGGTCAGGCTGGCCGCACACAACCCGCACGCCAGCAAAAACCCTGCCGCATACTTTAACTTCTTCATCATATAGCCGTTACTCTCTCTTTTCACACATCTTACCTGCGGATCTCCTCGACCCGATTCCTCTTATTCTATCCACTTATCCGATCCTGTTCCCCGCTTTGTCAAACCACGCTTCGCCGTTGGTCAGCACATAGTCTTCGCCGTTTAGAACAGCCTGCACATAGTCCCTGGCCGAACGCAGTCTTCGCCGGAACGCGATCCCGCCGCCAAGCAGCTGCGTTGTATGAATATCCGATCCGGCAGTCAACGGCAGGCCATGCTGTCCGGCATAGGCAATCGCTCTCTGATCAAACGCCGGATCATTGTGCGCCATACTCCGGGAATTGGAATGAGTCGCATTCACCCCTTCCACACCGTCCACCCACTGCGGATAAAGCCGGATATCGGGGATATATCCCGCCTCCCGGAACGGGTGTGCATGAATTACCAGGCCTCCCGCCTCATGGATCAGTCGATACTGTTCCTCTACCGTTGCCGTCCTGATCTGTGAATGTGCCTTCATCCATGCACTGTCCACACCGTAGATCAGGAATTCCGTGCCGTCATACCCGGCCTCATATCCATAGAATACATCCAACCCGATCCTTGCTCCCTCTTCGGCCGCATGAAGATACCCCTGCTCAAACCGGTCTGTCCATTCTTCCCAGGACAGGCTCCTGTCT
Organism: uncultured Lachnospiraceae bacterium; assembly: GCA_947644545.1. GTDB lineage: Bacteria > Bacillota > Clostridia > Lachnospirales > Lachnospiraceae > UBA3282. The sequence continues at coordinate 43,528 of CANRZW010000025.1, forward strand.
ACCGTCGTATTGCCGCCCCAGTTATGATCCGTCACGAAGATTCCTGTATAACCGTATTCCTTACACGCTCTTGCCATCTCAGCCCCGGTACTGCGTGCACACGCGCTGGATTCTGCCGTGTGCAGATGAGTCTCATATAAATAAGGGTATTGTTCCCGTATTGCCGCCATATTATATCTGTTCCTTTCTCTGTCCTGTCCCTTTCCCGACCCTATATGATTATAAAAGGGGATTAAATTGCGTGCCCATGCACTCTAACCTAATCCCCTCTGCCTTCATTCTTACCCCTTTATGCGATCACATGGATCCATCCTTCCGGCGCCTCAATCCGTCCCATCTGGATTCCTGTCAATGTATCATACAGCTTCTGCGTCACAGGCCCCATCTGCGTCATGCCGCTTGGAAAGGCGATCTCTCTTCCATGATCCACAATCCGGCCAACCGGAGAAATAACCGCTGCCGTACCACATAGACCACACTCCGCGAACTCTGCAACTTCCTCAATCGGAATCTCTCTCTCTTCCACTTCCAAACCAAGATAGTCCTTCGCCACCACCATCAGCGAACGTCTTGTGATAGATGGCAGGATACTGTCGGACTTTGGCGTCACCACCTTATTATCCTTCGTCACGAACAGGAAATTGGCTCCTCCCGTCTCCTCCACCTTCGTCCTAGTTGCCGCATCCAGATACAGATTCTCATCGTATCCTTCCTCGTGGGCCGTCACGATAGCATGCAGGCTCATGGCATAATTCAATCCCGCCTTAATATGCCCCGTCCCATGTGGCGCTGCCCGGTCGAAATCACTTACTTTCAGGGTCAACGGCTTCACGCCGCCCTTGAAATAAGGCCCTACCGGCGTGGTAAACACTCTGAACTGATACTCATCGGCCGGCTTCACACCGATCACCGCTGAACTGGCAAACATATAAGGACGAATATACAGCGTAGCGCCGGAACCGTAAGGCGGTACATATGCCGCATTGGCCGCCACGGTATCGCTCACCGCCTGCACGAATCTGTCCTTCGGAAAAGCAGGCATCTCCAGACGCTTACAGGTATCCTCCATCCGCTGCGCATTCAGATCCGGACGGAAAGTCACGATACGGCCATCCTCCGTTGTATAAGCCTTCATACCTTCAAAACACGTCTGTGCATACTGAAGCACGCCGGCACACTCGTTGATCACAAGACTCGCCTCGGAAGTCAGTTCCCCTTCATCCCATGCGCCGTCTTTATAATTTGCCACAAACCTTTTGTCCGTCTCATGATAAGCAAATCCAAGGTTTGACCAGTCAATGTTCTTTTTTTCCATCTTCTCCTCCGTTCCGAAGCATCCGCAGCAGCGAAGGCTCTTCCCTGCCGCGTGCATCCAGTCAGTAGTCTCACTTCTTAAATTATATTATACCTTTATCCTCAAAAGTCAAGTACCGCCGTTCTTCCTCTTATGCCTGCGCCCCTGCCTGTGCCCCGATTTCTCCGGTTTTCCTCTCATATTTCACAAATTCATACGCAATGTCAAAATAAGTCTGTTCCTCGCTGTCCGCCGTGATCTCCCACGCTTCATCCTGATCTAAATCCGGGAAATAGGCGTCCGCCTCATACACATGATCGATCTTCGTCACATGCGCCACGTCACAGTAAGGCAGCATCATGCGATAAACGCTCTCACCACCGATAATATAGACATCCTCGCTTGGATACTGCTCCAGTTCCTTAAGCAGTTCCTCCTTACTGTGCACGACCACCGCATCCTTCACCTGGTACTCCGGATTGGTTGACAGAATGATATTCGTCCGGTTCTGTAAGGGCATCCCCTGCGGAAAAGTCTCTAACGTCTTCCGGCCAAGCACCACTACCTTACCCAGAGTCTCTTTCCGGAACATCTTATGATCCGCCGGAATGCTGACAAGCAGCCTGTTCTTACAGCCGATCGCCCAGTTACTGTCCACCGCTACAATTAAATTCATACAAATCCTCCGTCCCTCTAAATCGCCACCGGAATGTTCTCCACCTGCGGCCCGGTCACATAATTCTCCACACTCACGTCATCACGCGTAAACTGATAGAAATCCTTAATATCCGGATTCAACCGGAAAACCGGCGCCTCATGGACCGGCCGCTCGATCAGCTCCCGAATGATCGGAATATGCCTGTCATAAATATGCGCATCGGCGATCACATGTACAAGCTCGCCCGCTTCCATATCACACACCTGCGCCAGCATATGCAAAAGCACCGCATACTGTACCACGTTCCAGTTGTTCGCCGTCAACACATCCTGAGACCGCTGATTCAACACCGCATTCAGGGTCAGCCTGTCATGTCCCTTCTTCTGTGTCACATTGAAGGTCATGCTGTAGGCGCATGGATACAGGTTCATCTCATGCAGATCCTGATGCACATAGATATTCGTCATGATGCGGCGGCTGAAGGGATTGTGCTTCAGGTCATAGATCACCCGGTCAACCTGATCCATCATCCCTTCTTTATATTGATGCTTAACTCCCATCTGATATCCATATGCCTTGCCGATGGAACCATCCTCATCCGCCCACTCATCCCAGATATGGCTGTGCAGATCATGCACATTGTTGGACTTTTGCTGCCAGATCCACAACATCTCGTCCGTGGCGCTCTTGAGCGCCGTCCTGCGCAGCGTTATGATCGGGAACTCCCGTGAAAGGTCGTACCGGTTCACCACCCCGAACTTCTTGACCGTATAAGCCTTCGTCCCGTCCGCCCAGTGAGGCCTGACCTTCTCCCCCTCCGTGCTCGTTCCATTCTCCAGAATATCCTTACACATTGCAATAAAAATATGATCCGCTGCGCTCATTCCTTATCCTCTCCTCAGTTTCTGTCCCATTTATCACAGAGCGAATTGATCTGGTCCGCAAACTTCGCCAGATCCTTATTCGCACCGCCTTCGTTCTTATGAATAACAGCAAGCAGCCTCTGCCCGCTGGCAAGCAGTCTCGCAAATACGTCGGAGATACCGTGCAGTTTCTTCTTCAAGGCCTTCGGCGCCGCCTCATAGATAAACTCTCCGCCGATCAGATCAAACCGCGTACCGCTGTAAGGCGCATAGGCCTCCAGCCCGTGCTCCACTTTCAGGCATTCCGTAAACAGCTTACACACACTATCCTCACCATGTACCACGAATACTTTCTCCGGCTTGACCTTAAATCCTTCGATCCAGCGCAGCAGCCCGTTCTTGTCCGCGTGGCCGCTCATACCCACCAGCTTCACGATCTGGGCCCGGATCTCGATATGCTCGCCGAACAGCTTAACCTCTTTGGCACCTTCCACGATATGCCGTCCAAGCGTCCCCACCGCCTGATAGCCGACGAACAGGATCGTACACTCCGGCCGCCACAGGTTATGTTTCAGATGATGTCTGATTCGTCCCGCCTCACACATACCGGACGCCGATATGATAACCTTGGGTGCCAAATCGAAGTTGATCGCCTTGGACTCATCGCTGGTGATCGCCAGCCTGAGCCCCGGAAAAGCGATCGGATTAATACCCTGCCTGATCAGTTCCATCGCTTCTTCGTCAAAGCATTCATATTCGTTCTTCTGGAAAATACCCGTGGCCTGCACTGCCAGCGGACTGTCCACATAAACCTCGAAATCTTCGTGGCCCTTGACCATCCTGTCCGCCTTCACCTGCCGCAGAAAATAGAGCATCTCCTGGGTTCTGCCCACCGCAAAGGACGGGATCACCACATTGCCGCCCTGATCAAAAGTCCTCTGCAGGATCTGCGCCAGCTCGCCGATATAATCCGGATGCTCCGCACCATGCAGCCTGTCGCCATAAGTAGATTCCATCACCACATAATCAGCGGTTTCCGTGAACTTCGGATCCTTGATCAACGGCTGGTTACTGTTCCCGATATCCCCGGAAAAGACCAGCTTCTTAGTCGTCTCCCCTTCCGTCGCCCACACCTCGATGCTCGATGAGCCAAGCAGGTGGCCGATATCCGTAAACCGGATCCTCACACCTTCGCAGACATCCACTTCCCTGTCATACTCACAGGGAACAAGCCGTCTGATCGCGCCGTCCGCATCCTCCATCGTATACAGCGGTTCGATGATCGTCCCTGCACTTCTTAGTGCCTTACGGTTCTTCCACTCCGCTTCCTGCATCTGGATATGTGCACAGTCTCGCAGCATTATGCTGCACAGGTCGCACGTAGCCACCGTAGCATAGATTCCGCCCCGAAACCCTCTCGCATACAACAGCGGCAGAAGTCCCGAGTGATCCACATGCGCATGTGTCAGAAACACATAGTCGATCAATGCCGGATCCACCGGCAGTTCACAGTTCTCAAAGACATTGAGCCCCTGTTCCATACCATAGTCAACTAAAATATTCTTCTCCCCGACACGCAGATAATGACAACTCCCTGTCACCTCATGATCGGCCCCAATAAACATAAGTTCCATACGCAACCCTCCTTAATTTATGATACCATTTTTTCAGATGACCGTAAACAAAATTTACGGACTTTTGTGTGCACGGACTGTGACCGGCCCTTTGCCTGCCCTGCCACAGGAATCCGCCGCTGTAACCTTTTGCCTACAGCAGGATAAAATAATAGTAACTGAAATCGAGGTATCTCCGACATGGCCACCACTTTTCCTGCCCTGCTCCTCTTCCTGACTGCCGTATCCATAGATTCCCTGACTGCCGGACTGACCTACGGGACCCAACGGGTAAAACTGCGGCCCGCAGCCTGCCTGATTCTTATCGTTATCCCCTCTCTTTTTATTACAACAGCCAACCGGATCGGTTCGTTTCTCTTCTTTCTTCTTCCACAGACTGCGCTGCCCTTCCTGTCCTTTACGCTGCTGGCGCTCCTTGGCTTAAGCAAGCTGACCGAAAGCCTCCTGCGTCTCCTGACACGCAAATACCCCAGTCTCACCAGAAACTGGGGCTTAAAGATCAAACAGATCAATATCATCTTTACCGTCTACCTCTCCCCCGAAGATGCCAATCAGGAAGATCTGCAGATTCTAAGCGCCAAAGAAGCGCTTCTGCTGTCGCTTGCACTGTCACTGGACAGCGTTCTGGCAGGGATGGCTTTTACGGCCGAGCGCCTGCCCCTGCTGCCCCTTTTTCTGCTCGCTGCCCTCTTCAATCTGCTGCTCTTCGGCGCCGGATACGGCTTCGGTCATCTGGTCTCTTCTGTTCTGCGCGTCGACCTTTCCTGGCTCAGCGGCCTGTTTCTCCTCCTCTTAGCGCTGCTGGCTCTGCTGTAACGGTTTCCATGCACTCCTTTTTCTCCCGCTCCCTATACCGACTCCCATAGCCGATCGCCACAAGCAGCTCATGCACGATCAGCGGTGTGGCCGACAGGGCAATCAACTGCCCCCACTCTGTCAGCCCAAGACGCACGGAGCCGAACAACATGATCAATGGCGGAATCTCCGTCACCGCCACCTGCAGGGCGATCCCGACAACAAACGCCCCGATCATATAAGGATTATTTCTGTGATTCATCTTAAAAACAGAACGGTTCACATCCCGCATGCCGATGGCGTGGAACAACTGGCTGATCCCCAGAACCGTAAAGGCATGCGTCTGCGCCTTGGCGAGCACCGCCGATATCTGCAGCCCTTCCACAACATTGTGTAAAGTGACAGGCAGCCCCTCTGCCACAATCCGATCATAAGGCACTTTCAGGAAAGCCGCCAGACTGACACCGCCGATCACCAGCCCGTAACAGATCACACACAACAGACCCCCTTTCGCAAACAGAGAATCTTCCTTCTTCCGGGGCCGCTCCATCATCAGGCGTTCGCTCTCATTGTCGTCCACCCCCAGAGCCAACGCCGGCAGAGAATCCGTGATCAGATTGATCCACAGGATGAAGCTGGCCTTCAACGGACTGGGAAGCCCTGCCACGATGGTGAGTAACATCGTGATGATCTCCCCCAGATTGGAGGACAGCAGAAACAACACCGACTTCCTGATATTCTCATAGATGCCCCTTCCCTCTTTGATGGCCGTATGTATGGTGGCAAAATTGTCGTCCATCAGCACAAAATCCGCCGCCCCGCGAGCCACATCCGTACCGTTCATTCCCATGGCGATGCCGATATCAGCCGCCTGCAGGGACGGTGCATCGTTCACCCCGTCGCCGGTCATGGCCACCGTCTTTCCCAGCGTCCGATACCCTTCCACGATCCGCACCTTATGCTCCGGTGTCACTCTGGCAAATACCTTAAGCTCCTGCAGCCGTTGTAAAAAGCTGTGCTCTTTCAGATGATCCAGTTCCCTGCCCGTAATACACTGTTTCGGGCTGTCTGCGATCCCCAGCTCCCTTGCAATGGAGAAGGCCGTATCCGGATGATCTCCCGTTATCATCACCGTAGACACACCGGCCTGCTCGAAATCGGCTACCGCTCTCACAGCCTCCGGCCGCACCGGATCCTGCATACTGAGAAGCCCCAGGAAGATCATGTTCTTCTCCGTCATGCTGCCGTCCTGCGCCATAGAAAGCGCCATCACACGCCGCCCTTCCTTCATCAGGCTGCTCTGCGCCTTTGTGACCGCGTCCCGGTCACTCTGCGTCATAGCCTGGACGCTGCCATGCACATAGATACGGTCACACCCGTCCAGAATCCGTTCCGCCGCACCTTTAGAGTAGGCGATCAGATCCTGTCCCTCACGATGCACCGTGGTCATCATCTTGCGCTCCGAATCAAATCCCTTCTCCCTGACCCTCGGAAAACATGCCCGCAGTTCGTCTATTTCCACGCCGCAGTCCCGTGCCATATAGAGCAGCGCAAGCTCCGTCGGATCCCCAATCTTCTCCTCCCCGCTTAAGATCCCGTCATTGCACAGGATGCTGCCAAGCAGGAAATGCCGCCTTGCCCCGCCGGGTGCCTGCCCCTGATCCCACGTCGTGAACAGATCCGCAAAGCGCTCTTTACCCGTCATCCTTCCTTCCAGATAACATTCCGTCACCGTCATCTTATTCTGCGTCAGCGTTCCCGTCTTATCCGAACAGACCACCTCCACGGCTCCCAGCGTCTCCACCGAAGACAACTTGCGCACGATCGTTTTGGCCCGCACCATCCGCGACACGCTCAGCGCAAGTACAATAGTCACGATCGCCGGCAGTCCTTCCGGAACGGCGGCCACCGTAAGCGAGACGGAAGTCAGGAGCATCTCTCCCACATCCCGCTTCTGCAAAACAGCCACCACAAACAGGAAGACACAGATCCCCACTGCCAGTGCGCTGAGCACCTTGCCCAACTCTCCCAGCTTGACCTGCAGCGGCGTTAATTTCTCCTTCCCCTCATGCAGCATATCCGCAATATGCCCGATCCTGGTATCCATGCCTATGGCTGTCACCACGCCCCGGCCGCGGCCTTTTGTCACATAAGTGGACATATATGCCATATTCATGCAGCTGTTGTCTCCCGAAACTTCCACCACATGATCCGCATCCTTTTCTACCGGAACAGACTCTCCCGTTAGGGTAGACTCTTCTACGCAAATGCCGTTTGTCTCAAGCAGTCTCAGATCTGCCGGAACCATATTCCCGGCCTCCAGGAGCACGATATCCCCCTGTACCAGATCCTCGGCGGCAATCTTCATCCGTTCCCCATCCCGCAGGACAACCGCCTGTGGCGAGGAGATCTTCTTTAACGCTTCTACCGCCTTCCCGGCTTTCCCTTCTTGAATGATGCCAACCGTCGCATTTAAGACTACCACGGTAACAATGATGATGGCATCCCCCAGCTCATGAAGCATGAGAGAGACCGCCATCGCCACCACCAGAATCAGGATCAGCGGATCGTTCAACTGTTCCAGAATCATCTGCCCCAGACTCTTCTGCTCCTGATCCTTAAGCCGGTTCGGCCCGTATTTTGCCCTGCGCTCCATCACCTCTTTCTGCCGAAGGCCTTTATCCTTGTCCGTTCCAAGCATACGGAGCGCCTCCGCTGCCGTCTTCACCTCATACATGCACTTTCCTCCTGCACCTGTCATCAATTCTTTCCGGAAACAGTCACGATCGTTACTACCACGTGGTTTCTGCGGCTTCTATGACTTCTATGGCCGCTATGGCTGCTGCGGTTTCCGCCTTGCTCCACTCGCCATAGCCACACAGCAAGACCGCCTTGCCATAACCACCGGACTGCTTGTCACCGCTTTGTATGATATATGCAGGGGATGTCCTGTTTATGCCTGCGTCACAGACATCCACGACAATTTCAGTTTAAGTACGCATAAGATATCAAAAACTGCGCAGCTTATCACTTCCGTCATCCACGGTATTCTCTATGGACCGAATCACCACATAATAGCCAAATCCCGGATTCACCTCCACGTAGATCCTATCTCCCACCTTATGGCCAAGCAGTGCCTTCCCCAACGGTGATTCCGTGCTGATCAACCCTTCCAGAGAATTGCCGCGCACCGTAGTGACCAGCTTGTATTTCTCCACAAGGTCATCCTCCTCAAAATAAACCTCCACCGTATTGTTCATGCCAACCTCGTCCTCCGCCGATTCGTCGGAGACAATCACTGCCGTTTTGATCATTCTCTCCAGATAACGGATCCGGCTCTCGTTCTGATTCTTTACCTTCTTCGCCGCATGATATTCAAAGTTCTCACTCAGATCGCCATGCGCCCGGGCTGTCTTTACATCCTCCAGCGCCTCTTTACGCACCACCAGCTTGCGATATTCGATCTCCTCCTCCATCTTCTTGATATCCTGTTTTGTCAGTTCATTATGCATAGTCCTGCTCCCTTCCTTTACTCTCTGTATGACCGTCAGACGGCCATTCGCCCCATAACGAAAAGAGACAGCTCACTTCCCAACCGTCTCTTCTATCCTCATCTGTTACTGTCCCGCCGCTGCTCCTGCGCGGATTTGACCACAGTCTGCTATTTGACCGCATTCTGCTATTTGACCACAGTCTGCAACGTGCAGTATATTCCTGATTATAATGCAAATGGACCGCCGCCGCAACCGGAACATTCATCAAACACACTCTTCCAACGCTTCGATGTAAGTGACGGCCGCGCTCTACGCTGTCCCCCTGTCGGGAAATCGCGTCCCACGCTTCAGAACAATGCGGCATGCCTGAACCTCCCGCAACCATATTGGAATCTGCATTTGTCTTAATCAACGTATTGATTCCCATCTTCCAAAAACTGTCTTCCTTTTCATCACGTTCAAAAATAAATTCATCCCCAATGTTATAACAAGGGCAAGCCCCCGCATTAGGATCTGCGCAAAACTGCTGCTGTAATTCCGGATATGATTTTTTATCGATTACGGTTACCTTTACTTTGTGTTTCATCTCATAATTCCTCCCTAAATTCTGATTGAAAAATAAGTTTATCGTGATATAATTTTAGAAAATAATCGCAGAATGAGAGGTGAAATCATGCTTACGCCACGCTATATTTTCTCAGATGATTTCCGACAGTTCTATGACTATTTTCTATCGCAGCCGCATATTAGGAAAAGCTTTAATAAGGGCGATTATCTTTGACGCCCCGGACAGCCCTATGAAAAATTCATTACATCATTTCCGGTATAGAAATGCATTATTCTGACCACGAAAACGGCAAACGCAAAATTATTAGTTTTCACGGAACAGGAACAGTTTTTCCCTGGTCAAAATCAGCAATTTGCTTTATCTGCTCACGGTTCATCAGAAACCCTTTGAGCTTCCATTGTTTAAGTATAAAACCAAGTTCGTGTACCATCTGCTTCAAATGATACACAAGCCGGAATACTCTTTTTCGTAGATAGAGAGGTGAGAAAAATGCGTACATTCTATGTGTCAGACTTAGACGGAACATTATTGAGAAGTAATGAAAAAACATCTGAATATACCAATAATGTAATAAATAGTTTGTCTGAAAGAGGGCTGATTTTTTCTTATGCTACTGCCCGTTCGTTGGTAACCGCAAAAAAAGTAACAAGTGGCATAAACGCTAAAATTCCTCTGATCGTATACAATGGCGCTTTTGTAATAGATAATCTTACAGAAGATATTTTGATTGAAAACTATTTTGATGACAGGGTGGCTTTTGTGCTGGATGATTTGTTTGCAAACAAAGTATATCCTATTGTTTATGCATACATAGACGGTAAGGAGAAATTTTCATTTGTTTCCGAATTATGCACAGATGGAATGCATAAGTTCCTGGACAGCAGAAAGGGCGATATCCGTACCAATGAAGTGAGAACCGCAAATGATTTGAAGTCAGGAAATATTTTCTATATCACCTGTATAGATGAACCGCAGAAACTCGAACCATTATATAAAAAATACAGGCACTCCTACCATTGTGTTTATCAGACGGATATTTATACAAAGGAACAATGGCTCGAAATTATGCCTTTGAACGCTTCGAAGGCAAAAGCCATAAAGCAGCTGCAGGCACTTTTGAAATGCGAGAAGTTAGTTGTGTTTGGTGATGGAAAAAATGACATAGATATGTTTGAACTGGCAGATGAAAGCTATGCTGTCCAAAATGCACATGAAGACCTTAAAAGAATTGCAACCTCAATTATTTCCTCGAATGATGAGGATGGTGTTGCAAAATGGCTTGCTGAAAATTTTGTAGTATAATGAATACGTCTAAAGAAACGGAATTTTTCGCTCCATAGACACAAAATCTTATGCAGCTTCGTCACAGTGTTCGGAAAATAAGCTGTTACAAAAAATAAATTGCTGTTATCTGATCCGACAACAATGTGCAATATTTTACCGTCTTCTGTACGTTCAAAAATGAGACAACAGACAGCCCCAAATCACAAAGATGCTGCCCGGTCAGCGCATTTCCGCACGGCCCGGAGCGTACTTGTGGAACACAGTGTAAAGCCCCGCCTCGATCTCCCGTTTACGCTTGTTCCGCACCTCGGGCGCAAGAATGGGGGGCAGATTTTCAACAGTGATGGTTCGGCCCTGGAGAGAGGCCGTTTTCACTTCTCTGTGATAATTGGTTCGAGTATGCGGCATATTATATCCTCCTGTGTAAACGGGGGCTGCCCTTCAACTGTGATGTCACTTCATATTGTCCATTTCGATATTGGCGGAAAGGGACAGATCGAAATGGAGGGGGCGGCTTTGAATAATGAACTGCCGCTGGGCAGATGTTTTTCTGATTATAGAGTTACTTGCCTTTTATGATTGGTGGAAATCAAAACATAGAATGCAAACCACACAATACAGTGGACAGCCAAAATGCCAACGTCCTTTACCGCCGTTCCCATGTTCCCGGTGGACAGGGCCATGATACCATCAAAGGCTGGCTGGGATGGTACGAGATTGCAAATGACCGCCAACGGCCCGCTCGCCCCAATCA
>CANRZW010000026.1 GCA_947644545.1 uncultured Lachnospiraceae bacterium
GTGCAGGTGAGGAAAGTCCGGGCTTCACAGGGCAGGATGCCGGATAACGTCCGGTGGAGGTGACTCCAAGGCCAGTGCAACAGAAAAGAAACCGCCGTACGGATCCTATGTGGGAAAGCAGTTTTGCGTAAGCAATACTGCACTGTACGGTAAGGGTGGAATGGCAGTGTAAGAGACTACCGCCGCAGCGGTAACGCTGCGGGCTGTGTAAACCCCATCCGAAGCAAGACCGAAACGAAAGCGACAGATTGGCCCGATCTGCTTTCAGGTGGGTCGCTTGAGGTATCCGGTGACGGATATCCTGGATAGATGATCATTCACGACATAACCCGGCTTATCGTTCTGCTTGGTTTACATAAGAATTTATCCGCTGACGGAGCAGGGGCACAGGAGAGAAACTTTTACAGGGTCTTTCATGTGCCCTGTTTGCTTTAGGCAGTGTATGCTGCAGGGGATTCCTACAAACAGGTAACAGGGGAAAAGATGTGGATAGGAAAAATGTCAGAACATTATGTTTCAGTATACTGTGTCCGCTTCTGATGACAGTGGCGCCGCTTAACGTGGAGGCGGCGCCGCAGGATGGGCCTGTTAAAGACAGTATGCCGCCGCATCTGATTCAGACGGTGACACAGCAGGATCTCTATGAGGGCATGATTGCGCTGGATATGCTGCAATGTCCTGTTTTGAAGGAGCCGGACTGCGAAAAGGCTTTCGAGAATGTAAAAAGCTGTGTCGTGCGCGTTAATATGGGGAATGCTTATGGAAGCGGTATCTTGTGGGAGATGACGGCGGATCAGGTAATCGTTGCCACCAACAGACATGTGCTTGCTTACTGGCAGGAAACAGACAGCTTTCTTTATTTCCAACAGGGATATTATATGGAGGCAGAGATTCTGGGAGTATCAGAGCAGTATGATGTGGGGTTTCTGGCGGTGGATAACGGGCAGTTTACTTACGATGAACTGGAAGGGCTGCAAAGCGCGGCGGCAGACATGGACGTCTATGAGCAGTTAAAGCAGGGGGACGGAATATTCTGTGTAGGCGCCGGCCCCGGCCCTGAGGTGGGTGAACTTCTTTTTCATACGGCGGTGCTGGAAGACCGGGCACGGTATATAGCGGATTTCGGAACGGACATGCTCTACGGGCACGGTTTTGCAAGGACAGGAATGTCGGGCGGCGGGATCTTCGATGAGTACGGGCATCTGATCGGTATGGTGACAGGCGGGACGCTGCAGAATGAAGTGGCGGGCGTGCCGCTGCCGGTGATCGCAGAGGCTTACCGGGAGATTGGCAGCAGAGCGGACTGATGTAGAGCATATCCGACCGCCAGGGGGAGAGATTGATCGCAGAGCAAAACGCTTCGGAATGGAGATAATCATGGAAGATCAGGAGAAAATTGCATTTGAAGTCAGGGAGAGCCGGATGTCGCTGGTGACGGGTATCTTGTCGATTACCTTTGCGATATTCATATTTGTGATGTGGCTTTTGCATCCGAAGGGGAATGGAGGCGTTCTGCTATTATATCTGCCGCTTTTGCTGATGCTGGGAGTCGGCGCAGCCTTCTGTGTGATCTTTTTGCATAAAAGGGTAACCGTGGAGGAAATGAATATATGTTATGTAAACTCATTTAAGAAAAGAAAGGACTTTACACTGGATGAGATCGGTTTTTGTAAGGTAGAAATAGGCGGAGGCAAAATAGCGCTTATCCTTTATGATTTGAGAGGGGATAAGTTATGTAAACTCGATTTCGGTATGCGGGGCATGGGAGAATTTCTGCAGTATCTGGTGGATAACCGCGTTAAGACGGAACTGAACAGGGAGAGGCGGCAGAAGCGGGAGATGTTTTTGCCGGAACTGATCCTGAAAGAGACGTCGGTCTGTGAGGAGGAGATCGGCAAGTGTGCGGAAGCCTTTTACGAGACGGCGGGACAGATTTTCAGAGAATGGGAGAAGCGGAATAAGAGATTCGCGGTGGAATGGGAGATCGGTTTTGCACAGTACACGGCAGGAGATCTGGAGAGGCAGGCAGGCTGTAACAGGCCGTGGGAGTGGACAAGTTCACTGGGAGATGATCTGCAGGAGATACCGGAAGACTATGCGTGTGTATGGGAGGCATATCTGAAAAAGGATGGCGCCTACGTCGTAAACCACAGAGGGGAGGCGGTCTCCATGCAGGTTCCGTATATGAGCAGATGCAGATCTTATCAGATCGGGGAGCGGACCAGGATCAGAAAATCGGATGAGGGGATCATGGCGGAAGAGATCATGAACTATCTTGAGATACTGTCAAAGGAAATGCCGAGGCGCAGGTATCGGATACAACAGCTTACGATCGGTCATACGCTGCAAAAAAGTGCAGGCAGGAAATAGTCAGATAATAATATACGATGGTTTTGAAATGTGGTAGAATGATTGAGAAGATGTCTTTTCGGGCATTGGAAAAAGAACGAATAGAAGCACAAGGAGGGTAAGGGTATGGCATTATTTCAGATCAGCAACGACAAGATTACGATACAGGTGGACAGTATGGGGGCGGAGCTTAAGTCGCTTAAGGATATTGCGACCGGGCAGGAATATATGTGGTGTGCGGATCCGCAGTACTGGAAGAGGACTTCGCCGGTTCTCTTTCCTTTAGTAGGAGGCTTAAAGGGCGGCACATACAGGCTGGACGGCAGGGAATATCAGATGGGCCAGCATGGGTTTGCCAGAGATATGGAATTTCAGTTAAAGAGCCAGGCTGCCAGCGAACTCTGGTTTACTCTGGAGTCGGATGAGGAGACGTTGAGCAGATATCCTTATCCCTTTTTGCTGGAGCTGGGATATGAACTTAAGGAGAGATCGGTCCTCGTGAAGTGGGTGGTGAAGAATCCGGCCGGGGAGCGGATGTATTTTTCCATCGGCGGACATCCGGCGTTCTGCTGTCCGATCGAAGAAGGCGCCAGTCAGACGGATTACAGCATCCGGCTGGATGCGGAAGAGCAGGTAGCGGTTTCCACGTTGGATAACGGTTTGGCAGATGGAAGAAGAGTCGATCACAAGCTGGTTCAGGGGATGATTCCGCTGACGGAACATCTTTTTGACGGGGATGCACTGGTGATCGAACACGACCAGGCGCACAGCGTGGCGCTGGTGAAGCCGGACGGGCAGGCATATCTGACGGTAGATTTTGATGCGCCGTTGTTTGGTATCTGGTCTCCGCCGAAGAAACAGGCGCCTTTTATCTGTATCGAACCCTGGTACGGAAGGTGTGACAGGGCGGATTTTGCAGGGGACTGGACAGAGCGGGATTGGGGACAGAGCCTGGAGCCAGGCGGGACATTTCAGGCGGAATATATCATTACGATCGCGTAACATGCAGACTTGTTGTGGATTACAGGAATTGGTTGGAGGAGAATCATGGCACCGATTGTACAATGTATGGGATTGACCAAGACATATGGCAGGAAGATCGCACTGAATCAGATCTGTCTGAATCTGGAGCGTGGAAGGATCATTGGCCTGCTGGGGCCGAACGGGAGCGGTAAGACGACGTTGATCAAGATCATGAACGGGTTGTTGAACCCGACGTCAGGGGACATTCTGATCGAAGGAGTCAGACCCGGAGTGGAGACGAAATATATGATCTCCTATCTGCCGGAGCGCACATATCTGTATCCGGGAATGCGGGTGGAGGAGATGGTTCGGTATTTCCAGGATTTCTACCCGGATTTCAGGATGGACAGGGCATATGATATGCTGGCGAGACTGCAGATCGACCCACGGGAGAGACTTAAGAACTTGTCCAAGGGAACGAAGGAGAAGGTACAGCTTATTCTGGTCATGAGCAGAGATGCCGATCTGTATATTCTTGACGAGCCGATCGCAGGTGTTGATCCGGCTTCCAGAGATTACATTCTGCATACGATCGTGCAGAATTACAACCGGAATGCGACGATACTGCTTTCCACGCATTTGATCGCCGATGTGGAGAATATTCTGGACGAGGTTGTATTTATCAAATATGGCAATATTATATTGCAGGCAGGCGCAGAGCAGATCAGGCGCAACGAAGGCAAGTCGATAGACCGGTTTTTCAGGGAGGTGTTTGCATGTTAGGGAAATTAATGAAATATGAATGGCAGTCTACCTGGAGGCTGCTTCTGCCTGCGAATCTCCTGATTGTTGTGATGACGTTCTTCGCCTGTATAACGATGAGCCTGGCGAGATCGGATCACTATGATATAACAGCGCATGACGGCGTCTTTTTCAGCGCTGTCATGATCCTCGTAACTTATGTCGGCAGTATGTTTGTGGTCATGATCGGGACAGCGATCTATCTGATCTATCGTTTCTACGTATCAACATACGGAGACCAGGGATACCTGCTGCATACACTGCCGGTAGATAAGCATCATATTATCATAGCCAAGGTGGCCGCCAGTACGGCCTGGGTACTGCTTAGCAGTTTCCTGATATATTTGTCGATATTTTTAATCTTTGCTGACGGTTTCCTTCTGGAAATGATCGACAGTATGGAATTGTTTGGGGATGAAGTGGGAGGCAGTCCATCGATTTTTGCCGGTATTATGACCTTGATCGCGTTTGTGATATCCATACTGGCCAGGGTTTTGAAAGTGACGGCATGTCTTTCTTTGGGGCAGCTATCGGCAAACCATAAACTGCTGATGTCATTTGCCTACTATTTCGGGATCTATTTCCTGCAGCAGATGATCGGGTCTTTCTATTATGCTTTTCTCGGTCTGATCAACAGGAAGCTGGATACTTTCTATTACGGACGCCCGTGGGAAGTTACACTGATCGTAAGTCTCGTATATGTGGTAATCTTTTATGCGGTGACATGGTACACTATGGACAAGAGGCTGAATCTTGACTGAATGCGGAACTGCGGTGCGAATTAACTGACATAGTTGACATGGGGGAGACGTTGGTATTATAGTAAATAAGTTGGCGGTAGTTTGGAACAGACCGTAACACATGGTAACAGATAGTATAGTAGATATTATGTAAGAAAGTAAGGTGCGGTTTATTATGACAAAAATTGATATCGTTTCCGGATTTCTTGGAGCCGGTAAGACAACACTGATCAAGAAACTTCTGAAAGAGGCGTTTTCCGATACAAAAGTGGTGCTGATCGAGAATGAGTTTGGAGAAATAGGAATTGACGGTGGTTTTCTGAAAGAAGCCGGTATTGAGATCAAGGAGATGAATTCCGGCTGTATCTGCTGCTCTCTGGTAGGTGATTTCGGAACCTCCCTGCGAGAGGTGCTGGATGTCTATGCACCGGAGCGTATTTTGATTGAGCCGTCAGGTGTGGGCAAACTGTCGGATGTTATGAAGGCAGTGCAGGATGCCATGGCAGACAGGGAAGTGGAGTTAAACAGCGCGGTAGCGGTAGTGGATGCGTGTAAGTGTAAGATGTATCTTAAGAATTTCGGAGAGTTTTTTGCGAATCAGATCGAACATGCCGGCACTGTTGTCTTAAGCCGGACAGATAAACTGCGTGAAGACAAGCTTGCGGCTTGTGTGGAGATGATACGGGAGCATAATGCCAGGGCAACTGTAATCACGACGCCCTGGGATGCCCTGGAGGGCAGGGATATTCTGGAGACGATCGAGGGAGCCAAGGATTTAGAGGCGGAGCTCATGCAGGAAGTTATGGCACACCACGAAGGTCATGAATATCATCACCACGATGGTGAAGAATGCTGCGGCCATGAGCATCACCACCATCGCCATGATGGCGAAGAATGCTGCGGCCATGAACATCACCACCATCACCACGATGGCGAAGAATGTTGCGGCCATGAGCATCATCACCATCACTACGATGGTGAAGAATGCTGTGATCATGAACATCACCACCATCACCATGATGGCGAAGCGTGTTGTGACCATGGGCATCACCATCATCACCATGCAGATGAGATCTTCACTGCCTGGGGGCTGGAGACACCGGCTGTTTACAGCAGAGAGAAGATTGCATCGATTCTGGCGGAGCTTGAGCAGGAAGAGCGTTACGGTATGGTTCTTAGGGCAAAGGGAATGGTGCCTTCTTCTGACGGCGGCTGGATCTATTTCGATTATGTGCCGGAAGAGAGCAATATCAGAAGCGGGAAGCCTGATGTGACGGGGAAGTTCTGTGTGATCGGCTCTAACTTAAAGGAGGATAAGCTGACGGAGCTTTTTGCAGTATAGGTTTGGAGCAGCGATAAATAACGGGAAAGGTGTGGATGTATTGATGAAACCGGTCTATATGATTAATGGCTTTCTGGAAAGCGGCAAGACAGAATTTATCACATATACATTGGCGCAGCCATATTTCCAGGTGCGGGGAAAGACCCTGCTCATCCTGTGTGAGGAAGGCGAGAATGAATATGACGAGAAACTGCTTAAGCTAAGCCGCACAGAGCTGGAATTGATAGAGGATGAGGAAGAGTTTAACAGTTCCAGACTGATTGAAATGGAAAAGAAGCATAAGCCGGAGCGGATCATTATCGAATATAACGGCATGTGGAATTATAAGGAAATGAAACTCCCGTGGCATTGGAAGATTGAGCAGCAGATCACGACCATTGACGCATCTACGTTTCCGATGTATTTTACAAATATGAAATCGCTGCTGGCAGAACAGATTCGGAAATCAGAGTTGATCCTGTTTAACCGTTGTGACGGGGTTACGGATCTAAGCAGTTATAAAAGAAACGTGAAAGCGATCAATCCCAAGGCGGAGATCGTATTTGAAGATTCCAATGGGGAGATCAACGAAATCATGGAGGATGATCTGCCGTATGATCTGAAAGCGTCCGTGATCAGGCTGGATAATGAAGGGTATGGCATCTGGTATCTGGATTCTTTAGATCATCTGGAGCGGTATGAGGGAAAGCAGGTTCAATTTGTGGGTATGGTGTTGAAACCGGAGGCTTTTCCCAAGGGATATTTTGTTCCGGGCCGCATGGCGATGACCTGTTGTGCGGAAGACATGGCTTTTCTTGGCTTTGCGTGTGAGTATGATCAGGCCGACAAGTTGAAGGAAAGGCAATGGGTGAAGGTAACGGCAGAAGTTTCAAAAGAATATTTTGCTGATTATCAGGGAGAAGGACCGGTACTTCATGCAGTCAGTGTCGAGCAGACGAAGGCGCCCAGAGAAGAAATTATCAGTTTTACTTAGAAGAATGAAACGAAAGGGAAGCAGGAAATGGCACAGGAGCGGGAACTGCAGCAGTTAAAAAAGCGATTGTTGGAGTTGGCGCAGCGTTCTTATGAGCATGGAGTCTATACCTTCACGCCTTTTCTGGGAATGTCTGAACAGCAGGCTTTCTATGAAGTGCAGGGAGATGTGGCATATGCCGGTTACGCCATGGAAGGGGGAAATCCTCTTTGCGAGCGCGTGATGATACGATTTGGGCGTGAAGAGCATTTGGGATATGAGGAGGCTTTCCCGATTCGGTGTCTTAAGATAGAGCCTCTTTGTCCTAAGTTCGCTGAAAGCCTTAGCCACCGGGATTTTCTGGGGGCAATCATGAATCTTGGAATTGACCGCAGTACGGTTGGCGATCTCTTTGTACAGGAGCAGTCTGCCGTTGTGTTCTGTCAGGAGAACATAGCGCCGTATATGACGGAGCAGTTAAGTCAGGTAAGACATACGCAGGTCAAATGTGTGGAAATAGAAGCGACGGAAGTAAGTGCGCCTGTACCGGAAGAGATTTCATTGTCTGTGTCTTCCGCCAGAATTGATGCGGTGCTGTCGAGAGTCTATAATCTGTCAAGAAGCCAGAGCATGGACCTGTTCAGAGCATGCAGGGTCTATGTGAATGGAAGATTGATGGAGAATAACAGTTACAGTCTGAAAGAGGGCGATAAGGTTACGGCAAGAGGATTTGGAAGGTTTGTTTATATAGGCGTACAGGGTGCGACCAGAAAAGGTAAGATGCGTGTTGCCGTTGAAGTGACTGCAGGAGGAACGAAGGGAAGATAAGATTCTATGATTCAATATAAGGCATTTCAATGGCTGTTTTTCTTTTATTTTTATTGTTTTTTCGGATGGTGTTTTGAGTCGGCGTATGTGTCGTTTAAGTCCCGTAAGCTTGTGAACAGGGGCTTTATGAGAGGTCCGTTCCTGCCGTTGTATGGCAGCGGGGCGATTATGATGTTGATCGTTTCGATGCCGTTTCAGGATAATGTCATACTGACTTATCTGGCAGGGGTGGCCGGTGCGACGGTATTAGAATATATAACAGGCGTTACTATGGAAGCGTTGTTTAAAGTCCGCTACTGGGATTATTCTAATCAGCGCTTTAATTTTCAGGGGCATATCTGCTTAAGTTCTTCCATTGCCTGGGGTTTTCTGACGATCCTGATGACCAGGGTCGTGCACAGGCCGGTGGAGCAGTTCGTGATGTCGATACCGGGAAATGTGCTGTTTCCGCTGACGATGCTGCTCACAGTCTATATCGTAGTTGATTTTACATTATCCTTTAAGGCGGCGATCGAGCTGCGGGATCTGTTGGTGAAGATGCAGAAGGTGAAAGACGAGGTGGAGCGCCTTCAGCGTCGCCTGGATGTGATCATTGCCTTTAGCAATGCAGAGAAAGAACAGCGCAGGCAGGAGAGCGAATTGAGTCTGGCGGAACTGAGCATGGGGGTAAAGCAACGGTTTGCAAGCCTGAAAGAGAGTATACAGAATATGCCGTCCGCATACGGAGAAGGGATCAGAGAGGAAATTGCGGAACTTCGCGGCAGATTCAGCCACTATATTGATACCCAGAAGGGATTTCGAGAAATGCTTGGATTCTATAAGCGGGATATGATTCTTAATAATCCGACAATGGCTTCTGAGAAGTTCAGGAATGTGCTTGAGGAGTTGAAGCGTATTGTCAGCGGAGATCAGCGCGAAGAGTAAGAAGAAAAGACGATCAGATCATTTATACAGAGATCTGATCGTTTTTATCGTTTAGTGAGATATATCGTGTACGGATCTGATGTCTGGAGCGGATAGACTCAATGATCTGGTTTTCCATTAATTCCAGATTTCTTGCTTTGCGGCGGAACAGAGCACAGGCGTTGTTGTAGAACCAGAAAGAATATACGAGTACGTTGTTAATTTTTCCAAGCTTGTCTTTCGTAGTATGTTCATAATGCCGTCCGCCTATGACGGTGGATTTGCCGGTTTTGATATAATGGATCAGTTCTGTCTCGGTAGTGATATACTCCTGCAGGATCGTATAACCCAGACCGACACAGGCAGCCTTGTGGGAATCACTGCCGCCGATGCAGGGAAGGTGATATTTGCTGGCAAGGCGCATGGCGCTCATATTGGAATCTGCGTCTTCACATGCGTTGTACCCTTCTATAAAGTCAAATTTCTTATAGATAAACTGTGAAAGCCTGCCATGGAGGGTATTACGTATGCTTAGGAATTTCTCGCCGCAGGGATGAGCCGGGCCGATGATACCGCCATAGCGATGAACGATCTCGATCAGAAGAATGACAGGGAGCCCGCGCAGCTCCAGAATAGGCAGCTTTACTCCGGTAGGCATGACGATCAGCATATGCCCGGCATCGATCGTATCATATTCGATCCCTTTAAGAACTACGAAGTCTTCCGGTTTCTTGGATAACTTCTTGTAATAGCGGTAAGCTTTATAAGAATCATGATCTGTGATCAGCATACCCTGATAGCCCTTCTGCTGTAAGATCTCAATATTTTCCAGCAATTCCAGCTTGCAATCCGGAGAGCCTTCTTTTGTATGACAGTGCATATCTAATTTCATCTGACTATATTATGCCTTTCCGTTTGTTTTCAATGTTATTTTTATTCCGAAGCGCATTGCAATCAACTTTATTCTACCTCTATTATTCGGAAAAATCTATCTTTTTTTGCATCCTTTTTTCTCCAATAGCAAATATTGTCTTTGTGTCATAACTTGGACAAAGGCTCATATATTGAGATAAGGAGGGATGCGGATGAGAGCAGAAGAGTTGTTCCACATGTTTCCGCAGGTCATGCGCAGCCGCTGGGAACAGGTGGCAGGACTGGCTGACAGACTGCAGGAGATCAGGCTGCGTGTAAATGTTCCGGCAGCAGTCTGGATCGATAACCGGGAATGGTTCGTAGATGCGGAAGGTATGTTGATGGACAGGCAGCCCGGATCAGGAGCTTACAGAGCGGAAGAACTGGAGATGATCTTGAAGCATTTGTGCCAGTATTCCGTATATGCATTTACAGATGAAATACGACAGGGGTTTCTTACCATACAAGGGGGACATCGCATCGGGCTTTCGGGACAGGTTATTCTGGAAGAGCAGGACCGGATCCGCAATTTAAAATACATACGATATTTAAATATACGTATCGCACACGAGATCAAAGGTGTGGCGGATAAGGTACTTCCTTATCTATATGACAGCCGGGGACAGGCACTGAATACATTGTTGATCTCGCCGCCGGGATGCGGAAAGACAACCATGCTGCGCGATATTATCAGATATCTGTCCAACGGCACAAAGTACGGAAGAGGGATGAATGTCAGTGTTGTGGATGAACGTTCGGAGATTGCCGGGAGTTATCTTGGGGCAGCGCAGAACGATGTAGGAATCAGGACGGACGTGTTGGACGGATGTCCGAAGCAGGAAGGCATGATGCTGTTGATCCGTGCAATGTCCCCTCAGGTGCTGGCAGTAGATGAACTGGGAAGCGAGGGGGATATCAGGGCGCTGCAGATGGCCAGCGGATGCGGATGCAGGCTGATCGCTACGATACACGGCAGTTCTCTTGAGGAAGTGAGAAACAAGAAATACATGCGTAATGTTATCGAAGGCAGACTTTTTGAACGATACCTTGTGCTCACCAGAAGGAGCGGAAGATGCGAGATTGAAGGCATCTATGACCGGGAAGGAATGCGATGTTGAAATTGTTGGGAAGCCTCGGCATTCTGATCGGATGCGTCGGCCTCGGCATTGACAGGATCGGGGATGAGAAGGGCAGGATCAGTCATTTACAGGAACTGATCCGTATTATAAGGAGAATACAGAGCGAGGTCAGCTATGGCAAGCACACACTTCCGGAAATCTGTCTGATTCTTGCCGGAACCTGTGCCGCACCTTACCGGGAATGTTTCAGAGCGATCTATGATAAGGCAGGGCAGGAGGCGGGGAGCTGCTTAGAGCAAATATGGAGGCAGGAACTCACACAATGCATGCAGAACGTACAGCTGCAGGAAGAGGAGAAAGAAGTATTAAGGGATCTGCCGCAGAATCTGGGAATACAGGAAGAAAAGTATCAGGCGGAAAGCATCGGACAATCCGCAGATCTGCTCATCAGAAAGTGCAGGGAGGCTGAGGATGCTTATGCTAATAAGTCCAGGATGATATTTAGCCTGAGCATTCTGTCGGGTGTATTTCTGGCGATCCTGTTTCTGTAGGGCGGATACATAAGGAGGAGACATGAGCGTAAGTCTTATATTTAAGATAGCAGCAGTCGGTATTCTGGTGACAATCTTAAATCAGGTATTGAAGCATAGCGGAAGAGAGGAACATGCGTTTCTGATCAGTCTGGCGGGGTTGATCCTGGTACTGACATGGCTGATTCCCTATATCTATGATCTGTTTGTGATGGTGCAGGATCTGTTTGCGTTATAAATGCGGGAATCTATTCTTATGGAGAAAATATTATGGAGATCATCAAAATCGGGTTTATCGGCATTGTGGGGATTCTGCTTGCGGTTCCCCTGAAAAGTTATAAAGCGGAGTATGGTATTTATATTGGACTTGCTGTCTGTCTCATCATTTTTTCCTATGCGGTACAGTATTTTGTCGGTATTTTGTCGGCCATGGGAGAATTGAGGAAGTATCTTGAGAATAACTATAGTTATTTAACAGTGCTCTTAAAGGCTGTGGGGGCGACTTATGCATGTGAGTTCTGTGCCGGGATCTGTAAGGATGCAGGATATGGCGGCATAGCGGGACAGGTGGAAATGCTGGGCAAGCTGTATATTCTGCTGGCAGGAATGCCGGTGCTATTGTTGCTGCTTGAGAATATACAGGCGATAGCCGGGTGAAAGGATGTGAAAGAACAGGGATATGGGGATTGAAGATGGCGCTCTATTATGGGAAGAGATGGATATGAACGCTCTGATGGTCGATTTTCAGAAGCTGTATCCGGAATATACCTTCGATGGAAAAGCAGTGATGAACCTCCTTGTACAAGGGAAATTGTGGGATGCCCTGAAAGAACTGGGAAATGGTATAACGGGTGTGATTTACTCGCAGACGGGAGAGATCAAGGCATTATTTTTCACCATATTGGTATTGGGGATCGTGGCAGCGCTGTTTATTAATTTCGCGGATCTTTTTCAGGATCATCAGGTATCGGATCTGGCTTTTTATTTTGTCTATATGCTCATGATCGTGGTGTTGTTGAAATCCTTTGAGAGCGGGATGGGTGTTGTAAGAGAGATCCTGCAGTCCGTGACTACCTTTATGCGGCTTTACATACCCACTTATATGGTGGCTGTAGGCAGCGCCTCCGGAGCCGCGTCCGCATCGGTCTATTACCAGGTATTATTATTCATGGTCTATCTGATAGAATGGGGCTATCTGACGATTCTGCTGCCGGCGGTATACAGCTTTGTCTTGTTGACGATTATCAACGGCGTGTGGATGGAGGAAAAGCTGAATCTCCTTCTCGAACTGCTGGGGAAGGCAATCGTGGTCAGTATAAAGATAACAATTGGAATTATTACGGGATTCAGTATATTGCAGGCGATGATATCCCCTGTTATTGATTCACTGCAGTCTTCGGTGCTCAAAAAAGCCATGTCGGCGATACCGGGGATTGGAGGATTGACGGAGGGAATGTTTGAGATGGTGGTGGGGTCTGCCGTTCTGGTCAAGAACAGTGTAGGACTGTATATCACTTTTGTTTTGATCGTACTGTGTTGTGTGCCGATCCTGAAATTACTGCTTTTGGGAGGGGTGATCAAATTAAGCGCCGCCCTGATGGGGATCATTAGCGACAGGCGCATGACAAACTGTGCAAACCGGGTTGGTGACGGTAACTTTATGCTGTTGAAGATAGCCTTGTCCTCCGTGGGAATGTTTGTGATACAGATCGCTGTCATTACGTATACAACGAGCGGAAGAATGTAGTGGTGGATCCGTGCAGCAGCCTGAAGAAGGAGGAATATGTCATGACAGAGAATATCAAGCAGATCGGCCTGTTTATGATTGTGGCGCAGACATTCATGCATTTTGCTGCCGGAAAGCAGTATGAGAAGTACATGAAGATTATCGCGGGCATCATCGTATTATTATTGTTTGTACGTCCCTTTTCGACGTCCGATGAAGATTTTGCGAGTCGGTGGCAGAAGGAGATGGCCCGGCTGACAGATCAAATAGAAAGCCATAATGACAGGTGGCAGAACACCATGACGGAGTCGGAGTATGGAAGCGAGGATACGGCGCTGCGTCAGCTTGCGGAGGAGATCCGGCGGAAACTGAATGCGGAAAAGACTTCGGACGAGTACGACGTCACCGACGTTAGGATCAAGTGGGGACAGCGTACGGACCAGACGCTTGTCGTGGACCGTATCAGAATAGCACTCCGGACAGCCTGTGACGGGGAAACGCCGGAAGAAAGGGTGGTGGTCGACCCGGTTATGATCGAGGAGGTACAGATAGGGACGCAGGAAAACGCCGGGGCGCAGAGACCGAAAGCGGAGAGGCAGGAGGATGAGGCGGCTTATGAGGGCGGGAAGTACAGTGAGGGGCAGGAGAATGCAGGACAGCTGGACCGGGTTGAAGCGGTGCAGGAGTATCGCAGCATGTTTGCCGCAATTCTGGGAATAGACGAGGAGAGAGTGGAGGTGGTCATGGATGGGGGATGGTAAGAAGCTGCTGCAGAAACTGACAGGGGGAAAGAAGCTGCAGAAGGATCAGTGCCTGATCATTATTCTGTTTGGCATTTTATTGTGTGTGATTGCAATTCCGACCGAAAAAAAACAAACAAAGTCCGATTTATTGAACATTAAGAATGATACAATAGATGATCATATGGGTCAGGATACGGGAGAAGCGTCCGATGAGTATGTGGGGTATTGGGAGGATAAGCTGGAGCGGACATTGCGATATGTGGAGGGTGTGGGTAAAGTTAAGGTATTGATCACACTGCAGACTTCCGAACAGAAGATCGTAGAGAAGGACGGTCCGGAGGAATATTCGGATACGACGGAGAAGGATACCGCCGGAGGCAGCCGCGTGATCGGGAACAGCAGGATCGAGAAGAGTACAATCTATACGACGGACGGACAAGGGGGGAATATCCCTTATGTTGTGATGACGATACCGCCTGCAGTGGAAGGGGTGGTGGTGATCGCACAGATAGCGGATCGGGAGAATATCCAGGAAAATATTATTGAAGCAATTCAGGTATTATTTGATATCGAAGCGAATAAGATAAAAATAGTTAAGATGAAAAATAATCAGTGAAGGGGAGAAAGAATTGAAAAATATGATCAAGAAGAACCAAATGATGATCACGGCGCTGGCGATTATGATCGCTGTAGCGGGATACCTGAACTTCGCAGGTACGAAAGTAACGGATGAGGATCTTATGACGGTCAATGGGGAGATCGCAACGGATGATCTGGGTAATCTGGCGAAGAGCCAGGACGAAACGGATTATGCCGGCCTGATGGATCTGTCCGAGGAAGATCTGGAGCAGGCATCCGGAGATATCGAGAGCCTTGACAGTGACGTGACTATGGCGGTGAGCGGCGGTATTGATGAGGAACTTGCCGAAGCGCTGGCGGAAGAACAGATGGAAGACGTACCGGGAGAAGCCGTATTTACGTCAGGGGCAGTCTCCGAAATGTCCGGCGCTAAGATGCAGAAGGAGCAGACAAGGGCGCAGAACAAGGAAACTCTTCTGGAGATCATCAATAATGCCAACATCAGCGATACACAGAAGCAGGAAGCCGTGAACAGCATGATTTCCATGACGGATATCGCGGAAAAGGAAACGGCTGCAGAGATCCTGCTGGAGGCCAAGGGATTTGCGGACGCTATCGTCAGCATTGACGGTGAGAGCGTGGATGTAGTAGTGAATACGGAAGAGCTGACGGAGGCACAGCGTGCACAGATCGAAGATATTGTGATCCGTAAGACCGGTGTTGGAGCCGAGTCGATCGTGATCAGTACAGTTAATGCAAATTAAGTGCATAATCAGGAGTTTTATGATAGAATATATCCGTATGGCATTTTTGCAGCGGGAATCTGATCAAAGCAGCCGCTGCCCACTGATTCTAGCGCAGATCATTGCCGGTCCCTGCGTTATCCGGTATGATGGTGGGCAGAGCAGCGCTGTATGGTGCGTGCACTGATATAATAGTTATGATATAGAAGCTGGAGGATAAATTACGTGGGCAATTACGCGGAGCAGATTAACAAAAGAAGAACTTTTGCGATCATATCGCACCCGGATGCGGGCAAGACGACATTGACGGAGAAATTTCTGCTATATGGCGGAGCGATCAATCTTGCGGGCAGTGTCAAGGGGAAAGCGACTGCGAGACATGCAGTCTCTGACTGGATGGAGATCGAGAAAGAAAGAGGTATCTCGGTTACATCATCGGTACTGCAATTTGAATACGACGGATTTTGCATTAACATTCTGGATACGCCGGGGCATCAGGATTTCTCGGAGGATACCTATAGAACATTGATGGCGGCAGATTCGGCAGTTATGGTCATTGACGCATCCAAGGGAGTGGAGGCACAGACCCGTAAGCTCTTTAAGGTATGCGTTATGCGGCATATCCCGATCTTTACCTTTATCAATAAGATGGACAGGGATGCCAACGATACGTTCGAGCTGCTTGACGAGATCGAGAAGGAGCTTGGCATTGCTACCTGCCCCATTAACTGGCCGATCGGATCCGGGAAGCGGTTTAAGGGAGTCTATGAGCGCGCGAGCCGCAGTGTTATCACCTATGCGGATACGGAGAAGGGAACGAAAGAAGGACATGCTACCCGGATACCGATCGGGGAGGACGCCCTGTTGACTGAGCAGATCGGAGAAGAGCAGAAAGAACTGCTTATGGAGGAAATCGAGCTGTTGGACGGAGCCAGTGCGGAATATGATCTGGATCTCATTCAGGCGGGTGAGCTGACGCCGGTATTTTTTGGATCTGCGCTCACGAATTTCGGTGTGGAGATTTTTCTGCAGCACTTTTTGCAAATGACTACAACGCCGCTGCCCCGCAAGGCGGATATTGGACTGATTGATCCGGTTGAACATGAATTCTCGGCCTTTGTCTTTAAGATTCAGGCCAATATGAATAAGGCGCACAGGGACAGGGTGGCTTTTATGCGTATCTGTTCCGGAAGATTTGACGCGGGCGCCGAAGTGAAGCATGTACAGGGCGGCAAAGTGATGCGTCTGTCTCAGCCGCAGCAGATCATGGCGGATGAGCGCAAGATCTTAAACGAGGCCTTTGCAGGCGATATCATCGGTGTTTTTGATCCCGGTATCTTTTCTATCGGCGATACGATCTGTATGCCGAAAGAACAGTTTGCCTATGAGGGGATTCCTACTTTCGCGCCGGAGCACTTTGCGAGAGTGCGGCAGATGGATACCATGAAGAGAAAGCAGTTCGTGAAAGGGATCACGCAGATCGCACAGGAGGGAGCGATCCAGATCTTCCAGGAATTTAATACCGGTATGGAAGAGATCATCGTAGGCGTGGTGGGAGTGCTCCAGTTCGATGTTCTGAAATACCGCCTGGAAAATGAATACAATGTAGAGATCAGGCTGGAGAATCTGCCGTATGAGCATATTCGCTGGATCGAGAATAAAGAGATCGATCTGGACAGACTGACAGGAACTTCTGACATGAAGAAGATCCGGGATCTGAAGGGGAATCCGCTCTTATTGTTTGTGAATCAATGGAGTGTCGGCATGACACTGGACAGGAATGAAGGACTGGTTCTGTCGGAGTTTGGACGAAATTAAGACCGGCAGTGCATCGCAGGATGAGAGGATGTGCATATGAAAAGGATAGGATTTTTGTTGATCGGTATGATAGGCGTAACAGGATGTTTGACCTATGCATGGAAGACATTACCCCATCAGGAAAGCGATCTGTATATCCAGGAAAGCATCGGAGCGATGCAGGAGGATCCTGAACCTGCGGAACAGGTGATCCAACGGGAGAAAGAAGAAGGGTATGCCTACAGTAAGCTGTCTGAGGAAAAGCAGGAGCTGTATCTGGAGATCAGGGATGCACTGACACATTTTGAGGAGGATGTCAGGCTGTCGAGCTGTGATAAGGACGAGATTTCCGATGTGTTTCAATGTGTTTTGAACGATCATCCGGAGATCTTCTATGTGGAAGGCTATACTTACACAGAGTATACATTGGGAGATATCTTAAAGAAGATCACGTTCACAGGCTCTTATCGTTTTGATCAGGAAGAAATAGCAGAAAAGCAGCGGCTGATCGACGCCTATGCAGACCAGTGCCTTGGCGGAATGCCTGCCGATGCGGATGAATACACGAAAGTCAAGTATATTTATGAGTATTTGATTCATCATACGGAATATGATGCGGCGGTGGGAGATAACCAGAATATATGCTCCGTCTTTATTGAGGGAAGGTCCGTCTGTCAGGGATATGCCAAGGCTACACAATATCTTCTAAACAAAGCAGACGTTTTTGCAACATTGGTGTTAGGACGTGTGGTGGGTGGAGAAGGACATGCATGGAATCTGGTACAGATTGACGGGCAATACTATTATGTAGATACGACCTGGGGAGACGCTTCCTATCAGGCTGTGGGTTCAGCCGCGGAGTATGCGGAAGAGAAGATTCCGACGATCAATTACGATTACCTGTGTGTATCGACGGAACAGATGAACCTGACGCATACGCTGGATAATGTTGTGGAATTGCCGGATTGCAATTCTATGGATGCCAACTATTATGTGCGGGAAGGATTCTATTTCACCGAGTGGAACGAAGAGCAGGCGGATAGGATCTTTCAGCAGGAGTATGAGAAGGGGAGCGCATACGTCACCCTGAAATGTGCCAATGATACCGTGTACAGGCAGATGCAGGATGCCCTGATCGGGAGACAGGAAGTTTTCCGGTATCTCAACTGTCCGGAGGGCGTGGTCTCGTATTCGGATAATGAGAAGCAATACAGTATGAGTTTTTGGCTTTAGTACTAGGCAAAAAAGATAATATTTGATATACTTATTCAGTATAAATAATACGTTTGTGCAGATTGATATGATGTAAGGGAATATTTGGTGAAGATTCCGGAACATGATATTGATGGAAATGGGAGATTAATATGGAGCAGGAATTATCTAAGAATACTTATGTTTTGCAGGAAGACGAGAAAGTTGGCACGGTAAAGATCGCGGATGATGTTGTGGCAATGATCGCGGCTCTCGCAGCAACCGAGGTTGAGGGGATTGCAGCCATGAACGGCAATATGGCGAAAGAACTGCTGAGCCGGGTAGGAGTCAAGGGGCTTGCCAGAGGAGCACGGGTAGAGATCTTTAATAAGAAGGTGAAAGTGGAACTGGCGATCGTGATGGAGTACGGATTTAATATTCCGGCAACTTGTCAACGCGCCCAGAGCAAGGTGAAAAGCGCGATTGAGAATATGACAGGCCTGGAAGTGACAGATGTCAATATCAGAATCGCAGGAATTAATGTGTCAAAAGAGAAATAAGGCTGCCCTGAGACCACGAGTTGTTTGCATCAGGGCAGATATGGGGTGCGAGTATGAGCAGAAGAGAGTTGCGGGAACAGATCTTTAAGCTGCTGTTCCGTGTGGAATTTAATAGTTTGGAGGATATGCCGGAGCAGGAAGCGCTTTTTTTTGAGCAGGAAGACGCCGCAGAGGGAGAAGATGCCGAGTATGTTTCGGATAAATACAATAAAATCTGCCAGTTACTCTCTGAGATCGACGCTATGCTGGATGAGCAGGCGAAGGGTTGGAACACCGGCCGGATGAGTAAAGTGGATCTGACGATTCTTCGTCTGGCGGTTTATGAGATCAAATATGACGATTCGGTACCGGTCAGCGTTGCGATCAATGAGGCGGTCGAACTGGCCAAGAAGTTTGGCCAGGATGCATCGTCGGGGTTTGTCAACGGCATTCTCGCGAAGTTCGCATAGGCAGTCAGAGGTCATGATGCAGAATATATATACAGTCGCACAGGTTAATTATTATATCAAGAATATGTTCACGCAGGATTATATGTTGCAGTCTATTATGGTGAAAGGTGAGGTGAGTAACTGCAAATATCATTCCTCTGGACATATTTATTTTACATTAAAGGATGCAAAAGGAACAATAGCATGCGTTATGTTTGCGTCTAACTCCAGAAGCCTGACATTCCGGATGACGGAAGGGCAGCAGGTTGTGGTCAGCGGCAGTGTAGATGTCTATGAGCGGGACGGTAAATATCAGTTATATGCCAGAGCAGTACAGCTTGATGGAGCAGGAGCGCTCTATGAGAAATACGAAAGACTGAAACGGGAACTGGAAGAGAGGGGAATGTTTGCGGCGCAGTATAAGCAGCCGATCCCCAGATATATCAGCAGGCTTGGCGTTGTGACCGCCGCTACGGGAGCCGCCGTCAGAGATATCATCAATATCGCAGGAAGACGCAATCCGTATGTACAGATCATCCTGTATCCGGCTATCGTGCAGGGAGAGGCAGCCACGGCCAGTATCGTTAATGGGATCCGGGCCATGGAGAGGATGCACGTGGACACCATCATTGTCGGAAGAGGCGGCGGATCCATTGAAGATCTGTGGGCATTTAACGAGGAAGCGGTCGCGCAGGCGATCTTTGACTGTCCGGTTCCGATTATTTCGGCGGTGGGACATGAGACTGACACGACTATCGCTGATTTTGTGGCTGATTTGCGTGCGCCCACACCCTCAGCGGCGGCAGAACTGGCAGTATATGATGTCGAGCAGCTGCAGGACAAACTCATGGAATATGCCTATACCATGCAGCATCAGTGCAGACGGGTGATCAGGCAGTACCGCCAGGAGCTTGAACAGTACCGCGTGAGACTGCGGTATCTGAGTCCGCTCAACATGATTCGTACCAAAAGGACACAGGCGTTGTCCATGGAAGAACGCCTGCAGAATCTGATGGAAAACCGCCTGCAGAACAGCAGGCACAGGCTGGCGCTTTATATAGAACAGATGAGGGGATTATCTCCGCTGGACAAGCTGAATCAGGGGTATGCTTATGTTGCCGATGAGCAGGGGAAGACTCTTGTATCGATAGACCAGGCTGCAGTGGGGGATACTGTGACTGTATATGTGAAAGATGGCAGACTGCAGGCGCAGGTTATTGATAAGTCATGCAAGGAAGACCGGTATTTGCAGATCTGTACGTCTGAGAGTGGAGAAGAGAGTGCATATGAACAACAGTGATAAGGACAGGGAACAGGAACAACAGGGATTTTCTTTAGAGGAAGCTTTCGCGCAGCTTGACGAGGTGATCGCGCATCTGGAGACGGAAGAGATCACCCTGGAGGAATCCTTTCAGGAATATAACAGAGGGATGCAGTTATTACGAAACTGCAATCAGGCGATAGATCAGGTAGAGAAAAAGGTACTGCAGATCAACGAGAATGGTGGATTGGATGAATTTTAAAGCAGAGTTGAAACAGAGAACAGAGCAGGTGGAAATGCTGCTTGCGGGATATCTTCCGGATGAAGAAGGATATCGGGGCAGGGTGGCACAGGCCATGAATTATTCGGTTCAGGCGGGAGGAAAGCGGCTGCGGCCTTTGTTGATGGCAGAGAGCGCAGCGCTTTTTACAGAGACAGAATGGTGCGCCGGACAGGCTGCGTCAGGCGGGAACAGGTTGACGCAGCAGGCATTACCCTTGTTTATGGCGGCATTGGAGATGATACACAATTATTCGCTGGTGCATGATGATCTTCCGGCTATGGATAACGATGAATATCGCAGAGGACGCAAGACGACGCATGTAGTTTACGGTGAGGGCATGGCGGTGCTGGCGGGAGACGGTCTTCTCAATTATGCCTTCGAGACGGCGGTACGGGCATTTGACACGGCGGAGACAGTGGAGGAATACCGCAGGATAGCGGCGTCCATGAAGATACTGGCAGGTAAGGCGGGAATCGACGGGATGATCGGAGGACAGTGTGCCGATCTGGAAGCGGAATCACTCGGTGAGAATGTGACGGAGGAGATGCTTCTTTACATTCATCAGCATAAAACGGCGGCGTTGATCGAAGCGGCTATGATGATCGGAGCTGCCCTGGCGGGGGCTTCGGCGGAGGAAATACAGTCGTTGGAGAAATGTGCTTCTAATGTCGGGATAGCCTTCCAGATCCAGGATGATATTCTGGATGTGACAAGTTCGCTGGAAGTGCTTGGCAAGCAGGCGGGCAGTGATGAGAAGAATCATAAGCTGACGTATGTAGTCATGCATGGTCTGGAGGAGTCCGGGAAGCAGGTGGCACGCTTATCCAGGGAAGCGATAGAGATTCTTTCTTCTTTTCCGAGGAGAAATCTGTTCCTGGAAGAATTGGTGGAACAGCTGATATACAGAGAGAAGTAGGTGGAGGACCGGGATGCTTTTAGAGAAAATCGAACAGGCGAATGATATCAAACAGATTGCGGAGAGCGATTATAGTGTGTTGGCACAGGAGATCAGAGAGTTTCTGATTCAGTCCATCAGTGAGACCGGCGGACATTTGGGTTCTAATCTGGGTGCGGTGGAGCTTACCATGGCTCTTCATCTGTTCTTAAATCTGCCGGAGGATAAGATCATCTGGGATGTGGGACATCAGTCTTACACGCATAAGATCTTGACGGGCAGACGGGATGGATTCGTGAATCTGCGGAAATTTGGCGGTATGAGCGGGTTCCCGAAGCGCAAAGAGAGCGAATGTGACTGCTTTGATACGGGACACAGTTCGACTTCTGTATCCGCCGGGCTGGGCATGGTCAAGGCCAGGGATATCCAGGGAGAGAAGAACACGATCGTCTCTGTGATCGGAGATGGTTCTCTGACCGGCGGCATGGCTTATGAGGCGCTCAATAATGCCTCGCGTCTGGAGACGAACTTTATCATTGTGCTGAATGACAATAATATGTCCATATCGGAGAATGTGGGCGGCGTATCAAAATATCTGAATAATATCAGAACGGCCGATATGTATCTGGATCTGAAGGAAGGGGTCTATAAGTCCCTTCATGGCAAATCAAAGTATGGCGACAAAGTAGTCTCCCAGATCAGAAGGGCCAAGAGCAGTTTTAAGCATCTGGTAGTGCCGGGAATGTTTTTTGAGGATATGGGAATTACCTATCTGGGTCCGGTCGATGGTCATAATATCCCGGCGATGGTACGTCTCCTGGGAGAAGCCAGGAAGATCAGGGGAGCAGTGCTTCTGCATGTGATCACGCAGAAAGGAAGAGGATATGCTCCGGCCGAGAGACATCCGGCCAGATTCCATGGCGCGGAGCCTTTTGATATTGAGACCGGTATCCCGAGTAAGCCGCAGAGCAAGGCGAACTATACGGATATATTTTCTACGGTCATGTGTAAGATGGGACAGCGTGAAGAGAAGGTGGTGGCCATTACGGCAGCCATGCCGGATGGTACCGGGTTAAAGCGGTTTAGGAACATGTATCCGGACAGATTCTTTGATGTAGGGATTGCGGAAGAACATGCGGTGACATTTGCGGCCGGATTGGCGGCAGGAGGTTTAAGACCGATCGTGGCCATCTATTCCTCTTTTCTCCAGAGGGCTTATGATCAGATCCTGCATGATGTGTGCCTCCAGAATCTGCCTGTCATCTTCGCGATCGACAGGGCCGGACTTGTGGGCAGCGATGGAGAGACCCATCAGGGCATATTCGATCTGTCTTACCTGTCGTCCATTCCGAATATGCATATCATGGCGCCCAAGAACAAATGGGAGCTTTCAGATATGATGAAATTTGCGCTTGCTTCCGATATGCCGATGGCGATCCGTTATCCGAGAGGAGAGGCCTTCGACGGACTGCGGGATAATCGAGCGCCGATCGTATATGGTAAGAGCGAGCCTGTCTATGAGGAGCGGGATATCATCCTGTTTGCGGTTGGCAGTATGGTGAAGGTGGCGCTTGAAGTGCGGGAGCTGCTTAAGGAGAAAGGGTATTCCTGTTCCCTGACGAATGCGCGTTTCGTAAAACCGATCGATGAGCAGGCTGTCCGTGAGGCCTGCGAGGATCACCGCCTGATCGTGACGATGGAAGAGAATGTGGAAAGCGGCGGTTATGGGGAGAAAGTCAGAGCCTATGTGGACGAGATCGGGGAACGGGCACAGGTGCTGACGATAGCAGTGCCGGATGAATACGTAGAACATGGGAATGTAGAGTTGCTGAAGCGGGAGATCGGAATCGATGCGGATTCCATTGTGAAGAAGATCATGGCACACTGCGAAGCAATGTCGTGAGTGATATTTGACAAACCAATTATAGAAAACAGCAGGCATAATAACAGATGAAAGAGAGACTGGATATCATTCTGGTAAAGCAGGGCCTGGCCCCTTCCAGAGAAAAGGCCAAGGCGATCCTGATGACAGGGAATGTCTTTGTAGACGGTCAGCGGGAAGACAAAGCCGGAACGATGTTTGACGAGAGCAAAATTCATATCGAGGTTAAGGGCGGCGGCTTAAAGTATGTAAGCCGCGGCGGTTTGAAGCTGGAAAAGGCGATGGAGAAGTTTCCCATTGAGCTCACTCATGCGGTCTGCATGGATATAGGGGCTTCCACGGGCGGCTTTACGGATTGTATGTTGCAAAATGGTGCGGATCTGGTATATGCCATTGATGTCGGACATGGACAACTGGCCTGGAAACTGCGCAATGACGAACGAGTCGTATGCATGGAGAAGACGAATTTTCGCTATGTGACGCAGCAGGATATCCCGGAACGGATCGATTTTGCATCGGTGGACGTTTCCTTTATCTCCCTGACCAAGATCCTGATTCCGGCCAGGAAGCTGTTGCGGGAGCAGGGGCATATGGTGTGCCTGATCAAGCCGCAGTTTGAGGCAGGAAGGGAGAAAGTCGGCAGGAAGGGCGTTGTCCGGGAACCGTCGGTGCATGAGGAAGTGATCGGTAAGGTGATGCTGTATGCCGATCTGGTAGGATTTGCGGTGAAGGGGCTTACCTATTCGCCGATCAAAGGACCGGAGGGTAACATAGAGTATCTGATCTATCTGGAAAAGAAAACGGACATTTCTGACGAAGTGTCACAGATGTCGGAGACAGAGGCGGAGAATATGCTTTTCGGGCTGATGAACGAGAAGAATCCTGGTGCGGCGAACAGCGCAGACGGGAAAGAAATAGCAGCTTCTGTCGTGAGCGATGCGCACAGCGCTCTGGATGAGGCGAAACAGGCGAAATGAAGCATTTTTATTTGATCACGAACAAAGTGAAGGATCCTGACGGTTTCTATACCCATAAAATAGAAACTTATCTGGAAGAGCATGGGGCAAGGGTGACTTGTATAGATAACGAGGGACAGTCCTCCCTGGCAGAACAGCTCAGGACATGCAGACCTAGAGAGGCGGAATGCATTCTGGTATTGGGAGGAGACGGCACGCTTCTCCGCGCAGCACGGAACATGATGAACAGTGATATTCCTTTGCTGGGTATCAATCTGGGTACGCTTGGCTATCTGGCGGAAGTAGAGATCGCTTCGATCGAAGAGGCGCTGGATAAGCTATTGGCGGATCGATTTACGCGGGAAGAACGGATGATGCTGGTGGGACAGTCTGACAGGCAGGGCATGCGGGAAGAGAACTATGCGTTGAATGATATCGTATTGTCCAGATGCGGTTCCCTGCAGGTGCTGGTATTTCATATTTATGTGAATGGCCAGTTTCTGAACAGTTACAGCGCGGATGGAATGATCGTCGCAACACCGACAGGATCGACAGGATATAATATGTCGGCGGGCGGGCCGATCGTGGAGCCCGGAGCCAGACTGCTTCTGATGACGCCGATCTGTCCGCATACTTTGAATACAAGAAGTATTGTACTGGCGCCGGATGATGAGATCAGGATAGAGATTCCGGAGGGCAAGGACGGACGGATACAGACGGTAGAAGCCAGCTATGACGGCAGCTGTAAGGTCAGGCTGCAGACCGGAGATGCGATCGTTGTCCGCAGGGCCGATAGGACAACTGAGATATTAAAGCTGAATACGGAAAGCTTTCTGACGGTGTTACATAAGAAGATGAGCGAGTCATGAAAGGGAAGCTTTACAAAATAAAATAAGGGACGAGACAGCGTTCT
This sequence comes from uncultured Lachnospiraceae bacterium, assembly GCA_947644545.1. Classification (GTDB taxonomy): domain Bacteria; phylum Bacillota; class Clostridia; order Lachnospirales; family Lachnospiraceae; genus UBA3282. Next base: position 25,357 of record CANRZW010000026.1, read on the forward strand.
ATGAAAAAGAAAAGACACGAAAAAATAATCGAGTTGATCGGACAATATGAGATTGAGACGCAGGAGGAACTGGCCGACAGACTGCGGGAGGAAGGATATCAGGTGACACAGGCGACGGTATCCCGCGATATCAGGGAATTGAAGCTGTCAAAGATCTCCGGCGGCAATGGCAGGCAGAAGTATATCGCTTTTACCCGGGAGGAAACGCATCTTGGCGATAAATATATCAGAGTGCTGCGGGAAGGGTATGTTTCCATGGATCTGGCCCAGAATCTGTTAATCATGAAGACGGTGTCCGGTATGGCAATGGCGGTGGCGGCTGCAGTGGATGCGTTGAAACTGGAGGAGATCGTGGGCTGTATTGCCGGAGACAATACCATCATGATGGCCATGCGCAATGAGAATGCCGCGCTGCAGGTGATGGATAAATTAAGACGAATGATAGAACAATAATATAGAATGGCGCGAAGACATGCCGGACAGGATGTGATGCCGGTGCCGGCGAGGGAGAACATGTCGGGGCGCCGGCGATTATGTGTTTGGACGACTGCTCCTGGTAAGCGGTTATGTTCGGGGAGAATACATAAGAGGTGAAAGGATGTTACAAAGTTTACATGTGAAGAACCTGGCCTTGATTGATGAGGTTGAGGTGAATTTCGGGGAAGGACTGAATATCCTGACGGGTGAAACCGGTGCGGGAAAGTCTATTATCATCGGTTCCATCAACCTTGCTTTGGGAGGTAAAGCGGATAAGGATCTGATCCGTACAGGGGCGGAGTATGCGCTGGTAGAGCTTGTTTTTACGGTGGAGCAGGCGCAGCAGGTGAAGGCCATAGAGGAACTGGATCTGCCTGTGGAGGACGGGCAGGTCATCCTGCAGCGAAGGATCATGCCAAGCCGCAATGTCTGTAAGGTGTGCGGGGAGACGGTGACCGCCAGGCAGTTGAAGCAGCTGGCAGAGATCCTGATCGATATTCACGGGCAGCACGAACATCAGTCATTGCTTAAGCCCGTTAAGCAGTTAGAGATATTGGATGCCTATGCAGGAGAGGAGCTGCATCCCTTGAAGGAAGCCCTGCGGGCTGCTTATGGCGAATACCGGAAGGCGGTTGAAGAGTTAACGCAGAACGAAGTCGATGAAGAGACCCGTAAGAGAGAGGCGGCATTGGCAGAATTTGAATGTCAGGAGATTGAAGAAGCGGCGCTTGTACCGGGAGAGGACGACGAAGTCGAGCAGACGTTCCAGAGACTCGTCAATGGCCAGAAGATCAGGGATGCCGTCAGTATCGCGCACGGATTGTGCGGGTATGAGGAAAATGGCGGCGGCAATCACATAGGAAGGGCGCTGCGGGAGATCAGATCCGTAGCGGCTTATGATGATGCCCTGAGGGAATTTGAACAACAGCTGCTGGACATCGACAGTCTGTTAAATGATTATAACAGGGGGATCGCGGATTATCTGTCAGAATTGGAATTTGACGGAGAACTTTTTGACTATACGGAGAAACGTCTGAATCTGATCAATCATTTGAAGGCAAAATACGGCAATACGATACAGGACATCCTTTCCTATCACGATCAGGCAGAGAGTATGCTTGAAAAGTACAGGGACTACGATACGTATCGCATGGAATTGGCAAAACGGGCAGATACTTTAAAGGAAGAAGTATCTGCGATCTGTACGGAGATATCGAAGATCCGCAGCCTGTATGCGGACAGGCTGTCGGATAAGATGCGAACGGCGCTCGTTGACCTGAACTTTCAGGAGGTTGCCTTTGAGATCCAGGTTACACCATCCGCGGAACAGATCAGCGCAAACGGTTTCGATAAAGTGACCTTTTTGATCTCGACCAATACAGGGGAGAGGCTCAGGGAACTGGCACAGGTGGCAAGCGGCGGTGAGCTTTCGCGTATTATGCTCGCGCTTAAGACGGTGCTTGCGGACAAGGATGAGATTGAGACGTTGATCTTTGACGAGATTGATACCGGTATCAGCGGAAAGACGGCATGGAAGGTCTCCGAAAAAATGGGAATTCTTGGCAGAGGCCATCAGCTGATCTGTATCACGCATCTTCCTCAGATTGCCGCGATGTCAGACAGACATTTCTGTATAGAAAAGAAAGTGGAAGACAAGCGTTCTGTCACGGTGATCAGGAAACTGGAAGAAGAAGAGAGCGTTGAGGAGATGGCAAGAATGCTGGGCAGCGCCTGCATAACGGAGAATGTCAGGAACAACGCGAGAGAAATGAAAGAATTGGCAAGAAAAACAAAGCAAATTTAAATTAAAATCAAAAAATTTTCACATACTAGAAAGGACATGCAAAACGTATGTCCTTTTTTCCATGAAGAGAATAAAAGATGGGAGATGTGAAAATTGGATCGATTAATTGAGATGACAGAGCATCAGGAAAGAAGATACAGGATCTTCTTATATATAATACTTATAGCAGCCACGATCGCTCTTACCATAACCGTTTATCTGACTTATTGGGATAAGATTCCGTCAACCATTAAGATTCGTGCAGGGGTAGAGCAGGAGCTGGATTTCAAGGTTCCTGTATCGGGAAAGATCTATCGTATCAAAGAAGAGGCTGTGACTCCGGCGGCCTCCCTGCCGGGCGCCGGTCAAGGCGATGGGGCAGGCGGTACGGCAGAAGATACAGCTGGCAGCATAGAGAGCATTCCCATCGATTTTGCACATAAAGTAAAAGTCAAGGCTAATGCGATTGATACTTATCAGATGGATCTGAAACTGTTCGGTGTCCTGCCGTATAAAAATGTGGATGTAGAAGTGATCCAAGATAAGATGCTCATACCGTCCGGCATTCCTATCGGTATTTATGTCAAGACAAGCGGTGTGCTGGTGGTTGGAATCGGGGAATTTGAGAATGCGGAGGGAAAGAAGGTGTCTCCCGCAAAATATGCCTTGCAGAAGGGGGATTATATCCTGCAGGTAAACGGTGAGTCCATGGAGAATAAGAAGCATTTTATCAGAACGGTAGAAGCTTCGGAAGGGGAATCCATGGTCCTTACGATCAAACGAAACAATGAAACAACAGAGGTTATGGTGACGCCGGATGCGAACCAGAATAAAGAATGGAAGATGGGAATCTGGATCAGGGATAATGCGCAGGGGATCGGCACCATGACGTATGAGGATACGGACAGCTCCTTCGGGGCGCTTGGACATGGCATCAACGATGTGGATACCTCTCTGCTGATGAACCTGGAGGAGGGCACTCTCTACAGGACCGAGATCGTGGGCATTACCAGAGGCTCTAACGGTAATCCGGGAGAATTAACGGGGTTTATCGAATATGACAGCGACAATGTGATCGGAGAGATCACGGAGAATACGGAGGAAGGGATCTTCGGTGTCTGTGATACCGAAAAGGAGGAAGTTTCTTCCCTTGAACCGATCCCGATCGCCTTAAAGCAGGAGATTGAGCTGGGACCGGCACAGATTATCTGTTCCGTAACCGGGACGCCGGAGTTCTACGATGTCGAGATCGTGGAAGTGAATCTGGATCGGGACAATATAAACAGAGGGATCGTCGTACAGGTAGTGGATGAGAAACTGCTGACACTGACCGGCGGGATTATACAGGGGATGAGCGGCAGCCCGATCATCCAGAATGGTAAGCTGGTGGGAGCGGTGACTCATGTATTGGTTCAGGATTCCGCGAGAGGATACGGAATTTTTATTGAGGAGATGTTGGGACATTAGATCGGAAAAAGAAAAGGTATCATGACTGCGTAGAACATGGAGAAGGATCAGCCGATGTTCTGCGCAGTTATTCTTTATTCCTGCTTCGGTATAGAGGAGGTAAAAATGACGAAAAACAAGGGCAAAAAGGAAGAAACTTGTAAAAAAGCAACAAAAGTTTAAAATGCGCAATTGCTATGAGCGGTCAGCAGTTAGTACAATTTAATTGTAAATGGAAACTTTTTTGACAAAAGGAGAGGGTAGGATGAAGAAAAGAAGAGTACTCAGTATTATGATGATGCAATCTCTTATCCTGGCAAGTCTTGCAGGATGTGGAGGAAATGCCGCGGACGGCGGTGCTGCTGAGAAACCGGCGGCGGAGGAAAGCCCGGCGGCATCAGAGGAGCAGGAGAGCGCAGAGGCGTCAGGTGAGGCAGCGGAGAGTGCGGATCCTTTCGGAAAATATGAGGATGGGCTGGAGATTCACTTTGCGAGGCAGGTAGACGAAAATATGTATGACAATGCCCTTGCAAATCTTCCGGGCCAGTCTGTGGAAGAGAACATGTGGCTGGATACTTATAAGGAAGAGATCGGGGTTCAGGTTGTCTACGACTGGTATGTAAAGGGCAGGACGGAGTATGAGCAGAAGGTGAATGTGACCATAGCCAGCGGGGAACTGCCGGACGTGATGGAAGTTACCGCTTCTCAGATGATGCAGCTTGCCGATGCAGGACTGATCTGGGATATGACGGAGGTATTTGATACTTATGCATCTGACTTTACGAAAAGCGTGATGATGCAGGAGGGGGACACCGCTTTTGTTGCGGCGCAGAAGGACGGGATGCTGTGCGGGATACCGGAATCTGCCGGCGCCAGCGATTCTGTTGATCTGATGTGGATCCGTCAGGACTGGCTTGAGAACCTGGGATTATCACAGCCCAAGACAATAGACGAACTGATTAATGTGATCGAGAAGTTTACGACGGATGATCCTGACGGGAACGGTGTGGATGACACATACGGCCTCGGTGTGACAGGTTCTCCTAACGTTCTTACAAGGAATTACGGAAGTCTGGTAGGTTTCTTTGATGCATTTGGCGCGCATCCGACGATCTGGGTAGAGAAGGATGGCGAGCTGGTATACGGCGGTATTCAGCCGGAATGTAAGGAAGCGCTGGTTAAGTTGCAGGAGCTTTATAAAAAGGGCTGTATCGATCCGGAGTTTGGTGTTATGGATTCCTCCAAGGCCGGTGAGACCGCTGCGGCAGGAAAGTGCGGTGTGACTTATGGACAGCAGTGGCTGCCGCTTGTTTACTTTCATTCCAATTACAGTCTTGACAATAACGCACTGTGGACGGCTTATGAACCGGTATCCCTAAGTGGAGACCCGGCGGAAGTTTCCGCAGAAGTGGGTGTCTCCAGATGGCTTGTTGTAAATAAGAATTTCGAGCATCCGGAAGCCGTTGTGAAGATGGCGAATGTGTTTATCGAAAAGTGCTGGGGTGAAACAGGAGATAACGGTAAATATTATGCACCGCCGGAAGCAGAGAGTATTTGGAAATTATCACCTGTGCAGACACAGATGCCTCTGAAGAACGTAATGGCGTTCCGGGATATCGAAGCAGCCAAAGCAAGTGACGCCACCGATTCCTTAAACGGAGAAGCGAAGTCTATCTGGGATAAGCTGGACAGACATTATTCGGGAGAAGGCAGCAGTATGGAATGGGGCTGGGAGAGAATCTACGGTCCGGACCCGAGTTCCTATTCGGCGATCGATCGTATGATCTCGGAAGATCGAATTTATATCAATCGTTTCTCGGGTGCACCTACCGAGACCATGACCGAGAAAATGTCTACGCTGGAATCTATGCGGGACGAAACCTTTACGAAGATCATCATGGGTGAGTCTCCGATCGAAGAGTTTGACGCTTTCGTAGAGAGCTTCAATAAGTTAGGCGGAGAACAGATCACGGCAGAGGTTAATGAGTGGTATGCGACAGCGAAGTAATCGTGACGGGAAGATCTGAGAATCAGTGGTTGCAAGTACCATAGTTTAGGGCACAAGGGCAGTTGTTTCTGCCCTTGTGTTGATCAATCATAAGAAGCAATTGTCGGAAGGGAGGGCAAAATGAAGAAAGAAAAGATGCAGAGAAGACAAGTCCGGTTGAAGAAGGAGCTTCCTTTTCACTTGATGCTTCTGCCGGGTGTTCTCTTTACTTTTATATTCAGTTATATTCCAATGGCCGGGATGGTCATTGCTTTTCAGAAGTTTATACCGGCCAAGGGTCTGTTCGGGGATCAGAAATGGATCGGATTTGAAAATTTCACCTATCTGTTTAACATGCCGGGAGCGCTTGCGGCATTGAGGAATACGATCAGCATTGCTTTTTGGAAGATCATTCTTTCACTTGTGGTCCCGATTATTGTGGCGATCCTTTTGAATGAGGTGAGGTCGTCCAAATTCCGCAGAACGATTCAGACGGCGATCTATCTGCCTTATTTCCTGTCCTGGGTCATCTTCAGCGGTGTTCTGCTCGATATTCTGTCACCATCCAGCGGTATCGTTAACGCTTTCCTGAATTTACTGGGAATGGATTCCATTTTCTTTCTGGGAGATAACAGGTATTTTCAGTCTACGATCATCTGGACGGATATCTGGAAAGGGTTTGGATTCGGGACGATCGTCTATCTGGCAGCTATTACAGGAATCGATCAGAGTCTGTATGAGGCAGCGACGATGGATGGTGCGGGACGGTTCCGTAAGATGTGGCATATCACATTGCCGGGTATGAGGATGATTATCGTACTGATGGCGGTATTGTCTCTGGGTAATATTCTGAATGCCGGATTTGATCAGATCTGGAACCTGATCAGCCCGCAGGTGTATGAGACGGGAGATGTCATCGATACGTTTATTTACCGGATCGGTATGATAGACGCGCAGTTTGGTCCGGCCACGGCGATGGGTGTCTTTAAGTCGGCCGTATCCTGTTTCTTTATTTCCGTATCCTATTATCTGGCGTATAAACTGTTTGATTACAGAGTCTTCTAGGAGGTGCAGAATGGCGAAAAAGGAACCTCAAACAACTAAAATTAAGATGTCTGCGGCGGATAAGGTATTCCATGCAGGGAATACAATATTTCTGATCGTGCTGGCGCTTATCTGTATTCTGCCGATTCTTAACATCCTGGCGATATCGCTTAGCGGAAACGCCTCCGTGACGGCAGGTCTGGTCACCCTGTGGCCGGTTGATTTTACCTTAAATTCCTATAAGTATGTCGCTGCAAGGGTTGATTTCTGGCGGTCTATGGGAGTATCGCTTCTGCGCTGTGTGCTGGGCGTATCTGTCAATGTCTTTATGTGCGTGATCACGGCCTATCCCTTATCCAAGAGTACGCACAGATTCAGGGCCAGAACGGCCTATGCCTGGTTTTTCTTTCTGACCATGCTGTTAAACGGCGGCTTGATACCGTGGTTTATGACGATTAAGAGTCTGAATCTTCTGGGGACGATATGGGCGCTGGTGCTTCCGGGAGCAGTACCGGTATTCAGTGTTGTTCTGATGCTGAATTTCTTCCGGGGGATCCCGGAGGAACTGGAGGAGGCGGCGGTGATGGATGGTGCCGGGCAGTGGACGATCATGTCGAAGATCTATGTACCGCTTTCCAAGGCATCCATGGCGACGATCTGCCTGTTCGCCATCGTGCACCACTGGAACTCCTGGTTTGACGGTATTATCCTGATGAACAGGCCGACTCAGTATCCGCTGCAGAGTTATCTGCAGACGATCGTGATCCAGTCAAGCTTAACTTCCGGTTCTTCCATAGACTGGGAGACTCTGGTTTCCGTCTCTGACCGAACCATAAAATGCTCGCAGATCTTTCTGTCCATCATTCCGATTATGCTGGTATATCCCTTTTTACAGAAATATTTTGTAAAGGGTATGGTACTCGGTTCTGTGAAAGGATAGAGGCAGCAATGAAAATGATCTTCAAGTTAAAGACATCCCGTAAGTTATTAGGGTCGGTCATTTTCGTGTGTATTGGGTTCTATGTGATGGGAATACTGGGAAATGCATACAGCCGGCATATTCTGTTGGAGCAGATGCTTGGCAGTCTGGACGCTCAGGCTGCCTTCATACAAAGCAGAATGGAGCAGGATATTGACAGCCTGCTAAAGATCCAGAATACGGTGCTTATTGATTTGAATACTTCAAAACTCAATGTTCTATGGGGCGGAGCAGGTAAATACGAGAATACACTGCTGATCAAGAGAATATCCGGGCGTCTGTCTGAGATCAAAGAAATGTATACGATCGTGGATAAGGCGGAAATGTATTATCCGCGTAAGGGGATCGTGATCAGCGACTCGCAGCCGATCATGCGGCATTATGAAGGGGATAAGTACTATGATTACCGGATGATTAATGCGGATCAGGAGGAGGGAATCGTATTTACCTCTTATTTTCCTGCGCAGGCGTTGAAAGGAGAGGGCAGAAATGCTGCATACTACTGCAGGATCACTCTGTCACCGGAGTCTTTGAATCTTGCGCTGAACGATCTGCTGGGAGAAGGGGAAGAAAGTATCTATCTGCTCTCGGAAGAGGGGAATATGTTATCCGCTTCCGGCGGGAATTTCACAGAAACGGAAGCGGATACGGTCAGATTGGAAGCGGTAAGGACATACCTAGCGGAACATAAGGATGCGCAGTCTTTCAGAATGCAGGGGGAGGAATTGGTATCCTGCATCTACAGTGCAAGAACCGGGGTATGGATCGTTTACCTTTGCCCTGACAGTGTGATCAGCAAGCCGTTATCCTTCTTCTTGTTGTTGAACGCCGGGTTAACGCTGTTAGTCATTGTCCTGTTTCTGTCCTATACGTTCTATGTGGAGCGCAAGCTGGTGAAACCTTTGGACAGGATCATGGATGCGATGGAAGACAGGAACAATCATTACATTATCGAAGAAGATGAAACAGATGAGCTGGCAGTTATTTACCAAAGATATAATCAGGTCATTTCGCATGTGGAGGAACTGGGCAGAGAAAATCTGGAAATGAAATACCAGGCGCGGCTGGCGGAGTTTCGACAGCTGCAATATCAGATCCGACCTCATTTTCTGTACAACAGTATCTTTATGATCTATCGGATGGCGCGTGCGGAGGAGAATGAGACGATTGCTTCCTTTGCCAGGCATTTGTCCAAATACTATCAGTATATAACGAGAACGAATGACTGCTTTGTCAGTTTGGAGCAGGAAATCGAGCATATCAATGATTATCTGGAGATTCAGAAGGCACGATTCGGCGAGAGGATCCGTGTGGTCATGGAGCCGGTGTCGGAACAGATGAAAGCCTTAAAGATTATTCCCCTGATATTGCAGCCGTTGGTGGAGAATGCCTATGAGCATGGGATGAAGAACTGCCTGGAAGGAGGGTTGATCAGGATAGGGACAGAGTACCACAACGGTTATTTCAGCTTCTGTGTCGAAGATAACGGAGACGGATTGAGTGAAAATGAGTTGACGGAATTGAGGCGAAGGATTAATGTAGAAGAGATTAATTCAGAAGAAATACACGGACTTGCCAATACAAATGCCAGAATCAGGAGATGGTATAAAGGAGAAAGCGGCCTTTATGTGGACAGCCGGGAGGATGGCGGCTTTTTGGCGTTGGTTAAAATATTAGTGGAGGAAATCTATGTACAATCTTCTGGTGGTGGATGATGAACCCTTTATCCTGGAATCCCTGGGGCGTATGCTGGAGAAGGAATGTCAGGAGAAATTTATTATATACAAGGCGGCTTCTGCGGCTCTGGCGCTGGAGGTCTTTGAGAATCACAGGATTGATATGCTGATTACGGATATCTGTATGCCGGGAATGGACGGTTTCGAGCTTCTGAGCATCATTGAAGAAGTATGGCCCGATTGTGTCGCCGTCTTTCTGACGGGGCAGTCGGAATTTGAGTATGCGCAGAAGGCGGTCCATACGAAAGCTATGGAATTCGTGTTGAAGATAGACGGTGATGAAGCAATTCTGGAGGCAGTCAATAAAGGGTACGGGAAACTGGAACAGCTGTATGAAGAAAAAAGAAGACGCGTAGAGAGACAGGACCGCCGTAAAGAAGTCCTGCCTCTGTTGAAAAGGGACTGCATCAGAGAGCTGATCTTCAATGAGAAATGGGAAGGGAAGAGAAGGCAGTATTTTACGGAGAGGATGTCGATGATCAATGACAGCTTTGTCTGCGACCGGGAGTTTCTGCTGACGGCAGTCTTTTTTGAGTCACATGATGATCTGCTGACGGAAAGTGATATCCTGAAAACGATCGAATCCGTTCTGGCGCCTGCTTTTCGGACGGTGAGTTCGATTGTATCGGTGAATACGGGAGTTCTGCTGACGCAGGATGGGGAAAACAAAGCGGCGAAATTAAAGGGTTTCCTGGAAATTGCCAAAAAGGTCTGTGAGAAATCAGGACAATGTTCCCCCTTGGTATGTGTGTATGACGGTATCGTTAATCTGGAAAAGGCGGCGGATGCTTTTTCGGTGCTGCAATATTGCAGATTTGAGATTGATGACAGGGAAGGCATACAGCTTTGCGGAGAAGAAAAATTTTCGCACTATACATGGAACGAAGGATCTGTTATTGTAGGAATTATAGATACGGAACGGCTGGAAGAGAGTCTTTCCAATGCCGATCCCGAAGTGTTTAATGCTCTGTTGAATGAACTCAAGAATAAGTACTGCAAAAGTGTGCGGTTTACGAAGGCTTCTGTCTTCCTGGTATGTGCGTCCATCCTTTTGCAGGCGCTCCTAAATAATCTGCCCAAAGAGAGTGATGTCTGCGGACAGTTTGATATCCGCAAACTGACGAATTATGATCTTCATAAGGGATTCTACGACGCGATGAATTTCCTGGAGACAGTGGCGGATCATTATTTCAGGCTGCGCCAGCATGTGAAAACGGACGTGAAGAGCCAGATCGTGCACCAGGTCAATACCTTTATCTTAGAGCATATCTCGGAAGATCTGTCGATGGTCAGGCTGGGAGAGCTGGTCGGGCTGCATCCGGTGTATCTGTCAAGGATCTATAAGGAGATAACGGGTACGTTGCCCGGTAAATATATTATGATGCAGCGGGTGAACGAGGCGAAGCGTCTTCTGACGGATTCCAGGATGCCGATCCAGACGATCGCGGAGCGGACGGGCTTGAATACGGCGTCTTATTTCAGTCATTATATCAAGAAGCATACGGGTTTCACACCGCAGGAGATCAGAAACGGAGCACAGTAGGGAAATGAAATCCTGGCAGGCAGGGGAACAAAACGACAAGATACACAGGAGGAAACGAGGATGGAAGTAAAATTTGGGAAATACCGTGCTTACTTTGTCGAGGGCGGTGTACGGGTGGAGAGAGAAGAACGTCTTTTGTACTATAATAAGCGGCCGCTCTATGCGCTCGTGAAAACCGCAGAGGCGATCACGGAGTTTTATGATGCGCCGTATCAGGAGATGATCCTGGAGGAAGGCAGGGTGACCGGCAGGGGAACGGTGGTCTCGCAGGCCGGTTCCTGTCTGGTGTTTGCAGATGTCTATGAGGCGGCAGGCGAGGGATTAAAGATTACGAGAAAGGTACAGGTGGAACAGGCCGGAGACGATCTTGGCTTTTCCACGAAGCTCTCCTTCACGATGGCGGAATCTTCGGAGTATGCGGATTATCAGTACTTTGCTCCGGGCGTGTGGTATCGCCAGAATGAGTATGCACCGCCCTGGGCGATCGGAAAGGGACTGGACGCGGAATACTTCTGGAGATTCGAGACCAGGTATGCGCTGCCTCTGTTTGCCATGCAGAGCAATGCGACCGGGGAGATGATCTCTCTTTCCCGCTTCGCGTCGGATGTAACATTGCGCAACCTGGATATTGTCATGTCGGAAACGATGGTGGATCCTTCCTTTACAATTGCGTCTATCGGGATGAGCCGTCCGGAAGACAGGACACTGAATTATCTGTATTACGGCTATGCCGTGCGCAGGGAGACGGCAACGGTCAGTGACGGTCTTTCCATCGATTATGTTTATCCGGGAACGGAGAGCGAGATTCCCCGGAATGATTTCTATGCATCCATAGACTTCGGGATCCGTTCCAGAAGAACCAGTTACATATTCCATCCGATGGAGAAGGGGTTCGAGCAAAATTATGCGGTTGCCGTGGATCTGGGGCGGTATGACAGTTTCCAGCAGATGATGCGGACGATTTGGCGGCGGACCTATGATCGTATGCGAGACCGGTTGTTTGAAGTGGATAACAAGCAGCATTATGAGAACTGCATGTATTTCCTGCGGGAACTGACCCGGCAGTACGGAGAGTCCTATGGACTGCCTTTTGCTGCGCAGCTTCCGCATATGGACGCCAATTCGGTGTCTTTCCAGTTCGGTTTCGTTGGACAGCAGCCCGGAATCGGTTACCAGCTGCTGCGGTACGGTGATCTGTATGAAGACAAGGAGGCGTGGGAGAAGGGCAGGGGTATTCTGGATTTCTGGGTAAACAATGCGATGACAGAAACAGGGGCGCCCAATGTGTGCTATCATCCGGCGATCCACGGCTGGGAGCCTTATCCGCTCTGGACCAGAATGATCGCCGACGGCATGGAGGCAATTCTGGACGGATGGCTGTACCTGCACAAAAGAGGAACGGAAGAAGACGGGTGGTTGGATTTTTGCAGAAAAACGGCGGACTGGTATGTGCGTATTCAGAATGAGGACGGCAGCTATTACCGTTCCTATCGGGAGGACGGTTCCGTGAATATGGATTCCAAAGCCAATACGCCCAGTCCGATCCGGTTCCTGATTCAGATGTATCTGGTAACAGGCGAGGAGTCCTACAGACAGGCGGCGGTGCGGGCCGGGGAATGGGCTTATGAGAACCAGCATCTGCGTATGGAGTACAGAGGTGGTACCTGCGACAATCTGGACGTCACCGATAAGGAAGCGGGTATCTATGCACTCTTCGGGTTCATGGCGCTCTATGACCTGACGGAGGATGCGAAGTGGCTGGATGCCGCGGTATCGGCGGCAGATTATACGGAAACATGGACCTATGCGTGGACATTTCCGGTTGTCGCGCCACAGCCCGCCCACCCGTTCAATCACTATTCGATCAGTGGACAGAGTATCATAACGCTTGGCGGCGGCGCGGATGTCTATATGGCGGCATGCTCCTATACCTATTACAGACTGTATCTGCTCACCGGGGATGTACATTACAGGGATTTCGCTGAGTTTATCCACAGGAACACCAGGCAGTCCAATGACGTGGACGGCAGTATCGGCTACCGTTATAAGGGACTTGGACATGAGAGTGGCAACTTCGCTCTGCAGGTGCTGGAATCCCATTATCACTGGCTGCCATGGTGTACCTTCGTGGAGATCGATCCGGTCTCGCGGCTCTATGACACCTTCGGCGTCTATGAGATCGCGGACGCGGAACGGCTGAGTATGGAGGAAAGACAGAGAAACAATAAGATCTATGAGGGTTATCTGTCAACAAAGGCGGCGCCGAACAGGTCCAGGATGCTGCCGTAGGCGGCAGCTGCCGCTATGGGGGCGGACGGCGCTTCAACAGAAGCGCCGGACCTGAGGTCGAAGGCGCCGGAAGTCAGGAAATTGTGTTGACGCTGCCTGCTTAGATACTGCTGCTTTGCGAAAGCTTCTCTCGCAGCAGATTTCTGGGCAGCGTCACGTTTCATAGAGCGTTCTACCTGCTCCCGCATCAGTTTCTTCATCCGCTTATGACGCTTGATCCACCAGTCTTCTTCCTCGTTTTCTTCGTCTTCGGGATCGGGGCCTTTTAAGGCGGCCTTACTGAAACCGTCGCCCCGATGTTCCTCGATGGAGGCGCCGAACCGCTCGAAGATCATACACCCTTCGTTGTTACCCCATCCAAAGAAGGGATTGTGCACCGAACGGTCTTCTACGAAATACCCGAGGATCCATGCTTCGTAATCCGGATCTTTGCGCATCTGCTCCCAACCGTGGTCGGAAATAGAGATGGATGTCGTATCGTTGATCCGTGTGGAATCGTAAGGAATGGTGTCTAACAAGGCATAGAACCAGGCCAGGTATTCGGCCATGGACATGTCCTCAGTGGAGACGCCCGAACCGTTCCTGTCCCGCACGGCGCGTCCGGCTCTTACCTGTTGATTCACGTGGCTGGCATGGTCGGGGTGCTTTCTTTTGTATTGATCTACTACGCTTTCCTGAACAAGATCTTTGAAGCCGCCGGTGGACTTTGCCGTGTTTGCAGCGTTTTGCGTGGCAGTCTCCTGCAGAGCGGCCTGATAGTTTATGGAAGAGGTTCCTGTTATACTCATATTTTCGCTCAACTGTATTCCTCCTGTTTAAGAAACTTTATACTGTATCTGTAACTATGATTATTTTCGTCATGGAATCCCGCCTTAGATAGAGGTAAGCCACAGAACGGTGATTCTGTGTCATGAAATGGTTTTCCTGTCTGGATTCGTATGTCCGTATGTCCGGCGTATGTCCGGCCGGCGGCAGGATCGAGCATCTATGTATCATGCATGATAATAGATAGTGTAATAGATAACGTTGTATATAGATAATCTATATATAATATGTTTTGATATAGGTAGATAATCTATATAAAATATCTTGACATAGATAGATGATCTATGTATAATGTGACTTAATAGATAGATGATCTATATATGAGCGATCTATACATAAGTGATTTATAGATAGATGATCTATAAATGGATGATCTATGAATAGATCCGGCAATGGACAGCTGCCTGTGGGGATCCGCATTGTTATGGTGTAACAGGCGTGTGTAACGTTAATGTAATGATCATGGAATTTTGTGTCAACGCAGAAGAAAGGAGTATAGGATGTCAGTAGACAAATCGTTGATCTCGGGAAGTACCGCCATGCTTTTGCTTCGATTACTGGAAGATAAGGATATGTACGGGTATGAGATGATCGAGATCCTGGAGAAGAAATCGAACAATGTTTTCACTTTGAAGGCGGGTACGCTGTATCCGCTGCTGCACTCTCTGGAGGAGAAGAATTATCTGACTTCCTATGAGAGTCCGGTAAATGGGAAATTACGCAAATATTACAGTATTACGAAGGACGGCAAAAGATACCTCAAGGCCAGGAAAGAAGAGTGGCAGGAATATCAGACTGCGGTGCTGAATGTGCTCTGGGTCGGGATGGCAGGAGCGTGTTAAGAAGTTCCTGATAGGATCGGCGGAGCGTGGATGACTGCGATGCGACGGCGGCCTATTGGAAGAAGCGGGAAAGGGGCAGATATCAGAATGGAAGAATTCATCAGAAATATTACGGAACAGATCCGTTGCGTGAGGGCACGGGAAGCGGTAGCGAAGGAGCTGTCGGATCATATTCTGGATCAGGCGGCGGCCTATGAGGAAAAGGGGGAGGAGCACGAGACAGCGCTGGGGCTGGCAATCCGCGAGATGGGTGATCCGGTGGCAATCGGTGTGGAGCTGGATCGGATCCACAGACCGCAGACGGACGTTAAGATGATCGTCATGGTACTGTTGTTCAGCATCGGGGGTATGTTGATCCAATACATGGCAGGCGGTTATGAGCTGTCTGGGGGAACGAATGACGCTTCGATCTATTTGAGTCATCTTGGGAGACAAGGTCTGATCCTGTTTCTTTCTTTTGGGGTGATGATGGGGATGTATTTTCTGGATTACGGTTTTATCGGGCGTTATGCATCGACGATCTACTGGGTGATGACGCTCGGGTTCCTTGTACTCAGAATGATCGGCAGGGAAGTGAACGGGAGACATCCTGTCATGCTGATGTTAGTGTATCTTTATATTCCGGTATATGCGGGTATGCTGTATCAGCTGCGAGGGAAAGGGGGCAGTGCCATTGTAAGGGGGATGATATTGCAGGTACTGACAACATGCTTTGCATACTATCTGTCCAGCATTTTACATGCGGCTCTCGCAGTGTATCTGATACAGATGGTCTTGCTGATCCTGGCGATCTGCAAGGGATGGTTTCAGGTGAACAAAAGAGACGCAGTCATTTTCGTCGTGACAGTTTTGGCAGTCATTCCGTTGGCGTTATGCCTGTTCTTACTGATAACCGGTTCAGAGACCGCTCTCAGTTACAGATTACAACGGATCCAGGCGTGGCTGCATCCGGAAGAAGATATCTATGGGAGCGGCTATACATATATATGGATACGACAGGGCCTGGCGAAGGCAAAACTGATCGGTACCTACCAAGGGTTTCCCTTTGATGATGAGATCGTTTGGGGCATTCCGCGGACGGATCCTTTTATCCTGCTGCAGATTATCTTTTCATTTGGGATTCTTGCCGGCTTTCTGGTGATTGCAGCGTTTGCGGCTCTGATCATTCATGTATTTGGAATCGTAAAGAGACAGAAGAACCAGCTGGGCTTTATGATAGCGGCAGGCTGCTTTATGGTCGTTCTGGATAACTGTGTGGAGGGAATCCTGATCAACAGCGGTTATTATCCGGTGACGAGTCTGCAGCTTCCCTTCCTGTCCTTCGGCGTGGGCTCTACGATCACTTACGCGATTCTGATCGGGCTGCTGCTTAGTATCTACCGCAACGAGAAGATCATCACGGATTATACGGTGACGGGAACACCGTCCTGGCGGTTGAGCGTCAGGTGGGAGAAGAAGTAGAAAACATCTTCGATAACAGGAATGGTCCGAATAGAATGCCGCTTATGATCATCAGGGCCCAGGTCATTTCCTGACTCTGCGTGAGATGTGCGTAAACAAACGACAGGTTATTGTTCATAAAATGCAGGATCGCAGGCACCCAGATATTGTTGGTCTTTAAATAGGCCCAGGCGATGAAGATACCGAGGGTTACGCAGCCAATGATCTGAGACAGCGTCATGAACCATCCTTTGTCCGGTGTGCTGTAGTAGAAAAAATCCAGGAAAATGTGCCAGAGTCCCCAAACTATCCCGAGGATTAAAATACCGCTTCGCTTACCAAAGCGTTTCTGCAGGATAGGCTGCAGGTAATATCGCCATCCGTATTCCTCACCGAAAAAGGGTGCGAAGGCGAAGCAAAAGCTAAACGGCATGGTGAGCAGGAGGGACGTGGTGTTGGAATCTTGCAGGATCGTTGTGAGCATATGTGCCTGACCGGCTGCAAGATAAAGGATAGCAGCCCGGCAAAAGTAAAGAAGGAAGAACAGAAGGATGCATAGAAGAGAAGCCTTCGAATGCTTCCAGTCAAGGCCGTAAGCTGCCCGCCTGTTCTTACCGGCCTGCAGCAGGGTGATCCAACACAGGATCGTGCCGCCGATCCCAATATATTGACTGATCATCGTCCACATGGACAGCCCGTTTGCAGACGACTGTCCGAACGGCAGGAACAAAGAGAATACTGCGCAGAGGAGTACGGCAGCTGTTACCAGGAGGAAGCACAGGTAGAACCATCTCGGCAGCAGATCATCCCTCCGGCGGGTGACAAGATAAGCCAGCATGACACCGGCGGCGGGATAGAACATCTGGGCGAGGGGAAAGGGAGTCGTATCTATTGACAGAGTACTGCCATACCAGAGCAGAAGTCCCATGACGAAGTTTACTCCGTAGGCCACGAGGAAGAAGAGCAGGAGCTGTGTTTTGGCGCCTGCTTTTTCTGTCGGACGGATGATTGTGATCGTTTCCTTATTTTCTGTCATCTTGGAATCTCTCCTATATCTTTCCAGGTTTCAACATACTCCTAAATGCGGGAGGAGCGGCTGACGGCAAGAAGCTTCTGGCGCATCTCGTCTTCGATGCGGATAAGCTCGGTCTCCGCGCTGCGCCGTTTGGCACGGCCTTCTTCCTGGATCTTCATGACCTCGTCAAGGGTGCTGATCAGTGTCTGGTTGGTAGCGGTGAGAGTCTCGATGTCCACGATGCCCCGCTCACTTTCCCGGGCAGTCTCGATGGTGGCGGTCTTAAGCGCTTCTGCGTTTTTCTTTAAGAGGGCATTGGTCATATCCGTCACTTCCTTCTGGGCTCTTGCGGCTTCACTGGAATGGTTTAAGCCGATGGCAATCACCATCTGGCTCTTCCAGAGGGGGATGGTATTCACAAGCGTGGACTGTATCTTCTCTGACATAGCAGTATCGTTGCTTTGGATCAGCCGGATCTGGGGCGCCATCTGCATGGAGATTGTTCTGGTCAGTTCCAGATCGTAGATTTTCTTCTCGAAACGCTCACACATGGAGGCGTAGTCGTTGGCAGCCTGGGTATCTTCCGGGAGAGAACTCTGCTCGGCCTTTTGTAGAAGAGCCGCAAGCTCCACGGTCCGGGCTTGCTGCAGCTTCTGCTTGCCGGCCAGGATATACATGGAAAGCTCCTTGAAATAGTTAAGGTTCAGCTCGTACATCTTGTCCAGCATGGCAGCATCCTTGAGCAATGTTACCTGATGGTTTTCCATGACTTTGCAGATCTTATTGATGTTGGCCTCCGCCTTGTCATATTTGATCTTCAGACTTTCCAGCTTATTGCTGCTCTTCTTGAAAAAGCCGAAGAGGCCCTTTTCTTCTTCCTCATCAAATTCTTTCAGCTCTGTGACCACGTCCGCCAGCATCTGACCGATCTCGCCCATATCCTTGGTGCGCACGTTGTTTAAGGCGCTCTCCGAGAAATCCGCGATCTTTTTCTGACTGCCTGCGCCATACTGCATCACCAGCTGGGTATCGGTGATATCAATCTGGGCAGCGAAATCGTTCACCATTTTCTGTTCCTCAGGCGTCAGCACTACTTCGGGCGCCTTGGGCTCTTCCTCTGCTACGGTGAGGGATGTGTCTTCTGCCGCTGTGGTCTGCGCAAAAGGCGACAGGGTCAGGGTCGGCGCTTCTTTCAACATTTCATCCAGATTACTGCTCATGTTCATGTCCTCCATTCTGTTTGGGTAGTATCTTCCTATTGTTTCAATGGGTGGTGAAATCCATGTCATTCATCAGACCTTCTCTTGCCAGCATGGTCTTTAATACCTGTGCGTCGGTGGTCGCATCCAGAACCGCGTCTTGGAAGAGATTATTCAGAAGTTCGGTATAGGCCTGGTTGATGGTATCCAGCGTATTCTCAATCTCCGCCTTAGCGGCGATGATATCGTCTCCGGGTGCGCTCACCCGGTCAAATTCCTCATAGGCCTCCACCAGCTTTAAGGTGGTGGGAAGGTAGTAGTTCATCAGCTTATGCATCCGGTGCATCTGCTCCGGATGTTCCCGTACACTGGCGAACAGATCTTTTAACAGGTTCTCCATCCGAAAAAGCTTGGCAGAGATCACTTCTCCGGGAATCTTGTCGTTCAGGAGATGAAGCTTGCGGATGCATTCCATGCCTTCCGCGACCATGGCGTTAAGTTCTGCTTCCTGCTCCGGCAGGTCCCTCGCCTGTTCGTTGTCTGCAGCCGGGGCATTGTGTGTATTTTGCTGTACAGTGGATTTACGGTTTTCCGCTTCCAGCATCCGGCAGTTGTTCTCCGTCTCCAGATACTGTCTGTAGATGTCGTCGCTCAGCATGAAGCAGGTCTTCTTTGCATCCAGATGGCCTTCCGGAAACATGCCAAGCTTTATCATTTTCTGCAGATCCTTGATCACCCGGCGGGCTTTCCTGCCGGTGCTTCTGGCCAGATGTTCGATCTCGCCGTACAGGTTGCGGCCGCAAAGCCCGGCATAGCGCTGCGCCAGCTTCAGACGTCTCCGCTGGCCGATGCCCAGGCGGATCATGCCTGCGAATAATGCCACAAAGAGCAGATTGATGATCCATCCCGGCAGGCTCGCAGTACCTTCCACCAACATTGCGGTGAAGTGAAGGAACGTGATCAACAGGGTAATGCCCAGACCGATTCCGCCGAAGATCTGGTAGAGAACGTTGGATACGTTTCCTACCTTTTTAAATTGGGAGGGCAGAAGGGCCGTGGTATTTGCATGGGTGGGGATACCGGGTGCCGACTGCCAGGAGGATGCCTGCGGCGTGTTGGCATAGGGGTTGTCTGCCTGCCCGGCGGCGCCTGTCTGGCGGTACATCTGTCTGGCCTGCCGGCGGGCCTGTTCCTGCCGCCTGGCCTTTTCCTGCTGCCGCATCTGCTCTCTGGCCTGCTTTGTCTGTTTGCTGGTTTGTCGGTATTCCTGTTTGCCGGCCTGATAAGCCTGTCCCTGCGTCTGCTTCTGCGTTTGCTGTCGTGATGTCTCCTGTGTCTCTCCGTAGTCCACAAAGGAAATATGTTTTCCCACTTCATTTAAAGCGTTGACGACACTCTGGGAAACCAGACGGTTCAGTGTGCTGTAGTCTCCGCCCTGTAAGGCGTCTGACAGAGCATCCATGATCTGTTCGCCCATGTTATGTTCGCTCTGATTATCCTTCATATGATAAAACCTCGTCGTGTATGAAAGTATTATGTATAAAGATTGTGCTATAGAAAATCTTTAAATTCTATTATCACACATTGAACGCTGCTTCGCAATCAGTTTCCTTATTTTTTTGACAAAAAAGAAGGCAATGGATCACTCTTTGATGTGAATGCGGATCTATAGAAAGTAAAATATAATTGACTTAATGTATGTTATATGATACCCTGTTTTTGAAAGGGGGGGGTAAATGGCGAGGAACATCGCGATTAAAGTTGCGCGGGCCGAGAAGGATATGACACAGAAGGAGCTGGCGGAAGCCGTGGGAGTATCGCGGCAGACCGTGAATGCGATCGAGCAGGGAGAATATAATCCGACGATCAAATTATGCCGTTCCATCTGCCGGGTATTGGGGAAGCGCCTTGACGATCTGTTCTGGGAAGAAGAATAGGATCGGGAGATAAGAAGAATATGGCAGAATGGAGGGAGTTGTAATGATGAAGAATAGAAAGACACGAAGAAACAGGCTGGACGAAATGCAGGAGCAGAAACTTTTAAAGATTGAACACAACGGATGCTGGTTCGCCTTTTGCGGGCTGGCCGTTGTAGTAGTTGTGGAATGCTGCCTTGGGGTGGACTGGAAAACGATTGCCGGGGAATGGATCGTCTTTATGTGTCTGGCAGTGTATATCGTGATCGGCTGTATAAGGAACGGTATTTGGGACAGGAGACTGGAGCCGACGCCGAAGGTGAATTTCTGTGCGAGCCTGATCGCAGGAGGCATATGCGGCGTGCTGCAGTTTGTCAGATCTTACAGAGAATATCATGCCTTACTTGGGGCAGGAGCCGCGGGCGTGTTTATGCTTGGGTTTGTAACGGTGGTCTGTTACGGGGCGTTGACAGTTGCGAGAGCTGTCTATCTTAAGCGGGTAGAGCGGCTGGAGGCGGAAGAGGAAGACAGAAATTAATCGAATGATTTCTTTCGGTACGCAGTACCGCAGGAATAAAGAGTAAGAGAAAGAAAGGGGAATTGCAAGTGATCATTGCGGATCATCTGATAAAGACTTTTGTCAGGAATGAAAAGAAAAACAAAAAGAGTGAAATCAAAGCCGTGGATGATATTTCCTTAACGGTCAGGGAAGGGGAGATCGTGGGAATCCTTGGGCCGAATGGGGCCGGTAAGACGACACTGCTGCGTATGATGTCCAGGCTGATGAAGCCGACAAGGGGACAGGTCAGCATCCGGATCGGACAGACGGAGATGACAGACGAGATTGAGGTTAAGCGGCATATCGGCTATCTGTCCAATAACACGAAGCTGTACGGCAGGCTTTCCACAAGAGAACTGCTGCAGATGCTGGGGACGATCTACGGTATTCCGGAAGAGACTGTGGAGGAGAGGATCAGGCAGATCAGTGAGGTGTTGTCCATGGATGCGTTTCTGGACAACCGGATCGAGAAGCTGTCGACGGGGCAGACCCAGCGGGCTTCGATTGCCAGATGCCTGGTGCATGACCCGCAGGTCTATATCTTCGACGAACCGACGCTGGGGCTGGATATCATCAGCAGCGCGGCGATCATTGATTTCATGAAAAGGGAGCGGGAGAGGGGAAAGACGGTGCTCTACTCCACGCATTACATGGAAGAGGCGGAATATCTCTGTGATCGGATCGTGTTGATCCATCAGGGAAAGATCATCAGGGAGGGAACGCCGGCGGAATTGAAAGAGCGGACGAAGAAGGACAGTCTGCGGGATGTTTTCTCGGGACTGATCTTGGAAGAAGACGGCAAGACGATGCCGGCTGCAGCCGGCGGTTCACAGGAGAGGCCGGGCAGCATGGAAGGAGGGCGTGCAGAATGAATACGAAGATCATCAGAACTTTGGTGAAGAAAGAGATGCTGGATGTCTTCCGCGACAAGAAGACCGTGATCATGATGCTGGTGGTGCCTGTCATTCTGTATCCGCTGATCTTTATCGGAGCCATGCAGGTGGTGACTTTAATCTCTTCCAGTATGGAGACGCAGAATTACAGAATCGCGGTGGATGCCAAGGACGAGGGCGCCTTTCTCCATAAGTTGTTGGAGAGCGGGGAGGCAGACAGCGACGACGAAACAGACAGCGCATACGAGATCACAATCGTAGATGCAGACTCCGTCGCCGACTACGAGGCTGCCTTAAATGAGGAGGTTATCGATGTCTATGTGTCGGGGCAGATGCAGGACGGGCGGATGCAGTATGACATATATTATCTGCATTCTGTCACTAACTCGGATTATGCGGCCGGCATTGTTATGGAGGCTTTCAATAAGCTGCGGGAAGAGATGACGAGAGCGCGGATCGAGGAAGCCGGCCTTAACGTACATGAGATTCTGGAGCCGATCGGCTATGAGAAGGAAAACATGTCCAGCAGCGAGCAGTCTCTGGGCAGTATCATGGGCTCGGTCCTGCCCTTTATGCTGATCATCAGTCTGCTGATGGGCACCATGTATCCGGCCATTGATACGACGGCGGGGGAACGGGAGAGGGGAACGCTGGAAACGATACTGACCCTGCCGGTGTCGAACAGACAGCTGATTGTGTCGAAGTTCATTACGGTGGCGGCGATCGGCATGATCTCGGCGCTCCTGAATATTCTTTCCATGGGCGGTATTGCCTTCTATATCTATGCAATCCTGGAGATGCAGACGGATGCGGGTTCTTTTGACATGGTGATGTTTGCGCCGGCGATCCTGGTATGTATGCTGTCCATATTTGCCTTTTCGCTGTTCATCAGTGCGGTGACCATGTGCGTGACTTCTTTTGCGAGGAGCTATAAGGAGGCGAACAACTATATTACGCCGTTGATGCTGGTGGTGATGTTTGTGGGCTATATCGGGTTTATTCCCAATCTGGAACTGACGCAGGCCATGGCGATGTTTCCGGTGGCGAATATCTGTCTGCTGATCAAGAATATGCTGGCGTTTAAGGTGGATTACGGAATGATCGCGGTGGTACTTATCAGCAATGTGGCCTATGCGGTGATAGCGATCCTGTTTCTTAGCAAGATCTATGACAGTGAGGCAATTCTGTTCTCGGAACAGAAGGGCAGCCTGCAGCTGTTTGAAAAGAGAAGCAATCTGCGTAAAGGCGGCGTCCCCACCGTATCGGATGTCTGGTTTGTGGTGGCAGTAACGATCCTGCTGGTATTGTATGTGGGCAGCCTGCTGCAGGTAAAATACGGCCTGGCAGGCGTATTTGGTACCCAGATGATCCTGCTCCTTGTGCCGTTTGCGCTGGTATTCTATACGAAGAAAGATATTCGGCAGACTTACGGTTTTGTACAAACAGGGGCAGCTGGTTTTCTTGGCGGTGCATGTCTGATTACCGGCCTGTATCTGATCAATATTGTGCTGGCCAGCGGGTTGGCGCGGCTTTTCCCGGAGAGTGCGGGGAATGTGGAGACGACATTTTCCGTGATCCTGGAAGACAACGTACTGGCAGCATTTGTCGTGATCGCCCTGGCACCTGCAGTCTGTGAAGAGATGCTGTTCCGCGGGCTGATCCTGCATTCTCTGAAAGCGAGATACCGAATAGTATCGGCGATTGCCATAACGGCGGCGCTGTTTGGCGCTTATCATATGAGCCTGGTGAAGTTTATTCCGACAGGGCTTCTGGGACTGGCGCTGTGTTATGTGACGTGGCGGACGGGCAGTATCTATCCGGCGATGATGATGCATTTTCTCAACAATGCTTTCAGCGTGATGATCACCTACTTTCCGGAGCAGATTGGCCAGGCCGTACCGATCCTTGCCAAGGAAACCCCTGCATTTTCGGATATGATGTTGTTGTGCGGGGCCGGGCTGATTCTGGTGGGTATCGGCGGGTATGTGCTTGGAAAGTGCAGGCGGCCGTGAATATCGTCCTGTTTTCAAGGAGTATTATGAAAGTCTTCGACTTTCACAGTATGGATGGCCATGCGGCCCGCCCGACGGCAGGCTGAGCATGATGGAGTTTTACTATGAAAGTCTTCGACTTTCACAGCATGGATGGCCATGCGGCCCGCTAAGCGCCAGGTTGTGCATGATGGAGGTTTAATATGATGTGGAATCGATTACAGCATTATAGACAAAATTACAGTCCGTGTTTTGGAACAAGTGCCAATTTACAAATAAACCGGGGAAGTGCTATAGTAGTAACGGACTAAAGTGTAACCGATTTCACTATGTTACGCGTATAGGAAACAGCATAACAGATTTTGCAGACAGTAAAAGGACGGTAAAGGGCAATGGCAAAAGGAAAGACAAAAACAAGCCGGAAGGCGGAGACGGCAAAGGAGCAGAAGACCACAGGACAGACGAAGGAGCCAGTGCAGGAGAGGCAGGCAGGCAGTGCGGCCGCGGATCAGCCTGCAGAAGAGAACAGGAGAGCGGACGATGAGCAGACGAAGATATTCGAAGAGCGGCTGCACAGACATCATGACGAGCTGCGCTGGCTCTATATGGAATTGTATGAGAATGATTCCATGTTTGCGGAACTTTGTGACCAGATGTATCAGTTCTATCTGGAAAGAAATGACGAATTGAAAAAGCTGGATACAAACAGGGAAAAAGACAAAGACTGGTATAAACAGAACGATATGCTGGGCATGATGTTCTACATTGACAATTTTGCCGGTAATATGAAGGGTGTACAGTCCAAATTGGATTATATCGAGCAGTGTAATGTAAATTACATCCATCTGATGCCTTTTCTGGAGACGCCGGAGGGACGCTCAGACGGAGGATATGCGGTGTCGGATTTCCGGAAGGTGCAGGAGAAGCTTGGTTCTATGGAAGATCTGGAGAAGCTGACGGCAGCCTGCCATAAGAAGGGGATCAATGTCTGCATGGATTTTGTCATGAACCACACTTCGGAAGATCATGTGTGGGCGAAGAAGGCAAGGCAGGGTGACGGAGAGTACATGAGCCGTTACTTTTTCTATGATAACGAGGACATACCGGCCCAGTATGAAAGGACGGTGCCCCAGGTATTTCCTACCACGGCGCCGGGGAACTTCACGTGGTTAGAAGAGATCGGGCACTATGTGATGACGACCTTTTACCCTTACCAGTGGGACTTAAATTACAGAAACCCCAGAGTATTTAATGATATGATGTATAACTTTCTGTATCTGGCCAACCGGGGAATCGATATCATCCGGATCGATGCGGTGCCTTATATCTGGAAAGAACTGAATACGCCCTGCCGCAATCTGCAGCAGGTGCACACCATCGTGCGTATGATGCGTATGATCTGTGAGATTATCTGTCCCAGCGTGCTTTTGCTGGGTGAGGTGGTGATGGAGCCGGAGAAGGTGGTTCCTTATTTCGGAACGGTGGAGAAGCCGGAATGCCATATGCTTTATAATGTTACGACCATGGCCACCACATGGCATACGGTAGCGACCCGCAATGTAAGGCTTCTTAAGCGTCAGCTGGATATCGTGAACGGACTGCCGAAAGAGTATGTGTTCCTCAATTATCTGCGTTGTCATGATGATATCGGCTGGGGGTTGGACTATGCCACACTGCAGACGGAAGGAATGGGAGAGCGTTCCCACAAACAGTATCTGAACGATTATTTCCAGGGCTATGCCGGGGACAGTACCAGCCGCGGTGAGCTCTACAATGCGGATCCGGTCACAGGGGACGCCAGGTTCTGCGGGACGACGGCTTCCATGTGCGGTATCGAGAAGGCCGGATTCGAGCAGGATGATGCGGCTATGGAGACAGCGGTGAGGAAAGATCTGATGCTGCACGCCTATATGTTCATGCAGTCGGGAATCCCGGTGCTGTACAGCGGAGACGAGATCGGGCAGGTCAACGATTATACTTACAAGGAGGATCCCAACAAGGCGGCGGATTCCAGATATATTCACCGCGGGCCGATGAACTGGGAGCTGGCAAAGAACAGAACGGAGCCGGGCAGGATGGAAGGGAAGATGTTCCAGGGCCTCGCGAAGCTGGAGCAGATCCGTAAGACGGAGAAGGTGTTCGTGACGCAGGCGGATACGTGGACGATCGAGACCTGGGACGATTCAATTTTGTGCATCGGCAGATATTTTGAAGGGGAGAAGGTGATCGGGTTGTTTAATTTCAGCGGGGATGACAGGACGGCGTGGATCAAGGAGGCGGACGGTGACTATAGGGATCTGATCTCCGGGAACAAGATGCAGCCGGTAGATGTGCAGGTGCCGGGGTATGGCTTCTTCTATATGAAAAAGATGTCCTGAACAGACAGAGCGGTCCGGCAGGGGCATATCGCAGGTGTAAAAGGAGCAGGGGGATGAATATAGGGATGATCGCGGAAATGGCCGGCGTATCCAGGGCGGCCGTTTCCCGCTATTTTAACAATGGATATATTTCGGAAAAGAAGCGGGAGGCCATCAGGCAGGTGGTAGAAAAGACCGGCTACCGGCCGTCGGTGCAGGCGCAGACATTAAGGACGAAGCGGACGAAGATGATCGGCGTGATCGTGCCCAAGATTGCCTCCGCCTCGATCGGCAGGATCGTGGAGGGGATTCTTTCCGTGATTAATGAGAACGGGTATCAGATGCTGCTGGCGGTGACGCAGAATGAGCCGAAGAAGGAATTGGAGTATCTGGATGCGTTCAGTGAGAAGCAGGTCGACGGAGTGATCCTTCTTGGTACGGTGTTCCAGTCGGAACATAAGAAATTATTGAAAAATTTCTCCGTTCCGGTAGTGATCGTAGGTCAGCAGATGGCGGGCTATAACTGTGTGTTTCATGACGATTATCATGCGTTTTACGATCTGACGAGGCTGTTCTTTGAGCGGGGCAGGACGAGGCTGGGTTATATCGGCGCCATTCAGCAGGACGTGGCGGTGGGATCCGAGCGGTATCGGGCCTTCTGTGATGCGGTGCGGGATATGGGTCATGAAGAGGCGGCAGAGCGTTTCGTGACGGCGGCTTTCTCCATGCGTTCCGGTTATGAGAAGGCCGAGGAAATCCTGACGCGGTATCCGGATCTGGACGGGCTGATCTGCGCCACCGATTCGATGGCGGCGGGGGCGCTGCAATATCTCAGAGAGCAGGGCATCAAGGTACCGGAACAGATCCTGCTGGGCGGACAGGGGGATGTCGAGATTGCCAGAGTGGCGATTCCTTCTCTTGTTACACTGCATTATTCTTACGAAAAGAGCGGAGAGATCGCGGTAGGAATGCTGATGGAGGCACTGGCGGATAAGGATGCATGTCAGGCTTCCAAGGAGATGAAGCTGGGCTATCATATTGTGGAAGCATGATATAGCGTGAAAGAGGAGACATAATTAATATTTTTTGGACTTGTGAATATGTCGGACCTGACTTCCGTCGTTTCTCTCAAAACCTAGTACTCAGGAGTCAAGCAGCATAC
>CANRZW010000027.1 GCA_947644545.1 uncultured Lachnospiraceae bacterium
GTGGCATTATATGGAATAATTATTTGGCTGAATATATATCGGTCACTACACTAGTACTACGACGGAAAACGGGTCTTAAGAAAATGATGATCAGCCTGCAGGGTTGGCAAATGTCTGTTTTTGTTTTTAAAGAAGGGCAAAAATGATATTACTAAAGTAATTGTACGATATAAGACTGCACAAGGATGGGAGAGCAGCTCTGGTAAAGGACAAGATGGTGATAAATCTGTTGTATTTTATGGAGGGAATTTGTATAATATAATCAAAGAAAAGAGGAAATAGAAGATGGAAAACCAGACAGAACTTAATACAATATGGGAATCATTAGGGATATCGAATGATTTCATGTTCAGCAAGATAATGCAGGATGCGGAACTGTGCAAAGAACTGTTGCAGAGAATACTGCCGGAGTTGGAAATTGACCATATAGAATATCCGGAAGCGCAGAAGAGTATCAGGCTTGATGTGGACGCGAAAAGCGTCAGACTGGATGTCTATGTGCGGGATGGGAAAGGTTCTATTTACGATATTGAAATGCAGGTGGTGGATACAAAAGAGCTGCCCAAACGGAGCCGGTACTACCAGAGCATGATAGACCTGCAGCTAATTGACAAAGGGGAGTATTATAAGAAATTAAAGCCGAGTTATATCATCTTTATCTGCCTGTTTGACTTGTTTGATAAAGGAAGGCATATCTATACATTTGAGAATATCTGTAAAGAGGATAACAGTGTTTTCCTGAAAGACGGGGCAGTAAAAATTTTCTTGAATGCCGACAGCGGCCAAGATGATGTCAGTCAAGAGTTAAAGGCCTTTCTTGATTATGTAGCTGGAAAAGAGTCGGCGGATGATTTTGTACAAAGACTGGAAGAGGCAGTAGAACAGGCAAGAAAGAACCGGGAATGGAGGCATGAGTATATGACGTTATTGATGAGGGATCAGGAAAATATAGAAAAAGGAATAGAAAAAGGAATAGAGAAAGGTAAAATATATGGGGCGATATCCATGTGCCATGATCTGGGGTTGAGTGGAGATGAAATTTTAGAGAAGCTGCAGATAAAGTTTCATTTGTCACATGAAGAAGCGGAGCAATATGTGTTGGATTCTGGTATATAGTGCAGGAGACATGATTATATGACATGATTTAGGATGATGGCGCTGTAAAAGTGTTATAGATGCTGTTGGCAGACAGTATGACAAAATGTAGGATAAGAGAGTATTCTGGCAGAACAGAGTATTCTCTTTTTATTTTGCCCATTTTGCATGGTGGAGCAGCAATGGACAATAGCAAGAAGAACATAGTGCAGGGCTTAATGAAAAAATAGTGATTTTGTGTCAATGATGCGTGTCAGCGCAGGCGCAAGCCCTTGTCATTGATACAGAAGCCCCACTTTGAGTATCATGAGGCATAGCAAAAGGTAAGCGGATTCTATGTGTGCATTGGTGGATCTCAAATGAATATCGATGGCTCCCTGCGCGTGAAATATGCAAGGGTTTCATGACTGCGTGTCACTGCTGCAGGAGATGGATAAGCTGGAAAAAATAAGATTGATTGGTTAGCTTCCACTTTTAAATTACATATGCTATTAGAAGGGGCATGAACCAGTCATGGTAAGCTGTTATTCCAATTTACTACTTCAAATCTACTTCAAGTTTAGTTCAAATCCACAAAAATATGAGGTGTTATGAAAAAGATTTGAGAAGTTTTTGAATTTTTTATAATAGCTAAAACGCCCTAAAAATAAAAGTTTGAGAAGCTTTAGGAAAATTTTATAATTCGATTAGCACTCACCTATTGACAGTGCTAACAATTCAGTGTATTGTGATAGTGCTAGTAGAACAAATAATAAGTACAAATGTTATGGAATAAATAACAAGTAATTACAGGATACTGGTATGATTCACTGATATCCTTAAAGGAGGGAGAATATGAATCTGACAAAATTTACCCGGAAATCCATGCAGGCAGTGCAGCAGTGTGAGAAGTTGGCCTATGAATATGGAAATCAGGAGATTGAACAAGAACATCTGTTATATAGCCTGCTCACCATCGAAGACAGCCTGATCCTGAAACTGATCGAGAAGATGGAAATACAAAAGGATTACTTCACGAATCGTGTGGAACAGGGGATTCGCAAGAGGACGAAGGTACAGGGCGGGCAGATCTACATCGGACAGGATCTGAACAAGGTGTTGATTGGTGCGGAGGAGGAAGCCAGGGCGCTGGGCGATGAGTATGTTTCTGTGGAACACCTGTTTTTGGCTATGATCAGGCATCCGAACAGAGAGAGTAAGGAGATCTTTCGGGAGTTCGGTATCACGAGGGAACGGTTTCTGCAGGTATTATCCACAGTGCGCGGTAACCAGAGAGTTACCTCGGATAATCCGGAAGCAACCTATGATACGCTGGAGAAATATGGGCAGGATCTGGTGGAGCGGGCCGGAAAGCAGAAGCTTGATCCTGTCATTGGCAGAGACAATGAGATCCGCAATGTGATCCGTATCCTTTCCAGGAAAACGAAGAACAATCCGGTGCTGATCGGAGAACCTGGCGTCGGTAAGACGGCGGTTGCAGAAGGCCTGGCTCAACGTATCGTTCGAGGTGACGTACCGGAAGGGCTGAAAGACAAAAAAATATTTTCACTGGATATGGGTGCACTGGTAGCGGGAGCGAAATACCGTGGAGAGTTTGAGGAACGACTGAAAGCAGTACTGGATGATGTGAAGAACAGTGATGGACAGATTATCCTTTTTATCGATGAACTGCATACGATTGTGGGGGCTGGCAAGACGGACGGCGCCATGGATGCCGGCAACATGTTGAAGCCCATGCTGGCAAGAGGTGAGCTGCATTGTATAGGCGCCACCACGCTGGATGAGTATCGCCAGTATATCGAGAAGGACGCTGCGTTGGAGAGGCGTTTTCAGCCGGTCATGGTAGAAGAACCGACAGTGGAGGACACAATTTCCATTCTACGTGGATTAAAGGAGCGTTATGAGGTCTTCCATGGCGTGAAGATCATGGACAATGCCCTGGTCAGTGCGGCGGTGCTGTCAAATCGTTATATTTCTGACCGTTTCCTGCCGGATAAGGCGATTGATTTGGTGGATGAGGCCTGTGCCCTGATCAAGACAGAGCTGGATTCCATGCCAACGGAGCTGGATGAACTGCAGCGAAGGGTGATGCAGCTGGAGATTGAGGAGACGGCATTAAAGAAAGAAGAAGACACTCTGAGCAAAGAACGGCTTGCCAACTTGCAGAGGGAGCTTGCAGAGTTAAAAGAAGAACTGAAAAACCGCATGGCACAGTGGGAAAACGAGAAAACTTCCGTAGAGAAACTGTCAAAAATGCGTGAGGAGATTGATGAGATCAACAATCAGATCCAGATAGCGCAGCGTGAGGGGGATTATGAGAAGGCGGCCGAGCTCAGTTATGGAAGACTGCCTGCTCTTCGACAGCAGCTGGAGATTGAAGAAGAACAGGTGAGATGTAAAGACCTTTCGCTGGTGCATGAGAGCGTGTCCGATGATGAGATTGCACGGATTATTTCCCGTTGGACAGGGATACCGATCTCCAAGCTGACTGAGAGTGAGCGGAACAAGACGCTGCATCTGGATGATGAATTGCATAAACGTGTGATCGGGCAGGATGAAGGCGTAACAAAGGTAACAGATGCTATTATTAGATCCAAGGCTGGTATTAAAGATCCTACCAAGCCGATCGGTTCTTTCCTGTTTCTTGGGCCTACCGGTGTAGGAAAGACGGAGCTTGCCAAAGCGCTGGCAGCGTCTATGTTTGACGACGAGACTAATATGGTGCGTATCGATATGAGTGAGTATATGGAGAAGTATTCGGTATCCAGACTGATCGGGGCGCCTCCCGGATATGTCGGCTATGAGGAGGGGGGACAGCTGACCGAAGCCGTCAGGAGGAAACCATACTCGGTGGTACTTTTTGATGAGATAGAAAAAGCGCATCCGGATGTATTTAATGTGCTGCTACAGGTGTTGGATGACGGCCGCATCACAGATTCTCAGGGAAGAACGGTTGACTTTAAGAATACTATCCTGATCATGACTTCCAATATCGGAGCAAATTATCTGCTGGACGGTATCGATGCACAGGGAGGAATCAGGGAGGAGGCGGAACAGATGGTTATGAATGATCTGCGGAACCATTTCCGGCCGGAATTCCTCAATAGACTGGATGAAACAATTCTCTTCAAGCCACTGACGAAGGAGAATATCGGCGGAATTATTCGGCTGATCGTAGAAGACCTGAACAGGCGTCTTGCGGACAAAGAGCTGCACATTGAGCTGACACCGGAGGCGGAACATTTTATTGTGGAGAATGCGTACGATCCGGTTTATGGTGCGCGGCCATTGAAGCGCTATATTCAGAAGTATGTGGAGACACTGTCAGCAAAGCTGATTCTTGCAGACCAGGTGAGCAGTAAGGATACAATATTGATCGTTATGGAAAATGGCGCACTGTCTGCAAAACGGAAAGTATAGGCAATAACAGGGACAATGAAATAGAATAGCGAATGTAATAGAAGGAGTCTTCCTGAAATATCTTATTTCAGGAAGCTCCTTCTATGTTTAATATCGCCATTGGGTGCTATGTTATTGGATGCTATGGCATTGCATGTTATGCTATTACATGTTGTGTTGTTGGATGTTATGTTATTAGATGTTATGTATTAAGTGTTATGAAATATGTTTAGTAAATCTGATATGGAGTAAGCATCGATTGTGTGTTAGAATATGGAATAGGCTTACCGAATAGAACACCTGTATTTTATGATGATTTTTTGAAGGCAATCATGCAAAATCATAGAATATATTAAATCTTTATTTAAGTAATGCATGATTGAAACCACAAAAAGGAGGAAATTGGAATGAAATATCCAAAATTTTTGCAGGAAAAAGGAACCATTGCATTTGTAGCGCCATCCTTTGGGTGCGCGATCGAACCCTATAAAAGCGGGTTCGAAAGAGCCCAGGAGAAGTGGCGGAAACAGGGATATTCTCTGGAGTTTGGACCAAACTGTTATGCGGCAGACGGTGTGGGGATCAGTAGTAAGCCGGAGCGCTGCGGCGAAGAACTGACGGAATATTACTGTAACACAACAAGTGATTGCATAATTTCCTGCGGCGGCGGGGAATTAATGTGTGAAATCTTGGATTATGTAAACTTTGACAAGATAAAGAATGCGGATCCGAAATGGTATATGGGGTATTCGGATAATACAAATATGACGTTTCTTCTGACAACCTTGTGCGATACAGCTGCTATTTATGGGCCATGTGCCGCCGCTTTCGGCATGGAACCGCGCCATTCATCTCTGGAAGACGCCATGAGGCTTCTTACGGGGCAGAAATTGACCATGCAGGGATATGATAAATGGGAGCGGGAATCATTAAAGGATGAGGAACATCCTTACGAACCTTATAATCTCACAGAAACGTCTGTTATAAAATATATTCTGCCGGACGGAACAACCAATATAGAAAGCCTTACAGGGATCCGGGAGACAAACACATGTGATATAATGTTTGAATCGAATAGAGTTGATGAGATAGTCCATAATAGTTGCAATTCTGCAGAAGAAAAACAAGTGTGTGAAACAAATGTTATTGATTTTAAGGGAAGACTGTTAGGCGGCTGTATGGACTGTCTGATTAACCTGACCGGTACGAAGTACGATAGGGTTACGGAATTTGTCGAGCGTTATAAGGAAGATGGTATTCTGTGGTTCCTGGAAGCCTGTGACTTGAATCTGATGAGCATTCGGCGGGCTATGTGGCAGATGGAACATGCCGGATGGTTCCGTTATTGTAAAGGTTTTCTGATCGGCAGGCCCAGGCTTGGTATGAATGGAGATGAATTTGGTATCGACCGTTATCAGGCGGTTTACGAGATGCTTCGTCAATATGGCGTGCCGGTGATGATGGATTTGGACATCGGTCATATGCCGCCTATGATGCCATTGATTTGCGGCAGTATGGCCAGAGTTGTCAGTGATGGCATGACTTACAGGGTGGAGATGGAATTGCGCTAGAATTGCCACCCTTGTAATTGTGTGACCATTGAGAAATTATATGTGTTATTTGTTGAAGAAAGGACGAATGTTATGATACCAAAAGACCCTGTTATGTTATTGAGCTTTATCAATTTGAAATTGCGGGATTACTACGGAAACCTGGATGGACTCTGTGAAGATCTGGAACTTGATCGGAAAGAACTTGAAAATAAGCTGGCTGGCATTGATTATCATTATGACAGCGAAAAAAATCAGTTTATATGAGTTAGAATAGTTATAAAGTTATGAAGTTATGAAGTCATAACGTCATAAAACCATAAAATTATAAAATCATTTATGTGTAGGCATAACGCGGTCTATGGTTTTCGATCCTGACATTATATAGATATCGTTATGGAATCACGGGAGACTTAAAAGGAATGGATGGCAGTTCAAAAGAGATAAAAATTACAATTGTTACAGATGACGGGAAAACAAATATAGGCTCTGTAGAAGATCAGGAGCGAAACATCACTGTGACACATGATTCTTCGATGACGCTTATGTCAACTCTGTTGAAGAACGGGCTGATGCAAGGTTCTTTCTGTGGAGGAAGAGGAGATTGCGGAAGATGCCGGGTACAATTCATTCGTGGTGTTATGATACCGACAATGGTGGAAAGAAGCGTGATGAGTGCAGAAGAGCTACGGCAGGGATATCGCCTGTCATGCATGGCCAGACCGAAAGACGATTGTGTCATCAGGCTGGCCTTTGCGGAGGAGAAAGAAATCTCGATTATTTCTGAATTGATAGCTGTGCCGGAAAAAAGTGACCAATTAAGTCAACAAAATGTACTGTCAAAAAAGCAAACAACATGTGTTTCTGATACAGGTGTTATAGAAGAGCACGCAGATAGTACAAAAATAGCTGCCGTAACCAAAGCGATGATCGCAGTTGATCTTGGTACCACTACGATCGTGATGCAGCTTGTGGAAATTGGTACCGGACGGATCATCGATACATATTGCTCCATGAATCCACAGAGACGTTATGGTTCAGATGTCCTTTCACGAATTAAGGCGTCTTGTGACGGACAGCGGGAAGAATTGCAGAAATTGGTGTTATCTGTACTGAAAGTAGGTGTTATGCAATTTGAGAAAAGGGGGATGGATATTCAAGCTATGTGTATTGCAGGCAATACCACGATGGAGCATCTCCTTATGGGATACAATGTGTTATCTTTGGGTTGCAGCCCTTTTACACCGGTGGAGATCGGATTGCAGGTGTTTGAAGATTCGGATTGGGACTTTACGGTATGGATAGCGCCTGGTATTAGTACGTTCGTAGGCGGGGATATCGTAGCAGGATTGTACGCGCTTGACCTTCTTCCCGACATCAAATCAATAGACTATCATGGTCAATATGAAAATATGGATAAGAGATTTGATGACAATTCAAATAGGGACATGAAGCTCTTGATTGATCTGGGGACAAACGGAGAGATGGCGATCACAGATGGCAGACGGATGATCGTTACAGCTACGGCAGCGGGTCCGGCTTTTGAGGGAGGTGCTGATGCAGGGATTGTGGGAAGTGATATGATTGCAAATACTGCGGAATTGTTACAGCGCGGAATTATGGATGAAACGGGATTGTTGGATGAGCCATGGTTTTCAGAAGGAGTCAGTGTAGGAGAAACGGCAGTAAGGTTATTTCAAAAAGACATCAGAGCTTTGCAGATGGCAAAGGCGGCAGTGCGTGCCGGTGTAGAAATTCTGTGGAAGAATATGGGACAGCCTAAGATCGGGCAGGTTTATCTGGCCGGAGGTTTTGGCTATTATCTGAATGTGGAGGCGGCGTTTCGGATTGGATTACTGCCCACAGATATGCGCGGAAAAGTAATGGCGGCCGGCAATACGTCTCTGGCCGGTGCATATCGTATCGGTTGTGATTTATTGACTGGAAAGACAGATAAGGAGAGACTGGAGAAACGGCTGTCATCTATTGAAAGCATTAATCTGGCAGAACAGGAAGGATTTGATACGCTGTATGTGAGGCATATGGATTTTTAAGGATAGATTAAGGTTTCTTCGGTTTTTGTTTAAGATATAAATGGTATCCTTAGTGCAGTTATTACAAAAGTAATATGGAGAAGCCGGAATCCTGATGGGGAAAGGCGATTAGAAGCCACAGAATTTAGAAAAAAGTAAATACCTGTAAAATTTAGGAGGGGGGGGGGTAAAACAGGTATGTGGACAAGAAAAGAATTAAAACAGCAGGCGAAGGATGCCCTACAGAGAAATTATTGGAAAAGTGTGCTGGTGGCGCTTGTTTTGATGACGTTAGGAGGGAATTGGATCGGTAATGTGTTTTCCTCTGCATCGGGGGTGCCGGCTGAAGTGAGCACAGCAGTGATGGAAGAAACTTCTGAATTAGATGATGATACTTGGGTAAATATTGCAGACGGCGAAGATTCCGTATCGATCTATTCGGAGGAAGAGGAAGGTCTGTCGGATGGTATCCTCTATAAAATTACAGATGATACGGATAGTGTAGAATCGATGGTCGGATTTATAGTTGGGTTTATCATGATGCTTGTTATTTTTCTGATCGTATTTTTGGTGATGACGGCGATCATACTTATATATGAAATATTGCTGGTCTTTCCGTTGATAGTGGGTGCAGGCCGCTTTATGTTGAAGAGCCTGGATGGCCGGGCGGAAGTAAAGGACGTTGCTTATGCCTTTGACCACTCTTATAAGAATGTTGTGAAGACCATGTTTCATACACAGTTATCAATCTTTTTGTGGGCACTGTTATTTTTGATTCCGGGAATCTATAAACAGTATCAATATCGTATGGTGGAATATATTCTGGCGGAGCATCCGCAAATGCCTTATAAGGATGTGATGCAGATGAGCAAAGATATGATGAATGGGCAGAAGTGGAATGCTTTTGTGCTGGATTTATCTTTTATCTTATGGGGGATCGTTAGCGTGCTGACCTGTGGACTGGTGCATATTTTCTATGTAGCGCCCTATCAGTGTCTAACCAATGCGGCATTGTACCGCAGACTATGTGCGATGCGGGATGAACCCATTGCTGTGGAAGCGCCACAGATACAAAACACCTGATACGTAACCTGATATGTAAGTACGATGAAAAGAAATAAACGATGTCATATATAAGATATCGGAAAACAGAAATATACGGTGTTATGTAAATGATGCCGGAAAGCAAATACAGTACAGTATGCAGAAATAAAAAGTACAATAACATAAAAAGGAGCGCCATGCATGGGATACAGAATTTTGATAGCGGACGACGAAGCGGAGATCAGGGATCTTCTTCGTCTGTATCTGGAGAAGGACGGGTACGAGGTGTTGGAGGCGGCTGACGGCCTGGAAACGATGGAGATCGTAAAGAAGGAGAAACCGGATCTGCTGCTTTTGGATATTATGATGCCGGGTCTGGATGGGTATCGGGTGTTACGCAATATCAGGGAGAACAATAATATGCCGGTCATTATGCTGTCGGCAAAAGGCACAAATACGGATAAGATATTGGGGCTTGATCTGGGAGCGGATGATTATATTACGAAGCCTTTTGAACCGTTAGAAGCAGTAGCCAGAGTGAATTCCAATATCCGCCGTTTCTATTCACTGGGTGCCGGAACCGATCTGCATAAAAAGGTGAAGGAGCTGCGTGCCGGGGATCTGTGCCTTGACCCGGAAGCGTGTCTTGTATATCGTGGGGATGAGGTGATAGAGCTGACATCTATTGAATTTAAGATCCTGCGGCTCTTTATGGAGGAGCCGGGCAAAGTGTTTACCAAGCAGCAGATTTATGAGAATGCCTGGGGAGATGAGTATATGGCCTCCGATAACAGTGTGATGGTCGGTATCTCGAAGCTGCGGACGAAGCTGGAGAATAACGGTAAAGAGTACATTAAGACTATCAGGGGGCTGGGATATCGCCTGGAAAAAGACGAGAGGATATAAGGACACATGGGAAATAATAAGAGGGCAGATGCAAAGAGGTCTCTCAGATGGTTCCTGATCAAGAAATTCTTTCTTATTATGCTTTTCATTTATATCAGCGAAGAAATGATCGGGTTCCTTTATGAGAAACTGACTGTGGGAACGTCAGATATTTTATCTGATCTGCAGATTTCGATCAGTGGGGGCAGCAATCCGATTTCTTTTGCGTTGCAGACGTTATTATATTCTCTGGCGACACTTCTTCCGGGGACGATCTCCGGTTATGTACAAGGGAGTATCAGTAAATTGATGGGAGACTCTCTGCGGATCGCGGTGACTTCACCATTGTTCACGGGCAGGTGGGGTGTGGCTTTGCGAATCATAGTCATTGTGATTGTGCTGGTAATGCTGCTGATCAGCCTGATGCCCTGGATGATCGGCGCCTTTTATTATTATTTTGTAGTGACCAGGAAAGTCAATGAACTGATGGAGGAGGAAAAGGCGCAACAGCTGGCCAATGACCGGCAAAGAAATCTCCTGTTATCTGATATAGCCCATGACATCAAGACGCCGCTCACAACCGTGTGCGGCTACAGCCTGGCTCTGGCTGACGGTGTGGTGAAAGAGGAAGAGAAGCGGCAGGAATATCTGGAAGCCATTTATCATAAATCCAAACGGATGGATGAATTGATCACGCTGCTGTTTGAATATGTGAAGATGGACAGCAGCGGTTTTGAGCTGCATCGGGAGGAGGGAGATCTGGGAGAACTGGTCAGGGAATGTACGGCAGCACTGTATACAGATTTTGAAGAGAAAAATATATCGCTTGTTATAGATATTTCGGAGGAGTCGATGCCCTGTCTGATGGATAAGGTTCAGATGTCGAGGGCGGTTACCAACCTGTTGAATAATGCCATTCGTTATGGTAAAGCAGGGGGCAGGGCGCTGGTGCGTCTCGAGGATTTCTGTCTGACGGTGGCGGATGACGGTATGGCTATAGACAGGGAGTTCGCAGAGCATATTTTTGAGCCGTTCAGCAGAGCGGACAGGGCGCGCAGTACTACAGGCGGCAGCGGCCTAGGACTCAGTATTGCTTATAAGATCGTACAGATGCATGGCGGAGAGTTATGCGTAAAGCTGGAGTATGGACAGGGTTACACAAAGGCATTTCAGATCTGGATGCCGTCTTAGGGATACAGCAGGTAGTATGCGTATTGTCCCATCAGCATATATATTCCTTATAGAAAACCGGTGACATTAAAAACGCTTGCTATTGTGCGAGACTGCGGCAAGTAACATAACGGGCGTTTTGATGTTGCGGATTTGTGAATTGAGTTGGGATGGTAGATGGGATGCGTAGAAAAAGCAGTATTCGATTGAAAAAGGTGATAAAGATATTTGCTGTTTTAATGGCAGCAATCGTCCTGTGCGGAGCGGCAGTCATGAGAGACAGACTTTCGGCGAAGGCAGCCGGTGATATGGAAGACAGCAGAAAGATTGCCATTACGTTTGATGACGGGCCCCATCCTTATTATACGGAACAGCTTCTGGATGGATTGAAAGAGAGAGGTGTCAAGGCAACCTTTTTTGTGACGGGGATGCATGCGGAGCAGTATCCGGATGTGATCAGGCGGATGAATGATGAGGGTCATCTGATCGGCAATCATACATACAGCCATATGCAGTTAAGCAGCAGTAACAGCGATGTTTTTAAGGAAGAACTGATCCGTACCAATGATGCGATCGAGCAGCTGACGGGCCAGGAAGTACAGTATGTAAGGCCGCCCTATGGCACCTGGGACAAGAAATTCGAGAAGGAACTGAATATGTTTCCGGTACTGTGGACCGTTGATCCCTTAGACTGGTGCAGCGATAATGTGGCAGGCATCGTGCAGAAGGTGACTTCTAAAGTGAAAGAAAACTCGATTATCCTGATGCACGATGAGTATAAGTCCACGGTCACGGCGGCGCTGCAGGTTATTGACGAATTAATGGAGGAAGGGTATGAATTTGTGACGGTGGATGAGCTGCTTTTTGACTGAAATTATAGAATACGACAAAAATTCCTGTTTTAAGTTCCTTTCTATATGGTATGATTATATGCAGAAGCGCTTGCAGGACCGAATGCGAACTTTTCAGTGTCAGATGTGCAAGTCCAACACGGTCTATA
Organism: uncultured Lachnospiraceae bacterium; assembly: GCA_947644545.1. GTDB lineage: Bacteria > Bacillota > Clostridia > Lachnospirales > Lachnospiraceae > UBA3282. Next base: position 12,177 of record CANRZW010000027.1, read on the forward strand.
ACTTTTGAACCAGGCATCATTAAGGAAGGAATCTTACAGCATGGATAATAAAGAAATCATGAAAATAGCGCTGGAACAGTCGGCGTATGACTGCTGCTGCGCGCCGGAGGATTTTCTGTCAGTACACAGTAACGTGCATGAGTCGAAGGCCTCGGATCGGGCAAGAAGATATCTGGAACTGCCGCATATCTGTAATCTGGTATCCTACGGTACGAATATCGTAGTCACCGGGCGGGCAGATCTGCTCCCGGAAATAGAGCGGTGCATCAATCGAATGCCTGCGATCGAGAATTGTTTCGAGACGCCGGGATTATATCCGGTTAATAAGATATTGGCGGAAGTGGGTGCAAGGATCTGCTTTATGGCGGACTATTTTCTGCCGGATATTGACGCGGTGTTCCGATACGACCGTTTCTGTTCCGCTTCGTATGAACTTAGAGTTATAGAAGCTTCTTCATTTGCAGAATTGTATCTGCCGGAGTGGAAGAATGCCCTGTGTGCGGATCGGAAGCATTTGGACAGGCTGGCGGTGGGCGCTTTTGATCAGGGAAAATTGATCGGGCTGGCCGGCTGTTCGGCGGACTGTGATACCATGTGGCAGATCGGGGTGGATGTGCTGCCGGAATACAGGAAATTGGGAATTGCGTCGACACTGACCAACATACTCGCCAGAGAGACCTTTGAACGAGGGATGGTGCCATTTTACTGTGCTGCCTGGTCTAATGTGAAATCTGTCAAAAATGCGATCCGGAGCGGTTTCCGTCCGGGATGGGTGGAGGCCACGGCGAAGTCTGATGATTACATAGAGGATATGTTGAAAAAAGGCCGATAAAGGTCTTTTTTTGTACGGTCTTTTTTTGGTGTGCAAAAAGTGGAAGTTGCGGTTTTCACTGTAAAATGGTATGATAGAAAACAGTATGTGCCCGAAAATCAGGCATCTAAACGGTTAACCACAACATATAGACACAGACAGGATACAGGAACTATATTATGGATTTATTTGAATATATGCGGAGCACGAATCAGGAGAAAGAATCTCCGCTGGCGGCCAGACTGCGGCCGGCTGCATTAGACGAAGTAGTGGGGCAGCAGCATATCATAGGAAAAGATAAGCTGCTCTATCGCGCGATCAAGGCGGACAAGTTAAGTTCGATTATCTTTTATGGGCCGCCCGGTACAGGGAAGACGACGCTGGCCAGGGTGATTGCGAACACCACCAGCGCGGAGTTTACCCAGATTAACGCCACCGTTGCGGGCAAGAAGGATATGGAAGAGGTAGTGGCGAAGGCGAAGGATCTGCGCGGCATGTACGGGAAGAAGACCATACTGTTTATTGACGAGATTCATCGTTTCAATAAGGGCCAGCAGGATTATCTGCTCCCCTTCGTAGAGGACGGCACGCTGATCTTAATCGGAGCGACCACGGAAAACCCCTATTTCGAGGTGAACGGGGCGTTGATCTCTCGCTCCATTATCTTTGAATTGCAACCGTTATCCATAGAAGACATTAAGGCGCTGTTACATAGGGCTGTGTACGATAAGGATAAGGGAATGGGCGCCTATGACGCTGTGATCGAGGAGGATGCAGTGGAGTTTTTGGCGGAGTTGTCCGGCGGAGATGCCAGACATGCATTGAATGCAGTGGAGCTGGGCATTATGACAACCGAGCGGAGCGAGGACGGCAAGATACATATTACGCTGGCAGTGGCACAGGAGTGTATTCAGAAACGAGTGTTACGATATGATAAATCAGGAGACAGCCACTATGATACCATATCGGCTTTTATCAAAAGTATGCGTGGTTCCGATCCGGATGCGGCGGTCTATTATCTGAGTCGTATGTTGTATGCCGGGGAGAGTGTGACTTTTATTGCCAGACGCATTATGATCTGTGCGTCGGAAGATGTGGGCAACGCGGATCCCATGGCGTTATGCGTGGCGGTCAATGCCTCACTGGCGGTGGAACGGGTAGGCATGCCGGAAGCGCAGATTATTTTGTCTCAGGCGGTCTCCTATGTGGCCTGCGCGCCTAAGAGCAATGCGGCCTGTAACGCAGTCTTTGAGGCATCAGAAGCGGTCAGGCAGACGGGGAATCTGCCTATACCGACGCATCTGCAGGATGCCCACTACAAAGGGGCAGCCAAGCTGGGGCATGGGACGGGTTACAAATATGCCCATGACTATCCAAACCATTATGTCAGGCAGCAATATCTGCCTTACGAGCTGAACGGCAAAGAATTCTATCAGCCTACAGGTAACGGCTATGAAGCGAAGATCAGAGAGCATATGAAACGTATAAAGGAAGAAGCGGCACATGATACCAAATAAAAATATTGAGAAGAAAGAGAAGAAAAAGAGAAGAAAGCGAACGCTCGATAAGGCGAAGATCGCAGAGAATAAGAAGAAAGCGAAAGCAAAGAAACTTCGCCAGAGGGAGCAGTTAAAGGAAGAGAAGGCCCGCCGTAAAGCAGAAAGGCGGCTAAACAAAGAGTTGAAAAAGTCCGGGAAAGCGGAGGAGACTTTAGCCGTTAAGGATAACGCAGTGGTGGAGAGCCTTGTTAAGACGGAAGAAAAGATGCATATTGAAGATATGCGAGTGACAGAAGAGGCATATGTTGACGAGGCGCGTGTAACGGAAGAAGCGCATGTTGAAAAGACTATAATGGAAGAAGTGCATGTTGAAGAGACACATATGACGGAAGAAGCATATGTTGAAGAGACATGTGTAACGGAAGCAGTATATGTTGACGAGGCGAAAATAACAGAAGAAGTACCTATCGACGAGGAAGAGGTAACAGAAGAAGTATATATCGATGAGATGCAGGTAACGGAAGCAGCATATGTAGACGAGACGCAGGCAGCAGAAGAAGTATGTATCGATGAGACGCAGGCAGCAGAAGACGTACATATTGACGAGACATATGTGGCAGAAGAAGCATATGCTGACGAGGCACAAGTAACAGAAGAAACACATGTTCAAGAAACAGGTATTCGAGAAACACGTGTTACGGAAAAGACAGTCGGTTCTGGTAAAGAAACAAATAAAGAAAAAGGTAAAAAGAAAAGTAAAGAAAAAAATAGAGAAACAAACAGAGAAACAAACAGAGAAACAAAAGGAAAGCGGCGTATACTGGGGATCGTTGGGGCTGCGGCAGCTTTCCTGCTTATCGCAGGCACAGGAGCCTTTTTTGGCGTACGTCATTATTTGACACAGCTTCGGATTGCCGATGAAGCCGTAGAAGCGATGGTACATACGGAGGCTGTGGAGCTGGCGGAAAACAGCTTGTTGCGGCATAAGAAAGATTATGTGAAAAAGCATGCCGGCAAGATTGTGCCGCGGTCCCTGGTGGATGCGGCCCGGTTTGTGATCGACGGCGTGCGAAACAGACCGCCGGAGGTTGAACTGACGGAAGAAAATGCCGCTGATTTTGCCGAGATCGAGAGCTGTGTGATCAATACGCAGACCGGCAAGGTGGATGTTACGATGTCAGCGGAAGGGCTGGCAGTCAGCGATGACGGATATTACTATCTCTTTGAGGAGAAGGCTTATGAAAATGCACTGACGGGAGAAGAGTATATCATTGAGGATCAGAAAGATGTGGATTTGACTTTTTCGGTCAATCTAAATTATAACAGTGCAAATTCCAGGTTGTTTTCCAAGTTTGTCGTGGCCGTGAAAAAGGACGGGAAGTTTATGGCGATCAGCAGGCCGCGTCATATAACGAATCCGGAGGCAATCGCCAGATACAGTCCTTCATTCGGGAATACATCATCCAAGAAGGGACTTCTTGTGGATCCGGAGAAGCTGCGCGGATCGGAACTGGATGATCTGGGCGTGAAACATGCGGCCTATAACATTCCGCTCAGCAGGATTCTTGGAGGCACGACCCATGCACATTATCCGACCGTGTATTATACCTACAATGGCAGAAATTATGCTTTCAACGGGCAGGTTGTAGCGGAGTATGACTATATTTTTTCTACGTTATCAAATAAGGGAATAACAATAACGGCCATTATTTTAAATGATATTCATCCGGGTTATATGGAACTTATCCATCCCAAAGCGCGTTCCGGCGGTGCGGGTTCTCCTTATTTTGCATTCAATGCCACGGATGAAGCGGGAACGGAGTACATTGCGGCGGTGGGATCCTTCCTGGCCAGCCGCTATTCGGGCAGCGGCCATGGCAAGGTCATGAACTGGGTCATTGGCAATGAGATCAACGCCAGAAAAGAGTGGAATTATATAGAGCCGATGGGTACGGAGCAGTATGTGGAAGAGTATGCCAAGGCGTTCCGCATTTTCTATAATGCGATCCTGAGCATCAACGGCAATGCCAGAGTCTATATTTCTCTGGATCAGCAGTGGGCGAAAAGTCTGTATTCCAACGGCGGTTTCGGTTCCAAGGAGATTCTGGATGAATTTAACCGCAATATTACGGCAGGAGGCAACATTGACTGGGGTGTGGCACAGCATCCATATAATTATCCCCTGACCAGCGTCAAGGCGTGGAGCTCCGGCAGCAAGGTAGTCAATTCCGAGACCACGCCGGTGATCACGATCAAGAATATTCATGTGCTGACGGACTATCTGCAGAAGGAACATTTCCTGACAGATTCGGGCGAAGTAAGGCATGTGATCTTGAGTGAGATGGGGTATACGTCATCGGCCGGACAGGATTTGCAGGCAGCCGCCTTTGTGTACGCCTACAAGGTCATCGAGGCAAACCGCTATATTGACAGCATGTTGTTTTCCAGGCAGACTGACGCGCCGGCTGAGCTGGCACAGGGATTGGCGCTGGGCATCGATACCCTGGGCGGCGGGCATAAGTCGATCTACAATGCCTTTAAATATGTGGATACGGCGGAATCCGCCAAGCATACGGACTTTGCCCTGCGTGTGATCGGTGTGGGCAGTTGGGGTGAGATCATATCGAGACATTAGCCTTTGGAATGGGGCAGTTGTGTTTATGACAGGAAATATAGACGACACGATCAGGACTGCGCATTTGCTGCGCTGTCCTGATCGCTATATTACAGAATATGGGTGTTTAGAATAACTGCCCTACAAGATATTGATAGATTTCCTGATTCTTTTTTTTCCAGTTGATACAGACCGCTTCGGCGGTTTCCTTATTGGGGACGGACAGAGTGACTTCCACTACTGGTTCGTCTTTTTCTTTGACGGACAGATGCACTTCGTAGTCTCCGGAAAGGATCGTGTTGTAATCCGCGAGTACGGAAGCTTCATTGCGAAGCTGGAACTGATTGGCATTGAGGAAGCGGTCGATTTCCTGCTTCAACGACGTATCGATGCGGTTTTTGAAATAAGTAAGGGTTTCCTGTCCTTCGGCGGTAATCGAAAGATAAGTGCGGTTGTGCTGGGATTTTGCCGTAACAAAGCCGGTATCGACCAGCTCGGTGATCGCTCGCTGCAGGTTCATGAAGTTGACATAATTCTGCTCCAACAGAAAGTCATAGATCTGTGCCTGTGTCAGGGGAAAGGAGACCCGGTTCAACATATAAAGAACAAGTAGTTTGTTGTAGAGAGCTAATTGATCGTGATTCATGAAAAAGACCTTTCATAACTTTTCATAATAAACGTCCCTGGTATGCGGCGCGCTGTTTCATAGTATGATGTATGGTATTGAGCACGTTACGCTTGTTCAGGCTCCATAGAGGAGCGAGCAGCAGCGATCTGGAGCCGTCGCCTGTCAGCCGGTGAATGACGATGTTTGGATCCAGATGTTCCAGACAGGAAATGACCAGATCCGTATAAGACTCTTGCGACAAAGGCTGACAGAGACCCTGCTCGTAGAGCGCGGCCAGATCAGTGCCGCTGAGGATATGGAGCAGCTGGAGCTTTACGCCCCAGCTGCCGCTCTGATTCACATGGTCAATGGCAGCCAGCACATGTCCTTCCGTTTCGCCGGGCAGACCCAGGATCAGATGTGTGATCACCGGTATGTGTGCCTGGTGTAATTGTCTGACACAATTGTCATAAGTGGATAAAGGATATCCTCGCCTGATAAATTCAGCGGTTGCCTGGTGGATAGTCTGTAGTCCAAGTTCGACCCAGACAAACTTGTCAGGAAATTTTGCCCAGATATTGACCAATAGAGTCACGATATCTTCCGTGATACAGTCTGGTCTGGTCGCAATAGAGATCCCTGCTACGTCAGGATTTTCCAGCGCCTGCGTATAAAGGGTGTCCAACAGTTCTGGAGAGCCATAAGTATTGGTATATGCCTGAAAGTAGATAATGTAGCGCTGCCCAATGCGCTTATGGGAAAACATGGCTATGCCGGCATTCAGCTGTTCTTTGACGGTGTGATGCTCTAAGAGCCTGACGGCATGTTCTCCGCTGCCGCCGGCGGAACAGAAGATGCAACCGTTACGGCCAAGCGTACCGTCCCGGTTAGGGCATGTAAAACCGGCATCCACAGCAATCTTGTATAATTTCTCACCGTAGGTATTTTTCAGGTAAGCATCCAGGGAATAATATGGTTTCCCGTGCCAATGTGCAGGGTTCATGATTGTTCCCGGGGCCTGATATGTGATTTTACCGCTTCGGCGACAACCTCTGCCACTTTGGGATCAAAAGCCTCGGGCATGATATTATCTTCCCGCAGTTTTGATTCCGGCACCAAACCGGCGATCGCCTCTGCGGCGGCCAGCTTCATCTCTTCCGTGATCTGCGCAGCGCGTCCCTCCAGGGCACCTTTAAAGATTCCCGGAAAGGCAACGACATTGTTGATCTGATTGGGGAAGTCGGAACGTCCTGTGCCGACGATCTTCGCACCGGCGGCTTTAGCGGCATCGGGCATGATCTCTGGTACCGGATTGGCCATCGCAAAAAGGATAGGGTCCGTATTCATGGCAGATACCATATCAGGTGTTACGATATTGGGAGCGGAGACACCCACGAAGATGTCGGCGCCTTTCATGGCGTCGGCCAGGGAACCCGTTATATGATGCAGGTTAGTTACCTCGGCCATTTTCTGCTGCACCGGATTAAGACCGGCAGAGTCACTGCTGATGGCGCCGTCTTTATCACACAGGATAATATCAGGAAATCCATAACTTAACAGCAGCCGGGTAATCGCGATACCGGCGCTTCCGGCGCCGTTGACTACCACCTTACAGGTTTCCTTCTGACGGCCTGTGACTTTCAGAGCATTGATGATGCCTGCCAGTACGACGATGGCGGTGCCGTGTTGGTCGTCGTGGAAGACCGGGATATTCAGTATCGCTTTCAGCCGTTCTTCGATCTCAAAGCAGCGGGGGGCGCTGATGTCCTCCAGATTGATGCCGCCAAAGCCGGGAGCAAGATAGGTAACGGCTTTGATGATCTCCTCGGTATCCTGTGTATCCAGGCAGATCGGCACTGAGTTGACGCCGCCGAATTCCTTGAACAATACGGCTTTTCCTTCCATGACCGGCATGGCGGCATAGGGGCCGATATTGCCAAGTCCGAGGACGGCGCTCCCGTCGGATACGACCGCTACGGTGTTGGATTTCCATGTATAAGTATAGGCAGCCTCCGGATCCTTCGCAATGACCTTACAGGGCTGTGCGACGCCCGGCGTATAAGCAAGGGCGAGATCCTCCCTTGTTCGGACCGGAGCCTTGGCAGTTGTCTCTAATTTCCCGTTCCATTTTTCATGCAGCGCTAATGCCTTCTCGTTTGTAGTCATACAGACACCTCATTCCTGTTCATTTTTGATCGTTCTATATTATACACTTTCGGTATAAATTTTTCTATCCAATCTTAAAAAAATACTTCCTATTTTGAAAAAGGTAGTGTATAATGTGCAGTAACAAAGGCTTAAACTCATTTCGGGTGGCACATCAAGCTATAAATCCCCCAACGAAAGAACATGCACAGAAGAATGTCATAGAAACGATTTATGAAAATACAGGAGGAATGTATGAGAGAAAAGTATGAATCGCTTGCGCTCGCTGATTTGAAAGCAGTCGCAAAAGCAAGAGGAATCAAAGGGACTTCAACCATGAAGAAGGCGGAGATCGTGACGCTGATGCTGGCAGAGGACGAGAAAGACAAGGCTGCTGGCAAGGAAGTGGCAGTGAAATCCGTAGTTCCTGCGAAGAAGGAGAGCGGTGAAGAGGAGAGATTCCCGGCTGAATTGGACAGCGGCATTACGGCCAGCGGCATTCTGGAAGTCATGAGCGACGGTTTTGGATTTATTCGTTGTGAGAATTATCTGCCGGGTGAGAATGATGTTTATGTTGCGCCCAGCCAGATTCGGCGTTTTGGTCTGAAAACAGGTGATATTTTAGAGGGTAATACAAGGGTTAAGACGCAGAACGAGAAGTTCAGCGCGCTTTTATATGTGAAGTCCATTAACGGCTATCCGCCGGAGATTGCCATGCGCAGGCCGAGTTTCGAGGATCTGACGCCTATATTCCCGAACGAGAGGCTGAAGCTGGAGACGCCGGGCGCTTCGGTTGCCATGCGTATTATGGACCTGATCAGTCCCGTAGGTAAGGGGCAGAGAGGTATGATCGTATCGCCGCCCAAAGCAGGTAAGACTACCTTATTAAAGGCCGTGGCCAAATCCATTACGAGGACGACACCGGACGCGCACCTGATCATTCTGCTGATTGATGAGCGGCCGGAGGAAGTGACGGATATCAAGGAGGCCATCGAAGGACCGAACGTGGAAGTGATCTATTCCACCTTCGACGAACTCCCGGAGCATCATAAGAGGGTGTCAGAGATGGTGATCGAGCGTGCGAAGCGGCTTGTGGAGCACGGCAGAGACGTGGTAATCCTTTTGGACAGTATCACTCGTCTGACGAGGGCCTATAATCTGGTAGTTCCGCCCAGCGGACGCACGCTGTCAGGTGGTTTGGATCCGGCGGCATTACATATGCCGAAGCGTATCTTCGGAGCTGCCCGCAATATGAGAGAGGGCGGCAGTCTGACGATCCTCGCCACGGCGTTGGTTGAGACCGGCAGCAGAATGGATGATGTCATTTACGAGGAATTCAAGGGAACCGGTAACATGGAAATGATTCTGGACCGTAAGCTGTCGGAGAAAAGGGTATTTCCGGCCATTGATATTCCCAAGTCCAGCACCAGAAGAGAGGATCTGCTGCTGACTCCGGATGAGCTGGAGGTGATCAACATCATCCGTAAGGCATTGAACGGCATGAAGGCCGATGAGGCGGTGGAGAAGATTCTGGACATGTTTGCCAGAACCAAGAATAACAATGAATTTGTGAATATGGTTAAGAAGATGAAGTTCCTGTAAGGAATCATCTGGGATCGTAAGTTCACATAAGTTCATTTCTTGTAACAGTTCAGCCCAGGTCTTTGCATTTACTGCAAAGGCCGTGAGAACGTATAAAGGTTGAGAAGAATCCGGCCTCTTTGCCGAAGGCAAACTTGGAATAGGCCGGATTCCGTAACTATGAAGTCGAAGGCTGAATAGTTACCATTTCTTTTTATTTTCATGTTAAAAGACTTGCATCCCGGAAAATCCTGTGCTACAATGTAGAGGCTGTCGGTATGTGACAGTATGGGATGAGAAATAATGACGGAGACGTCTGGGTTTAATGAGATTTTGAGAAGTGGGCATGAAGTTTTCACAGCGCCGCAGTACGGGCGGCCGGAAACAGGGGATCGTGCCTGTATGCAGAGAAAGGAGTATCGTTACTAAGATGAAAGAAGGAATCCATCCTGAGTATTATCAGGCAACAGTAACATGTAACTGTGGCAACACATTTGTGACAGGTTCGACCAAACCTGAGATTCATGTGGAAGTTTGTTCCAAGTGCCATTCATTCTACACAGGTCAGCAGAAGGCTGCACAGGCTCGTGGCCGTATTGATAAGTTCAATAAGAAATATGGTGTGGCAAGCAAATAAGTTTTGGAAAGGAAGGGTGAGGTGCTGATCTCACCCTTTTCTATAGTAAACCCTCATCTCAGCCTTGCTGATGCCGCCATGAAGGAAAGAGGGTTTACCAGGGGTTCCGGCGGATGCGCAGAAAACAGGTGCGGAAGATTACAGGCAATCAAACAAGAGGATGATATAGAATGAGCAGGAAAAAACAGATGCAGTATTCCGGGATCGGTGGACAGGCCGTGCTGGAAGGCATTATGATGAAAAATAAAGAGCAGTATGCGGTAGCAGTCAGGAAACCGGACGGGGAAATTGAAATAGAGATCGAGCATTATCTGGGGATCCTTCATGAGAGTAAACTTAAGAACATTCCTTTTATCAGAGGGGTGTTTCAGTTTCTGGATTCCATGATCCTTGGCATGAGAAGCCTGAACTATTCAGCATCTTTTTACGAGGATGCGGATGCTGAGGAAACCATGACGGATAAGGCAATGCGCAGATTGTTTAAGGACAGGGCGGAACAGGTGCTGAGTGTTATCGTGATGCTGTTTTCCTTTGCGCTGGCGATAGGAATCTTCATGGTTCTTCCTTATTTTATAACTTCCCGTTTTTCGGAATATATCAGAAGCGATTCTTTTATGGCGATCATAGAAGGTGTGATCAGGATCGCGATTTTTGTACTGTATGTGGTCGGCATCTCTTTGATGAAAGATATACGGCGCCTCTATATGTATCATGGGGCGGAACACAAATGTATTAACTGTATTGAGAAGGGACGTCCGTTGACGGTCAGGAACGTTATGCGCAGTTCCAAACAGCACAGGAGATGTGGGACGAGCTTTATGTTGTTCGTTATGCTGGTCAGTGTGGTGCTGTTCTTTTTTATCCGGGTGGAGAATCCGGTATACCGTGTATTGATCAGGATCGCGCTGATTCCCGTGATTGCGGGTATTTCTTATGAGATCATACGTCTGGCAGGCAGGAGTAACAATATCTTGGTCAGGATTATTTCCGTGCCGGGCTTATGGCTGCAGCGGCTGACGACCAAAGAACCGGATGAGAGTATGGTAGAAGTTGCAATCGCAGCGGTGGAAGCAGTTTTTGACTGGAAAAATTATCTGTATGAAGCGTTTGGATATGAGATAGATGAATCCTGGCTGCGGGATGAAGAACCATCAGAGGAGGAAGAGAATTCAGAAGATGAGGAATCAGAGGAAGAAGCATTAGAAGTTACGGTAGAAGAGAAAAGATTAGAAGAGAAAAGATTAGAAGAAGAAAGAGCAGAAAAAGAAAGAGTGGAAGAAGATTCATCGAAGAAAGATGAGTCTTTGGAGAAGGAAGAAGCGGCGGAGGGAAAGAGAGACACCAAAGGATGACGGTGTGATCGGCATGGATGTGAACAAATGGACTTATGAAAATTTATACGGCTGGGGCAGGGAACAGCTGCTGTCTGCGGCGGTTCCTGATGCGGGAGTGGATGCGAGGCTGCTGTTGGAGTGGTGCTGCAAAACGGACCGCAATACGTTGTTAGCGCATGGAGAGCGTGAGATCTCGGCCAAGGAAGAATTGGAATACCAGCAGGCAGTCGCCCGCAGAATGGATCGAGTTCCCCTGCAGTATATTGTCGGGGAGCAGGAGTTTATGGGATTGACTTTTGAAGTCAATAAAGACGTACTCATTCCCAGACAGGATACGGAAGTTCTGGTGGAAGAAGTCCTGCGGGAGCTGCACGACGGTATGCATGTTCTGGACCTATGCACCGGCTCGGGATGTATTCTGTTAAGTCTGCTGCATTATTCCAATGACTGTACGGGCGTCGGAGCGGATATCTCACCGGAAGCCTTACAGACGGCTCGCAGGAATGCCGGGCGCATTCTGCAGAAGAGTGCGGAAGAGAAGGAGCCGCAGGCGGTGTTTAGGATGAGCGATCTTTTTCTGGGCATACCGGCGGAAGAGAAATTCGACATTATCGTGTCGAATCCGCCTTATATCAGAACTGATGTCATAGATACACTGATGCCGGAGGTGAAGGACTATGAGCCGTTGTCAGCATTGGACGGCAGAGAGGACGGCCTGTTTTTTCTACAAAAGATCGTGTCACAGGCCGGAGAATGGCTGTACGGCGGCGGGATGCTTTATCTGGAGATCGGATATGACCAGGGGGAAGCGGTACGCCGGCTGATGGAGGCCGAAGGGTATGATCAGGTAGAGATCCTCAAAGACTATGCGGGAAACGACAGAGTGGCCAAAGGCGTAAAGCGGATATGATTGGAGGGTATTATGTTTGATAAATTAGACGATCTTTTGAGAAAATTTGAAGAGATCATGAACGAATTGAGTGAACCGGATGTGGCTGGCAATCAGGAGCGGTTTCGCGCTCTGATGAAGGAGCAGAGTAATCTGACGCCGATTGTGAATGCCTATAAGGAATATAAGAAATGCGGTCAGGATATCGAGGATTCCCTTTCCATGCTGGAAAGCGAGTCCGATGACGAGATGCGGGAAATGCTCAAGGAAGAGCTTTCGGCATCAAAGAAACGGGTCGAGGAACTGGAACAGGAATTGAAGATTCTGCTCCTGCCCAAGGATCCTAATGACGAGAAGAATGTTATCGTAGAGATCCGCGCCGGAGCCGGCGGAGACGAGGCGGCATTGTTTGCGGCGGAGATCTATCGGATGTATGTCCATTATGCCGAGAGCAGGCGATGGAAAGTGGAAACGATGGAAGTGGAAGAGATCGGGATCGGCGGTATGAAGAGCGTGACGTTCATGGTAACGGGACAGGGCGCTTATTCCGTGATGAAGTATGAGAGTGGTGTGCACCGTGTGCAGCGTGTGCCGGAGACCGAATCGGGAGGCAGGATTCATACGTCAACGATCAGTGTGGCGGTAATGCCGGAGGTGGATGACGATATCGACATCGTCATTGAAGATAAGGACGTGCGGATCGATGTGATGAGGGCTTCCGGTAACGGCGGACAGTGTGTCAATACGACGGATTCGGCGGTTCGTCTGACCCATTATCCTACGGGTATCGTGGTATACAGCCAGACCGAGAAATCTCAGATTCAGAATAAGGCCAAAGCGTTTGCACTCCTGAAAGCAAAGCTCTACGATATCGAGCAGCAGCAAAGGCATGATGCGGAAGCAGAGATGCGCAGGAGCCAGATCGGAACAGGGGACCGCTCCGAGAAGATCAGGACCTATAATTTCCCGCAGGGGCGCGTGACGGATCATCGGATCAACCTGACGCTCTATAAGCTGGACAGAGTAATGAACGGAGAGATTCAGGAGATCATAGACGCCTGTATCGCCGCCGACCAGGCAGCAAAGCTGTTAAAGATGGGTGAAGCTTGAAATGCCTGATCGGCTGATTAAGGCAGCTTGTTAATCCCTTTTTGGGCCGGCTCCTGATCAGCCGGCCCGGAGAAAAAGCAGAAGGAGAGCATGGCATATGGAAAATCCGGACCAGAGGATCAGATGCGCGTGGGCGAATCCGAAGAATGCACTGTACATAAAATATCATGATGAAGAATGGGGACAGCCGGTGTTTGATGATCACCGGCTGTTTGAGATGCTGATCCTGGAATCCTTTCAGGCCGGTCTGTCATGGGAGTGCGTATTGAATAAGCGGGAGGCGTTCCGGCGCGCTTTTGACGAATTTGACTTGGAGAAAGTCTGCGCTTATGACGAGGAAAAGGTGGAGGCGTTGAAACAGGATGCAGGTATTATCCGAAACCGGCGGAAGATAACGGCGGCAGTTGATAACGCGCGTATTTTTAAAAGTATTGCGGCCGAGTATGGAAGTTTTGCGGATTACCTGTGGGGCTATACGGACAGACAGGTGATCTACGAAAATGATAAGACAAGCTCTGCATTGTCGGACAGGATCTCAAAGGATCTTAAGAAGCGGGGAATGCGGTTTGTGGGTACCACGATCATCTATGCGTATCTGCAGGCGGTCGGTATTGTCAATTCTCATGAAGATGACTGTTATTTATTTCAGGATAAGCAGGAACGAGACGAAAGATAGGAGAATCCGCCCAAAGTACGAAGATTATATACAGTGAGCGTGGATTTTCGGGCAGATGGGGGTATGGAGGGAAGATGAAGAAGAAAGAACTGGCGCTGGCCGTGATCGAGCGGTTGAAGAAGGAATATCCGGATGCAGAATGCTCCCTGGACTATGATGAGGCCTGGAAGCTGCTAGTCAGTGTTCGTCTGGCGGCACAGTGTACGGACGCAAGGGTCAATATCGTGGTGGAGAAATTATATGAGCGATACCCCGATGTGGCATCGCTGGCGGCAGCGCCGGTGGAAGAGATTGAGAAGATCGTACATCCTTGCGGATTGGGCAATAGCAAGGCGAGAGATATCAGCGCCTGTATGAAAATGCTGCAGGAAGAGCATGACGGCAGAGTGCCGGATGACTTCGATGCGCTGTTGAAGCTGCCGGGTGTAGGCAGAAAGAGTGCGAACCTTATTATGGGAGATGTATTCGGGAAACCGGCCATTGTAACGGATACCCACTGCATCAGACTGTGTAACCGGATCGGTTTGGTGGACGGTGTGAAGGAACCTAAGAAGGTCGAGATGGCACTGTGGAAGATTATTCCGCCGGAAGAAGGCAGTGATTTCTGTCATCGCCTGGTGTGGCATGGCAGAGAAGTATGTACGGCGAGGACCAGGCCGTATTGTGATAAATGCTGCCTGCAGGATCTTTGTGCGAAGAAATTGTAGGGCGTCAGATCAGCGGGGTGTTGAAAGGGCTGTTCTTACTGGAAGCATCTCGGGAAGGAATCTTATGTGCGCGGTAATAGGTAGGCGTGCATCCCAGAAACTTTTTAAATAGTTTGTTAAAATAGCTAACGTTATTAAACCCTACAGACAAAGCAATATCGGCAATGGACATAGGATCTTTTATCGTTTCGATCATCTTCTTGGTAGCTTCGAGAATACGGTATTTCATCAGGTATTCAAAGGGCGTCATCTGGAGCGTGCGCGCGAAACAGCGGCAGCATTCACTCTTACTGATATGGACGCTGTCGGCGATCTCGTCCAGAGAGATCGGCTCTGCATGATGCTTTCTGATAAAGAGCATGGCCTGCTTCACCCGCTGTTCGTCTAAGGAGACATGCGGGGGAGGCGCCACATCAAGCTGCGGGATCCTGGCGATCAATTCCGACCAGAAACGGCAGAGATGCCCCTTTGTGGCAATCTCGTACCCGAACTGCTTGGTGACATTCGCAGCGATCGCGTCATTGACGGCATCCATCATGCGCTCGTGCCAGGTATTTGTCTCGTTCATTACGAGGATCTTAAACAGGTGGAAGTTCTGGATCGGCAGCAGGAATTGTGTCTGCAGATAGCTGTTCTTGTGTCCAAACAGAAAATCCGGATGAAATACAAGCGAATAGAAAGTACAGTTCTGCTTGTTCATGGAGCGGATAGAATGCATGACATTCTGATTGATGATGATGCCCTGTCCTGGTTTGAGCGGGTAAGAGGCATCGTCTGTGGACACTTCGGCATGACCGTTATTGATGATCAGGATCTCCATTTCTTCGTGCCAATGCCAGCGTATTCTGTTCATATAGGATTTGCTGAGATCCAGATAGTAGACACCTACAGGGTAATCCAGTGTTCCAAAGTCTTCCTGTACATACAGATCGTCATAAGTTTTTACCGAAGATTCCGTTGGGGAAGGATTCAGGTCTATGTCGTTCATGGCGTTATGCACGGTAGTCGTGTGTGTAGTTGCTATGTCGGTAAGTTTGTGCATGATTTCCTCTGATCAGTCCGTTTGCTGTGTAAAAATAACAATATATCTTTATCATAGCATGATATGGGAATGTAGTCAAAGCGAATATATTCTTGTTTGAACCGGAGTTTGATGTTATACTTACCTGTAGCATAGGACAAATTTACCTATTTGCGGATAAATAAATTTGCCTACAACTATATTTTATATGAGCTTTCACGAAAGGAGTTGACCTATGCACAGAAAATCTATTCCTGTCTGTGTATTTCTCATAATCATTTTTGTTTTCTCGTTTATCGGATGCTCTTTTCAGTCATCGGGTTCTCCTTCCCAGAAGAATGCAGGCACGGACCAGGCTGCCGGGGAGGGAAAGGCAGATAAGAAAAAGGTGGAGCAGCATAGAGCCACCGTACACAGCTGTCTTGTTCCTGAGGCATCGGGAACCGTTACCTACGGAAATGAGGTCGTTTCGATAGATGCCTCTAATACTGCGGAGGGATATGTGATGGTCCGCTATCAGGGAGAGTCTTCCAAAGTGCGTCTGCAGATTACCGTGCCCGATCAGACAACTTATACGTATACGCTTGCATCGAGCGGTTCCTATGAAACATTTCCGTTATCCGAAGGGGATGGCAGCTATAAACTGGATATTCTGGAGAATGCATATGACGATATGTATGCGCTTGCTTTTTCACAGGATATTCAGGTAACGTTAAAGGATGAATTCAAGCCTTTTCTGTATCCGAACCAGTATGCGTGGTTTACGAAGGACGATGAGGTCGTAGCATACGGAATCGAAATATCTGACAATGCCGTGGATGATCTGGATTATGTAGAACAGATCTACCTCTTTGTGATCGGGAACGTTGTCTATGATGATCAGCTGGCAGCTACAGTCACATCGGGATATCTGCCGGATGTGGATGTGACACTGCGCACCAGGAAAGGGATTTGTTTTGATTATGCGTCCCTTATGGTAGCCTTTCTTCGTTCTCAGGGAATCCCGACCAAATTGCAGATCGGTTATTCCGGTGATGCGTACCATGCCTGGATCAGCGTATATCTGACGCAGGTCGGATGGGTGGACGACATCATCGAATTTGACGGCAAAAGCTGGTCGCTGATGGATCCCACGCTTGCGGCAGGCAACAGCCGTTCTTCCCTTAAGAAATATATAGGGGATGGCAGCAATTATACAGTGAAATATCTATATTAGGATTGATACGGTTAGGACTGATACGATATCACAACATTACTATAAACGGAAACGGAGGACGATCAAATTATGAAACCTTTTTCCAGTTTGGAATTATCTTCATTCTGTGGACAGATTGCGCTGATTCTCAAGGCAGGCATTTCATCTCTGGAAGGATTGACGATCATGCAGGAGGATGCAGAGTCTGCCGCCGAGAAGGAGATACTGGAAGCGCTGCTTTCCAATATGCAGGAAACGGGCAGCCTTTTTCAGGCCATGGAGTCTACCGGGCTGTATCCTTCCTATATGCTGCATATGGTTGAGATCGGCGAGGAGACAGGAACGCTGGATGCGGTCATGGAAGCTCTCCGGAACCATTATGAGAGGGAGGATTCGATCCGTAAAAGCATTCGCAATTCCATTACTTATCCAATGGTCATGGTAGCCATGATGGCAATGGTGATTATTGTTCTGCTTGTGAAGGTAATGCCTATCTTCAATCAGGTATTTATACAGCTGGGCACGGAAATGACAGGAGTCTCGCGGACGCTGATGAATGCGGGAACGGCCATCAGCCGCTATTCGGTTGTTTTCATCATTCTGCTTGTCCTGATTGCAGTCCTGATCGTTGCCGGTACGCGGACAGATTCAGGACGCCGTATGTTCAAGAGGATCGGTTATAAGCTTGGATTTACAAGAGCCGTCTATGAAGAGATTGCGGCCTGCAGATTTGCGAGCGGTATGGCGCTCACATTGAGCAGCGGCCTTAATCCGGACCGCAGCATGGAACTGGTCACGTCTCTGAATGATGATCCTGTTTTCCGCAAGAAGATCGATCTGTGCCTGGAGAAGGTCAATGAGGGAGAGGATCTCTCGGAAGCGCTGCAGCATTCCGGTATGTTTACGGGAGTCTATGCCCGCATGGCATCTATCGGATCTAAGACCGGCTCGATGGATAAGGTGATGGAGCAGATCGCGGACCTCTATCAGGATGATATTGATACCCGGATGAATAATCTGCTGGCAGTGCTGGAACCGACGCTGGTGGTTGTGTTATCGCTTATCGTGGGCGTGATTCTGTTGTCGGTGATGCTGCCGCTTATGGGGATTATGTCCAGCATTTAGACAGATAAGGAGCAGTCTATTTATGAAACGTTTTGTTTATCGCAAACAACAGGGAGCGCAGTTGAGAATGATATTGTCCGTCTGTGTGTTTCTGCTGATCGGTCTTGTCTTCCTGCAGGGGATATCCTCGATATCTGCCGGAACCAGAAAGCGGCAGAAAGAAAGTCTGGAAAACGCCATCATGCGCAGCGTTACACACTGTTATGCGGTGGAGGGCAGCTATCCGGCGGATCTGGACTATCTGAAAGAAAATTATGGACTGACCTATGATGAGACGCTTTTCTTTGTAGATTATCAGATGATAGGCGCTAATATCCTGCCGGACATTACGATTATTGAGAGGAAGGAGTAGGAGTATGGAATTTCGACTGAAACGCAGGCATATGATCGATCTTCTGTTTCCGATCGCCTTGTTTTTTGTTTTTGCGCTGTCAGCCCTGACATTGATCTTACTGGCGGCAGGAATCTATCAGTCAACGACAGCTAATTCGTCTCTTCAATATACTTCGCGGACAGGTCTGGCCTATATCAGCGAGAAGATTCATCAGAATGATGAGGACGGCGCCGTTTATCTGGGGAACTTTGACGGACAGGATGCGGTCATTCTGGAGCAGAAGCAGGGAGATACGCTTTATTATACGTATATATATGCTTATGACCGGAATCTGAAAGAACTCTTCATCAAGGATGGCGTTGCGGCGACGGCTGCAGACGGCAGAACGATCCTCGAGGTAGAGGATTTTACGATAGAACAGGTCTCGGACCAGCTCTTTCGGTTCAGCTGCACGGATCAGGAGAACAGAACAAGTTCGGCCGTGATCGGTATCCGGAGCAGATGACGGAGCCTGTATTCTCAGGCAGTTATCGATAGAAGGTACATCCGCATCCGGTTATGACGGTATACCGGTCCGGGATATGGATGTTTGGAAAGAAAGGATTGTGATCCAATGGTGCATAGAAACAGAGCACGCTCTTCAAGCCTGTTCCTGATGGAACTCATACTTGCCATTCTTTTTTTCTCGGTGGCGAGCGCTGTGTGTGTGCAGTTTTTTGTGAAATCGCATCTGTTGAGCCGGGATTCGGAGATGTTGACTAATGCAGTTAATGAATGTTCAGGCATCGCAGAGATAATCTGCACGACAGACAGCTTGTCGGAGGGAGCCGGGTTTTTACGGCAGCTGTATCCGGGAGGGGACTATCCGGACTGGTTGGAGGCATACGATGCGAGTGATGCAGAGGCGGACGGCGCTTCTTTGTATGAGGCAAGGATCAGCCTCTATTACGATGAAGCCTTTGCGGTATGCGAACAGGGAGCTGCGGCTTATATACTGACGGTTGATCTGACCGTGGAAGAACAGATGCTGGGAGTGGTGCTGGAAGTGAATGAGAGCCGTGCCGGGGCGGGAACCGATGAGCCTGTTTACCGGTTGGAGACGAGGCATCATATTGCAAGGAGGACAGGATACGGTGAAAGATAAACAACAGTCCTATTTCGTGAATATTGGTTCTTCCTCCCTGTTAGTCATATTTCTGGTGCTTTGTCTGGTCACCTTTGCCATTCTCTCATTGTCCAGCGCCAAGAGCGATTATTCGTTCAGCGAGCGGCTGGCGGCGCATCGGAAGAACTATTATGAGGCTTCGGCGAGGGCGGAAGATGTTACGGGAGAGATTGACCGCATACTGAGTGCGGCTGCAGAGGAGATTGACTTATCTGGTCATAATAATACTGATCGGCAGGAGAAGACTGCACTGTATTATGATGCGGTGGCTGCCGCTCTGGATGGGAAGCAGATCGATGGAACGGCAGTACAGCTGGAGCAGGAGGAAGACGGGATATTCCTTGTATTTCGGATCGAGGCGGAGGAAGGACAGGAGCTTCTTGTCAGACTGCAGGTTAATGACTGCTGGAGTCAAGAGACATATTATGAGATAAAAACATGGAAGGTCATCAGTACCGACAGGCAGGAGGAAGAGAAACCCTTGAATCTGCTGCCCATTATACAATAGAAGGAGTCTAAGCGTATGAATTTACAGGAATGTTTGCAGAAGGCGATCGAGAGCAGCGCGTCGGATGTATTTATTGTTGCCGGTCTCCCTGTTTCGTTTCGGAAGAACGGCATCATCTGTCAGTTTGGAGAGGAAAAGCTGCTGCCGTCCGATACGGAAGGGATCTTAACCGAAATCTACCGATGTGCCGGCAATCGCGATATGCAGCAGCTGCATGAGAAAGGAGACGATGATTTCTCCTTTGCGATCAGAGGCCTTTCCCGCTTTCGTGTCAGCGCGTATAAACAGAGGGGAACTTTGTCGGCGGTAATCCGAATCATTACCTTCGATCTGCCGGATGCCGGGCAGCTGCATATCCCGGATTATGTCCTGCACCTGGGAGAAGGCGGCAAGGGCATGGTTCTTGTCACCGGACCGGCGGGAAGCGGTAAGTCCACGACACTGGCCTGTATGATTGACCAGATCAATCAAAATCAGAGTAAACATATCATTACACTGGAAGATCCGCTGGAATATCTGCACCAGCATGGAAAGAGTGTCGTAAGCCAGAGAGAGATCAACGTAGACACCGAGAATTATGTCAGTGCACTGCGTGCCGCGTTGCGGCAGAGTCCGGATGTCATCCTCCTGGGAGAGATGCGGGACTATGAGACCATAGAAGTTGCCATGACGGCGGCGGAGACCGGACATTTGCTGTTGTCCACGCTGCATACGATCGGGGCGGCCAATACCATAGACCGTATTATTGACGTATTCCCTGCGAATCAGCAGAGACAGATCGGTGTGCAGCTGTCTACCGTACTGAATGCGGTAGTCTCACAGCAGCTTGTGCCGACCGTGGATGGGAAGATGGTGCCGGCGCTGGAGGTGATGACGGTCACACCGGCAATTCGCAATATGATAAGAGATAACAAGATTCCGCAGATTGACGGCATTATCTATTCTTCCATGAAAGAAGATATGATCTCCATGGACGGAAGCCTGCTGAATCTGTACAAAAAGGGGATCATTGCGAAGGATACGGCGTTAAAGTATGCTACGAATGCCGATATGCTGTCGAAGAAGCTGTGACAGACGGAATCGGAGAAGTTCAGCTGGAATTTGTGACGCTTCGGAATAGACGAAAAGATCGATGTAATAGAATGATGTAATAGAATAGAAACGACGATTCAATGGACAATACCTGGAAGCCTATCATCAGATATCTTGGTGATCTGCGAGAGGGATTGTCCATTTTGTCTGCTGCGATTTTTGGAAAAACATCCCCCTTTCTGTTGATTTTTCCACTGTTTTTCATAATTTGGCGATGTTATGATAAGGCTAAGAGGAAGGAAGCGCTTCGTTCGGAGTATCAAGGATAACCTGTTGTGATAAGGAGGTAAAGGGAATGGGGAAAAAGAGTAAGGGCGGTATTGCCGTTCTGGTAAGTATGAGTGTATTGCTGGGGCTTGGCGGCTGTGGAAAGCCGTCCGTATCATCGGAGGGGCCGGAGGCCGGCAGTTCTTCCGAAGCAGCAGCGGCATCGGAGGAGAAGATTACATTGACGCTTCGTCATCAGGACGTCGGAGCGGGAACGGAAGCAGCGTCGGAAGCAACACGTATTGCCGTAGAGCGGTTCATGGACGATCATCCGAATGTGACGGTCAATATTGAAACATTGGATCAGGATACGCACCGGCAGAAGCTGCGTGCGGAGATGGCAGGGGGAATGCCGCCGGATTTGTTTTTCAACTGGGGATATGCGGAGGGAGAACCATACTATGAAGCCGGGCGGCTGTTAGATATCACAGATGCCCTGAATGCCGATCCTGAGTGGAAGGATGGTTTCGTTGACGGCATTATGGATGCTTTCAACTATGGTGACGGCACATACGGGATCCCCAGGGCGGGATTTATTGAAGGTGTCTTTTATAATAAGGAAATTTTTCAGGAAGCCGGCATTGCGCCGCCTGCGACCTACGGCGAGCTGAAAGAGGCAGTTACCAGAATAAAGGAGGCCGGATATATTCCGATCGCGTTGGGGAATAAGGAAAAATGGCCGTCCACGTTTATTCACAACTTCTTCTTCGAGAGACAGCTCGGGTATGATTACTTTGAGGCCCTTCTTGCCAGGGAAGAAGGGTATTCCTGGGTAAATGACGACTATATCGAGGCGAACCGAAAGATACAGGAGCTTGTTGAAATGGGAGCGTTCCCGGATGGACTGAACGCCATTTCAAGAGATGAGGGAGTTGCCCTGTTCTATCAGGGCAAGGCGGCAATGCTGATTGACGGCAGCTGGATGTGCACCACGCTGGCATCCGATCAGGCGCCGGAAGGGTTTTCAGATAAGGTCGGATTTGTGAATTTTCCTGCATTTGAGGATGGAAAGGGAGATCAGAATACTGCAATCTCCGGTTTCACATCGGGCTATTCGATCAATGCTGATCTCACGGGAGCCAAAAAGGAGGCTGCGATCGAGCTTCTAAAGTATCTCAATGATGATGTGTCCGCAGAATTTCAGTTTTATGAATGTTTCCAGCTGCCTAACCGCGAGATCGCAAATATGGACGAAGAAAAGGCGGGAACGTTATTTGTGGAGTCCGTGAACGAATTGAACCGCTCCACGGCCAAGCTTCTTCCGCATACGGATGTTATGCCGAGCGGCCTGATGAATGTTTACTATGATGTTTCGCAGGGAATCTTCGACGGGACGCTGACACCGGAAGAGGGAATGGAAATGATGGAAAAGGCATCTGAAGAATATTTGAGGTAGCGGCGCTTCTCTGTTTGACAGGGATCAGTGATATATTGGCAAAGGAGAATGAAATGAAAAAGATCAGGAAAAACTGGAAGGCTTCTCTCGGATTTCTATTGCCGGCGCTGCTGCTGTATACCGTATTCTTATTCATACCGGTATGCCTTTCCATCGGATACGCCTTTACCGACTGGAACGGATTCGGGACGATGCGTTTTGTAGGATTCGACGAGTTTAGGAAATTGTTTCAGGATGAAAATTTTTATATTGCGATCGGCAACAATGTTTCGCTGCTTCTTTCGTCAGTGTTTCTCATCTGTCCGATTGCGCTGATATTGGCTGTGATCATCAGCAGCGAGATAAAAGGCTACCGGTTTTTCCGATTTGCGCTGTTTTTGCCGCAGGTTCTGTCCACGGTCGTGGTATCGCTGATATGGTCGTTTGTCTTTAATCCGCAGTTCGGACTTCTGGACGCGATCCTACGGGCGGCAGGATTGGAGCGGTTCATACATCTATGGCTGGCTGACAGGAATATTGCTTTCCGTTCGGTGCTCGTTGTGAATGCCTGGTACTATACCGGCTACACCATGGTGATACTGTTGTCCGCAGTGAATAACATTCCCAGGGAGATTCTCGAAGCGGCCGGTATAGACGGGGCTTCCTGGGGACAGCGGATAACGAAAATAACGCTGCCCCTGATCTGGGAAAATATTAAAGTTGCCGTACTGCTTGGCATCGCCGGATCCATGAAGGCGTTCGACCTGGTCTATGTATTGACGAAAGGGGGACCCGGCCATTCCACGGAACTGCTTGCGACGTATCTGTATAAACAGTCATTCAGTTCTTATAACTATGGATATGGAAGCGCAATTTCATTGGTGATTCTGGTATTGGGTTTGAGCCTTTCGCTGTTAATGCAGAAGGTTATGAAGAAGGAAGTAATCGAATATTGAGGAGAACGGAATGAAGAGAAGAACAGCAAAAAGCGGGTGGTATTATGCCGGCAGATGTTCGGCCTGCCTGGTGATGATCCTTTGCGCCGTTTCTACGATCTATCCGATCGTATGGCTGGGGATCACCTCGATCAAAAGAAACAGCGAAGTGTACGTGAATCCATGGGCGCTGCCGGCAGCGCCGCAGTTTGAGAATTTCCTGATCGCATGGACGGATGGAAATATGAGTGTGTTTTTTAGAAACAGTGTATTTCTCGGGGTCGTCTGTACGGGGCTTTCCCTTCTGATCAGCTGTATGTCGGCCTATGGCATAACAAGATTTGATCTGAAACCAGCAAAATGGATAGAGATCTATTTTTTGTTTGGGATACTGGTTCCCATCCACAGTGTGCTCATACCGCTCTTTATGATCATGATGAAATGCAGGCTTTTGAATACGATGGTGGCACTGGTGGTGATCTATATAACGTTTATGCTCCCGACAAGTATTTTTCTTCTGAGCGCCGGCATGAGGAGCATTCCCAACGAGCTGGAAGAGGCGGCAGTGATAGATGGCTGTACGACGGTAAAAATGTTCTTCCATGTCATTGTGCCGCTGTCGACGCCAACCTTATTTACGGTCGCAACGCTTAATTTCCTTTTTGTCTGGAATGAATACATATTTGCATTGATTTTTACCGGAAATAAGAGGCTGAGGACGCTGCCGGTCGGCCTTGCCAGCTTTGCAGGCGTGTATGGCTCGGATTATGCGACTATGGCGGCGGGAGTCATCATTGCGATCATACCGTCCATCGCCGTATTTACGATACTGCAGGATAAAGTGATCAAAGGAGTTACGGCAGGAGCGATAAAATAGCCTGTGCATAGGAGACGTTCTGAGAGTAGTTGAGGAGAAAAGGAGGCCGTATATGGAGTGGATTGGACGGACATCCAATGAGGAGCGCATAGAGCGTTTGCGGGATAGCGAATATCATTGTTTCAGACAGAGCATATATGAAGAAAGAAAGCATATTTATGCGCGTACTTTCAGAGAGTTTGCGCAGAGTCCGCAGGTGATCAAAGCGGCCAGGGCACTTATGGCCTTCTTATCCGCAAAGGAGATTGTGGTTAACACAGACGAATTACTGTTGGGACATGCGCAGTTCTGTGATTATGCCGGGTCAAGACCGGCAGATGTGGAGACGGAGATCAAAGAAGCGATGGAAACGGCTTCGACGGAAGAAAAGAGCATACTCAGGGAGTTCCTGACAGGATTTCAAATCGGGCTGTACGGAAGGGCTTCCGGCGGACATGTGATCGCAGGCTACGAGTTTGTGCTGGAGAGCGGGCTGGACGGACTCAAAAATGCCGCAGTGGCAGTTATGGAGGATGACGGCTTAAGCGACGGCAGTCAAAAGCGGATCATGGCGGAAAGCTTTCTTCTGGTGTATGAGGCAGCGTCCTGTTATATAGAACGATATGCACGGGCGGCAGAGAATGCCGGCCTGGAAGAACTGGCGGTCGTCTGCCGCAGGATTGCGCATGATGTGCCGGAGAGCTTCACGGAAGCGATACAGCTTCTTTGGTTTGTACATGAGATCGTAATTATGGAACAGCTCAGCGGATCTTTTTCGATCGGAAGGCTAGACCGGATCCTGTATCCGTATTACCGGAAAGATCTGGCGGAGGGGAGACTGACGAAAGAAGAGGCATATGATCTGATCAGGGCGTTATGGATCAAATTTGGCGGTGTGCGAAAGGGGTATCAGAATGTTACGGTGGGCGGATGTGACGAGAAGGGGACAAGTTGTGTAAACGACCTCACCTATTTTGCGCTTTTTGCCTCCGGCAGTATCAAGATGGATCAGCCGCTCCTCTCGCTGAGATGGACGCAGGATATGCCGGCGGATTTAAAAAGACATGCGGTGACGCTGCTTCAGATGGGGATGGGGTTTCCGGCCCTGTTCAACGACCGCGTATGTATCGAGGCGAGACGAAATAGCGGGATTGACGAGGCGGATGCAAGAAACTACGGCATAGTGGGATGCGTGGAATTGTCAACGCCGGGAAAAGAACGGGCGGATACGGAGGGGCTTAGGATAAACTGGGCTAAGATCATCGAGCTCATGCTGCATCGTGGCAGATGTGCACAGACCGGAAAGACGATCGGGATCAGTCAGAACCGCCCGCTGCAGGAGGTGGCGGATTTCACGCAGTTTTACCAATGGTATCTGGCGGAGTTTGATCACTTTTTTAAGCTTGCCATTGACGGGTATCGTATTTTAGACAGAAATTACGCCGGTAAATGGCCGTCTCCGTTTTTGTCTTCCACGGTAAAAGCGTGTCTGGAAACCGGGCGTGACATTGCCGGCGGAGGGCCGGTATACCATAACGCTTCGATCAACGGAACGGGGATGGCTACCGCGGTGGATTCTCTGGAAGCGGTCAGGCGCCTGGTGTTTCGGAATAAAGCGGTATCGTTGGAAACCGTTGCCGCTGCAGCGGCAGGAAATTATGAAGGTCATGGGATACTGAGGAGACAGTTAAGATCCTGCCCACACTACGGTAATGGAAATCAGGAAACCGATTCACTGATGGCGGCGCTTGTCACACGTTTCGCAGCGCTTGCCAAAGAAAGCACCAATGCATTCGGAGGACAGTTCTACGCGGGAATGTATACGGTAGAGTGGCACTCCGTCCTGGGAAGGATGACCGGTGCAACACCGGACGGCAGGAAAGCGGGTACGGCGCTTTCCAATGGGATGTCGCCGAGCCAGGGTGCCGACGTGGAAGGGCCCACGGCGGTGGCACTCAGCGCGACATGTTTTGATCATTCCTGCCTTGGAAACGGTATGGTTCTGGATCTGAAATTCCACCCGGAATTTCTGGAAAAGGAAAGACATAAGGAGGCCTTCCTCCATTTCGTGGAGACGTACTTTGCACTGGGCGGCATGGAACTGCAAGTAAACGTTGTGAGCAGCAAGATGCTCAGACAGGCACAGGCATCTCCGCAGAACTATCGGAATCTGATCGCGCGGGTATCCGGATTTTCCGCTTATTTTGTTGATCTGGATAAAACGCTGCAGGATGAGATCATTGCGCGGACAGAATACACGGGCTTTTAGAAGACAGGAGAGAGAATATGGAACGAACGCCGACAGCATGTATTTTCAATATTCAGAGATTTTCCTTAGATGACGGACCGGGAATACGCACGACGGTGTTTCTGAAAGGCTGTTCCATGCACTGTGTCTGGTGCCACAATCCGGAATCTATTGCCCCCGGCAGACAGCGTATGCTCTGTTCAGAAGGTGATGAGACATGTCATGAAGTCAGGGTGGCAGGGGAATATTACAGCATACAGGAAATTTACGAGAAGGTAATGGCTGACGTATCGTTTTACCGGCAGTCCATGGGCGGCGTGACATTTTCCGGCGGAGAACCGCTTCTTCAGAGGGAGTTTCTCGCGGGTGTGCTTGCCGCCTGTAAAGCGGGAGGACTGCATACGGCCGTGGATACGGCGGGAAACGTTCCGTGGTTTCATTTTGAGTCGATTCTGGAGCATACGGACTTGTTTCTATATGATCTTAAAATATGGGACGAGGAAAAGCATGCTCGCTTTACCGGCGCGGGGAATCGTTTGATCCATGAAAATCTGCAGAGACTGTCGGATCTTGGCGCTGCGATTTGGATCCGCATACCGGTAATTCCCGGGATAAATGATACGGAGGATGAAATAGGACATCTTGTCGATTTTGCCGGGCATATGCGCGGCGTTGAACAGATCAGCCTTTTGCGATACCATGCAATGGGAAATAGGAAGAGAAAGGCTCTCGGGCTTTCACCGGATGGGATAGAGGAGACGGTGACGCAGGAGAAAATGCTTTCCTTAAAGAAACTGGCAGCGGATCACAGCGCTATCAGGGTAATTCTGTAGAAGAATGCCTGACAGTTAAGGATCCTCTTTTTCATGGTACAGATTGCCGGAGAGAAATTGCTCCCGGTATTGGGAAGGCGTGACGCCGCACAGTTTTTTGAAAATCCTGTTAAAATATTTGGAATCGTGAAACCCGGACTGTTCTGCCGCTTCATAAACCCGGGTATTTTCTCGGAGCAGTTTCTTTGCGTTATCAATGCGGCATCTGGTCAGGTAGACAGAAAAGTTTTCCCCGGTATATTGTTTGAAGAGCTCGCTGAAATATCCGGGCGTAAAGCCGATATACTGACCCATCCTGTCCAGAGACAGATCCAGGACATAGTTGTTGTCGATATAGTCTTTGGCCTGCTGCATCAGCTTGGTGAGCCGCCCGCTCTCCCTTTTGGAAAGACCGGCGGTTATCTCCGAGATTTCCGTGTTCAGCCGCTCGATGATTTCCTCCTGCGAGCTGTAAAGATAGATATCGTTGTAAAAGTCTGAAAGAGAATCAAAAAGATCTCCCGATGCGAATTTTTCCACGACAGACTGTTTGATTGCCATGAGCAGTTCCACGGCGAAGGCTTTGACGGCGTCCGGATTGGCTGTCACGTGCTCCGGAAGGGTGGCGAAGAGTTCAATAATGCCGGAATGAATTTTCTCTTCGCTGCAGCTTTCTATCAGATCGATCAGGCATCTTTTTTTCAGAATAAAGGATGCCGCGCTTTTGTTTTCGGTTCCGTTCTTGCAGCATTCTTCTGGAGCCGGGGGCTGTATGGCCTGTTTGTAGGCGGTGCGGAATCTGGAAATGTCTGCGAATGGTTCGCTCAGTCCCACCACAACATCCACGCCGTAATCTTCCCGCGCTTTCTGTTCGATGATCTGCCGGAGGATCAAGGAGGAGGAACGACATTTTTCGTAGGACGCTTCCGTGTTTTCCAATGGAGAAAAGTGAAAGAGGAAGGTCTGCTCTTCATCATAGAGGAACAGGATACTGTCCGGAATTTCCTGGAGCCATTCATGAAAGGTCAGCTTTCGGATCTCGGTGAGCTTGTCCTGTGTAAAAGCAGTGTCAAAACTGCGATAACGGATGACGATCAGGGCAGTCCATTTCTCGACAGGAAGCTCCAGATTGAGAAGACGCAGACGCTTGGCGACAGCAGCATTATCATAGTGGTTTCCGGTAAGCATCGATTGAACAAGCAGATTTTTCATGACCGGTATATTTTCATGCAGCTGCTGTTCGAGACGCATCAGATGATTTGAACGGTCTTTTTCTGCGTCGATCATACCGATTGCCTTTTGTACCATGTCGATTACGTCGCGGTTGGCGATCGGCTTAAGAATATATCCGATGGCGCCCAGGCTGAGTGCACGCTGCGCATAGGCGAAATCGCTGTAGCCGCTGATGATGATGGATTTGGCCCGAAAGTTTTCCAGCTGTATTGCCTGGATGAGATCAAGACCGTCCATCAATGGCATACGGATATCCGTGATCAGAATATCCGGGGGATCTTCGTGGATTTTATCAAAAGCAATCTGACCATTGTCGGCAGTGGACACGCTTACGCCAAGCGCATTCCAGTCGATACTTTCCGTCAGACTCTTTCTGATCAGCATCTCATCATCAACAAGAAGCAGTTTATACATTATGTTTTCTCCTCCGTCGCCGGCATGGTAATAGAAACGCTGGTACCATTGCCATAAATACTTTCTATGCTAACGCCGTATTCTGTTCCGAAATAGATCCGGATCCGGTCATTGACATTGTAAATGCCATGTGATTTCTGGGGCTTTTCCAGGATATCCGTGTTTGCCAGATTTTTTCTGATCTCATCCAGGCGGGTAAGAGCGATGCCGCCTCCGTTATCCTGTACGCAGAGGTGGATCACATCATCTTCTACATAGCCGGACAGGATCAACCGGCCGTTGCCGTAATTGCTCTCCAGACCGTGATAAATTGCATTTTCGACAATCGGTTGAAGTATGAAATTCAATACTTTCAGATGTAGCATTTCGTCAGGGATATCTACGCAGACCGTAAACTCATTCGCGCTTCGTATCTGCTGGATCGTCAGATAATTGTGAAATTGTTCGATCTCATATTGCAGCGTTACCAATCCTTTCTGCGGAGCGATGCTGTTTCTGAGTATCTGGGAAAGAGAAATAACAATTCTGCTGATATCTTCGTTTCCGTTCAATTTGGCGATACTGTTAATGGATTCCAGCGT
This sequence comes from uncultured Lachnospiraceae bacterium, assembly GCA_947644545.1. GTDB lineage: Bacteria > Bacillota > Clostridia > Lachnospirales > Lachnospiraceae > UBA3282. The sequence goes on from CANRZW010000027.1 coordinate 41,948, forward strand.
ATTGTATAGAAAATGCGGATTGATCTGTGCACGCAGCGCTTCAAACTGAGCAAGATTTCTCTTGGATCTTTCTTCCGATACTTCATCGATGAGGACCTGGATCCGGGAGATCATACTGTTAAAATGAACGGCCAGACTGCCTGTTTCATCCATGTTTTTCGTATGAATGGCACGTACTGTCAAATCGCCTTCCTCCGCTTTTTGCATGATATCCGTAAGGGCCGTCAGGGGCTTTGTCATGGCAGTGGCGATGGAGACGACGATTATGGCGGAGAGTGCGATGCACAGGAGGGTAACAAGCAGTATATAACTGCTGGTCTTTCTGATCTCATATTTGATCTGAGACAGGTCGGCGGTACTTACGATATACCAGTCTGGCATACTGGATGAGATCCAGTTTACGAATTGCTCTTTTCCGTTCACGTGACACGAAAAGGCATTCTCTCCCTGTATGATCCGCTGATAATATTCTTCCGCGAGGATGCTTGTTCCCAGCTGGCGGCTGTCTGCGCATGAAATGATCTTTCCTGTGGCGGATATCACGAAAATGTCTTCGGAAGCTTCCTGTATTTCCTTATAGATATCGGAAATGGTGGATTCCTTGATGCAGACGACAAGCACCCCGATGATATCATGCTTCTGGAAATCTTTGATGGCGCGTATGTTGTGGAAGGCGGCTTTTTCGGAAAGCGTTGTATGCAGGCTGCTCTCATAGATGTTTTGCCAGAACTCCTGACCGTCCAATTCGATGGCTTTGCGATACCAGTCCGTGGAAGTCACGTCATGAATGGAAATACCGCTGATATTTCCGTACATGAAGTTTTGTCCGGTGCTTGCAAAGAGCGCAATGGAATTGATGTCGTTACTGGATATGGACATGTTCAGCAGAACGTTATTTACCTCACTGATCCCGGACTCCGGGCGCATGGTCTCACTCTTATAATGCCGGAGCTGATCCTGAATGGTCTTGTTGGAAAAAACGAGGTTGGAGATCCAGCTTGCATGATTCAGCACACTTTGGATATGATCGTCAATATAGAGCAGAGACTGCCGCTTCTGGCTGCTGAACTGTTCGGTCAGGAGACGGGTGGATCTTACATAGGCAACCAAGCCGCTTAAGCACTGGGTAAAAATAATGGTGCAGGAGAAGAAGAGAATCATCTTTTTTTTGATTGTTGCATGGGTGATCCAATTACGGAAAGGATGGCATAATTTTTTCATGGGCAGCCTCTCATCTCAGATTTGTCTGCGGCCAAAGGTATGTTTACAGACATATGGAAGACAAAACAAGAGTATCATAAAAGAAGAGTCGGGGCTACCGGTTTCTGAAAATGTACCCCCTATTCGCAAATTGTACACTATCTCTAAGCTTCCGATTCGCGGAATCTTAAAATTCCTTAGTTTCAAAGTTATAAAATTTCAGAATACCCAAATTTCAAAAAACTGGAATCTCGGAAGTTCCAAATTTCAAGATTCTGGAATCTTAGCATTCCCAAATTACAAAATTCTGAAATCTCGGAATTCCCCAATTTTATCATTTCAAAATCTCAGTATATGAAACAAGGCAGGCATAAGCAGGTCGGGCATTTCTTTTATTTTGTCTTAGTATACCCATATTTATCGTGAACAGTCTTATGATCAACCGATACAGGGGAGCAGAAATGCATAAAATAGCGGTTGAGGGAGGAGATCAGAGCTTTTGGGATCTACTGTGGGAAGGTCCGGGGCAGGGAGGAGTGCATATACTTATCATAAGCGACGAAAAAACAGCCGTTTATGGAATGCCCCGCAAGGGATGCCCAAGATTGGTGTAGAAACGGGAGAAAGGGATACTATATGGATTCTCAGAAATTGGAAAATTTATTGAATCTGGCATTGGATACACCGATGACGGAACGAGATAAGTCAATGGAATTGAATGTGGGATATGACAAGGAGGACAGTACCTGGGAATTGATCGTCAAGTATCATGGTGATCTGCGACAAGGATTGTCGGTTCTGTATGCACTGCCACGGCAGACGCTGATAAGAGTGGAAGAGCTGATCGCCGGATATGCTATTTTGACTGTTCCGGAATCGATGATAGAGGCGTTGTCAGAAGTGGAGGAGATAGAATACATTGAAAAGCCGAAAAGGCTCTTTTTTTCGGATCTGGCGGGAAATGCGGCAGCCTGTTATGCACCGGGCAGCCAGCTGTATAATGATCTGACAGGAAAAGGGGTGCTGGTTGCGGTGATCGATTCGGGGATCAGTTATTGGAATGAAGACTTCCGAAACCCGGATGGAACGACCAGGATCCTGTATCTGTGGGATCAGGTTCTGGATCGGGAATTTGACAGGGAACAGATTAATGAGGCACTTGCCATGGGCAGCAGGCAGCAGGCCGAACAGATGGTTCCCAGCATTGATACGACGGGACACGGGACAGCTGTGGCGGGAATCGCAGCGGGAAACGGCGGAACCGGTGGTGCGGCTTATGCGGGGGTGGCCAGGGAGAGTGATCTGCTGATCGTAAGGCTCGGCACGCCGCGAATAGGATCTTTTCCGCGGACTACGGAACTGATGCGGGCGCTGACCTATATAGTCAATAAGGCGGTTGTACTGAAAATGCCGGTGGCGGTCAATCTCAGTTTCGGAAATACTTATGGCGCCCATAACGGAACCTCCCTGTTGGAGCGTTTTCTGGATAATGTGTCGGAGATCGGAAGGTGTGTGATCTGCGTCGGCAGCGGAAACGAGGGCGCATCCGGCGGGCATGTGGGCGGCAGTGTGGCGGTGACCGGACGGGACGGTTTGTTTGACAGTAATGTCAGCGGCAGCCTGACGCGTGTGGAATTGACAGTGGGAGAGTACGAAATCGGCCTGAATGTGCAGCTTTGGAAAGAATATACCGATCGGTACAGGGTGACAATGGTGTCGCCGCAGGGGGAATATTTTATCGTGGATACTGACCGTCCTGGTCGACAGACCTATCGGCTCGGACAGACAGAAATCCTGTTGTATAACGGAGAACCGGCTCCTTATCTGACCAGCCAGGAAATCTATTTCGACTTTCTGCCGGCGGGCAGCGGGCGGTATCTGGAGAGCGGCGTATGGACGTTCCTGCTGGAACCCGTAGAGACCATTACAGGCAATTATACTTTCTACCTGCCTTCCGGCACGACCAGAAGCGAGAAGACGAGATTTGTTCGGACAACGCCGGATGTGACGCTGACGATTCCCTCCACGGCATCCAAGGTCATTACGGTGGGCGCCTATGATCCGGTGTATGAATCGTATGCGGATTTCTCCGGTAGAGGCTATCTGTATCAGGAGCGGGTTAACAGCCGCACCTCGGATTCTTTCGTCAAGCCGGATCTGGTAGCTCCCGGGGTGGGGGTGATGGCGTCGAATCGGGACGGAGGGTATGGTCCGGTGACGGGGACTTCCTTTGCCACGCCTTTTGCAACGGGAGCGGCCGCGCTTCTTATGCAGTGGGGGATCGTGATGGGGAATGATCCGTATCTGTACGGGGAGAAAGTGAAGGCGTATCTGCGGAGAGGTGCGCAGCCGATCCGTGGGGAGACGGAATATCCGAATGCAAGAGTGGGGTATGGGGCGTTGTGCATCGAAAATAGTCTGCCTATGTAAAAGAGAGTAGATTGTTAGGTGAATAAGCACTTTGTTTTGGCATATATATTGTCGAATAAAGTGCTTATTATGCATTGTTTGGATTTTTGTGCAACATTTGGTAGGGCTAAAACGAATAATAATTCATAAATAGCATGGAATTCTTAGAATGGAAATGGAACTTATGTTCGAGAATGGTTGAAAGAGTAAAGACAATATGGTATACTTCTACATAAGTAATAAGATTTTAGTATGTGCCATATGGGAGGAGAAGGATGGGAAAAAATAAAGTAATTGTGGTGCAAAACATTAACGTTACTGTTTCAGAGGAAAATTTTGATGATTATATCTGTATTACTGATATTGCAAAAGCTAAAGTTGGTGAGTCCCGAGGAGCAGATGTTGTAAAAAACTGGATGCGAAACAGAGTAACTTTGGAATTTTTAGGTACATGGGAGCAAATCTACAATCCTGCTTTTAAAGTGGTCGAATTCGACCACTTTAAAAGCGAAGCAGGTTTACATACATTTGTATTAAGTGTTTCGGAATGGATTGAAAAGACAGAAGCAATAGGACTATTTGTGAAACGTGGAAAATATGGAGGAACGTATGCGCATAAAGATATTGCATTTGAATTTGCTTCGGCGATCAGCTCTGTTTTTAAACTATATTTGATCAAAGAATTTCAAAGGTTGAAAGAAGTGGAGAATGATGCAAAGAAAATTGAATGGGATGCAAAAAGATTTCTGTCTAAAAACAATTATCTGATTCAAACAGATGCGGTTAAAAATTACTTGATTCCGTCAGGAAATTATAAAGAAAATCTAGAGTGGCTGGCATATGCAGAAGAAGCGGATATTTTGAATGTTGCATTATTCGGATTTACTGCAAAGGCATGGAGGGATGAAAATTCTGAATTGGCAAAAAAGAATAATGTAAGAGATTTTGCTTCAATAAATGAACTTACAGTTTTGTCTAATTTGGAAACACATAATGCACAAATGATTCGTGAGGGTAGAAATAAGGCAGAAAGATTTCAAATTTTAAAAGAGATTGCAGAGTATCAGCTAAATGTTCTTAAAGCGGCGGAACAGATAAAATTGATTGAGTAAAAAATGTTTAATGTTTTTATAAGACTCTGTTCTATAAGAGGATAACTTAAATAACTATAAATGAAAAATACATATAGAATTAATATGATTAGGAGAGATATAAAATGTATTATACAAAAGATGAAAATTTAATGCGTTTGATGCGAAAGATTAGAGAAAATCCACATAGTTTTATTTTTATTGTAGGAGCTGGAATGTCAAGGTCTTCTGGTATGCCCTCATGGGAAGATTTGGCGAGAGGTATGATTAATTATTATGAACAATTATTTCAAAATACTGAAGATGATGTTAAAGCAAAGGTTGAACAACTAAAAATAATGGATAATTTCTGGGATGTTTTTTCAGAATTAAAACGCTGTCTACCAACAACTGAATATAATAAATATATTATGGAACAATTGTCAGACAGAGGGCGTAGAATTCCTGTTAATTATAAGTATATATGGAAGTTAGATGTTTGTGGGGTCATTACTTTTAATATAGATAAACTTATTTTGAATGCATATTCAAATGTTTACCAGAGTTCTGTTGATTTTGCAACAAGAAATGAATTTGTTAAATATAATCATTTTCCAGCAAGCAATGAAAAATTCGTTTTTTTCCCGCATGGTGAAATTAGTGATCCAACTTCTTGGGTATTTACAGAAGAAGAGAAGAAAGAGGTATATAGAAATAGAGATGTCATAAATGTACTGACAACATTATTAAATGGAAAAAATTTAGTGATTGTTGGTTTCAATCCGAGAGAATATAGTTTTTTATCTTTGCTTAATGATATTTCGATTGGAAACACTATATCAGGACAGGATAACTATTATATAGGAAATAATATTTCAGCTTTAGATATTAAAAAACTTGGGAATTATGGTATTAGTTGTATTTCATATTGTCCAGAGGATAAAGAGCATTCCGATATTGAGAAAATGTTTAAATCTATGTATGAATATATTCCTAAGGATATAGAATATTCTACGGTATACGAAGGGAAAAAATATTTGTTACAGGATATTCCACGATATGAAGAATGTTCTAGTATAGGACTAGATAAATTAAGAGACATATTGAATGGAAATATTGCCAATATATTGCCAATAAATACAGTACCGACTAGTGAACAGATTGATAGACTACAGGAGTTTTATAGGCTATATTCAGCACAACTTCATATGGCATGGTTTGTAAACCCAGAATCAGATTATGGACAAAAATTGCATGGATTTTTATTGAAAAAGGGAATTGGAGGGGGAGCTTTTGGAAATGTATATGAAGCCTATAATGATAAAAATGAGAAATTTGCTATAAAAATTTTGTTACCTGAAGTAAAAGATAAGGTAAAGTATTTAAGTTGTTTTAGAAGAGGAATTCGTTCTATGAAAATGCTGAAAGAGCATAATGTGGATGGTATGGTAAAGATACATTCTTCATATGAAGTTCCAGCATGTATTGTTATGGATTTTGTTGAGGGTTATACTCTTAGAGAGGCAATAGATAAGAAAGTACTTTTTTCTCTTCACACAAAATTAGATGTTTTACAAAAAATAGCGAATATAATGCATATATCTCACAATTTGCAGGAGTGTATTTTACATCGAGATTTGAAACCCGAAAATATTATGTTGGAAAATTTTTATTATGAAGATGACTTTGTCCCACTCAAGGTTGTGATTTTGGACTTTGATTTGTCATGGCATAAAGGGGCGACTGAATTGACGGTAGCATTAGGTGCAATGTCCCAAGGATTTAAGGCACCAGAACAAGTAGAAGAAGATGAGAATCTAACAAGAAATACAGCAGTTGATGTTTATAGTATAGGAATGCTTTCCTACTATGTTCTTACAGGAAAAAATCCGATGCCTAATCAACATCGTTTTATGAATTTTGAAGTAGATCTTATAAGGGATATTCGCGATAATTACAAAATAGAGTGGAGATGTTTGGCTCAGTTTCTTGCAGAAACAATAATTAAATCTACATTGCAAGAAGCAATGAATCGATTGCCTTTAGAGGCATATTTGGCAAACATAAAAGTAGCACTTGATATGATTCTTGCAGATGGAATATCCAATACACATCCACTTTTGCTTTGTGAATTGGCATCATGGATTGACGATGCATATGAAGTTTCTGAATTTGGACGAGTTGTATTAATTAAAAGTTTCCCAATCTGTCGGACTATAGAAGCCCGACAGATTGATTCGC
>CANRZW010000028.1 GCA_947644545.1 uncultured Lachnospiraceae bacterium
TGTTTGTAATGCAATTAAGGGAATGGATACCCTCTACTATTCTTTTTCAACCTTTCCTCCATTCCGAAGCGCTTTGCGCCCTTTATGCCCTTTATACCCTTCCTGCCATATCGGCATGCCGGTTATCTTTCACACAGCACTTCTTCTTCATATTTCTGCACTTCTCCAAACAGATCAAAGTCTCCCGCCACACCGCACTGTTCGCAGTAATAGTTCCATACATCCCCGAAGGGCAGCATCTTCACCGCCTCCTGCATTGCCATCAGCTCCGTAAAACGGCTTTCGTCCTGCAGTTTCTTCAACCGTTCATTGGGTGTGCACAATGCCATCATCAGCGCCTTCTGGAAACTTCTCATGCCCACCGCCCACGCGGATACACGGTTAATACTGGCGTCAAAATAATCCAGAGCGATATAGACACGCTCCAGCGCATTGCAACGCACGATCTCCTTTGCGATCTCTCTCGTCTCGTCATCCAGAAGCAGTACATGATCGGAATCCCAGCGGACGCCTCTGGTCACATGCAGAGCGATTTCCGGATAAAAGCAGAGCATCGCCGGAATCTTATCCGATACCAGTTCTGTAGGGTGATAATGCCCGTTATCCATCAACGGCAGACATCCCTCATTTCTGGCCGCCAGGGACAGCGCAAACTCCGCAGATCCCGCCGTATAGGACTCCACGCCGATACCAAACACCTTCGACTCTACACAGGGTTTTACTTTTGTCCTGTCGTAAGGCTCGGAAAGTATCTCCTCGATGGACTCCTTATAACGCATCCTGGGACCCAGACGGTCCGCCGGCACATCCTTGAAACCGTCACCCGTCCAGATGTTCATAACACAGGGAATTCCTGTCTCTTCTGCAAAATACTGAGAAATACGGATACACGCTTTACCGTGTTCGATCCAGAACCTGCGCACCTCCGGATCAGGACTGGAAAGCGTCAATCCGTCCTTCACCATCGGATGCGAGAAAAAAGTAGGGTTGAAATCCAGTCCCATGCCTTTTTCTTTCGCAAACGCAATCCATCTCTCAAAGTGCTTCGGCTCCAGCCTGTCACGGTCTGCGTGTTCTCCTTCTGCAAAAATCGCATAGCATGCATGTACATTGATCTTCTTTTTACCGGGAATCAGGGAAATAGCCTTATCCATATCCGCCATCAATTCTTCCGGCGTCCTCGCCTTGCCCGGATAATCTCCCGTAGTCTGAATACCGCCGGTCAACGGGCCGTCATGGTCAAAACCGGTCACATCGTCACCCTGCCAGCAGTGCATGGAGACAGGCACCCTTTTCAGAGTCTCCAGCGCGGCATCCGTATCCACCCCGATTGCCGCAAAAATTTCTTTTGCAGAGATATATCTTTCTGTTGTTGTCATGTTCTTGCTCTCCTTTTCTTTTACTATGGTTTTTTCTATGGTTTCTTTTTCTATGGTTCCTGTTCCTTTACAGTTAACGCTGTTAAAAATTGTACTTCTGTCTAAATGACGACCACCGCTGTCTACCTGTTTTTTAGTCCAAACATTTGGATCTCGAAGGATTCCGCCACACACTTTCTTGCCGCTACCAGCCCCGTCAGTTCCCCGGCTTTGATCATCTGCGCCATAATATTACCGATGGCCGTCGCTTCTCCCGGTCCCGCATAGACCGTCTTACCCGTGGCCTGCGCCGTCAGCCGGTTCAAATACGCTGCATTGGCTCCGCCGCCGATCACATGAATACTGTCGTAGATCTTTCCGGTATTTTTCTCAATCTCCCGCACCGTCTGTCCATAACATTCCGCCAGGCTGCGGTAAATGACCCGGGCAGTCTCCCCCGGCGTTTCTGGTACCTGCTGCCCCGTCCTGCGGCAGTAATCCTGTACCGCCTTCGTCATGTTCTCCGGCGCCAGGAAACAGGTATCGTTTGCATCCACCAGCGACATAATATTCTGTTCCTCCTCCGCCATCCGGCAAAGCTCCGCAAAGGAATACCTGTCATGCAGTTCATGACGCACCGACTGGATCATCCACAGCCCCATGATATTTTTCAGATAGCGGAACCGGTAATCATACCCGCCTTCATTGGTGAAATTAGTCTGCCTGCTCTCTTCCCTGCAATCCGCTTTCGGCAATTCCACCCCCATCAGTGACCATGTACCGGAACTGATATACAGCCCGTCTCCCTCCGCTTTCGGCATCGCCATCACCGCCGAGGCCGTATCGTGACTGCCGCATAACACCACCTTGCAGTCAAAACCAACCTGCGCCGCAATGTCTGCTTTCAGGCTCCCGACTTCGCTGCCCGGCATCTGCAATCGCAAAAACATCTCTTCCGGATATCCCAGCAGCCGGATCAGTTCCCTGTCCCACTGTTTTGTTACCGGACTGACAAGCTGTGTGGACGTTCCGTTCGTATACTCGGAAACCTTTTTCCCCGTCAAAAGAAACTGAAAATAATCCGGCAGCATCAGAAATGTCTTCGCCTTCTCCAGTATCCCGGGGCGTTTCAGCCTGTCCGCCATCAGCTGATAAATCGTATTGAATATCTGCTTCTGTATCCCCGTTCTCGCGTAGAGTTCGCTTTCCCCGATCAGCCTGTAGACTGCTTCATCACACCCGTTTGTTCTGCCGTCACGGTAACCGTATGTATCACCCAGCAATCGATCCTGCTCGTCCAGCAGCACATAGTCCACCGCCCACGTGTCCACTGACATGCTTTGTGGTATTTTATCGGCTTTCGTACATGCTTTCATGCCGTTTAGGATTTCCGTAAACAAACGCTGTGTATCCCACACGAGCTTACCGTCCTTATTTGCCATCCTGTTTTCAAAACGGTAAATCTCTTCCAGATGCATTTTCCCATCTTCCAGATGCCCCAGCATATGCCTTCCGCTGGATGCCCCAATATCCACCGCCAGATAATACCTGCTCATGATCTCCCCTCCGTTACCTGATTCCTGCAGCAATTTATCCTTCGTCCAATTCATTCCTAATGGACTTTTGTTCTCTCTACGATTATCATATAAGAATAAGAGCAAAAAATTAAGGTCGCCTCCGGACAAAATGAGGGACCTTAGTTGCAAAAAACGAACAAGTTCGTTTGCGAGATTCGCTTCGCGAACTCGAATAATGCCAAAAGTTTTAACTTTGCGAGATTGGAGAAGAATATGAGAGAAGAACTGTTACATCACCTGCGGCAGATCACCGCCGAAGAACAAGCCCTTCTGCAGGGACATGCCGACATCCAGAAAGAAATCTACACCTCCGGCCGGGAATTTGTAGTGGATAACGCAAAGCTTCTGGAGCGCGGCCGTCTGATCGAGATCCGTCCCCATACCCGCTTTGCGCACTTTCCCAGGCACCGTCACAACTACGCCGAACTGGTCTATATGTGCTGCGGCTCCACCACACATATCATTAACGACACCGACAGAATCGTTCTGCGGGAGGGAGACCTGCTTTTTCTTAATCAGGCTGCCGCTCACGAGATCCTGCCCGCCGGCCGGGACGATATCGCCGTCAACTTCATCATACTGCCGGAATTTTTCGACCGCATCCTCTCCATGATGGAACGGGAAAATGTGCTGCGCAGTTTTCTTATCTCCACCCTCTCAAGCCGTGATTCGCAGATCACATACCTGCATTTTCAGGCAAAGAAGATCCTGCCGATTCAGAATCTCGTCGAGAACATGCTCTGGAACCTGATCGACAAAAAACCGGCTACCAATACCATCAATCAGATCACCATGGGGCTGATTTTCATGAACCTGTCTGTTTTCGCCGATTCGATAGCCAGAAATCAGAGCGGCAATTATGAACAGGATCTGATCTTCCACGTCCTGAAATATATTGAGACGCATTATAAAAGCGGCACTTTGACCGACATCTGCGCCGAGATCAAATTGCCGCTCTACTATATCAGCCGTCTTTTGAAAAAGTACACCGGCCAGACTTTCAAGGATCTTTTACAACAGCAGCGGCTCCAGCAAGCCGTCTATCTGCTGTCACAGACAACACTGTCTGCGGATGATATTATCGATGCGGTCGGCTATAGCAACAGCAGCTACTTCTACCGTATCTTCCGGGAAAAATACGGCTGTTCCCCAAAAGAATACCGGATGCTTAACCTTCCACAATAATCTCCCCTTGCGACGCTTCGTCATCCCGGATAATTTCGCCTACAGCAGGTACAATGATCCGTCCGGACAGTGGATTCTTGATGCTTAAGATCGGCGCCGTGATAGTCGCCTCCACCTCGGACTTCTCGAAGGCTAAATCCGTATCGACCATCTCACAGTCAATCAGTTTAAGATTTTTACAATAACAAAGCGGCTGTGTACCGATAATCTTACAGTGATCAAAAGTCACATTCTCACAGTACCAGGCAAGATATTCACCCTTGACGACACTGTTACGGATTGTCACATTCTTCGCGTGCCAGAAGGCATCCTTCGTATCAAAATCACAGTTCTCGAACACCGAATCTTCTATATACTGGAAGGAATATTTGCCCTGCAGCCGTACCTCTTCAAAGTGCAGTCTGTCAGAGCGCATCATGAAATACTCTCCCTGCACGCTGCAATCCTTCATCTCGATCTCGTGCACTGACCAGCCAAACTCCGGCGAAATCACGTCACATCCCAGCATCTTTACCCGGCCGCACTCCCGCAGCGCCTTGATCCCATGCAGTTTGGTGTCTGTAATCTCGATATCATGGGAATACCAGAGCGCCGCCCGGCAAAGTTCCGTCATCTCCGAACTCTTAATCTTCAACTTGTCGTCATGCCAGAAGGGATAGCGAAGATTAAAGAAACAATTCTCCACACTGATATCTCTGCCTTCCTTAAATGCGCTTTCACCGTCCGCCGGACCGTCAAAGGCACAACCAATCACTTCAATGCCATTGCTGCCGTATAAAGCACGCTCCTGATCAAAAGTCTGATTTTTTATTGTCTCCATGTTACATACTCCTTCCTGCGGGCTGTACGGTCTTCATGAAAAAGCAAAGAGGCGCAACCCATACAAAATCATGCAATCTTCTTCTCCAGCCACTTTCCACGCAAAAGCCGCACAAGAAACAGCAATCCTCGCACGCACAGCTCTCCGCACATGGCGATCCACACGCCAACCAGTCCCAGGCGCGGCGCTAACAGAGAAGCTGCCGTGATACGGACACCCCACATACTGGCCAGATTGATCATACTGGGAATCAGCGTGTCCCCTGCGCCCCGCAGTGCACCGGCCGTCACAATGGATACCGCAAACAGAGGTTCCGCAAATGCCTCAATCCGCAGTACTCTCACGCCAAGCTCCCTGATCGCCGCATCCGGCGTCAGTATCGAGAACATAAGCGGTGCGCCGAGGAACATCAATCCGCCCGTACAGGTCATCACCGCCGCCCCGAGCATCACTGCCAGATTGGCGTAGCGCTTCGCCCGTTCCGGCTTTCCCGCGCCGATGCTCTGTCCGACCAGCGTCGTAGCCGCCGTACCGATACCGCTTCCCGGCATATAACAGAGGCTTTCCGCCGTCACTGACAGGGAATTAGCCGCCACCGACACGGTTCCAAGCGGCGCTACAATACGAGTCTCCGCAATATGTGCCCCACACATTACCGTATGTTCAAAGGCCATCGGCAGTGCAAGCCGGAGTGCCGTGCGCAGACATTTGGACTGGAAGCGGAATTTTTCTCCTGCCGGCTTTTTTCCCTGCCGCGAAAACAATCGCAGCCGTTTCGACCGAAAGCAGACCGCATACAGCATCAGTACCGCCGTAACGGCCTCTGCCAGGGCCGTTCCCAGAGCGGCGCCTGTCACGCCCATACCTGCCCCGGGTACTGTGATCCGAATGTCCGCCATAGATACCTGCCTTGTAGGAAAGATCAGAAAACTGTTAAAGATCACATCCAATCCGCACATCATAATATTCAGCCTGCTCGGCACCTTCATATCACCGCTGCACTGCAGTGCACTTCCCGCGGTATGCCGCATCTGCGCCGCCGGAAGCGCACAGGCATAGATCAGGAAATACCGGGAAGCATTCCCCCGGATCTCTTCCGCTCCACCCAGCCATACGGGCAGATGCGAACTGATACAGATTCCCACAAAAGAAGCGGTAAGACCGAACAACAGGGTGCACAGGATTGCCTGACGCAGAACACTCCTTGCTTCTTTTTGATTCTCCGCACCGATCAGCTGCGCCACCTGCACGGAAAACCCGGTGGCCGCGGAAACGCATAGTCCGCCAAACAGCCATGTCGTGCTGGAAACCAGGCCGATCGCCGCAGTGGCCGCCGCGCCCAGACTGCCCACCATTGCTGCATCTATGTACTGCATGATAATGGAACTAATCTGGGCAAGCACGGCCGGAATGCTCAGCTGTATTACCTGCTTTAAATATTCTTTCGTCTGCTCTCTCTCAGACATACCTGCACCCCCGTGTCAGTCCTGCCACAAACGCTTATGGATCATCTTCCTGATCGCACTGACATCCTTACTGCTTTAAATACATCCAATCCACTCGGCGTGTCTTTCATCCCTTAAGAAGACCGGGATCTGGCTGATATCGGCGGATACTGTTATCGTTGTTCCGCCCTCATACTTTCTGCCGTCACTGATCAATGTCCACGATGCACCCTGCGGCAGATATACTTCCCGCTCGTACGTATCTTCATAAACAATGGGCGCTACCAGCACATCTGCGCCAAACATATACTGATCCTGAAGCTCCCAGCACTTCTTTTCCTCCGGGAACTCATAGAACATAGGACGAATTACCGGACGTCCCTCCGTATGGGCTTCCTTCATCAGCTCTCTGACATAAGGCCGCATCGTCTCCCGGAAACGAATATATTTCTCCAGAATCGGCGTATGCTCCTCCCCAAAGCTCCAGATTTCGTTGTCCGCTCCTGTCGGCATGGTAGGTGAACCGTCCGCATGTTTAAGCGGCGTCTGCGGAACCCGGTCTCCATGCAGACGCATTACCGGACAGAACGCGCCCCACTGGAACCACCTCACTAACAACTGTTGAAATGCAGGATCTTGCGGATTTCCGCCGGAGAAGCCTCCAATATCCGTAGTCCACCAGGGAATACCGGCTATACCCATGTTAAGGCCCGCGCAAAGCTGCCTGCGGAAGGTCTCCCAATCACTGTGAATATCTCCCGACCACACAAGCGCCCCATATCTCTGACTTCCTGCCCATGCACAACGCAGAAGATTTACCGCCGTCTCCATACCGGATTCCATCTGCCCGTCATAGAATGTTTTCGCATAAAGCTGAGGATAAATATTGCCTACCTTTGTCACCGGCCCCATATAATAACGATAATTATCGTAATCATAGGTAGAGAACTCCGGCTCCGCTTCATCCAGCCAGAATACCTTGATGCCATAGTCAAAATAATTTTTCTTACAAAGTTTCCATACATAGTCTCTGGCTTTCGGATTTGTGGCATCATAGAAGGTATTTTCCCCTTCAAACCGCATGGCGATCTCCACACCCCGCTCATTCTTGATCAGAAGTCCTTTTTGACGCATCTCCTCATAGTTTTCACCGGTCAGGTTGATCTGCGGCCAGATGGATACCATCAGTTCCATTCCATATTCGCGAAGCTCCTCCACCATAGCCTTAGGATCCGGGAAATCCGCCGGATCAAACCGGAAATCACCGCATTTGGGCCAGTGATAGAAGTCTACCACGATCACATCTACCGGAATCCCTCTTCTGTGATATTCCCTTGCCACCGTCAGCAACTGTTCCTGATTCCAATAACGAAGCTTGCACTGCCAGAAGCCCATACCATATTCCGGCATCATCGGCACCGTGCCCGTGGCTTTTCCATAGGCGCGCTCGATCTCGTCCGGCGTATCTCCCGCCGTGATCCAGTAATCCATCTGATCCGTACTCTCCGCATACCACTGGGTAAGATTCTTACCGAATACTACTTTTCCTACCGCCGGATTATGCCACAGGAAACCGTATCCCTGATCAGACAATACGAAAGGAACAGAAGCCTGAGAATTTCTGTGCGCCAGTTCCAGCACACAGTTCTTCACGTCAAGCAGTTCCTGCTGGTACTGTCCCATTCCAAACAGCTTTTCTTCCGGGTTCCCGTGAAAAGTCACCGTCAGCTCATAATCGCCGCCAAGTCTCGCCTTAAAATGTCTGGAGTGGTTATTCAGCGCTCCGCCATGGCCCTCCTCTGCAAGAAGCCGCTCTCCTTTCTGGTTGTAAAAGCTGATCTGACAGCGCTTTTTCCAGGGGCACACCTCCAGCCTGGCCGTAATCTTGCCGTTCGTGATGCTGCCGTTAAGTGCATCCTTAATCTCAATCCTGGCTTTTGTCTCCACAGGCGGCAGCAAGGCATATTCCGTGTCCTGAATCTCACGCATCATGGCCGCTCTGACCCGGAGCGAGTTTTCTCCCCAGGGCTCGATCCGAAGCTGCTCTCCTGCATTTTCAAATAAAATCGCATTTTGTTCTTCTGTTAAATAATTCATAAGATCCCTTTCCTATAGGACAAAATGACGGCAGGAAGTTCTCCTGCCGCCTTTTGCTTCCAAACAAATCTCTGTTTCGGTAAATTAACGTCTTACCACAGCTGTTTCGCCGCTTCCTCGCCCGACGCAAACGGTCCCGGAACCGCATCCAGTCCACGGTGGGAACCAAGATAATCCTCATTGAACGTGATTGCTGTCCCGTCAGGATTCTCGAATCTCTGCTCCGGCTCAAAGGCATATCCCAGGATATCGCTGTTGATGATACCGTCACGGAAATCACCCAGCAGCTCATATATATTTGTCTTCAGGAAATAGCCGTTGTCCTTTTCCACCAGCTCTACCGTTGCCGTGTGCTCCGTGTCAATCAGGTTCGACTGCTCCTTCTTCCATGCCCGTGCGCCGTTGAAATAAGCGTTACCGTTCACCCACACAGGCAGATGAGAGAAGTGATAGGATGCCAGCTTTCTCATATCAGCCTGCTTATCCATATCAAAGTTCACGATCCACTCATCATAATTCGGATATTCGTCGAACACATCCGTTCCCACGACCTGATTGTCCGCCATCCTGAAGCCCATATCTTCCTTCTCCTCTGCTTCCTTCACAGGCCAGTTCTGGATGAAGATATTGTTGTATACACGATTATCGCCGTGCAGGATCGTCATAAAGCCTGCCACCTCGGTACGATGTCTGATATGGTACGGCGTATAACGGGGCTGGTTCACACCGTTTACGATATTGTCCGTGCCGCCGCCTACCGCAGTGAAAGCGCCCAGGATCAGGTTATGTACGCAGGCCACACCCTCTGTCGCGATGCGGACTGCCGCCTTGGACAGCATAATGTTATTGTCGATCAATGTCGGGCCATGGCTGACCTCAATGAAAATATCCTGGCTCATCATCGCGCCCTGTGCCATCGGAACGCCATCCGGCGCATAGTTGTCATGTAACAGGTTCTGGGAAATACGCGTACCCTGTGCCTGCCAGTCGCACCAGATCCCCATCGTCGAATGATGGATATGGTTGCGGCGCATTACAACGTCGATCGCTGCGTGCAGTTTGATGCCGGAAATCTCCGCACCGCCCAGCTGCTGCATATTATTGATATTATGGATGTGGTTGTCCTCGATCAGACTGAACACGCAGCCCATGCGGCCCACGATACCTGTCTGCTCACAGTGATGAATATGACAACGTCTTACGATATGGCTGCCCACCTTCTCCTTAAGCCAGCCATGATACTGCCCACGGCATACCGCGTCACGCTCCATCTGCGTCGGACTCTTCACATGCTTGCGGGTAAAATAGTGATCGTTCTCTTCATCATAGTACTTACCCAATGAAATACCGCAGCATTTACTGTTGCTGATCTCGCAGTCCTCGATGATCCAGCCCTTAGACCAATGCGGCCCCACCATACCGTCCTGATAAGCTGCCGGCGGCGCCCATGTGGTTGCGGCCTTATTCACATTGAAACCGCTGAATGTGATGTAACCAACGCCTGTTTTAGAAGGCATAAAGCAGTTACGGCGCACGTTAATGTCAACCTTTTCCTCATTCGGGTTCTTACCCTGGAAGTTCGCGTAGATCACCGTCTCGTTGCCGTCCTGCTCGGTGTACCATTTATAGACGGACCACTCCTGTTCCCAGGAAGGCTGATAGATTTCGCCCTTGATACACTCTTCCAGTGTCTCGGTCTCATAAAGCTGACGGTCATTCAGATAAACTGCACCCGTGTGCCGCACAACCGGCGCAAAATACCAGTCACCGCCGACAAAAGTCGTATACGGATTATAACTGCCGAACACACCGTTATCCACACGGCATACCCACACATTCCCCTCATAATGCTTCCAGTCTTTCATCTCTTCTGCGCCGGTGATCATCGCCCCTAACGGCACTTCGCTCCTGTAGATGATCCGCGCATCTTCCGTACCCGCATTCACCGGATCCACATACTCTCTGTAGATACCAGGCGCTACCAGCACCTCATCCCCCGGTTTTGCCACCTTCGCCGCATCATTGATGTGTCGAAACGGTGTTTCCTTGCTGCCGTTGCCTTCTTTGGCCGCGGCGGCATTCACATAAAGAATCATGGTTGTTACCCTCCTTTTTATAAAAATCCTGTCTGATAACACCATTATATTGCATTCGTCACAAAAACACACGAATTATTTTAAAATAAATAAAAATATTTCAGAGATTGCTATACTGAACTATAAACACAATTTATAATTCGCAACTTTCGTCTGCGACAAAATCCCTAAAGTCAGAGAATCCCGCTCCGCCCTGACCCTCATTATAAGAAAAAATACCGATCCGGGCGCCTACAAAAATAGACAGGGAATATAAGAGATCCAGTTTCTCACCCAGAGGAGAGAATCTTTCTCCGTCCAGACTGTAGAAAAATTCTGCCGTTTCTTCCTGACTTCCCCAGCTGTCAAATCGGAAGACAATTCTCAGCCAAACGCTCTCACCGTCAAACGGCGCTTCCGTCTCCTTTATGGTATACCATTCCTCCAGCGCCGCCAGATCGCCTTTCCTCTGCAGTTCATACGGAGCTGTCTCCCCGGCACGCCGCCGCATAACCACACTCTTTTTGCCATTTCTCTGGCGGATTCCGATCTGCCCGTATTTTTCCAGGAACACACACAGCCCGGCAAAATCGCCGTCCGCCATACCGCCGCACTCCAAATTGACTGTAAACGCACACCCCGGCGCCTTGGTTCTCTGGGTCAATGTATTCCTGGCGCGCATCAGATCAGAAGCGAAATTCTTGTTCTGCAGCCGCAAATATCCGGGCCGTTCCCGAAACGACCAGGCCGTATCATCCGCCGCATGATTCCATTGCCACACATTCTTTAAAACATCTTCCTCATGGGCAAAACTGTCACTCTGTATGATCGCTTCTGCCGGTCTCTCGTCAAAAGGAACCTCCACACACTCCGGCACTTTTCCGTCCTTACCGGGAATAGGCCATTCCTCCTTCCATTCCACCGGCATCAGAAACGGCACTCTTCCGATCGCTCCGCTGTCCTGGAACATCATCGCATACCAGTTTCCATAGGCATCGTCAAAAATCGGCCCCTGCGCGATGCCTCTTCCCGGAAGCCACATATCATCATACAGGATCGTCTTCCGCTCATAAGGCCCCATAAGATTTCCGGAACGATAGCAAACCTCTCTTCGCTTCCCCTGTTCTTCTTCTGTATCTGCCGGCCAGTCTATGAACAGAAGATAGATCCAGCCATCTTTTGCATAGGCCCTGCAGCCTTCACAGCGCAGGCGGATTCCCTCTGACGGCGTATGAATAAGCAGCCGGTCCGTTTCCTCCAGGGCGCCCGAAAGATCTTCCTTTAATTCCACAATCCTGATCTCACCGTTTCCGTAGACCAGATATACCTTATCCTCCCAGCAGAGGAATGACATGTCATGATATACCGTTTCCCATTCCGTCCGCTCCCAGTCACTCTTCTCGATATCGTCGGTCGAAAACAGATAGGTTTTTCCCATGTCATGACAAACAAAGCACGCATAAAAACGGCCCTTATAATGCAGCAGGCTGGTCGCCCACTGCCCCTTCCCATAAGCATGTCTGCCGTCCTCCAGACGATAGATGGCATTGTCCTCTATTTCCGTACAAATATAGGAAACGATCTCCCAGTGCTGCAGATCCTTCGACTTAAGGATCGGCGCCGCCGGCATATAGAACATGGTCGTGGAGACCATATAGAAATCCGAACCGACCCTGATCACATCCGGATCCGGCATATCCGCCCGAAACAATGGATTTTGTATTCTCATATTACACCTCCTCAAAGCTTTTATTATTCCTCACTTTACCACAAACTCCCCCTTCTTTTCCACTGCAAAATATTCCGCTTAAACTCCACATACGTCACTGCAAAATACACCAGATAGATTCCGAAAAATAACCCGGCGCTTTTCCCAAAGAATCCTCCCACAACGGTGGGCACCCCTGTCATCATGATAAACCGATCGCTGGCAAAAAGGATCATCCGTCCGCTGATCACCACTGCCAACAGCGCCGGACACAGATAAAAGGCCGCCAGCTGCTTGAAGATCAGCCATTCTATCCGGGTACGACTCAGGCCCAGTTTCGACAGCACATCATAACGGTATCTGTACCTGGCCGCGTCGCTCACCTGCTGCACGGACAGCACTGTCACCGCCACGCAGACAAACACCAGACCGATATAGAACAGCGGAAGTATAATGGACGCCAGCATATATTTCAGTTCCGACAGCAAATTATCCCGTACCAGGCAAAGTTCCACAACACTGATGATGGTGTCGGAACCACGGCACAGATCGCCCGCCACATGCCCCTGCACATCCAGATCTTCCTCCGGCAGCAACTCCTTCAGCTTATGCTGCAGCCCGATTGGAGCCGTTCCGTCAAGATCCGCCACCAGCTCCGTATAATAGGGCTGCATCCGTATCAGCACCTCATCCGGAACCACCACCATATAATCCGCTCCGTTGTGTCCGTCCTGGGAAAAAGGCTCCGCCTGAATGCCCGCGCAGGTCAGGAACCCGTCGCCTGCCGCATTCCCGATTATCAGCTCTTCCCCGATCTTCTGCACTTCCTGCTCCAGCCGGGGCTTAATCTGTACCAGATACTCCTGCTGCCCAAGATTTACCCTCTCGTAGCCCAGCATCTTACGCAGATGGTTATAATCCGTAAGTCCCATATACGTATCGTACGTATAATAGTTGCCGTCTCCGTACTCATCCCGCAGCGTTCTCTCGATGGCTGCCTCATCCGGCGTACCGTCCGCATTCCTGTACATAGCGCCCCATGCCTGCAAATGGGTCAGCATCCAGGTATTGACCACGTTCCTGCCATCCGTATAGATATGATAGATATAATAGGACGATACTGTGGCCTCCTCCTCGATCACCCTTTTTTCTTCTGCAAAATCATACGCAATTTCTTTGCTGTAGATCTGCACATCAAAGGGAAATTTCCCGTCCAGCACCGTATTCTCGTAATCGCTGAACATCAACGCAAAAGATGCCCCCAGCAGGGCAAGCGTAAACAGCGACGTCAATGTCCCCATGGTAAACTGCATCGTCCGCACCTTAGAAGCAAACTGCCGCAGCAGAAACAAATTCTGCCCTCGATAGACCGCCGCCCCGCCCCGACGCACATAACAGATGATCCAGGCCGACAGACCCAGATAGAAAAGATAGATTGTGATCACCAATCCCACCACAAACATCGTCGTCTGCATTGTGGTTGCCAGTCGTCCGAACAGCTTCCAGAACAACAGGATAAAAATAACCGAAAGAGGAAACAGCATCTGTTTGACCCGCTCGAACTTCTCTTTAATCTCCTCATTGCGTCGTCTGGCGCTCATAAGCGCCTGAATATTCATCTTCTTAAACTTCCGCCTGCAGTGAAAAAGCGCCAGCAGATAACAGCCGCCGTAACAACACAGCGTCATAAGCAATGTCCCGCCATCCGGCCTGATCCGCAGATGATACTCCATCCGCACCATGGAGCACATCACCGACATCAAAACCTGCTGCAGTAAAATGCCTGCCGCTGCTCCAATCACAAAAGCCACACCGCCAAGCAGAATATTTTCCCGCACATACAGTCTGGCAATGGCTCTTTTTTTCATGCCCAGCAGTAAATAAATGCCAAACTCCGTACTGCGCTTTTCCAACATGAACCGCACCATGTAATTGATCAGCCAGGCCACAATCAGGATGATAAAAAAGGTTGAAACCCCCACCATCATCCCCATAAGTTCATTGAGATTCATTGTAAACTGCCGTTCCAGCTCATTCTGGAAAAGAAGGCTGCTAAAAGCATACATCAGAGCCGTCACCAGGATCATGGTGAGCATATAGACCAGATAATCCCGTGCGGAACGCTTCATATTGCGCACGCTGAGCTTGTCGTAAAAAGAACCGTACTTCTTATCCTCTCTCATCGGACAATACACCTCCCGTCAACGACAATACATCCAGGATCTCCTGCAGAAAAACCTTCCTGCTCTTTGTACCCCGCACTAACTCATGAAAGATCTTTCCGTCCTGCAAAAACAGGATCCGTCCGCAGTAGCTGGCCGAAAAAGCATCATGCGTCACCATCAGGATGGTGGCCTGCATCTCCCGGTTCAAATCCGTAAACGTCTCCAGAAGAATCTGCGCCGACCGGGAATCCAGCGCTCCCGTAGGCTCATCCGCCAGCAGCAGCTTAGGCTGGTTCACCATGGCCCGGCCGCAGGCGCACCGCTGCTTCTGCCCGCCTGATACCTGATAAGGGAACTGGTCCCGGATATCCTCAATCTGCAGAAGCTTTAAGATCTGTGCACAGGCCGTCAGAATCTCCTTCTTCGGTTTTTCCTGCAGCGTCAGCGCCAGCACGATATTTTCCTCGATTGTCAACGTATCCAGAAGATTGTAATCCTGAAACACAAACCCCAGATTATCCTTACGAAACTCCGATAAGGCATCCTCGGACAACTCGGTGATATCCGTGTCCTCATAATAAATATGCCCCGCCGTTACCCGGTCGATCGTCGCCAGCAGATTTAAGAGCGTCGTCTTCCCCGATCCGGATGGTCCCATAACGCCCACAAATTCCCCCTTTTCCACCGCAAAACTGACACAATCCACAGCCTTCGTCACGTTAGCCGCATTGCCATAGTATTTCTCCACCTCGCATATGCGAATATAGTCGTTCATTTTCCGTTCACTCCTTTCAGCCGTTTGGCCCAACAATAGTTTAGCATCCTCCCGTTTTCTTTCTATAGAAAAAGATTGAAGTTATCTTACTTTTTTGAAAGATAACCTCAATCCTCCTGTTCCCTGTCTATATAGACGCTGATCGGAAACAACAGCGTCATCCTCGTTCCCCTGCCGTATTCCGACTCGGCCTGCAGTCCAACTCCCAGCTTATCACACAGCTTCCGGCACAGATACAGTCCCATGCCGGTGGCCCTCTCATGGTCGCGGCCGTTACTGCCCGTAAATCCTTTCTCAAAAATACGGCAAAGCTCCCCGCTCCGGATTCCCACACCGTTGTCCTCCACCGTCAGGCGCACTCCGTCCCGCTCCCGTTTCGTCCGAATCCGGAAGACCGGCTGTTGACCGCAATACTTCACGCTGTTTAAGATCATCTGATTTACGATAAAAGCGATCCACTTTCCATCCGTATAGACCGGATCCGGACAATCCACCTCCGCACGCACGCCGCTCCGGATCAGCAGCAGACGGTTCCTTTCCAGGACGTCTTCCACCGTCTCCTGCAGATTCGTCCTGCGGATGATAAAATCCTTGTAGACATTCTCCGATCTGGCGTAATAAAGCGCCATATCCACATAATTTTCTATCTTTTGATTCTCCAGACTGACTGCCCGCAGAGTCTCCCGCGACTCGGACAATCTGCTCCCGTTCTCACACAACAGCGAAATTCCCGTGATTGGCGCTTTCACCTCGTGCACCCAGTTCTCTATGTATTCCCTGTACTCCCTCTCCGCCGTCTCAACCTGCCTGATCCGCTCGATCACGGACTTGTTCGACCGCCGTATCATATCCCGGTACAGTCTGTCTTCCAGTTTTGCGGATGACGGCAGCAATTCCCCCAGCAGATACCGTTTGTCCACCTGCTCCAGAATATGCCCTGTTTCCTCAAAATATTTCCTTCTCCCAAGATAAGTAACCACCAGCCAAACACACACAATCATTCCCCAGAAGATCAGAAGGATCACCACATTCGCACCGCTGTATCCTGTCAGTCTTAAGAATACGCTCATCATCCCCATACAGACCAGATGCAGCACCAGAAGAAGAAACCGGTCTTTCAAAAATGCAAGCACGCTCATTCTCATATCCGGTACCCAAGCCCTCTCTTCGTCACAATCAGCTCATGCACCCCGATCGCCTTTAATTTCTCCCGGATCCTGGTCATATGCACACTCAATGTATTATCGTCTATGAAAATCTTATTCTCCCACAAATACTCGATCAGGTTCGTCCGGGAGACATATTCCCCGGGCTGTCTGAAAAGCCGGTATAATATCTTCATCTCCGCCTTGGTAAGTTCCGTCTGCTTATTCCTGCATGTCAGTACACACCCGGCAATGTCCAGCCGCACATCCTTGTGAACAAACTGCGTCTGCTCCTTCAGCCTGCCTCCCATGGTGCGCTTCAACACGGCCCCGATCCGCGCCAACAGTATCGGAGCCTGATAAGGCTTCGTAATATAGTCGTCCCCGCCCTTTAAGATACCGTTCAGTTCATCCATGGAGTCCGTGCGGCTCGTGAGAAAGATCACCGGCACGCCCATTTCACCACGGATCTGCGTACACACATCGAAACCGGAGCATCCCGGCAGATTGATATCCAGCAGGATCAGATCCGGCGACTGTTCCGTAATCTGCTGCAGGATATGGTGAAACTCAGTCAAGACCGCCGCCTCATACATCGCATTTTCCAACAATATTTTCAGTTCCCGGCGGATGACTGCCTCGTCTTCTATGATCAGAATCTTCGCTGCCACGATCGTCTCCTCCTCAGATTGATTTCCCACACTCCCGCGCTCATTTCTTTCTGCCGACGATCAGGTCATAGCTCTCCGCAATCATCCTTTTGATCTCCTCTTCCGGCACAGAGCCGTCCAGAATGACCGTATTCCAGTGTTCTTTATTCTGATGCCATCCGGGGATCACAGCCTCGTACGCGTCCCGCCAGAAATCCCTCCACTGCGGATCCACCTTCACATTGACCCATATCCTGTCTTCCCGTTCATAAGTCCACGCGAAAGCCTTCCTGTTGCCCCGATAACGGGCCAGCTGCCAGTTATCATCATGAAAAGGCGCATCCAGATATGCCCCCTGAAACGTCATACAATATGCCAGCACTTCCTGCCTTGTTGTCATCCGGCTCTTCCCTCCCGTTTCAAAAACACATATTTCTCCGTATCAGATAAATCGCCGCAGTAGGAAAAGCCCAGGGCATGAAACTCCTTCATACCTTCCGACCGGCAGATATTGTTCTCCGCCAGAAAACGCACCATCTCACCCCTTGCCATCTTGGCCAGCGTGCCCTTCTGCTTTACCTTCCCATCGATCAGTTCCCCAAACTCCACAGTGATAAACTCATCTTCCGGCGTTATGTATTTCTCGATACACTGCGAATATTCCCGGGAAGCCAGATTGATGATCACCCGATCCTCTTTGGTCAGACTTTGATAAAGCCGTGCGCCCCAGAACGCATATAAATCCCTGTATGTACCCACCGCCAGCTGTGCCTGCATCTCCAGACGGTAAGGCACAACGCCGTCAAACGGCTTAAGCAGGCCATAGAATCCCGAAAGAATGCGGAGATGCTCCCCCAAATAGGACAGCGCCTCCGCCGTAAGCACACCCGGCGCCATATATTGATACTGCAGGCCCTCGTAGGACATCACCGCCGGCGTCAGTCCCCGCTCCGGATCCATATTCCGGAAACGCTCATAATTCAACTCCGCCAGCTTATCATTGCACTTCCATAATGCCCGTGCCTCCGCATAAGATAATGCCTGGATCGCTTTCATCAGCGTCTTCGTCTCTGCAAGGAACTCCGGCAGACCGCAGGATGCGAAAGAATCCGTATCCACATTCATTTTTTTCGCCGGTGAGATGATGATCTTCATTGATGAATACCTCTCTTTCTCAAACTACGCGTCCGTAAACCAGGATGCTGTCAGCGCCGGCCCAATCTCTACGCCTTTTCCAGCTCACCCAGCATCTGCGCCGGATTCTGCTCAGCCTTCACATTGCCGAAGGCTTTCACGATCACGCCTTCCTCATCGATCAGATACGTCGTGCGCACGACTCCCATGCTGACCTTACCGTAGTTCTTCTTTTCCTGCCACACATCGTAGGCCTGGATGCAGGAAAGCTCCGGATCGGAGAGAAGTGTAAACGGCAGCCCGTACTTCTCCTCGAACTTCTTGTGGGAGACCACACTGTCCTTGCTCACGCCCAGCACCACCGCGCCCTTTTCCTGGAACTGCGGATGCAGCTGACCGAAATTGCAGGCCTGCTTCGTACAGCCCGGTGTGTTGTCCTTCGGGTAAAAATAGAGAATGACTTTCTTTCCTTTATATTCTTCTAATGTGTGTATCTGGCCGTTTTGGTCCGGCAGGGAAAATGCCGGCGCTTTGGTTCCTGTCTGTAACATTGGTCTGTCCTCCTTTTTTCTGTTCATCGTCTCTCTGTTTGTCCTGCATACATGCAACAAGCTGCACAGTATTCTCACCGACCGTGCAGCTTATGTGCCGTTCCAGGCAAAAACATTACCATCATACTATGTGCATTCGCCATCTATCTTATACCGCTATACCACTGTACTCCACCATATCTTCGCAAAAGCCGCCGTCTGATCACACGGCTTGCTTTCCTCACTGCTGGCCGGAAATCTTCGGCAGCTTCGCAATGGCCTTCTCAAGCTCCGCATCCGCAGGAACGTAATCCTCCATCTCACCGTCATTATATCTCTGGTAAGCCACCATATCAAAATAGCCCGTGCCGGTCAGACCGAATACGATATTCTTCTCTTCCCCTGTCTCCTTACACTTCATCGCCTCGTCGATGGCAACCTTGATCGCATGGCTGCTCTCCGGCGCCGGCAGGATTCCTTCCACTCTCGCAAAAGTCTCCGCCGCCTGAAACACTTCCGTCTGCGCCACGCTTCTTGCTTCCATAAGTCCCTGATCATACAGCTCGGAAACCACAGAGCTCATGCCATGGTAACGCAGTCCCCCCGAATGACTGGCAGAGGGAATGAAACCGCTTCCCAGCGTATACATCTTCGCCAGCGGGCATACCTTACCCGTATCACAGAAATCATAAGCGTAAACGCCTCTCGTCAGACTCGGACAGGATGCCGGCTCCACCGCGATAATCTTATAATCCGCCTCGCCTCTTAAGATTTCCCCTGCAAAAGGAGAAATCAGGCCACCCAGATTGGAACCGCCGCCCGCACAGCCGATGATCGTGTCCGCCTTGATGCCGTATTTGTCAAGCGCCGCTTTTGTCTCCAGACCGATGATCGACTGGTGCAGCATTACCTGAGACAATACCGATCCCAGCACATAGCGGTATCCCTCCTGACCGGTGGCCGCCTCCACTGCCTCCGAGATCGCACACCCCAGACTTCCCGTCGTCCCCGGAAATTCCTCATTGATCCGGCGGCCGACATTCGTCTCCATCGAAGGAGAAGGCGTTACTTTCGCTCCGTAAGTGCGCATCACCTCCCGGCGGAAAGGCTTCTGCTCATAAGAGCATTTCACCATATATACCTGACAGTCCAGCTCAAAATAGGAACAAGCCATGGAGAGCGCCGTTCCCCACTGCCCTGCGCCGGTCTCCGTCGTCACACCCTTAAGCCCCTGCTGCTTCGCATAGTAAGCCTGCGCAATCGCAGAATTCAGCTTATGGCTCCCCGACGTGTTGTTGCCCTCAAATTTATAATAAATATGAGCCGGTGTGCCCAGCCTTTCTTCCAGACAGTATGCCCGCACAAGCGGCGACGGGCGGTACATCTTATAGAAATCACGAATCTCCGTGGGAATATCGAAATAAGCCGTCTCATCATCCAGCTCCTGCTTCGCCAGCTCCTTACAGAAAATGCCCGAAAGCTCCTCCACCGTAATCGGCTGCATTGTTTCCGGATTTAAGATCGGAGCCGGTTTCTTCTTCATATCTGCACGGACGTTATACCACTGTCTCGGCATTTCCTGTTCTTCAAGATAAATTTTGTACGGGATCTTGTGCTCCATTGCTGTTTCCTCTCTTTAATCACTTATTTTCCAAT
This sequence comes from uncultured Lachnospiraceae bacterium, assembly GCA_947644545.1. Taxonomy (GTDB): domain Bacteria; phylum Bacillota; class Clostridia; order Lachnospirales; family Lachnospiraceae; genus UBA3282. The sequence continues at coordinate 20,321 of CANRZW010000028.1, forward strand.
AGTTATGGCTGCTCTCTAGTACTTTACCATATTATAGGCAAAGTGTTAAGGCTCTGTTTCGGTCATTTCGCTTCTTTTCCCATCTCATTCTTTTATCTTCCAATATCCATTTCTGGTTGAACCCTCATGGACTACAATACCTTGATCTGCCAGCTCTTTTATATTTTTTTGAACAGCTCTCCTTGAAATTCTTATTATTTCCGCCATCTCCGCTTGTGTTATTCTCGAATTCTTCCGGATCATCTGCATTATTTTTTGCTGCGTTGCATTCAAACCGTTTGGCGAACTTTTTGGCGAACTTTTTGGCGAACTTTTTGGCGAACTTTGAGCCTCATTACCACTGTAAGAAGGTCTGTATAAATTTACCCTGAAACTATCCCCAATCTCCAGTAATTCCGGATCCCGGATTCCATATTCCCTGCAGGAACTAAACATTCTCTTAATGCCGGTTCCCCAGCTTTCGATGATCCTCATCCTGCTGAACACTTCTGCAATACACCGATTGCGAATCTTAGAACCACCTTCCTTAATCTGTTCTATCGTCAGACCTCCGTAAAGCATCCCCGGAGATGTTACCTCTACTCTGTCATCATATACTGCAACCTGTACACACGCTCTGTCTAAAAAATTCCTGTGTGTCACAGCATTCACAATCGCCTCTCTGATTGCTTCCGTCGGCAATTCATAGGCTTCATTTCTGACAAGGTCCTTTATTTCAGCTCCCAGATTAATATGTTTCAATACAAAATCATAGGCCTCTTCAATCTGCTCATAAAGCGGTCCCTCGAAATCTCTTTTATCAATAAAGACAACCCTCTCCGTTCCTTTAAACAAAGCACACTGAATTTTAGCAAAAGGAAATACATTATCAGTCAACAGAACAAACGCATTTGTTGGCAGCAATGTCCCATCCATATTTCTAACTACACCCCAATTAATCAAATTCTGTATTGTAACATCTTTTATCTTCTCTTTTTCACTATTCGATTTGGCCGCTTCTACCATATATCTTTTTATTGCTCCACACAGCTGTTCTGCTTTGCCGGCATCATATTTATGCTCTACGCACACCATCTCATCAAAGGAGCGATGAGTCCCCTGCAATTCCAGATCTTTTAAGACCGCTTCATCAGCGGGTCTGGACGTCCCCGATACTCTGATATAAGTGCCTGTCTCTTTTCCAAGCGACTTGATATAGTATGGCCGGTTTGCCCCCGGATATATATTAATGACAATTACACTTTTTCCATCAATGGTGTTTACTCCAATATTCGGAAAAATCTGCGGACGACACATATCTGAGATAGTATTTGTAATATTGTCTATAATCTTAAAAACTCCATCTTTATCGACACCTACAATCTCATGTGTTTCATCATCGATGCTTGTCATTACTCATTATTAGCTATTGTTTCCGAAATAGTCTGCTTTATGAGTTCCAGAGCGCTCTCCTCGGCCGGATCATTCGTTCCCAGCTCGCCGCGAAAAGCTCGGGAGAGGATGGATTTTTTGATAAGGTCAATCTGTTCCAGAACTGTTTCGGATGCTTCTTTGGCTTGCTGTTCCTTAGCAAAGAAACTGTCAAGAATATTCGTGATTTCGCTCTGTTCATCTATTAATGCTGGCAGTTCAACCGTTAACGCTGATAACTCTTTCTGATTAATTTTAGGCAATACAGAACGAGACCCCGCAGATGACGCTTGTTCCAGAAATTCTTCCGATAACATATAATACCACAGGCACTTCGCATCTCCTTTTGCTTCAATAGGATACATATCTGCACTGCACAGCCCTTCAAAATCTACGGCCACTACTTTAGACAAATATGGTCGAATTTTAGAATAAAGAATCTGCCCCGGATAAAAATGATGCTTTCCGCTTGTCACACCATCTTCGGCAATAGTGTGATATTCCAACAAAACACCTGTTTTTCTCTCAATATTATCGGGCGCTATATGTGGAAGATCCGGAAAATCAGCAGGCTCTACTAAATTACTTCTGATAATAGCCACCTCATCAAATCTCTTTCTTTCCCAGCCTTCTTCCATCCCTACCCCATGCGCTTTTCTCCACTGAGCAGTTAACTCGCCGTTAAAGGCTTTGTGAAGTATAGCAGCTCTACGGGGTTCAAAACCGTCCAACACATCCTGTACCTTTTGCCTGGCTTCGTCAAGTTTGGCAAATAGACTTTCAATTCGATCAACTATGCGGCATTGCTCCAGAAGTGGCGGAAGGGGAAATATACAATTTTCCATTTTACTTTTATTTACTATTGAGATAGTCGTTGCCGATGCTTTTTCCCATAGCTGTTCAACAAAGTAATGTGTATTGCAAAAATAGTAAAGATATAATGCATTAAATTTGGGAATTGCTGAATTAATCTGTTGATTCGTCGAGCCTTCCACTTCTAAAAATCCACATTTTCCAATACTCCCAATACAGCAAACAGCAGTTGATTGTTCTGGTATCACACGTGAAACCGCTTTTCCCGCATTTGACAAATATTCACTTGCATTTATAACATGACGGCCAGAGTCCAAATCTGACGGCTTAAAGAATGGGAATTTACCACCATAATACTCAGCGCATTTCTTACTTGGTGTACCTCCCGTGATTACTTCTGACACATACTGAATAAATGTCCAACACCAATTCCCCGGCACCTGATACGGCTGCTCACTCTCCGGCACTAACGCCGCCTGCAGGCGTTCTTCCAGCGTCAAAACTTCCTTTTTCTTTCCTCTTGCCATCAGTTCTGTACCTCCAGCGCCCGCAGTTCTTTCACCACGCTCATAAGCAGGTCAACCGCTTCTTCCAGATTAGCGGCGGCGGCTTCTGCACTATCCGCCGGGTCTGGCAGATCATTATAATCCAAAACCGAATCGTCACGAATCAGCCCCAAGTCAAGACTATTGCCTTTTTCAGCAATCTGCTCTCTGGTAAATACACTCCATCGTTCATCCTGCACAGCGTGGCGATCTCCGGTCTCGTATGCCTTCTCAAAATCCGCAAAGTGCTCCGTTTTTAACGGCGTCGTCTTACCAAAACCGGGCATATTCGTGCGAAGATCATAGAACCAGACCTCTTTGGTATTTCCTTTATCTGTCTTTCCCCGGCTAAAGAAAAACACATTCGTCTTGACCCCCTGCGCATAGAAAATGCCGGTAGGCAGACGCAATATAGTATGTAAATTACACTTGTCCATCAAATCACACCGAATCTTCTCTCCGTCTCCATCTGCAAACAGCACATTGTCCGGTAATACCACTGCCGCGCGGCCAGTACCGTCCGTTACCAGACTGCGGTAAATGTGCTGCAGGAAATTCAGCTGCTTATTGCTGGTAGTATGAATAAAGTCGTCACGGGTAGCACGCTCACCGCCCTTCTTGGTTCCAAAGGGCGGATTCGTCAATACCAAATGATAGTTATTCATATTTTTCCCAATATTGGAAAGGGTATCCCCCAGGATAATCTGACCGTCAATATTATGAAGCATCGCATTCATCAGCGCCAGACGGTGGGTATCGTGTACCAGTTCACAACCCGTGAAAGCTTCTTCCCGCTCAAACCTGGCCGTATCTGCATCCAAATCAAACAGATCGTCCGTGTGTTTTCTCACATATTGGCTTGCGGCAATCATAAAGCCGAATGTACCACAGGCCGGATCATTGCAGCGTTCACCAGGCTGAGGTTTCATCAGTCTTGTCATCACATCAATCAGTACCCGCGGGGTAAAATACTGTCCGGCACCGGATTTCTTTTCATTTGCATTCTTTTCCAACAAACCTTCATACAAGTTTCCAAGCCCTTCTTCCCGGGCGGAAAACCAATCCAGTTCATTGATTGTCGTGATTATTTTTTCCAGATTTTTCGGCTCTTCAATGTTCGTCATAGAGCCCTGATAAATCTCGCGCACTCTGCCAATACAATGTGTACCGAACAAGCGCAGCAAGTCTTTATAATATCTGTAAAGCTCCAGTCCGGATTTACTGATCAACACATTCCAGCTATAGGCCTGAATCATCTTTTTCTCGTTGTTTAACGCTTCCTGTTCGGGTGTCAGATGATCCCCCTCCATCAAGGTAATCCCTGCGGCAAACTTGCTTTCCGCTTCTGTTTCTTTTGCCATTTTCAAAAACAAAATGTAAGTCAATTCCGTCACATACTGGTGATAGGTAATTCCGTCATCCCGCAAAACATTACAGAGATTCCAGAGCTTGGACACAATTTCCTGCGTAGTCATTAAGCCGTTTTTCCTCCATCATCGTACAGATACTCATTAAGTTCCAACACAATGCTTTCCAATTGATTTAGAAATACTTTATTAATCTTCGTAAAACCACCCTGCGCCTTAAAACGGCTGTCCTCATCAAATACCCGCACATTCAGCACCGATTCTTCCAGCAGGTATTTTTCCATACGCCCGATCCAACTCAATTCCTGTTTGGAAAAGCTGTGCGCTTTTTTCAATTTATCCACCGCTCTGCGGATTCTCGCTTCATGACTGACCAGCGCCGAACCTATGGCATAGCGGCGAATCAGACTGATAATATCTGCGGCCACTTCTTCATTAGTCAGCTCAGACAATGCGGTATTCAACTGTTGCACCGTAAAGCCTTCTCTGTCCAGTGTAAGCCTGAGTCCTTTCAAACTCTCTCTGGTCAGTTCTCTCGGGCAGGTGCAAATTATATTGAGCGCGGCAATCTCATTCCGGTTTTTCCGGACAAACTCAGCAAACGCATCAAGATAATCTTCCGGACGACCGCCTTTTCCATAGCCCCTCTCATGAGAAAGTAGCTCGTCCTCCGCATCCGAAACAACAACAGTTCTTCCGAGAGTATTTCTGGATTGTTGAACCATCCGGAACAGATCCCGATAGGTAAGCAGACGATTTCTGGCATCACAAGGCGACTGTTTCTCAATCTCCACAATCAGTTGTGTCGGATCAAGTCCACCTGTCATATCCTTAAAATGTTCCACCGACTCCTTGTCCATATTTCGCTTCTTCCGTTGAAGTTTTGCGACAATCTGATCTATCTGACTTTGCAGCTGCTTTTCGTCTTCTAATACTTCCAGCCCGTCCAAAAGCTGGTCAAAGGTTGTAAACGGATTGACAACTACCGGTTTCATAGTGCTGACACTTTCCAGTGCGTCATACACACCAACCGGATCATAAATCTCAAAATGAGTCTTTTTGATCTTAGGACAAAGGCGTGTAGCCCGCCCCAACATCTGCTCAAACAAAATCCGCGACTTAATGCGGCGCAGGAATACAAGGGTAGTAATCTCCGGCACATCAATACCGGTGGTCAAAAGATCCACGGTAACGACAATACTTGGATAGCGCTCATTTTTAAAACGCTTGACGGCCTCCAGGATTTTCTTTTTATCTCCTCCGCCCGCTTTTCCGGTTATCTTCATAATAGCATCATTGTCAACCCCGGTTTGCGAATAAATCTCCTTTAAAATCTTCACAATCAAATCCGCATGGTCATCATTGACTGCGTAAATCAGGGTTTTCCCTTGTTCTTCCGGTGTTTCCGGGTCAATATCACGGGCGATTTCAGTCAGCACTGCACGATTAAAATTTTCCGTAATGACCTGCCTGTTGAAATTCTCCAGGTCAAAGTCGAGTTCATCATCCAACAGTTCACTGTTTGTAAGTTCCCCTGTCACCGGATCATAGATCATGACAGAGTCGCCGCTCTTATAATGAATCCCTTCACTGCTCAGTTTGGTGGTCAACTCATGAGGTGCATCGTGATCCACCAAATATCCCTCGATCACCGCCTCACGATAAGTATATTTAAATACCGGTTCTCCGAAAATTTCGGTTGTCTGTAAGGCAGGTGTCGCCGTCAATCCGATCTTAACCGCATCGAAATAATCAATGACCGCCCGATATTTGCTTTGATACTCAACCTGATCCCGGTACAGCAATTCTTCCGTACCCATATCCCGGTCGAGAATATATCCTCTATGTGCCTCATCTACGATGATCAGATCATAATCGGTAACGGCAGGCATGGATTCTCCGTCATGATAAAGAACCCTCTTTACCATTCCCTGCACCGTAGCCACCTGAATACGGGTCTCTTTTTCAATACTTTTATCTTCCAGCCCTTTGATACTGTATATATCATCAAGCGTCATCAAATCTTCCAGTTTTACTTCTTTAAAAACATCCGTTGCCTGCTCACCAAGCGCAGTGCGGTCTACCAAAAACAAAACTCGCCGAAATCGTCCTGTTTTCAGAAAACGATATATCATGCCCAATACGGTTCTGGTTTTACCTGTGCCGGTAGCCATGGCCAGCAGAATTTTCTGCCTGCCCTCAATCACCGCGTTTTCTGCGGCTTGAATTGCCCTTAACTGATATTCCCGTAGATTCAGGCCATCCTGATCGCGCAATAAATCAAAGGGCAGGAATTTTAAATTTTGATTGCCTGCCTGTATGTCTTTTTCAAGAAGTTCCTGAATGCCCGTGGGACTGATCCAGCCGTGCAATGCTTTCGGTGCATTGAATGGCTTGCGCAAATCTAAAAACCATATACCGGACTTTGTCTGTAACTGCTCCAGATAGGGTCTTCCGTTCGTTGCAAAAGTAAACGGAACCTTATATTCTCCCCAGGTATCGATGACGTATTCTGCATCCCCGGAACGGATATTTTTAGGATAATCTTTGCCCTGATAATCAATGACCGAAGGAATATCCTTGTGAATCGCCTTCGCTTCGATGATTCCAACCATTTGCAGATCGATAAACAGGGCATAGTCGGCAAACCCCTTGTTGCCGGCCTTAGAATCCGTAGGCCACTCGGCGATCGCCATACAGTGCCCTCTCGCCGGGCGTGTGCCTTTGGCATAGCGCAGATTTTCCGTATCTGCTTCCCATCCCACTTTCCGAAGCTGCTCGTCAATTAAGTACCTGGTCTCCGCTTCTGATTTCTGCCGATTGCCCGCCACCCGGATTGCTTTTTTCTTTCTTTCTTCAACCGGCACCAAAGGCGCTGCCTGTGCAGCATCTTCCGCCTGTCTTACCAGGGCTTCCTCCCGCTGTTCTTCTTCCGTCTTATTAACCGCCGCAACAGACTGCCGTTCTTTAGGCATAACAAAATCATGATGCCGGTAATTCCAGTCACCATACGTCTGCATAAACCATTCACACAGACTGTATGCCATCTGCAATAATACTTTTCCGTCATCAGTAGACGCATAATTTTCATGTACCGCTTTATTTCTGATCTTTCGCAGAGCGTGAAGAATATCACATAAGTCTCTGTCAATAAAACCATCTCGAAGAAGGACGTCAATTCTGGCAACAGCAGTATTGTTATGAGGCAATGGGATTTTATCGTATATAAAGATCAAATTGACAATGGTTTCCCCAATCATCCCTAACTTCATCAAACAGGAGTTGGCGTCAGAATAACAATATTGTTCCGCCAAATAACCGAAGTTTGCAAGAACGGGAAAATCATTTTTTAAGAAGTCAAAGTTAGAGGTCATGGCATCGTCTCCTTTTCCGTTCCATCAGGAAAATTATAAACTTTATACAACGAATTATACCACAGATCCATCATATAAACTACCGTGTTCTAAACCGTGCTCTATTTCATTTGCCTGCATGGATATTAGCACGGCACTTGCCAAAGAACATGCCATGAAATATAATATCCCCATCGGCTGTCGTCAACCGAAAGGCACTGCTCGCCGACGCTTTTCCCTGATATTAGGAATATACAAGAAGGAGATCAACTATGCGATTAGGATTATCAAGTTCCCTCACACATCAGACCCCGGAAGAATGGGCTGAAAGATTGTCGGCACTGGGATGTCGTGCCGTGAATTTCCCGGTAGATTACACCTGTGAGCCGTCTCTTCTGGACAGATATGCCAAGGCGGCACAGGCACATGATCTTCTGATCGCAGAAGTAGGCGCATGGTGCAACCCGCTCTCGCCTGATCCGGCAACAAGAAAAGCTGCCCTGTTTCGCTGTAAAGAGCAGCTGCGCCTTGCCGACCGGCTTCATGCCCGGTGTTGCGTCAATGTTTCCGGTTCCAAAGGCCCCAGATGGGACGGCCCTTACCTGGAGAATCTGACCGAAGAGGCCTGGCAGGATATGGTCGCAAGCATTCAGGAGATCATTGACGCTGTTAACCCCAAAAACACCTTCTACACCATAGAACCCATGCCCTGGATGTATCCCATGGGGCCAGATGAATATCTCAAATTGATCCATGACGTTAACCGGGAACGCTTTGCCGTTCATATGGACGTGTTCAACTGGATCACATCCGCAGAAAGATATTTCCGGCATGAAGAATTTATGGAAGAGTGCTTCCATAAACTCGGAACATACATCAAGAGCTGCCATTTGAAGAATGTGCATCTCTCACAGGCATTCACCCTGCAGTTGCAGGAGACAGCCTGTGAGAAAGGCGATCTTACTCTGGAGACATACGCGCAGCTGATTGAAAAGCTTGATCCGGATATGCCCGTAATCATCGAGCATCTGCAAAGCGATGAGGAATATCTGGCAAGTCTTGATTATGTAATCAGGCGTTTCCGTGATGCCGGTCTGCTTTAACGTTCGCAGTGATCTGATACTTCCGCCAACCCCAGATAATCAAGACCCTCGCAAATATGCGCATCCCAGCTGTCCCAGGTATGGATCCCGGGATAGGTGACCAGCTTATAATGAAAAGGATTTCCCGAAAATCCTAAGAATACAGACTCCATCCGTCTCGCCCACTCCATTCCTTCAGTTTCGTCGAGACCCATATAATGGAAAATAGTCGGATACGGGCCGCCTTTTGACACGATTTTTCCTGCCAGATGATAAGCGTCATAATCCGTCCCTACAAGATGCGGGAATATTTCTCCATAGATGCACTTCATGGATTTCAGCCATTCGGTATCTTTCAGCGTCTCGTATTGAGCCTGGAATCCGTCTGCCGGGAAATTCGTTGCCGAAAGGCAGATAAGGCCCGCATAGAGATCAGGCCGCGTAAGTCCGACCGTCAAAGCACCACAGCCGCCCATGGAAAGCCCGCCAATAAAATTATCTTCCCGCAGAAGCGAAGTCCTGAAATACTTATTACAGGTTTTAGGCAGCTCCTCTGTAAGATACGTCAAATATTTCAGGCCATAAGCCATATCATTGTAGAAGGAAAATCCTCCGTCCGGCATGATCACCGCAATCTGCCTTTTCATGGCATACCTTTCTATCGACGTGTTCCGCATCCATGAAGTGTAGTTTTCACTCCATCCATGAAGCAGGACAATCGTTCTCCATCCGTTAACGGGAACCTCCTCCGCATCCGGCAGGATAACATTTACATTTGTCTGCTTTCCCAAGGCCTTGGAAAAAAAATCCAAAGTCAAACTCGCCATACTCTTACCTCACTCCCATCCATATTCTTTCCCAGTCCGTACTGCCTTACCGCTCCCAATCACATCTTACCATTCCAGTTCTTCCGCCTGCCTTACAAGCGCCTCAACAGCCATGGGCAGGATCCACCGTTCTTCAACCATCTTCCCGGCATATTGACGCACTTTCTCTATATATGCCTCCTTCGTGCCATATAGGGATGTCAGTTTCTCATGATCGAACATCTCGATCGTCGAGTCATCGTCGAACCTGGCGGCCGGAACCTCCACATACGGATGTCTTACCCCTCCGATATGATTTCCATGTTCATCCACTACGAAATCCATCTTCGGATATTCGCCGGTCAGTTGAATCACATCCGCTTTCGGAGGAAGAATACCCTGCAAGATCCACAGCTTCAGATTGTGATAAGCTCCCGCATAAATATGCCAGCACATCTGATTCCAATATTTCTCTGCTTTCTCTTTATCTCTTCGGCTTGTATTCAGTTTAGCATAATCTTCTTCACAGGCAAAACATGAAATATCCTGCCGGAATGCTGCACAAACACCCAGACCGGGAATTTCATACCATCTCGACTGATTTCCTGGCTCATCCGCATCCTCACATCGCCACAATGCAGCCCACAACGGATGCGGCGGGATATCCCTCAGATCTCCGGACGTTTCAACCCTTATCACAGGGACATTACATCTTCTGGAACATCTCGGATCCGTGAAGCCGAACATATCCTCATGATAGCTGATCCATCCTCCTCCGCCTGTCATATACATCAAATAGCCGTCGATGACCGGTCTTTCATCCGGAAGAAACATATAATCCTGGAACCCTGCAATATATGTATTATAATCATTTATACCTATTCCGATCGTCTTTACAACGTCATATCCATGGAACGGGCTGTTTTCCTGCCTGCTCTTGATCAGTGCATTGAGCTGAAAAGTCATATCAAACACCAGTCCCCGTTCATAGGATGAATCCAGTTCGATGGGAACCGGAATGCCGTGTGCATGAAAATATTCATAGAGCGGATCCCATCCCGGCTCTCCGCGCTCCTGCTCCGGAAGCGGATTCGGAAACTGCACCTCTCCGTATTTGGCCGGATTGATCTTACGCAGTGATTCCAGACAATTACCATCCTTAGTATATCCGACCCATGCATCACCGGAAGCAAGAATCTCCTCACAGCACAACCCCCACCCGGCATTACTGTGATCTATCGTAAAAGAACCGTTAAAACTTTCAAAGCAGACAACACCGCTGAATCTTTGCGGATCGGACGGTTTTCGCACAATGATCCTTGTGCAGTAATGCCCGTTCTCATTTACAATAATCGGAACATCATTCGCATCCGGCCACGAATATACTCTTGCGTCTCCCTTAATCAGATACTCTTCCTCCACATAATCAAATGCCCCAAGATCTATCGGTGTCTCCAGATATGCTGCACCACCCACCGTGTGTCCTTCTTTCGCAAGATCGAACTTCCTTACCTCCCTGGGAGGATGGACAATCGTTTTGCTCAATTTCCTGCTCATAATTAACCTCCTTGCCTATCTGCTCTTATAGCGATCCGCAGCATTCTGATAACACTCAAGTATCTGCTCAATGCCATATTGTTTTAATTGTTCTACAAATTCCTCCTGCGTTGTGTCATCCTGCCCGATAATATATTTTACCATATGTTCCTGCACAAGCGTTTCAATATCCGTATAGTATTGATTGATAATCTCTTCCTCTTCTGCGGAGAGGACAACGCCTCTCGGTACAGCGATATTCTTGTCAACATCAGACCAGATCTTCCCGGATTCAACAAGCTCATTTTTATCCGTTACAGTCAGCTTCTCGCCCGCCTCAGAATTCCAATACCCAATATAATTTCCCATCGCATAGTAAGAGAGCGCCTGAGACGGAGATAACCCGTCCGCCGGATGCAGGATCTCATCCGTATATGCAAGGCTGCCGTTCTCGTCATAAGTATAGGATTTACCTTCAATCCCATAGAAACGATATTTCATTCCTTCTTCCGAATACAGATAATCAAGCCATTTCGCGGCCAGAACCGGATCCTCACATGCGGTCGTAACATAAATCTCTTGCTCGATCAGACTGTTATTGCTGTATCCGACAATCGGATCGCCCTCTTTTAAAGTAGGTGCAGGACATGCCTTAATATACACGTCCGGATTTGAAACAAACCCCTCATCATACATATAGGAACCTGTCATATTGCCAAACCAAAGATCGAGGAGCATAGTCTGATCATTCTCAATATTGGAATAATCTGCTATGATAATATAATTGCCGGCCGTAAAATTCTTGTCGATCAGACCCTCCGCATACCACTGGCGCATCGTTTCCAGATATTCTCCAAACCCATCCGTCATCGGTCCGAAATTGATCTTCTGCGTCTCCTGATCATATTGCATGTACCGCTGAGACCAGTCTGTCATCACTTCCCAGGCCAGCGAAAACGGAGAACCGCCGTCATGTTCTAATGTACATGCCGCTGTCATTCCGGCGTCCCGGCACTTTACAAACAGATCATGCCATTCGTCGATCGTCGTCGGCAGATCTTCCCCCATTTTTTTCAACAGATCTTCCCGATAAGCGATCCGGAAACCCGGAGCCGGTTCCGCTACCCCATCGTCTCTTCCGTTAATCACGCGGATACCATGAAACTTCCCGTCATCATATGCAGCCTGTTTCCTCGCCTCAGGATTCGATTCCAACAAAGCCTTATAATTCGGCATATAGTCAATATATTCATGCATATCGATCAGTACGCCGTCCCTAATCCCCTGTTCATAACCACCCGGGTAAACTGCCGGGCCGGCCGGAAAGAGAATATCCGGGTACTCTCCGGTGTTCAGTATCATGGTAAACTTCTCCAGCATCTCGGTCTGTCCATAACACTGATAATTGATATGAACATTGGTCCTCTCTTCCATAGCCTGCACCCCTTCAATCTCATTCGGGTCGCTGATCAGATTAGACTCCCACTGCGTCACCACATTCAGCTCCTTACGCTCGTCGCTAAGCGGCAGTGTCAGGCCGCCTGCCGTCTCCACATTCTCCGGCGCCTCCTCGACGCTCTCCGCCTCCACATTGCCGGTGGCCGCATCTCCTCCTGCATCAGCTGCAGGGGCCGCATCTCCATTGCCGCATCCGGCAAGTATGCCCATCATCATAGAAATCGATAACATAACCGCAACTACTCTCTTTTTCATCCTTTTCCTTCCTTTCTCACTACAATATTTATGGTTTATGTCAATTTTTAACAGCGCCCAAAGTAACCCCCGTCACGAAATACTTTTGTACAAACGGATAAATACAGAGGATCGGCAGCGTTGATACCACGATACATGCATATTCTATATTCTTTTTATACAAAGAAATATTGTTCTGCATCGAAACGGTATCGCTGGTAAGATCCGATGTCGAAGTGACCAGTATGTTCCGTAGTACCATCTGCAGCGGATAGTATTCGCTCTTATTGGGAAGGTACAAAAGCGCCGTGAAATAGTCGTTCCATTTCGCAACCGCCGTGAAAAGAATGATCACTGCGAAACTGGCCTTACACAGCGGAAATATTACATGAAGCATGATCGTAAAGTCCGAAGCCCCGTCCATTCTTGCCGCCTCCTCCAGCTCCAGGGGGACATTTTCCATGGAAGTCTTCATTACCAAAATATAGAATACGGACAGTACGCCCGGAACAATCATCGCAAAAGGCGTATCGATCATTCTCAGCCTGCGTATCACCATATAGGTCGGGATCATGCCACCGTTAAAAATCATTGTGAAGGTAATGATCATCATATACACATTTCTGTAATACAGTCGTTGTCTCGAAAGAACATAGCCCGCCATAGTCGTCAATATGGATGTCAAAAGACAGGTCGCAATGATATAGCCTATCGTATTCCTATAAGAAATCCATAATGTCTTATACTGCAGGATTACCTTATATGCCTGTACATCCATCCTTTTTAACGGCCAGAAGACCAGCCTTGTATAAGAATTCAACGACGTCGGATCACTCAGGGATGCCATGACTATATGCCATATAGGGATAAAGCATACGAAAGTGATCAGGCAAAGCACCAGCACATCAATGGCCAAAAAGAGGATCCGTCCAGGCTTCATCTTATATTTCATTTTCCGTCACCCCCTGTCAGAACATGGAAGAACCTGTTGTTTTCTTTAGTATCCTGTTTGATGTCAGGAGCAGTACCGTACCGATCAGAGAGTTGATCAAGCCGACCGCCGTAGACATCCCATAATCCATCGATCCCAAACCAACCCTGTATATATAGGTATTGATCACATCCGACACTTCGTAATTCGCCGGATTATACAGCAGCAGAAGCTTGTCCGCCGCTACATTAAAGAGTATTCCCATGCGCATGATCAACATCATTGTGATCATTGGCATAATTCCCGGAAGCGTAACATGCCACATCTGTCTCCAATGCCCTGCTCCATCGATCCTGGCCGCTTCATAAAGCCCCTGGTCAATCCCGCTCAATGCGGCCAGATATACGATGGAACCATATCCGATCCACTGCCAGGTTCCCGACAGGACGAAGATCGGGCGAAACCATTCTGCCAGATTCAACAGATTCTCACTGACATGATCTGTCATAAAGGAAAAAGCCACCGAGATGATTCCGCCGGCCTTTGTAAAGCTGATGATCATCCCTGCAACCACTACGCTGGATATAAAATACGGCATATAACTGACGGTCTGCACAATCTTCTTAAAAGCTCTGTTCTTGATCTCATTCAACAGCAATGCAAATATAATCGGCGCCGGAAAGTTAACTGCAAAATCCAGGAGGCCGATAATAACCGTATTTCTGATCAGTTTGACTGCAAACGGCCCTGTGAAAAAGTTTTTAAAGTGCCTGAGCCCAACCCACTGACTTCCGAAGATACCTTTTACCGGCGAATACTTTTCAAAGGCCATCAGTAATCCAACCATCGGAATATAATGAAATACGAGAAAATAGCCGAGAATGATCGACAAAAAAACATACAGCATTCTATTCCTGCGAATATCCAGAGCCAGATTGTGCGGTATTGCTTTGATACCGCCCTCGTTTCTATATCCGACAGTGCACCGCTTTCTTTTCACTATGCCACGCTTCTTTATAAATTTCTCATTCACAAACATTCCTCCTCGTACCGGCTCCGGGTTGATCTGTTATGAACAGTTTCTCATTCTGCCTTGTTATTTTCTATAAGTTTTGGCGACAATAATGGTACAAATCCGCTGTCATAAAACGTCATTATAAGAAAAGCGTTCACTTTTATAAGAAACAAGTTCCTTTGTTTGCATTTTCCGGCAGTCACGGCTTATACTGTTTTTAAGACTTAACGAAATTCTTTCGGTAAAATGGTCATGATCCCTGCGATGATATTAGGAGGAAACAGGTTTTATAATGCGAAAGCTAAAACTAAGTAATCTGATCTTTTTTATTGCTTCTTCGGTGAGCGTCTCGCTGATCGTTATCGTACTTATCCTGTTCAGCTATTCCGTACACCTAAACAAATTCCTGTCACAGAAATCAATTGAGATTTTCCTGGAAAATATTGCATCATCGATCAATTCGACTGTCTATACCATACAAAAGCAGGCTATATCCTTGTCTCAGACTACGGACTTTCTTGTTTTTTGTAATACGAGCAAAAGGAATAAAGCCTCCATGCGCGCCGATGCTCTCCGCAAAGAGAGTCAGAAAACATTGATGACCTATGCCGAAGTCGTAGGAATCTATTTGTATAATGATCAATGCGATTATTACTATCCCGTCTATAAGCATTATGAAACGGTACGTATATCGCAGGACATCCTTCCTTCCCTGATCCAGGATGCAGCCAGTGCCTCCGATCGTTTTCTTTGCAACAAGACCGTAAAGAATCACGTATATCTGTGCTATGGCATCAAAGATCGTTATGGTTTCCTGCTTGTTCTGATCGATCCGTCCAAAAACAGGATGCTCGCAAATCACACTGCGATCACAGATACGGCCAGCTATACGATTTCCAGCCTGCCGCCTCAATCCAAATCCTCAAAAACAGTCATCAGCCGGCCCCTGGAAAATCTGGGACTTCACCTGACCTTTGAAAGCGAGCGGTTATATCACTATACATCTACGCAGATCGTATTACTGGCTCTGCTTATTTTTCTGATCCTTCTGATCCCCCTGACCCTGCTGCGATTGGAAAAGCTGATCATGCAGCCATTAAATGAGATCTCCCGGTCCCTCGATATTATTTCCGGCGGGAACCTGGACTATCGTCTCCAGAAACCGAATACCCTGGATGAGATTTCAAAATTTGCTGAAAACATTAATTATATGCTGGATAAAATATATGAATATAAAGAAGAAGGCTTCAACCAAAGAATGGATGCCGTACAGGCTAAACTTCAATATCTGCAGTTGCAGATTCATCCACACTTCTATCTGAACTGCCTCAAGAGCCTCAATTCATACCTGTATCTTCTGGACTATGAGAATGCTCAGACACTGGTCATGACATTGTCAGATTATATCAGCCGCACCTTCAGAAACGTGCATAATTTTATTTCTCTGAAAGAAGAGCTGGAAAGCGTCCGCAGTTATATAGATCTATGCAATATCCTTTCCTGCTCGGTACACCTCGATTTCCGTCTTGACGGCAGCTGCCTTTCCATGAATTGTCTGCCCATGACTATCCTGACATTCGTGGAAAACAGTGTCAAACACGCGACAGCTCCAAATGACATCCATATTGTCATTCAGATAGAGATCATCGAAATGGAATACGAAAGGCATGTCATGATCATCACCATAAAAAACAGCGGCAGTCAGTTCCCCGATAAGACACTGCGCGAAATGGAAACCCTGGATGCCTCTCAGATGGTTTACCGGACGAAGCATATCGGCATAACAAATGTGCGCTATCGATTATGGCTGGTCTATGGCAATGACGCCTCTCTCGTGTTACGGAATGAAGAAAATTATGCTATAGTAGAAATTACCATTCCCTGTGAACAAAATACGGAAAGGATCCTCCTATGAATCTGTTAATCGTTGATGATCAGCCAAATATACTGTCTGCTCTGACAAATACCATAGACTGGAAAAAGTACGGCATCTACACCGTCTACACTGCCAGCTCTGTTCTGACTGCAAAAAATCTTATTGAGACGAAAGAAATACAGATCCTTCTCTCCGACATAGAAATGCCGATGGAGAGCGGGTTAAATCTGGTTCGATGGATCCGGCAGAAAAATCTGAACATCGAATGCATCCTGTTGACTTCCCATGCCGATTTCATCTACGCAAAGCAGGCAATCTCCCTCGGGGTCGTGGATTACATATTACAGCCCGCCAAGAATGAAGATGTAATCCTCTCTGTCGTCAATGCAAAAGAACGAATACAGAAAAATAACGAACTACACAAAAAACTGCAGATCAGTCATTTTTCGACACTGGAAATAAACTCCATCCGCAGACGCTTCTTTGAAAACTGGCCAGATAATACAAAAGATGCAGACTTTGAACAACTATTACAGGAGCGAATCAATAAACTCAATGAACTGGGGATATCGTGCGCCAAAGACAGTCCCTGTATTATCTTCACGACTCGGGTCAATACCTGGTCTGCCCTTCCGCCTGCCATTACAATCTTACTCAACCACTATGAGACGATTCTCACAAATATCTTCTCTTTCATCAATGGAAAACAGCTATCTTTCTATCTGGATGACTCACACTTTATCACCATTCTTCTGTTACCTACATCTGTCGATCTGTATGACTACTTCACAATCCTTGCCTCTAAGCTGGATCAGGAACTACATTGCATGGTCAGTATCTATTATGCTCAGACTACCCTGCCGCAGTTAAATCTCGCTTACCGGTACATGTCAAATACAGAAGACTTATTTGACAGCAACGGCTCATCCTTTATTCAGAGGATCCATCTGCCGGAAAACGATATGGCCAATGATCAAAATCCGCAGAGTTATCAGAAATATTTCAAGCAGATTGAAGCATTTATCGCCGAAAATATGCAGCTGCCAATATCTCGTGCAGAAATTGCCTCCGCTATTCATGTCTCGCCCGACTACGTGAGTCATATTGTGCGCTCAGTCGCCGGATGCTCCTGCAAAGGCCTCATAACACGTGAAAAAATGAAATATGCCAAAAAGCTGATCAAAACAACCGATCAGCCAATTGGCAATATTGCGAGTGAATGCGGATATGACTCTTTTGCGTATTTTAGTAAAATCTATAAATCCATCAACCAGGTAAGCCCAAGTCAGGATCGAAATAACAGGTGATACAACGACTCTCCTTTGCAAAGGTATTTCTAGTACTCCGTTACCCGTACCACACATTCATAAGTAGAGCGCAATTTCAGGACTCTCCGTTCCCGCTTCCTTCAATGCCCTGGATCCTTCCCGCATTTCCGGCATCGATGAACTCAATTCCCTGCTAGCTGACTATATCAGACAGCATAACACTTCCGTTCATTCCGCTACCGGTATGACACCTTACACAAGGTACATGGAGGACCTTTCCCATGTCAGGATGCCTGTAAGCCCTGGGTGGCTCGACGACTGTTTCCTCCACAGGGTAAAGCGCAAAGTGCGTAACGATGCCACTGTCATGATCAACAAGAGGCTTTTTGACGTCCCTATGGAATTCATCCGTTCTACAGTGGAGATCCGTTTCCGCCCGCAAGAGGATGACAGCGCTTTCATCCTTGACGCTGGAAAGCGTTATCCCTTACGCCCTACTGACAAGAATGCAAATGCTAAGACGAAACGGGATAATCCCTACAGCGTCAGATATGGAGGCGCCTCATGATCCCTTTTACTGCTTTTTACGGCATGCACATGAACCCTTTTGACAAGGGCCTCTCCTCAAAAGATGCTTACAGGACCCCTGACCTTGAACAGATGCAGGGCAGGCTCATCCACTTAAGGGACCATCCCGGTATCGGCCTGTTTACTGCCGCACCCGGACAGGGCAAGACTTTCGCCCTGCGCTGTTTCTCTGACAACTTAAATCCTAACCTGGTAAAGTTTTATTATATCTGCCTCTCCACCGTCACCACCAGCGAATTCTACCGACAGCTGTGTGTGGCCCTGGGTCTGGAGGTTTCTTATAAGAAGAGTATTATGTTTCAGCGCATTCAGGACTATTTCTTTTCCATGTCCACCAACAAGAACGTCCACTGTATGGTCTGTCTGGACGAAGCCCAGTACTTAAGCGCCGATATCCTGTGGGATTTAAAGATGCTGTGCAACTTCTGCATGGACTCAAAAAACTGTTTCTCCCTCATCCTCCTGGGGCAGCCTGTCCTGGTGAGCATGATGATGCGCCAGCCCAATGAAGCCCTCCGCCAGAGGATCGCCGTCAGCTACAGTTTCTCAGGACTTTCCGAAAATGACGCCCGGGATTACATCGGAGACCGCATGGCGCTTGCCGGCGCCTCGCCGTATATCTTTGATGAAAATGCCATCACCACGGCCTATGGCAGCTGCAATACATCCTTAAGGCAGCTGAATCTTATCCTTACAAAGGCCCTTACCATAGGCGCTCAGAACCAGAAGCAAAACATCGATTCTGACATATTCCTTGCTGCTGTCAATGATATCTCGCTGGCATAAAAAGTGAAAGATTCGTAAAACAGTTGTTTTGCGAAGTGTAGAAAAGCCAGGCGCAATTCAGTTCTTCCCGGATGTATGCCGCCCCTGGCGGCCCTTCCGGGGAGACTTTTTATACCTTTATAGTGGCTGGTGGCTGGAATTGCATCTGTCTGACACACAATTACATTCATCGAGTACCTGTGGATGAAAAAAAGAAATTTGACAATTCCGTCCTAATGAGCATAATACACATTTAAAGTCAGGGATATCTTCCTGAGCACCTATAATTGTGTGGACAATTTTCAGGAATAATATGAGAGAACAATAAGAAGTTCAGAAATAATGTGCTGGAAACATGGGAAAATGGTCAGCTATAATCTGACGTCAGGTTCAGTCGTAATGTGCCGTTTTACAGTATGATATACCCACGATACTTGATTCCGGAATCCGAAAACTTCAATGGAAAATCTCCCATGTTTTTTGTTTCCCGGTTTAGACTTTCATATAATTTCTCGGCGGCATCCGGATTGCACAGTTCTGTATGAATATACTGCACAAGTCCAAAGATATCAGCCAGTGCTTCATCTGCAATCAGTACTCTATAATTCATTGTTCATTCTTTCCCTGATAATCTGGAACGCCTCATCTACTGTATGCATCCTGCCTGCTTCCATATCATCGATTCCCTTATCAAGATAAGAAAGTAGAGTTTCCATTGCAATTTTATCATTTACTTCATCTGTTGTCTTAACTGCAACTTCCATATAACTCATCTCCCTTCGTATTTGCGAATATTATATCCGATTTTACTAAAAAAGTATACTCTCAAATCTTATCTTCTAAATTTTCCAGCTATCTTCAGTATTTCTTCAAAATTGTGCATCCTTCTTTATAATACTCATACACTTCCATTTCTCCCTGCACATAAATTGCATCTTCTGGATTAAAAAGTGTAAGACATTTTCCCTGTAGTCCTGCTAACGCCATCCTTGTACTTCTATATGCAACTCCTCCAAAATCCTTATTGATCAAATATTTACTAAATACCTTAAAAGGGACATATGCCTCTAATGCAGGATCATCCTCTTTATCTACTGCATAAAAAATAGAATCACATATATTTCCCATCAGTATTTTTGATAGCTGTAGCTGTATTTTACTATTCATCTTACTGTCGATCCCAAATTTCTTTTCTATTCGGCTCAGTTCTTTTTTGAATCCTTCCATATCATCATTTTTTGCATACATTTCCAACTTGTTTTACACTTTAGAATTATCTTTTATTAACAGCTTTATTCTCTCTTCATAATCATCCTTAGATCTTTCCAGTTCCACCTTTACCCGCTGTTCATAGTTTTCAGCCAGCTTTTTCTCTGTCTCTGTCTCCGCCTGTTCTTTGTGGCACAGCACCATATACTCATCCAGCATGGCCAGTTCAAATCTTTCTCTTTCTGCGTTTTTCATCCTGCCTCCTGTCCTGTAAAAAAGCAGTACCTATTTTATTGTAAAAATAAGTACTGCCTTACATGTTCAGCTGCATTCCTTGCTCCGGGTTATCACAGGGAATCTCTGCCCGTATTTTTAATACCTCATCCATCATATCAAAAACCTCTTTGTACGGATGGTAGTTCATTACACCGGTTTCATCAACCGCTGCTGCAAACTCTCCATTTAAGTTTTAGTTCAAGGCTCCTCCTTTTACGCCGGCAACTTCAACCCCCTGCTCCCTGCTAATTCTGCCACCACTGAAAAGAAAGGGATCATCTCTTCTTTCAATTCTGAAAATATCACCAAATCTTTCCCAAAACCAGTTTTACCCGTACATGCCTTTAGGCAAGCAATATGCATCTATAAAATCGGGCAAAAAAGTAGGGCAAAAACTGGTCGATTTTCACTCCAATTTTTGCCCGGGGAGCACAACATCTTGTGGTTTAGACCCCTTAATTCTTCTCTTTTCCACAATACTGCATCATTATTATTACCTCAACGCGACTATCTTTGTCCAAACTAATACTCATATCTTCTTCAATAATCGGAAGCCTGAACTTAATGGATTTCAACCACTGACCATTTGCCTGCCGCTCTGGATATATCTGAATCTCAGAAATCAGAGACTCCATGATCTGCCGCTTTTCCTGTTCATTCATCACCGCATACAGTTTATCAAAATAAATCAAGACCTTGTAAATATTGTCTCCTGTCAGCTTTTCTGCTTCAATCGACATCTTCTTTGCCCTGGCGGCAATCAGCAGATTTTCTGTATCCTCAATCTTATCATACATCTTGTAAAGGCGGTCACCAAGGTCTGCCTTGCGCTTGATATAATGCTTTTCATCCGGATCAAGGGAATCGATTTCTTCCATCAACCTTGATTTTGTAGAATAGCTCTGCCGAAGCTGCCTTTCATGTGCTGCGATCTCCTGCTCAATCACAGAGGTATCTACCTTCATATTGATTTTTTCCTGCATCATGGCGGCAAACTTTGGATTGCTGACCAGCTTTACAATGACTTCCGCCACAGCATCGTCCAACAATTCCTCATTGATCTGCTTTTTATAATCACACTTATGACCTCTTGTCATGGTGCGGTGTTTACAGCCATAATAGAAGAAATCCTTGTACTTTGTACCGTCAGCTTTATGTTTGATGCTCTTATTGCCATACATACCAACTCCGCAAACCGGGCATTTCACAATACCGGACAGCAGATGGATCTTATTATCTTTGCCATGATTGACTTTTTCATATTTTTTCGCCTGTGCCAATAACTTCACCTGCGCTTCATGCCAAAGCTCCTCTGAGACAATCCCCTCATGCAATCCATCCACCAGTAAATACTCATCCTGCTCCACAAGCTTATAGTCATTTCTTGTACCATGAACCTTTTCCGTTCTGCGTCTGCCATAAGCAATTTTTCCGCAATACACAGGATTTTTCAGTATCCTTCTGATCAATGCCGCATCAAATAACGGATTTTTCCCATTCTGTCTTGGTATTTTACGAATACCATGATTTTCGAGATATTTTGCCAGTCCGTTTGCCCCTATATCCGTATGCACATACTGGTCAAAAATCACAAGGATTGCTTCTGCTTCTTCCTCATTGATAAAGAGCCGTCCCTTTTCCAAACTATATCCATACGGAGCAAAACCACCGTTCCATTTACCCTCACGGGCTTTCTGGATTCTGCCTTCCATGGTCTGCACCCGGATATTTTCACGCTCAATCTCTGCAACCGCCGACAAGACAGAAATCATCAGCTTTCCAGCATCCTTGGAAGAATCAATCCCATCCTCCACGCAGATCAGATTGACACCAAAATCCTGCATCACCTGCAAGGTGGAAAGGACATCCGCAGCATTTCTGCCAAATCGGGACAGCTTAAATACCAGAACAAAGGAAACTCCATCCTTGCCGGATTTAATATCCTCCATCATGCGGTTGAACTCTAATCTGCCCTCGATAGACTTTCCGGATTTACCAGCATCTTCATACTCACCGACAATCTCATAATCATTAAACTCTGCAAATGCTTTCATTCTGGATTTTTGTGAATCCAGAGAGTATCCGTCAATCTGCATAGCTGTAGATACTCTTGTATAAATATATACTTTTGTCTTTTCTTTTTTCATCCCACTATCCTTGTATGTATCAAATTATAACTATCCTATCACCTTGGGTATCGGTTTATTTTTTCTCAGCTTTCTGCTCCAGCATTTTAATCGAATCCAGATAATCCTGTTCTACCTCGCTAAGCGTCCGAGCCTTGTATTTTTTATATGCTCCGGTTGCTTTATCAACAGCCTGCTTATGACTGACGCTTCCGTTTCCAATCAGCAACTGCTCTCCGCTCATGGTAAGAATACGATCCAGATGTTCTGCCCAATCCTGCATAGTCATCGCCTGCTCACGTTCTGCCTGTCGTTCTGCAAAATCAAGATATCCGGATACAAGCTGCCCCATGGCTCGAAGTTCTTTTTCATCCAGATAATTTTTAGCAATAACCGCTTCTTTCAAGGTTGGCTGTTTTCCTGCAAAGGTCGTAAGCCCCATAAATTCTTTTTCTGCATCGGCTCTGCTGTAAATAACCTCTGCCGCAGTCTGCCCATGAATGGCATAATGGATTTTATTCTGTACTTTCTTAAAAAACTGGATAGAAATTTCCGCTTTTGGATCGTAGTCGATACTCGTAGCATAAATTTCTAAAACCTGACGATAAAACACCTTTTCTGATGCTCGAATATCTCGAATACGTTCTAAAAGTTCCTTGAAGTAACCGCCGCCGCCGAGGTTCTTCAGCCGTTCATCATCCATCGCAAAGCCTTTTCTCATATATTCCTTAAGAATATTGGTTGCCCAGATTCTAAACTGTGTACCTCGTTTGGATTTCACACGATAGCCAACAGAGATAATCACATCCAGATTGTAGTAATCTACCTGATATGTTTTCCCGTCAGAAGCAGTTGTTGCAAAATTTGCAACAACTGAATCACGCTGCAATTCGCCTTCCGCAAAAATATTTTTTATATGTCTGGAAATGGTTGATTTATCTCTCTCGAACAATTCTGCCATCTGATCAATAGAGAGCCAGACCGTATCCTCATCAAAAGTCGTCTCAATTTTAGCCAATCCATCCTCTGTTGTATAAATGATCATATTGGATTTTTGATTCATCTCATCTTGATTCATCACATTTACACTCCATTTCTAATTGTGCAGCACCCTGCTGCACTTTTCCTATGTATCCTCTATGTCAAAAACAGCTTTTAACATAGAGTTTGGACACTATTTACACGATTATTATATCAGTCATTTTTCATTTTTTCAATAGTGCCAATGAGATCTTTAGAATTGAATTTTCCCTCTAAATGATCAGGCGGCTCTGGAAGATGTTCAATATCCAGAACTGCCGCATATTTTTCAATTAGATCTGCAAGCAAATCAGCAAAACCGCTCCAATTATCTGTCATAGGCAAGTCCTCCATCAAATTTCCATATCCTGTCCACGCTTACGGGCACACATTTTGTGTTCCTGTGTTTCCTTTCCTCTGGCGAGGATAGAATTAACAAAAGCCCGAACCCTTTCCGATGTGAGCTCTAGTGCATCCAGATAAGGCTGGGCTTTCTTTTTGAGTTCCGTATATTTTTTGTTGATTGTTTCATACCGCTGCTTCCAGATCGAAACCGACTTTTCTGCGGAAGCCAACTTTTCTTTCAAACGCTTGTTGTCGGCGTTGGCAATAATTCCATTGGTGGCATAGCGTTTCAGCGTGTCGCATTCATCCGGAGTCAGCGTGATGTTGTTCCCGAATGTGGCTTTCTTGCCCATCGCTTCAATGTCCTGCACCGTCAGCGCAATGGTCTTTGCCGTCTTGGTTTCCTTTTGCAGAAATTCTAGCCTCTTTTTCTGCTTCTCAGTGGCAGCTTCGCATCCTCCAGACTTTGCTCTGCCTGTGCCACCAGACCAGTTACAGCTTCCAACCACTGCTGTTCTGCCTGTACCTTAAAATGTGTCACGGTCAAATGCTCCTCGGTGCTGCCACGCTCTCCACGCTCCACATCGCCATATCCAGCAGCTCTCATAAACCGAAAAAAAGGGGCTGTTGCAAAAGTAGATGAACAATCACTACTGGAGCAACAGCTCTGTTTTTTGTATCTAAAAACAGAAAAGCAGACTCCGAAGAGCCTGCCATCCGTGGTATAATAAGATATGTCAAGTAAATTAAAATACCATAAAAATTATACCGAATTTGGCGAGCCTTATCAACTGGTTTTGCCATTAAGTTTGGAAGGTCTGGTTCCTGAAGATGATTCTGTCAGACTGCTGAGCCATGAACTGGAGGGTTTAAACTACAGCTTGCTGTACAAGGCTTACTCTGCCAAAGGCAGAAATCCGGCAGTTGACCCCAAGACCATGTTCAAGATCCTGACCTATGCCTATTCATAAAATATCTATTCTTCGAGAAAGATTGAAACCGCCTGCAGGCGCGACATTAACTTTATGTGGCTGTTAGCCGGTCAGAAAGCACCGGATCACAGCACCATTGCCCGTTTCCGTACAGGATTTCTGGCAGAGGCCTGTGAAAATCTTTTCTATCAGATGGTAAAAAGGCTGGAACAGGCGGGTGAACTGTCAAAGGAGACCGTATTCATTGATGGGACAAAGTTAGAAGCCTGTGCCAACAAGTATACTTTTGTGTGGAAAAAGTCTGTTGGGAAATGGGAAGAAAAGATGTTTCGGAAGATACAGGAAGCAGTGCAGCTCCTGAATCATGAATACATACAGGATTTTTCGGTTGGTGAAGAATCAAGGACACAGGATCTGCAAAAGATATCCCGGTTTCTGGAAGAAAAATGCAAAGCAGACGAAACAGTCTTTGTTTATGGACGAGGCAAAAGGAAGGACAAGAACCAGCGGTATTTGGAAATGTTCCGCAGGTTTCTGGAACGCCAGACTGTTTATGACTGGCATACGGCAAGTTTTCAGGGCAG
>CANRZW010000029.1 GCA_947644545.1 uncultured Lachnospiraceae bacterium
TATACTATACAATATTTTCCTGTCTCCTGTAAACCGTCATACAATACTGCTGCCATTTTCTGTAATGCATCGGGCCTATGAAAAGCCGCCTTTGCCGTACAGCAGAATAAAGAAACAGCAACTCCGCCATCCCGTTTCAGTTTTTCATTTGCCCGATCAACTTTGAATCTATATAGCGTTCCAAATAAAACAAAAAACAAATACGCACCCCCATGCGTTTCCTGTCTTCTTTTTTACTATCAACATTCCGTAAATTGCAATGAATGTGGTAACTATTTCAATAATGCCCCAAAAAGAAATGCTTAACGGATGAAACAGCACACAAAATATTGCACAAGTAATAGCCCCATAGTCTAACCATTGATTTGCGGCGGGATACCTTCTGTTGATTTTATCGCAAATAACAACATAGTTAAATCCTTCAAAGAATCCCCACACAACAACAATAAGCGCCATTCCTAATATTGAAAGCGGAATACCGCTTGCTATAACGTCATTTGTTACCAAAATACTAAACGGATGATACCCGGTAAATTGTCCTGAAACAAATATATAACAAATTGAAGGAATAAAGCATATAACACTTCCGGTTATTGATTTTCCCATGTTCCTTTTCGTCAAACCGAATTGTGAAAATTTTTCCTTTCGCAAAAGACAGACAACAGTAATCCCTAATCCGGCTATCCCAAACTGCACTCCTGCATTCAGTAATAATCTTGGAATAATGGAAATATTACTGTCTGTAACAAAATTGACTAACCAGTCACCTGCTGCCGCATAGCAAAAGAACGCTCCCAACGTTACCAAAGCGATAATCCATATATCTCTATCTAATCTTTTCTGTTCCATTGTAAGTTTCTTCTTTGTCATACATGATTCCTCCTCTAAATTAGAATTGACCGCCTATAAGTATAGCATATTTTTCCATCCAGGGCTTGAAAAAGGAGTGCAGTTTTCACCACACTCCCCTGAAATTTCACGCTCTCTGTATTTATCCTACCTTACGAACCCGCAGTGCCATATACTGATTCCCCGGCAACTCGATCCTACAGATTCCTCGCTTCACTCCCATCGGCGTGATCGTCATATTCCATGTATCGATCACATCCACCTCATAATCCGTATCCTCCGGAAGCACAAGCTGTCTGTACGTCGGCTGGCAGACACCCAGATAATGAATGGCATAATCATAGCAGATCCCCCAGCCTTCGCCCACATGGCCGCCGGCATAGCCTACCACCTCGTCAAAGATGCCTTCACCCTTGGTCAGATAACCGCCCGGCACATCCTGCAGGACATCCAGCAGAAACCGCAGTCTCGCCGGACTCTCTCCCTTTAAGATACCGCCGTGGGACCACCAGAGAATATCCTCCGGATCCATAAAGGTCTCGCCGTGGCCGCAGTGACCGCCCCGCACGAACGCCTCCCAGAATCTTCTCACCAGTTCCTCACCGGTGATATTACCCCAGCCCAGGCCGATATTGCCTTCATAACAGATCTCATCCCACACAACCGGCTTGCCGTATTTCTCCACGAACTGATCCGTATCCTCGGTGGTCCGGTAGAAATCCACTCTCTGCAGAGAACAGTGAGTCACCCAATCCCTGGAAAAGTCATAGTTGGGTCCGCCGTTATGTACCGATAACAGCCTGTGGAACGGGTCATTGGAAGACACCACCTGACCGTAACGCTCCCAGTCCTCCAGTGTCTTGATCCTGATAAAGTCAAACTCGTTGGCCAGTGACCACCACACATTCCGGTAAGCCCCGTATCTCGCCACCACATATCTCAAATACCAGTCGCAGGCGTCCTTGTCCATCTCATTTAAGCCCCACTTATCGTAAGGGTGCATCAGGATCATGTCCGCCTCGATGCCCAGCTCCATCAGCTGTGCGATCCGCATATCATAACGTCTGAAATGCTCCACATTCGGTCTCGTATAATCAAAGCCGTAATCCTGCTCCGTCTCCTGCATCCCCGGAAATCTCATGCGGCAGGACTTTTCCTGCTCCACCCGCTCCGGATCCAGTCCCTCGCCGTTTCCTCTCTCAAATGGATAGGTCAGCGGCTCTTTTCTGTTAAACTCATAGAACTTGGGGAAGAAACAGAACCTGATCTTGTTGAACGCATTGTTCTTCAAAGTCTCCAGTGTCTGCTCCTGCCGCTCCATCGGCTGATTCGCCCACGCATAACAGGTCGTCCCTATCGAATAGTAGGGCGTATGATCCGCATACCCAAGATGCGTCTTATCCACCACCACTACCGGTCCGTGGTTCTTCCCAGACGGCGCCACTACCTCAAAGGCGCCTTCCGCATTCTCAATCACATCTGCAAAATTTCCTTCCACCTTATACGTATAAGCGCCCTCGTAAGACGGCATAAATCTTGCCCTGTAGACACCGTCCCCATCGTAGAAGCCGTTAACCCGGATTTCTTCCTTTTCCCCCTTAAAAGTAACCGTCATCCCATAATCGCGGAACGGATTCCCGTCGCTTTTCCCCCTGCTGCTGACTTCAAAAAGTCCCCATTTCTCTACCTGCTGCATAAAAACAACCTCCTCGCTATTCACCTGTTACCTCTTATTTGCCGGTCCTGATCAGTCCTACCGCATTCTGATACCCCGCAAACTTCTTCGCCCGAACTTCCTGCGCCATCTGCGGCGTTACCTGCTTCCAGCTTATGGTATCAAAAATTTCTTCATCCCACAAGCCCAATGCTATACCCGCCATGAAGGCCGCTCCTGTGCCCGACAATTCTTCAATCGTCGAGATCGCAACCTCGCTGCCCGCGATATCGCTCTGGAACTGCATCAGATACCGGTTCTTCGTGGGGCCGCCGTCCACCCGCAAAACCTCGATCCGCTTCTGCGAGTCTTTCTCCATCGCCCGGACAATATCGGTGATCTGATAAGCGATACTTTCCAATGCCGCCCGCGTCAGTTCGGCCTTACCCGTCGTCCTGTCCATGCCGATCATAGCCGCTCTGGCGCTGCTGTCCCAATAAGGCGCCCCCAGCCCGGTAAACGCCGGCACCAGATACAGCCCATCATCCTTACCCGCTTCATACGCCAGCGCTTCCGTCTCGGCCGCGCTCCCGATCAGCTTCACATCATCTTTTAACCAGGAAATGACTGCTCCCGTATAGTTCAGATTCCCTTCCAGCACGTATTCCGCCCTGCCGTTCAGTCCCCAGGCCAGCGACGTCACCAGCCCGTTCCTGCTCAGAATAGGTTCACAGCCGATATTCATCATAATAGAAGATCCCGTCCCGTAAGTCACCTTCGTCTTGCCGTCGCTCCGGCAATTCTGGCCGAAAAGCGCCGCATGGGAATCTCCCATCACCGCATGAATCGGCACCGGCCGTGCAAAAAGCCCTTCGCAGTCCGTATAGCCGAAACAGCTGTTGGAATCCCTGACCTCCGGCAGATTGTCCACATCAATACCGAACGCCCTACAGATTTCCTCATCCCATTTTAATGTGAAGATGTTAAAAAGCTGCGTCCGCGAAGCATTGGAATAATCCGTCGCATAGACCTCGCCCTTCGTCATCCTGTAGACCAGATAAGAATCCATCGTCCCATGGCATACCTTATGCCGCTTCGCCTTCTCCCCGGCTCCCGCCGCATTTTCCAGCAGCCAGCAGATCTTAGCCGCCGTAAAATACGGTGACAGCTTAAGACCTGTTCTCAACCGGACCTGTTCCGCCATCTCCTGTATCTCTTTGCGCTCACAGATCTCAGCTGCCCGTGCGCACTGCCACACGACCGCGTGATCGAGAGGCTGTCCCGTCTCCCGATCCCACATGATAGCCGTCTCCCGCTGGTTGCTGATACCGATCCCCGCCACATCCTCCGGGCTGACCCGTTCCCGCTCCAGCACATTCCTGATCACCTGCATCGTATTTTGATAGATTTCCTCACCGTCGTGGGAAACCCACCCCTGCTCGTTGACGATCTGCCTGTGCGCAAGATCCGCACGCGCGCACAGCTCTCCTTTTTCACTGAAAAGCAGTGCCTTCGTCCCCTGCGTGCTCTGATCGACACTGATCAAATATTTATTCCCCATAATTCTTCTCCTCGGCCCGCTCTTACTTAAGTTCCTCTACCGCCTTCTTCGCAATCCCTTCTCCGTTCAAACCATAATAGTCAAACACCGCAGCGGATTTTCCCGTGATCACATGATCGTCGGGCAGCGCCATGGTAATTACCTTCTTCGGACAGTTCGCACCCACCGTCACCGCAACGGCGCTTCCCATGCCGCCATAAGGAGCATGTTCCTCCACCGTGATCACCAGCTTCGCGCTCTTCGCCGCTTTTACCACCGTCTCCTGATCCAGCGGCTTCACGCAGTACATATCCGCCACCACAGCCTTAATGCCTTTCTCCTGCAGGATCTTCGCCGCTTCCAGAGCCGGGCGCACCATCTCGCCGCAGGCAATGATCGCCACGTCGTTCTCCGCCTCCAGATTCCCGTGTATGGTAGCCCGATCCATCTCGAACGGACAGTCCGTCTCACTGTAGATATCCTCCACCGGATTGCGCCCCACTCTCACATACGCCGGCTTCTCATCCTGCAGCAGGCTCTCGATCAGCTTCGCCGTCTGGAATCTGTCGCTGGGCAGATATACTCTCATATTGGGGATCGCAGACATAGCCGCGATATCCTGTGCCGAATGATGGCTCATGCCCAGTTCCCCGTAGCTGATGCCGCCGCTGATGCCGATCAGCTTTACATTGGTGTTGGAATACGCCACGTCCACCTTGGCCTGCTCATAACTCCTCGTGGAAATAAAGCATGCCGGAGAAAAGCAGTAAGGTTTCTCCCCGCAATGCGCCATACCGGCCGCGATACTCACCAGATTCTGCTCCGCGATGCCCACCTCGATGGACTGCTCCGGAAAAGCATTGAAGAAGGGAGTCATAGAAGCCGAACCTCTGGAGTCGGAGCACAAAGCGTAAATATGTCTGTCTTCTTTGGCATGTGCCATAAGTGTCTCGCAGATTGCCTGCCTGTTTGGAATCTTATTCATGAAGTACGCCCTCCTTCTTCGCCTCTAATGCTTTTACGATCTGATCATACTCTTCCTGATTCGGTACATGGTGATGCCAAGCGGCCTTATTCTCCATGATCTCACCGCCGCCGTAGCCCTTGATCGTATTCGCGATAATGCAGGTCGGCCGATCCGTCACTGTCTTCGCCTGCTCAAAGGCCTCATGCAGCTTCGCGATGTCGTTTCCGTCCGTCTCGATCACGTTCCAGCCGAAGCTCTCGATCTGCGCGTGCAGATTCTCATGTGTCATCACCTGCTCCGTGGTGCCGGAGATCTGCAGACGATTCCTGTCCACCACCGCACACAGATTAGCCAGCTTATAATGTCCGGCCGCCATAAAGCCTTCCCACACGGAACCTTCCGCCACTTCGCCGTCGCCCATCACCGTATAGACGCGGCTTGCCCTGTTCTCCTTCCGGCACGCCAGCGCCATACCCACGCTCACCGGCAGGCCGTGTCCAAGAGAACCTGAGTTCATCTCGATTCCCGGCAGCTCATTATTCGGATGGCCGATGAACCTGGAGCCGAACTGCGAAAACTCGTTGACCACCGTCTCCGTCTCGAAGAATCCCTTTGCCGCCAGCACCGCATAATAGCTTTCCACGGAATGCCCTTTACTCATGATAAAGTAATCACGATCCGGATCATCCTGATTCTCCGGGCTTACATTCATCTGGTCAAAATACAGCGTCACCAGCGTATCCATAACGGAAAAGTCACCGCCGATATGGCCGCCGCCGGACTTCATGATCATATCCAGCACCACCTTACGAAGTTCAAGTGATCTGACTGTTAACGCTTTTGCATCAAATTCTTGTTTCTTCATTCTTTACCTCCTCTTAACGCCATGGATCGTATCGATCACCTGCTGTTCCACATCGTCGTACAGATCCGGTTTCACGCCGATATACTTACATGCCTCATACAGTACCGGCACCACATCCTGATGAATGCCGACACAATGATGGATATAAGGTCCTTCCACGATCTTCGCTTCCAGTCTCGGCCAGTTCTCCACTTCGATCCAAAGGTACGTTCCCTTCGTGTACGGCCCTTCGATCCCCTTCGCATTCCCCAACAGCAGGGAGTACTCTCCGTTGTCGCCGTCAAAACGTGCCAGCGTCAGATCGCCGTGCTTCGCCTCTGCCTCCACAGCGCCCGGATGGGAAAATGCCAGCGGATAACCGATGGTCGGCTTGCAGGAAGCACAGCTGAGCGGCCACGGTCCGCAATGCTGCAGCAGTTCGCCGTTGTCGTTGAACGGATGGCGGACGGTCCAGTCTGCGAAGAATCCCCTGCTCTCGTCCATACCGGCTGCTTCCACCATCAGCGCCGTGATCGCACCGTGGATATCCGTCTCGCATACTACCGGGAAGCCCTCTTCATTCAACAGGGCGTTAGCCGCACAAGGCATAATGCCGATCTCACCCTGCAGCGCATTCCAGCACTGAATCGCACCTGCCGAACATCCGTACCGATCCGCCAGATTCCGGATCGCCACCTTCAGGGCGGCCACATTCAACAGCTCTTCCTCTTTAATGGCTATATTGAAATGCTCTCTGCAGTAAGCCACTACCTCGGCCGCCTTCGTGCCCTCTTCCTTCACCTTCTTCATTTCTGCCGTCAGTTCAGGCATGGGAATCGGCGCCAGCTGGATATTGAATTTCTCCAGAAGCTCGCCCTCGTTACACATGGTAGACCAGAAGTCAAAAGGTCGCGGCCCGATCTGCAGGATACGAATGCCTCTGAATGTCTTTACCACATTACAAACTGCCAGGAAACGGTTAATACCCTCTGCAAACTCCGGATCCTCCAGGTTACAGTTTGTCAGATAGGTAAAGGGCACCCGGAATCTCCTCAAGACCTTACCGGTCGCAAAAATACCGCACTGGCTGTCACGCAGACGGATTCCCTTTTCATCCGGGCATTCGTCCCTGGGACCCCACAACAGCACCGGAAGATTCAAGTTCTTCGCCAGTCTTGCCACCTCGTATTCCGTGCCGAAATTACCGTGCGGGAAGAAAAGGCCGTCCACTTTTTCCTTCTTAAATTTCTCTTCGATCCTGATCCTGTCGCTCTCGTCATGCAGCAGGCCGTCCTCCGCAATATCGTCGATATCTACGAAATCAACCCCCATTTTTCTAAGCTTCTCTCTCGTGTAATCGGCATATTCTACTGCCGCCGGTGCACTGAAGATACTCCGTCTGGTCGGAGCAAACCCAAGTCTGATCTTTGCCATATCGTCCTCCATTCCGAGGCGTTCTGCATATGCTTACTGCATCAGCCTCTGCCTTTCCTCTTCTTGATAAAATAAGAGTATGGCAGATACAGCTTTATTTCAATAAATAGTAAAGTGTATTTTGCTTTATTTTTACTTTATTTATTGCAAATATTTAGTTTTTCTACTAAACTTATGATGGGATAGCAAAAAGAGGATCCTCTTTTTAACACGACAAAGAATCTGAGATGAAATCAGACAAGGAGGCCGCAACATGTCCGTCACAGCCAAAGAATTAGCACAGAAACTGGGGTTATCCGCCACCGCCGTTTCCATGGCACTTAATAATAAAGCAGGCGTCAGCACCGAGACCCGCGCCCGGATCATCAAAGCCGCCGAAGAATACGGATACGACTTTACTAAAGTTAAGCACGATTCCAGCCATAGCGGTTCTATCTATATCATCTTTTACAGGACGCATAATGCCATCCTTTCTTACTCTCCTATATTCAATGAGTTGTACGACGGGATCAAAAGCGAATGCCAGAAAGAACACTTTACGGTAAAGATGATGCAATTCTACGAGAAAGTTGACGTGCTGGAAGACTGTTTCTCCGATCTTCGCCTCTCCGACTGTAAAGGGATCATCCTGATCGGCACGGAGATCCGGCAGGATGTATGCCGGCAGTTTTTGTCTCTCGGATATCCGCTGATCCTGCTCGACAGCTACTTTGACGGCCTCGACTGCACCAGCGTGCTGATTAATAACGCGCAGGGTGCCTATATCGCCACCAACTATCTGATCGCCGGCACCAGAGTTCAGCCCGGCTATCTGCAGTCCAGCTATCTGATCCCCAACTTTATCGAACGACAGGAAGGATATTTTAAGGCAATCAAAGAGAACGGGATGTCTCCATCCCGTTCCGTTATCCATAAGCTTTCCCCGTCCATCGAGGCCGCCATGGCCGATATGCTGGAGATCATCGACCGCAAAGATCCTCTTGCCAAATGCTATTTCGCCGACAACGATATCATCGCCATCGGCGCCATGAAGGCGCTTATGCTCCGCGGTTACCGGATTCCCGAGGATATCTCCTTCATCGGCTTCGACAATATCTCCGAGGGCAGGATCATCGAACCGTCGCTGACCACCATGGATGTGCCCCGGCTCTATATCGGCAAGACCGCCGCCAAGCTGTTGGTCGAACAGATCGATTCCAAAGTAGTGCATACGTCTAAAGTGGAGATCGCGGCCAGGCTTGTGAAGCGCTTCTCCTGTGTGACGCCGGTATGAGAATACCCTGTTACTTAAAAACAGGTAAATGCGCCGTCAATAACAAAATCCGAACCCGTTGTAAAAGTACTGGTGTCACCTGCAAGGTAAACGCAGATTGACTGCAGCTCCTCCGGCGTTCCCATTCTTCCAAGCGGCGCCATATGATTCCATTTCTCGATCAGTGGGACTAAAGTAGGGGAATTCAAAGTCAATTCCGTGCCGATATAGCCAGGACTGATGCTGTTTACACGCACGCCGCGCTTCGCCCACTCGATCGCCAGTGATTTCGTAAGCTGGATCACGGCAGCCTTGGACGCATTATATGCGCACTGTGGCTGGGGAACGTTGACAATATGCGCCGACATGGAAGCCGTATTGATGATGGAGCCGCCGCCATGCGCCAACATATATTTGCCCGCCGCTATGTCAGTTAAGAAGATCCCGTTCAGGTTAATATTGATCACCTTGCTCCACTGCTCATACGTCATCTCCTCGGCCGGTGCATTGATGCAGATGCCGGCATTATTGTGGCAGAAATCAAGGCCGCCAAGCTTTGCCACAACCTGCTCTACCATGTCGTCAACCTGCCCCGGATCGGTACAGTCACATCCGAGCGCGATCACTTTCCTGCCGGTCTTTTCCGCCAGTTCTTCCGCTGTCTTCTTCGCCTCGTCAAGATCGATATCTACGATCGCAACGTCCGCCCCTGCTTCTGCAAAAGCTGTAGCCGTGCTTTTTCCGATGCCTCTGGCTCCTCCCGTCACGAATCCCTTTTTGCCGTCCAGCCGCATTTTCTCAATAATTCCCATATTGCATCTCCTTTTCCATGTCATTTGATTCCTACGATCCAAAATCGTACCTGCATCTCCATACCGTTCTTTAACACAAGTACTCTCAAGTTACATGCTGCATTTTTAATACTTTTCGCTTCCTGTGATCCATATGCCGCTTCCTGCTGCCGGCCGCATCACATGTCTGCCCATTATCTTTAACTTATAACAATTCCGTAAGCACCAGGTTGCGCAGCTTTCTCGTCAACGCAAATGTCCCGCTGTCCTTCTTCTGTGTCCCCATCAGGATCGTCAGCTTCTCTTCCGGGAAATTGACGAAATAAACACCCAGCCAGCCATCCCAGCCGTACTCTCCTTTACCTGCCGGAAATACCGTTTGTCCCGTATTCTTGCAAACCCGCATCAGGTTACCATAGCTGAACCCATCCAGCCCGATCCACTTCTCGAATGCTTTCTGCTGATGTTCCAGAAGCTCCGCTCCTATCATATAGCGCACTGTGGCAGGCTGCAGAATCCGCACTCCGTCCAGTATACCGCCCTGCCTGAGCATCTTTGCAAAGCGCATATAGTCATCCAGTGTAGATGCCAGGCCCGCACCGCCGGATTCAAATGCAGGAGGCTTCTCCATTCCGTTACAGATCGCCAGGTGGTTACCCTCATAGCGGATCAGAGAGGCTCCTTCCGGCCCTTTGACCGTCTCATAGGTTACTGCCAGACGTCCCTGCTTCTCCTCGGGCACCCAGAAGGCCGTATCCTTCATGCCAAGCGGCCCGAAAAGCTCTTTCTCCAGAAACTCTCCAAAGCGCATCCCCGAAATTACTTCCACCACTGCGCCCAGCACATCTGCCGAAGTACCGTACCGCCAGGAACTGCCCGGCTCGAAAGCCAGCGTACAGCCGGCCAATGCATCGGCCACCTCTCTTGTCGTCATCGCATCCTTCGTGAAAAGCCGTCTGTCCATCTCCTCAAACACTGCCGCCGTCTGCCGTCCGGACACCGTCACCTCATCCGGATAGGCCAGGCCGGAGGTCATACGCAGAAGATCGAATACCCGCATGGGCTGCAGGACAGGCTTTCTGTATTCCGACGCCGTGCCTTCTGCCCCATTATCACCGTTCATCGCTGCCTGATCCACTGCCGGCGCCTCTTTTCCAGCTTTCCCACCGGCCGCAGCATCTCCGATGCTGTTCTCGTCCGCCACATAGAACTGCTCCTCAAAAGCCGGCAGGAAATCGGATACCGGCTGGCTCAGATCCAGCTCTCCACGCTCCATCAGTATCATCGCCGCCGCTGCCGTGACAGGCTTGCTCTGTGAGTAAAGCCGGAAGATCGTATCCCTGCTCATGGGTCTATTCCCTTCCCGGTCCGCCATACCTGCCTGACAGTAGCACAATTCCTGTCCGTCCTGTTCCACCAGCAGATTGACTCCTGCCACCTCGCAGTTCTCCACTGCTTTTTCCATTGTGCTGCACAATTTTTCCTGTAGTGTCATTTTGATGCCCCCTTATCTCTTGATATACTTTCTATATTTCCATCAGAATTGATACCTGTGTCTGTGTCAAGTGGAAATTTTTATCACCCACTTTATCACCCACCGGAATGGTATGGTAACTACGATAGAATTTTCTCTGAACTCATACGCTTCTTTTCCGGCTCCGCTCCGTTCCCCAATACCGCATCACCTGCTCCTGTGTCAGCGTATCCGCAAACTCCTTCTTCAACTGCAGAAAATACTCCAGATCCATCAGTATACCATACAACACCGCCCGGTCCTCGAACTCCTCCCGTGTCGCAGGCAACGGTGAATCCCTCATCTGCCCCAGCACTTCGGTCAGCTTTGCAAGCAGTTCTCTGGCATTGTTGGATTCCCCGAAAGAAACCGCCGTCTCATAGAGCAATCCCGACACCCGTTCCGTCTGCGGCAGGAGAAATCGGATGTGGATGATCTTCTTATAAATATCCCGCAAGACGACCGTCTGCTGTTCCCGCATATTCATATACGTGATAAAATACTTCGATTCCTGGAAAAAGGTATTATTCATATAAGCATACGCCTGTTTTTTACCGGCGGCAATATCTTCCTGCAGTTTGTCAAAACAGGCCCCTGTATAATCCGACCGGTCCTCTTTTGTAATATATTCCGCCATCCGCATCAACACCTTACGCAGATCTTCCTCCAGCGTATGCTGCATGGCCCGGATCTCCCTGCCTTTTCCCGGCATATACAGATTCAGAAGCGTGCCGATCCCGGCGCCGATCAGCAGGAGCAGCGCCTCATTTCCGATTAACGGAAGAGACATGTCCTTCTCCAGCAGATAATGCGTCGCTAAGACCGCATTGATAGAGACTGCATCCCCCATCCGCATCAATATACAGCCGGCAACAAACAAAAACAGGAATATGCCATATGCAAACACATGATATCCGGCAATATGAAATACCGTATAGGCAATCAAAGTCGCCAGCAGGAACGCGAAGATTCTTTTGACAGAGATCGTGATGGTCTCCCGTGAGGTATCCTGTATCGTCAGAAGCGTTATGATGCCGGCGGCGGTGCTGTAACCAAGTCCCAGCACATCGGCCAGAAAAATGGACGCCACACTCCCGACAGCGATTTTGATCAGTTTCAGCATATAAGAACCTTTCTTTATCATTCTTACCCCATAAGCGGCAAGATATAATTTGTCCACAGATAACTTACCGGCATCGCCAGCACCATGGCCGGGATCATATCCGCCACAGGAAATTCTTTGACTTTGATCATACGGAATCCTGTCGCAAGCAGAAGAATGCCTCCGCTGGCCTTGAAGTCGTTAATCATAGCCGGTGTGCACAGCGGATAAATCATCCCCGCCAGCAGATAAAGCGCCATGAAAATGAGAAACTGCGGCACTGCAATCAGTGAAACAACAATCCCCAGCGAACAGGCAAAGATCAGCGCCGTGGCAAAATCCAGGATCGATTTCGCCAGTAAGATAGAGTGGTCGCCCGTCATACCCGCTACGATGGAACCATAGATGCCGGTACCGCTGGCACAGAACAACACCAATGCCGTCACCAGCACTGCACTATTGTCTGCTGAGCCTGCCGCACTTATTTTGCCCGCCAGTTCCTGCTGTTCTTTCCCTGCTCTCTGCAGTCCGGAAAGCGCACGGCTGATCCCCTTCTGCATCATCAGCCCGGCCCTGTCGATCCGCTGTCCCAAATGCATGGCCAGCCCGATCGAAGTTCCCACGATGACCGAAAAAACCACCGCCGGCATATTTTCCATCAGTACGATCGAACTGATGCCCATTGCCATGGCACAGGCCCCAAATACCGTATTCAGATTTTCCTTGAAAGCATTGCTTATCTTATCCCCGGCCAGCGCGCCCACGATCCCTCCGACAGCTACTACCAGCGCATTCGTAATGACTCCGATCGGCATACCGTACTTTCCTCCATCAGTATATCCTGTTCAAATCTCTCATCCGTATTATTCACAGCTTCCATCCTTCCGGCAGAAAATTCGTGCTTTTGCAGCCCAGATACCGGTTATGCCCATAGACGATCTCTTCCGTCTGATAAGATACATATTCCTTCCCACCCAGGCTGCTGTATACAAACAATCCGGAGATAACATACTCGGCCAGGCCCTCATATCCGGTATAATCAGCCTTATACCAGATTCCCTGCTCCTCGGAAAGCATCTGGATTCCAGAAACGCCTCATATGCCTCAAAATCCGGATTTTCCTCTTTCCCAAATGCCCTTGCGATATAATCCTTTGTATAATTGTGCACTTTCACTTTCCTGAACCGCTCATCTACGTCAATGATCGTACATACCCTGCTGCCTATTCTGCCGGTCTGTCGGTTAATTTTTATTTCTATTATTATATCCTTAAAACAGAAACGCTTCAATCTTATTATAGCTTATGGATGAAGTCTAAGACAGATATTTGAATTCATTATACCGAATCATCAAACAGCGGTTCGATATACTCTCGGATAAGTTCCATTCTATCCTTGACTTTTGGCCTAAACAAAGAAGCGATTGAAATCACCATGTTTCTTTTCGTATTGACATAAATGATATTTCCTCCATCTCCCATAGCTGCGAAGCCATCTTCATTAATCCACCACAAATATCCATACGACAGACCCTGCGCTTCCCATCGACTGTGCTCCCTCGTGCTTTCTTCTATCCACCTTGCCGATATAATCTGTTTATGATTCCATATTCCATTGTTTAAATATAATTGCCCTATTTTCGCCATATCTATGGGAGAAAGCGTCAGTCCCCAGCCTGCTGTATTTACGCCCATAGGATCAGCCACCCAGCCGCTAATATTGGTAGCTTTATTAAAAGCAAGCTGTTCCTCTTTACTATGAAAAATAATATTCTTTTCAACAATAATTCCCAGTGGGCCAAACAGATTTTCTCGCGCAAAATCAATTACAGATTGCCCCGTTACTTTACCAAGAATACCGGATATAATATCCGGACCAATCAAGGGAGCATATCTAAACCTGCCAACCGCTCCCTTACCGCCCAATAAATCAAGTGAAAATTTCACCCAGTCATCGCTTGTAAAATATTTAATGTAGGGATTCAATTTATATTTATATGGTGCGGTCATTGTTAATAAATTCCTCAGTGTAATAGTTTGTATTGTTTTCTCTCTCTTTTTGATTTTATATTCCGGAAAAAAATCCAATACTTTTTGGTCGAGATTTTTGATGCAGCCTTTGTCCATGGCAATTCCCATCAAGATGGAAACAATGCTTTTCGTTACTGAATAGACATGAATTCGACTATTGGCAGTGCATTTATTAAAGTAATTTTCGTATAACGTCTCACCATTCTTTAATACAACGATGCCTGTAATATTTCCATAATCACGCATTACCATCTCTTCAAACGTTTCCGTTTTTCCCTGAATCATATTTTTTCTCCTTTAAGTGTTCTAAGGATATCCTTAGATAAAGGATAAGTCTATTAAAAATCATTTTCAAGACACTTTTTAACAGCAATCGAAACAATAAGTCGCATAGGCGTTCAAAAAGACGGCACAGCCCTTACTACCGGGTCCATACCGCCTCAATCGAAAACACTTCCTTATAACAAAATTCTTTACCTGAGCATATACCGTTGGAAAACCAATGCTGCTTTCGCATCCTGATCAAGGGCCTCCTCCGAAATATCATCCCGCAGCTTTCTCCACACCCTGATGTCTCTGCCTACCTGGCCGCCGGGCATAACAAAAGGCTCCATAACGACCGCTCCGTTATACTGAATATCCCTTAAGGCATCGCCGATCTCACGCCAGGGCATATGCCCCTGTCCCGGAACCATCCTGTTGCATTCTCCGGTATGAAAATGTCCCAACAGGCTGCCGGCTGCCCTGATCGCACTTCCGATGCTCTCTTCCTCAATATTCATATGGAACGTATCGAGCATCACTTTTACATTGGAAGCCTCCGGCTCCAGCTGCTGCACTGCCTTTACGAACGCAACGCCCTCCTGCGCCGTATTCAACAGATGATTCTCGAATCTGTTGATGCACTCCATACCCAGAACCTCTATGCCATACTGTCTCGCGATCTTTCCCAGCTGCGCCACCCCTCTAACGCTGTTATCCCAATCCCTTGCCTTGTCGGGTTCGACGGAGTAATCTATCGGCCAGCAGGAATATAGCGCTCCGCCGATCAAAGTGGCATTGATCAGCTGCATCCGTTCAAACAGATCCTCATAGAACCGTAGCGCATTCTTCCTGACCGCCGGATCCTCCGATCCCACATTATGGTCAGGAGAAGGGCCATACCCCACAGTCAGACGGACGCCGGCATCCGCCGCACACTTCCCAAGCTCCTCAAGATCTGTCCTGGAATACTCGGGCAGCGGCCCGGCCGCTATCTCCAATATGTCAAATCCCAGTTCTGACACCTTACGAATATAATGTTTATAATCCCCTGCCCATTCATGTTCCCAATAAGCATAATAAATTCCGTGCTGCATATGCACTACCCCCTCATTTTTCTTCATAGACTATTTTGTCCCGATACGCGCTCGGCGATATCCCTTCGATTCTGTTAAAAACATAATTAAAATTGACATGACTGGAGAATCCCGTTGCTTCCGCTATCTCATATATTTTCAGATTTGTATCACCCAATAGCTTTTTCGCCTCATTGATCCGCACTTTATTCAGATATGCCAGGTAATTCTCTCCTGTCTCTTCTTTAAAAACGCGGCTGATATAATGCTCATTGAGATTACAATGCTTCGACAGGATCGAAAGTGATATCTGCTTCTGATAATTATCTTCGATAAACCGGATAATCATCTCCACCGTATGGCTATACCGCCTGTGACCGGCCATGTACTCCCCAAGCTGCTTCCGGTACGCCTCTTTCAATTCCCTGATCGATTCACAGCTGTTGAATTCATCCAGCCACTTTTCACACAACAGAATATCCTGCATCAGTATTTTGTATAGAAAACTCTGAATATGATACATAAGCTGACGCTGGTTGATCATAAAATAACGCTGCAGCAGATCACACCATTCACAAAAATGATTAACATGAATATTCAACCTTGCCAGAGAATCGTTTAACTGCAGCTCTTTGATCAAAACCTGATTCTGCTCGGCCGCTTCCTGATCCGCCCGTGGAATCTGCCCAAAGGCCATGATCCTCTCATCAAGAAAAAAGGTGCTCTCCCACGCCTCGTGCGCTTTCCCGCATAAAGC
This sequence comes from uncultured Lachnospiraceae bacterium, assembly GCA_947644545.1. Taxonomy (GTDB): domain Bacteria; phylum Bacillota; class Clostridia; order Lachnospirales; family Lachnospiraceae; genus UBA3282. Next base: position 16,070 of record CANRZW010000029.1, read on the forward strand.
AGCCGCCTCCGCTGCATCCATCGTCACAGGACTGATCCCCGCTCTTATGCCGACATCAATAAATCTTTTCAAAACAGTGTTCATGGAATGACTGATCGAAACCGCCTTTTTCTCCAAAACGTCATCCGTCCGATATCTGTCTTCCGTCAACAACACCAGAATCCGATTGTCCTTGATGGTAATATTCCACACATTCTCTTTTTGTGCGCAAAACTCGGTGATCAAATTCTCCGCATAGCGGAATGTTTTGTGTACATCATAGCTGCTGTTGTTCTTTCTCTTACCGTAGATACCGATCAGGGAAAGGTAGAGAAAGCAGTACTTCCTGTCCCGAAGCAGCTCTGCCTGCCGGATTGGCGAATACCCGGCTTCTCCGTCAGGAATCAGATGCTTCAAAAATTCTATCTCCGGCTGATCTTCTGCGATCATCTGGCTGCATCTTTGTTCCATCACCTCCTTCTTGGCCTTGGAGAGCACTTCGATCAATTCACCGGAACCCAGGCGCGGTTTATGAATATAATCCAACGCCCCCAGTTTCAATGCCGCCCTCACCGTATCAAAATCGTCCAGCCCCGTGATCACGATCACTTTGGTGTCCATTTCCTCTTTTTGAATATATTCTAGCACATCCAGTCCCGTAAGTCCCGGCATTTTTACATCGAGCAATAATATGTTTGGCCTGTACTGACGTAGTTTATTTAAGGTATCAATCCCGTTCTCACATTCACCGATCAGACTGAATCCGTTTTTCTCCCAATCGATGCTTGTCTTTAATCCCAATCTGACTAACAGTTCATCTTCTGCGATCATTACAGTGATCTTAATATTTCTCATAACATCTCTTATCCCTGCTCTATCTGCGAATCCAGGCCTATCAGATTCTCCCTACAGTTTCTATCGGAACACAGAAAAATATTCTTTAAAAAATTCCACGGTATTCACACTGGCGGCAACCTCATGCTTTCCGGACGGGGATTTTTCAAAAAAAGTATACCCCAATAAACGATCACTCATCAATTCTATATCCACATTTCCCCTCTCAAATTCACAAACCCTCTCATTAAAGATGCACACCGTAGCCAGCGGATCGTGAAAGCATACTTCCGCCTTTGACTGAAACCATATACCGGCCATATCCAGAACCGGCCTTAACAGCTCATGCTGTGAGCACGCTTCCTGGAATTCCTTCATCGGCATCGTCACTCGATGTGTCATATCGACTCCGATCGATCTGTGTACCGGACAGGATTGCCGGTAGACGACCGCAGTGGCATAAGGATCGATCAACGCATTCATTTCCAGAGAGCCGCCGGCCATAAACGATTTCAGGTTGCGCGGCTCAAATGCTGTCAACTCTCCGTCTCCCTGATCCTGTGGATTATACCAGTTTTTGAATTCGTATTCACTGAACTTGCCGCACATCAGATACAGCCCCTTCAACAGAGACGGAAGTTCCGGATCCATAAGGAATAATCTCGCTATGTTACTCATCGGAGAAATGCCAAGCAGAATAACTTCTCCCGGATTGTCACGAATCGTCCTCCTCATAAACTGCAGCGCTTCCCCCTCCGGAAAAGACTCCGTATGCTTCCACCGCCCCAGCACGCCGGCCTGCGGCGCATATTTCTCCTTCTGCGCAATATACATGCATTCTTCAATTCCCGGGTAAATGGGAATGTCGTCCCTGCCTGCCGCATGGCATATAACGCTTGCCAGCATCGCTCGCTCCCTTGCCTGTCCGGTAAGTGTCGTAATCCCCATAAGTTCACAGCGCGGCTGCTGCAGTAAATAAGCAAGCGCCAGCGCGTCATCAATATCTGTCCCGATATCCGTATCCAAAATTATCTTTATTTTATTTTCACTCATTGAAAAAGTCCCTCCTTTTTGATACTCTAACATTAATTAACGTGAATCCGTCGGCTGGCAGGCATGGGAACCTGTGTCAATGCTGACATGGAGGTGCCAATATGAGCAACACCATACGTTTCCGCATACTCTGCCCTGTGCTCCTGATTATAACCATCGTGAGCACTTTCGAGATCTTTTATCTATATAACTATGCATTCCGTTCACTCGAAGAAATAGCCCTCGATACGGAGCTCAAGAACTCCCTGCAGGTAAAAAATTCTATCGAACAGTTCTTCCACACCATTCACAAAATTTCACAGAAACCGCAAAATACCATAGAAATCAAATCTCTCCTGAAAAAAGACTATAACATATATCCGTATTCCGAAAAATCCAAAGACGCCTATGCGATCCAGATGTTTCTCTTTCGGGAAGTCATGTTATCGAATACGGATATTGAGTCATGTATTATCTATGATTCCTCCGATGACAGCTATACCGGAATCAGCAATACCTATATTCTGAACAAAGACAGTTACTATGACTTCCATCAACATGACTCCGATTTTGAAATGCTGGAAAATGCTTCCTCCGATATTTATATAAGCGATCTTCACGAAAATTATCTGCTGGTACAGCCACACGAGGACTATACGGTCACCTATGCTTCCGGATTTAACAACAATGTCTCCAAAAAGAAGCAGCTGTACGGCGCTTTCTATATCAATATCAAGACCTCCACCTTCAAAACATTATGCGAAAACAGCTACGCAAAATCGGCCGGAGACTGCTATCTGATCGACGGCAGCCAGTCTATAGTTTATTGCAGCAAAGAAGAACTGATCGGCAGCCCTATTACGGAACATTTTCCTGTCGGAGACTATCTCCGCTCAGACAGGTCTGCCTCTTATACGGATTCTTCCAACGTTTATACGATAACCCAGTCGATCCAGGGAACTGATTGGAAAGTACTGTCCATTGCGCCCAAAAACGATCTTCTCGGTTACAAGAATGAAGTCCTCCAGCTTGTGGTCATCAGCATGATCATTCTCCTGTTGATCATTACGATCACTTTATGTATCATCATCTCTTCCTTTACAAAATCGATCACTCATATGAAGAACAATCTGCAGTCTGTTTCCAATGGCGATCTGAACGTTCGATTCGAGACAGGCACCGGCGAAATAGGGGAAGTCAATGAGATGATTCAGCAGATGCTCGATAACATCAATGCTCTGATACATCGTATCTATAAAGAGGAAGACGAAAAGCGCAAACTGCAGATCCACTCCCTGCAGAATCAGATCACGCCGCACTTTATCTATAATACACTCAGCAGACTGAAATGGATGGCTTCCATGCAGCAGGCTGATGCGCTCGCTGACGCCATCGGTTCCTTCTCCGATATTCTGGCATACTGCATGAAGAGCACCAACTATTATATATCCATAGCGGAAGAGATCACATTTATCACCAACTACTGCCGGATTATGAATCTGCGCATGATCAGTGAAGTGCAGATCTTCTTCCAGATTCCTGACGCTATCAAGAACCATAAGATTCTGCGGTTTCTGTTGCAGCCGATCGTGGAAAACGCATTTCAACATGCCTTTACCCATGTTGATCATGAATGCTGCCTTAAGATCAGCGCCGTAAAGATCCGGGATACCATCCAATTCTCCATAGAAGATAACGGAAACGGTATCTCACCCGACAAACTGGCGCACTTGCCAGGCACCAATGAAACTGCCGGTTCTGACTCTATCGCGCTTGTCAATATTCAGAACCGTATACACTACCACTATGGTAATGCATACAGTCTGAATATAGAGAGCGTGGTCGGTCAAGGCACCCTGATCACCTTTTCCATACCCGGCGATTCCGATTAATCCGGATTGGCAGCGACAGCCGCCCTCATTTCCTCGGCCGCATTCTTACATCCCTCTTCCGGTGTCACTTCTCCCGCCATCACCGAGGTAAACGTGCGGTCGAAAATATTACTGAGTTCCGTGAAGCTTGACGGGTTCTGCATAGGATAGGAGTTATCCGGCAGATCACTGAATAATTCCATATTCGTATACCCTTTATCTGTTAGCGGATCCGTCAGATTGACGCCTTTACATGCAGGTATATTTGCCGTATCGTTGGAATATTTCTCTACCCAGTCTTTACCGGCCGTATAGAAGCAGCACGCCGCCGCCAGATCGTAATTGTCCGTACTGCTGCACACCTCGAAATTACCGATCGCATATTCCTGCCTGCTTGAGTACTTCTGCGGAACACGGACTACTGCCACATTGTCCAGATCATTGTTGTTACAGTAATTCACCATCCACCTGCCTGCGGTTGTCATGGCAACATGTCCGTCCACAAGCTGCTGCTGATAATCGTAGTTCTTATCGGGCATCGGCGCGATCCCGTTTTTGACCGCCTCATAGCAGACCTCCATCAGCTCTATAGATGCCTCACTGTCAAACGTTACTTCCTTATACTCGTCATCCATATACCCCGTCCCGAAAGAATACAGCCACTGGTTATATACGAAATAGTAGTCCGGAATCGCCCACGCATACTGCTTGTTGCCGTCTGCATCCGGCTGAGACAGAACCTCAAGGTAATGTTCGAACTCATCCCAGGTCCAGTCCACATCCGGCACATCCAGACCCGCCGCTTCCAGGCGGTCCATATTCAGCCACATGTACGTCGTCTGGTAGAAGCAGGGCAGCCCGTAGATCTTTCCGTCCACCTCACGCGCCTTCTGCAAAACATTGATCGTATTGGCGGTATATTCCTCCCATGCCTCCGGATGAGCATCCATATAGTCGTTGAGAGGCTGGCTAAGCCCAAGCGAATTGGCCATTCTTCCACCCTCGTGCGGGTTCTGGAACAAGTCCGGGCCATTGCCGGAAATAATCATGGTCTGCAGCTTGGTCATGTAATCGGCCCATCCGTCATGTGCGACAACGACAATCTCCACATCGCAGTCATTCTCCTCCTCGAACTTCTCAAACATGGCCTCCATAGGCGCAGTGCCTTCTTTCTCTGAAATAGAAGAGGAGGATACGGCTATCTTAAGAGTCTTACCTGCGCTGACAGGTTCCACCTCCGCAGGCTCTTCTGCCGTCTCTTCTCCGCTTTCAAATGTCTGCGCCGGACTTTCCTCCACTGATGCCGTACCGCATCCTGCCAGCCCTGTCAGCAGGGCAAGCGTCGTTGAAACGGCAATCGCTTTTTTCATTCTTTTCCTTCTCATTTCTTTCTTCCTCCTTTGAATGGTTGTATGATCATCTCCTGCTGCGCAGAAGAATGCATCCATGTCCATGTATCTGTTCTACCCCTTAATGCCCGCCGTCATGTTCCCCTGAATCAGATACTTCTGTCCGAACAGATAGATCAGCAGCGGCGGGATCAGCGTCAATAGTACTGCCGCGGTGATCAACGGCATGTTAGAGTTCCCGTTCGTAGTATTCAACAGTGTAATGCCCAGCGGAAGAGTCATCTTATCCGTACTGTTGATGAAGATCATTGCGTTGAAGAAATTATTCCATACATTGATAAAATGCATGACGGCCGTTACGATGATGGCCGTTTTACTCATGGGCAGAATTATTCTGAAATAGATCTGTAACCTGCCTGCCCCGTCGCATACTGCAGCCTCGTCATAGCTTCTGGGGATTGTCATCATAAACTGTCTCATCATAAACAATCCCAGCGGATAATAGATCGATGTTGCAACCAAAGACCATGGCGAATCGATCAGCCCGAATTTCTTTATAATCAGGAAAACAGGGATACTGATCGACTGCTGCGGGATCATCAGTCCGGCAAGCATGAGAACAAACAAAGCATTCTTTCCCTTAAACCGTAACCTCGTAAATCCGTACGCTGCCAGGCTCGTCAAAAAGACCATCAGCACAACGGAGACCACCGCGACAAATAAGCTGTTCAAGGTAAAACGCACGATCGGAATCGCCGTAAATACCTGTCTGAAATTATCCGGATTCCATTCCGTAGGCCAAAAACTGGGCGGCAGCTTAAAAGAATTCCTGGATTGACGCATAGAAGTCCCCAGCATCCATCCGATCGGCATTAGCATGACAATTCCTATCACCAACATAAGGCAATAATGTAATCCCGTACAAAAATATTTCTTTATTCTAAACATATACCCCTCCTCTATTCATAGTCATAATTGACCCATTTCTTCTGCAGGCTCAGCTGTACCGCCGTCAGGATAAAGACTGCTATAAATAATATTGCCGCTATGCTGGACGCATATCCCATATCGTATGACTGGAATCCTTTCTCATAAATATACATGGCAACTGTTCTGGTATTATCTCCCGGTCCGCCATGCGTCAGGAAATACGGCTCGTCAAATGCCTGCATCGTACCGATCAGCGTTGTCAACAGCACATAGAAAATAGAGGGTGTTGAGAGCGGAAGCACAATCTTGAAAAAAAGCCTCCATTCATTCGCACCGTCGATTCTGGCCGCTTCATAATAAGACGTCGGTATATTCTCAAAACCGATCAGATAATACAAAAAGTGCAGTCCGGCAAACTTCCAGATACTGAAAATCACCATGGCGATCATTGCATACTGAGAGGAATTCAGCCAGGGAATCCCCTCATCGATTATGCCGGCCTTTTGCAGGAACCAGTTAAATACGCCGAAATCTCTGTTAAACAGGAATCCCCACGCCAGCGCGACCGACGCCGTTGTTGTCATCGCCGGAAAATAAATTGTTGTCCGACAGAAATATTTCAGATATTTGTTCTTGATCCTGTAGACTCCATATGCCAGCAGCAGGCCGCAAATCACATGCGCCGGAACCAAATACAGAGGCAGCCTGATGGCATTCCAGGCAATCTGCGGGATGGCAGGATCCTGTAAGATCCTGATGAAATTATCCAGGCCGATCCATTGCGGATCCTTCATAATGTTGTACCTGGTAAACCCTAAATAGAATAACGTTACTACCACGGGAATCGCCACAAATATAAGAAAAAAGAGAAATAACGGCGCTATAAAGAGATACCCCTGCCCATCAATTTTAGTATGTTTTTTTGTTCTTTTCATTTTTCTATTTCGTCTCCCTCCTTTTGTTATCTGCATTATAGCAGGCAGGTCTGTCCGCATAAATAAATATAATCTTGCTCTTTTTAAAGATTTTCCACCTTTTTTGCGCTTTAAAGATTCTGTACTTTAGCAGAACAACAAAAAAGATGACAGCGTTTGCTGCCACCTTCTATCGCTTTTTATGTTATATTTCCTGACCGGCCTTATACCGAAACAGACACTGTCGGCTTTGACTCTGCCGGCTTCGCCGTGCCCGCGCTCGTATAAAGAACAGGCTCCTTCGCAACAGCGGGATTCGTCGCCGGAAGGGAAACATCATCGATACCCGAATCCTGATTCTCACGCACGAATGCCTTCCCTTCCTCGCTCAGCTCCACCGTATCTGCATGTTCCAGACGGCTGATCTGTTCCCTGCTTTCTTCTCTCTTCTCCTCCCTCTTTTTCTCCAGTTCCTCTTCCCGCTCCAGCTTTTCCTTCTCTTTCGCTTCCTCGGCCTCTTTCTCCATGCCCTCATCGGCGACCTTCTTGTATTCTTCTGCTCTGCCTTTAAAGTCGTTGGCATAACCCATTGCTCTCTCCATCGCGCCCAGGTCACCCTTGCGTCTGGCTTCCTTGTAGACCCGCATCGGCGTATCCACCAGATTCATATTGGTTCTCGCACCGATCAGCCCTTCCATTGTTTTTGTATGCATGGCATCTCCTCCAATCTTTGTAATCCCTATCCGGATAAACAACTCTTTCATTTTCTTTCGGAGGACCGGGCATACTGTCTTATCATCCCGTTTTAAATAACCGTTTTCATGTCATGTACGGCTTCTCTGGCCTTCACTTTCCTCTTCACGCTTCTCAGATTTCTCCTCCAGCGGGATTAAAATCGAAATCGAAAAAACGCCCTCCTGAAATTCCATGCCGAACACCCCGTCATACCGCCTCACCATATCTCTGACATTGATAAGTCCGATCCCCTGTCGTTTTACATCCTTCTTTCCAGGCCCCTCGGTCCCGTGCGTTCTCCACCCTTCTGCCCGCCCTTTCCTAGCAGGCTTTCCTCCACTGCCTTCCTCCGGGCAGACACTGTTGCTTACTTCCAGCAGGAAACATCGCTTGACGGTTCTCGCCTGCATATGAATAAATCTTTCCCTCTCCGTATCATCTGTCTGCCGTGACAGTCCGCCATGCCCCATTCTCTCGCACGCTTCCACCGCATTATCCAGGATATTTCCAAACAATACGCACAGATCAAAGTCATGAATGGGGCATGACTTCGGTATCTGCACGTCACATTCCCACCTGATCTGTCTGCTCTGCGCCGTCTGCCGCTTCTGATACAAAAGCGCATCCACCGCCCGGTTTCCCGTGGCCTCCTCCCCTTTTCCAATGCCGCCGCTTTCCCGCATATTGTCCAGATACTCCGTCAGTTTCTCCCAATCCCTTATTTCCAATAATCCTGACAATGCGATCACATGATTTTTCATATCATGTCGTAACCGCTCTGCCTGGCTGTACTGTTCCTCCAACATCTGATAGGCTGCGATCTGAGCCTGATACCGGCTGCTTTTTTTCTGTTCCAGATAGATCTTGTCCAGTCCGTAAAGATAGAATCCCACCGCGAACAGGAACAGCGCCGTCAGGATCAAAAACTCCATGTTACTGAAAATCTGATCATAATACAGACCCATATTCCCACCGCTCCTGACCATTACCCCGTGACTTGCACCCCAGTTCGCCACATCGATCACCAGCGTGATGACAAAGAGCGGAATCGCCAGAACGGCATATCCTTTCTTAAGCCCTTCGCTGACGTTCTCCTGCTCCATAAAAGAAATCCGCCATCCTGAAAGCAGATAAACTACCAGCATCTCTGCAAGCTGTACACCACAGACGAGTAACTCCCCTTCCCCCGCCTCTATCAAAGGCGCCGGCATATGATGCCAGGCATGCTTCCAGACTAACACCAGACACGACAGCAACGATATAAAGAACATTCCTGTAAGCGTTGTTACCGTTGTCAGGATCGAAGCCGTCAACAGCTTTCTCTCCGTCTCACCACCAAAGAGCACCACCACCAGTCCGATCATTATCACATGCCATCCTGCAGTAAAAAGAAGATTGGGCAAGGCCGCAAAGTTTTCTTGCAGTATTCTGAACAGAATATCGCCGCCTAAAAGAAGTGCCAGCCATACCATCTCTCTGCTTTGCGAAATCTCCAGATATTTTCTGCAAAACCTGTCAGCCGCCCAAAGATACCCCAACCGGCATATGATCATCATAAGAATAAAGACAAACCCATACATCATAACACTTTACCACAAAAAGATCGTTCCGTAAGCTATAACGATATCTTACTCCGCTATTCTCCTTCCCTTCTCATATAAGCTAATATTTCGTGACAGAATTGTTCATATCTGCGTTTGGCGATCACCACCCGCTCCCCGCAGTCGAGAATCACCTCCTGCCTGTTATATCCCTCCACGTGCCGCAGATTAACCAGATAGCTCTTATGGCACCGCGAAAACCCCTTTTCCTGCAGGTTCTTCTCCAAAACGCCGATTTGCTCATAATAGGTGAAAATACCCTCCGCCCCATGCACCTCGATCACCCTGCCGCGGATTTCAAAATAGTATATATCCTGAAGAAATAACTTTCTCTTCTGCCGCTCCTTGCTGACAAGTATAAATTCCCGGGCGCGTTCCTTTGTCCTGCAGACGATTCTTTCCAATACGTGCCGCAGTTTCCGGTCATCTACGGGCTTTAGCAGGTACTGAAACGCTTCCACGTCATAGGCATCGAATACGTAATCCCGGCTGGCGGAGACGAAGACAAGAATCCCGTCAAAGGCCTTTGCCCGAAAAAGCTGCGCCGTCCTCATACCGTCCAGCTCCCGCATGATGATGTCGAGAAATATAATATCAAAGTCTTCTTCCGCCTGCAGAAGCTCCTGCCCACTGTTGAACTGACGTATGATACCGGGAACTTTCATTTCCTCCAGGATCACCTCGATCCGCCCTGCCATACGACAGCACTCCAGTATTTCATCATCGCACACTGCAATTGCTATCATTCCCGTCACCTGCCTCATTTCATAAACATTCTTTTTCATGATATATATCGACCGGCATCCCCTGTTTGATCTGTCTTAGTCACAAACGGCCGTTTTCATGTCACGACCTGGCGCAGCCCTTTGTCCCGGAAATCTCCGGTACATAAAGTAAGGATGCCGCTCCCATCCGTTCTGATGGTCTGCAGCATCCTCTCACATAAGATAACTTCTTACTGCTGTATCTCTACTACATGACATGCCTTCTTCAACGTGTCAATCAACTCTGTCAGATAATCCGCAATTTCCATGGAATCCACATGCTCCCGTTTCCTGTATGCTGCGATCTTCGCAGTGGGCGGATATGCCATCGGCACCAGCTCGCCGCCCTCCAGCAGATTCGCCACAAACTCGCAGACTTCCAGCAGATCTTCCACATCATGGCTGTGCGCGAAGCCCTGGTTCTGTCTGGCCTTACGAAGCGTTCTCTGTGCCAGGATACAGGCTCTTCTCACATAGTCCTCCTGATTCACGTCAGAGCGGATCGCCGTTTCCCCTCTGTTGCGGAAGAATCCATAGATCGCGGACACAATAGAAGGATCTCTGACCGTTCCGTCCGGATAAACCACCCCGTGTACCCTTGACCACATATCCTTCCCGATCATCAACTCAAACAGATACCAGCCCACACCGTATTCATCATGCAGCTCGATGGACATATCATAAGGATTCGCTCTGCCGATACAACACATTTCGTTATCCAAAACCGGCTTGCCGTATTTCTCGCTCATCTGCTTCGCATACTCCAACGTATCACGCATACGCTTCCTGGTCGGGCAATAGTCATGGAATACGATCACATCAACCAACTCCGCTGTCTTGCTCGGTTCCGTCTCATAGATAAAGATATTGCCGATCCCGATATCATGCACCGGATCCTTAGCCTTCACATACTTACAGAAATGCCGGACGATCTCCCAGGTCTTCTCCTGCCTGTAGCGCAGTGCCTCCATGTCAGGCCGGTCCTGATAATCCTGCACATAAGAAGGCTCCTCGTCATACCAGGTCACAAAGTTATCCGTATAGCCGGGCTCGTTGGCGATATCCCAGAACAAGAGGCCTTCCTCTTTGCCAATCGCATCATAGAGCGCGTCAAAATACTCCTCTCCAATGTACCAGCTGGAAGGATCTTCCAGCGTCTCAGCGATCGGCCGCAGTCCGGCTTCCAGCATGAATCCCCCCGGCGGAAGCTCATCTTCACGGAATCGGAATCCCATAAAAATAATCGGGTTGGTGGAAATACCATGTTTCCATGCCGTCTGCACAAAATCCTTGACGTTTGCAAGAAACTGCTCAGGATTCTCCTTATAGAAATCATAGCTTAAGAAAATCCGCGCGCTGTTCAGGTGCAGTCTCCTGGCATACCCCATATCCCTGTCCACAACGTCATGATGATAATGGGACCAGAAATCCCTGTCATTCACGGCATCAGGCTGTGTGTAATTGAACCCTCGCAGGTTCCCGTAATCAACTGTTTTCTTCATTTTCTCTCCATTCCGAAGCGACTTATTCATACTCGCTTCCAATCCCAATCCGAAGCGCTTATAACCCCTGTCAGCCCTTCACACCGCCCAGCGTGATACCCTTTACAAAGTTATTCTGCACGAAAGGATAGATCACCAGTACCGGCAGCACGCCTGCAATCGCCATCGCCATACGCACCGAGACCGTAGGCAGATTCGCCAGCAGAGCCGCCGCATTGGAATCACCGGACTGGAGCAGATATTGAATATTCTGCACGATTCTGTTCAGAAGATTTTGTATCGAATACAGGTCCTGTCTTCTGTTCAGATAGACATATCCGTTATTCCAATCATTCCAGTAAGCAATTCCGGCAAACAGCCCGATGGTAGCGATAATAGGCTTGGCGAGCGGAACGACTACCTTAAGAAACGTCTGCGTCTCGGATGCCCCGTCAATATACGCCGCTTCAACGATCTCATCCGGAATACTGGATGTGAAATAAGATTTCATGAGCAGAACGTTAAATCCGTTCGTCACCAGGCCCGGCAGCAACAGCCCCCAGAAAGTATCCTTAATGTGGAATATATTCACGTAATTGATATAGGTCGGAACCAATCCACCGTTAAACAGCATAGTAAAGAACACGTAGAAAGTAAGCACGCCTCTTGCCGGAAGTTCTTTCTTGGAAATAGCATAGGCAAGCAGTGTCGTAACCGACAGCGAAAGTACCGTTCCCACAGCCGTAAGCCTGAAGGATACGAGATAAGCCTTCAAAACCTGCGGATTCTCTACAAAAATATAATGGTAAGCGCTCAGACTGAGCTTTTCAGGAAAATAACTGTAGCCGTTCCGTATCAATGTGTTATTGTCTGTAAAGGAAGAGATGATCACCAGGAGCAAGGGCGCCACCGCTAATATTGTCATGATTATCATAACAACATTGCCCATAAATTGAAAGCGTTTTTCGTCTTTTGACTTCATAATTCCCTCTCCCTCCCCTAAAATAACGCGCTGTCCGGATCGATCTTACGAACGATCAGGTTCGCAGACATTACAAGGATAAATCCAATCAGTGACTGGTAGACGCCCGCTGCCGTAGCCATAGGCATATCATTTCTCTCCAGCAGTCCTCTGTACACATAAGTATCTATGGTCTGCGTCACATTCATCAATACACCGCTCTGCTGAGGCACCTGATAGAACAGACCGAAATCCGAATAGAAGATACGGCCGACGGACAGCAGCACCAGCATGATGATGGTAGGTCTTAGAAGCGGCAGCGTTATCTTTCTGATCTGCTGCCATTTCGATGCGCCGTCAATGGCAGATGCCTCATAGATTTCTCTGTCGAATCCCAGGATTGTGGACAAATACACGATGCAGTTATAGCCCACGCCTCTCCAGGTCTGCACGAATACCAGGATAAAAGGCCAATATTTCGGTTCCGTATACCAGGGAATCGGTTCCTTGCCAAACAGAGGAAAGATACTGTTATTCAAAAATCCGTTTTCCGAGCTCAGGAAAGCAAACACCAGGTAACTGATAATCACCGTAGACAAGAAATGAGGCAGTAAGATGGTGGACTGATAAACCTTCTTCCATCTCGTGGTAAGCTCGGACAGGATGATGGCGATCGAAACAGCCGTAATCACATTAACGATGATAAACAAAATATTATAACCCAGTGTATTTCTTGTAATGATCCAGGCATCCTGTGTCCGGAACAAATATTTGAAATTTTTGAGTCCTACCCATGGCGAACCCCAAATTCCCTTTTTCGTGGAATACTTTTTAAATGCCAGCACCAGGCCCGGAAGCGGCATATAATTATTGATAAACAGATAGATAATTCCCGGAAGAGCCATAAGATATACGGGAATAAACCGCTTGACAAGTCTTAAAGTCTTCTTGGAATCCCTCTTTACTTTTGCTGTCTGTTTCATAGCATGCCAGCCTTTCTTAATACAAGAGAAAAAGGAACAGGAATCTGAGATTTCCATTCCTTTTTCCCGTTTTCAGATACATCCGTTCAGGACGGACTCATGCATAATCAATCGTTTCCTACTCGACACCGTTCTCGGCTGCCCATGCCTCCAAAGCTTCCTTCTTCGCATCTATATAAGTTTGAAGTCCTGCAGCCTCCAGTCTCTCATTGAGCTCGGCAATACCTGCCTCCGGCTCGATCAGACCGAATACAAGGCTGTTGCCATATTCTTCCCATACATTGGTCAACGCCGTATACTCTGCACTGACTTCCGAAGAGTCAAAGCTGAAGCCAAGCGCCTTGGACTTCATGGCATTGTTGTTGAAATCTATTGTCTTCTGCCAAAGGTCGATGTCGTCCCCTTCACGTACATAGGTAGGATATTCACAAGGCATCATCCAAGCCCACACCAGATTGTAATACTCTACTGTCTGCTCGGTCACTCCCTCAGGGAACGTACAATGACCGGACTCCGTAAGAACATAATCCACACCTTCTTCACCCCACAGAAGCAGGTTGGTCACTACAGGACTGGTATACAGATCGTTCAGAACCGTCATCGCAGCCTCCGGAGCTTCTGTCGTGGAATTGATGCTCCATGCAGCGCCAACAGGCGCACTGCTTGCCACAAAGTCAGGCCCCAACTGGAATACAACGGCATCCCGTCCGGCACGTTCTGCTTCCTTCTGACGTACAATACCGGGCTTTCCGGCTGTCGTATCTGCAATCAGGGTGCCTGCAATAACCTGCGCACCGCCGTTCTGTGTCTCGGTAGCGGCATCCTTCGACATAAATCCTGCCTGCTGCCACTCATACATCAGCTGGCAATATTCCTTGAACATATCGCTGGTAAACAGGTTGGACACTTCAAGGCTGTTGGAAGGATCAAGAAGCACTCCAAACACGTCTCCGCCAATAGCGTCATAGGCAAGCTTCTGTCCAAGATACCCGTAATTCCAGGGATACACTACATTCACATCAGGATATGCCTCGTGAAGCTGCGTAAACAGCTCCGTCATATCCTCTGCAGTCGCAGGGTTAACTTCTTCCATGTTGATCTGGGAATAATCATAATCGATACCATCCATATACTCTTTATCGACTACGACGCACCACATACCGGTTGCCAGATCACGCATACAGGGAATCCCATACAGAGTGCCATTTACAACGCAGCCCTTTAGGAACTCCGGATCGATCAGTTCCACAATATCCTTACCATAATTGTTGAGCAGATCTCCCTCATTCAGATCATAAGTACTCTCGTTCGCTACCGTATTCGAGAAGTTCATGACGCCTGAGCTGAAAATATCCACCTGCTCCCCTGAGGAAAGCATCATATTCACGCTCTGCGTATAATCACCCATAAGAGATGTTACAAACTCAACGTTAATATTGTAAGTGTCCAGATAATATTCTTTGATCTTACCAAATACTCTGTCTTTTCCAGGCACGGAATCATCGTTGCAGTACAATGCAACAACGATCGTCTCTCCGCCAAAGTCGGTGATCAGATCACTTGCAGCCGCTTCATCCCCGGAGGCCTCAGCTTCTGCTCCCTCATCTCCCGTATCGTCAGCAGCAGGCGAGGCAGCATCACCGCCAGTGGTTTCAGCCTGCCCTCCTCCGCATCCGGCAAGGGTTCCTGCCGTAAGAGCAAGACACATCATAAGTGCAAGAATCTTTTTCATTAATATTTCCTCCTTCATTTGTTTATTCAAATTTGTTCCTTCAATAACGGAAGAAGTTCTTATCGGCCGATATTTTCTTCTCTTTATTGTGTTATAATTATAGCTGTTTCAAGGTCAAAAAAATATTCACACATCTTAGCTGTTATTGCATTATTTTGACATCTTCTCTTCCATCACAGGCGCATTGATGCAAAATCCTGCAACGGAATCCCTGCAGACGCATCAATACAGGCAATAGTATTCCTGGAGCTTCCTCGAAACCTCATAGGCAAATCTTCTGATCTGCGCACGGTCACGCTTCTCCTCCGGAATATCCCGCAACGCAAACAGCCGGGCAGACAACAGATTGTCCATCGGGACGATCTCACAGCACTCCAGAATATTCACACATACCTCTGCGGCCTCCAGAATCTCATCTGTCGTGGCTTCAAATCTGGTAAACAGACTCTGCTTATCCACGGAAAGCGCCTTCTTTACCCGTTCCACTGCCACTGCGGCATATTCTTCACGATTCCCCTGCGGAATCACCCTGTCCGCGCCTCTGTTCCTGTAGAAACCAAACATGGCTGCCACAATAGAAGGATCTCGCACCGTTCCGTCCGGATATACGATTCCGTGAAGAGGCGCCCAGAAGCCCTCGATCACCAGATTGAAGATATAATATCCATAGTGAAACTCTTCACAGAACTGCAGCTCCACATCATAGGGGTTCGCACGCCCAATACAGCCCATTTCATTGTTGATGACCGGCTTGCCGCCCTGTTCCTTCGCAATCTTGCCCGCATACTCATACACTTCCCTGATATCCTTTCTGGTGGTCAGGTAATCGTGGAAAGCGATCACGTCAACCAGATCTGCCGTGGATTCCAGATGCTCTTTCAACTCATGGCCCACAGTGATGGGCGTATCGTCATCCAATTCGCGCACTATCTGGCATTGGAGTCTCAGATCATGCTCAATCTTCTTATAGCGGGGCTCATATTCCTCCTCGGGACAATTTCTCAGATAATCGTTGCAGAACGGCTCATTATACACGTCCCACATCAACAGGTTGGGCTCCTTCTTAAGCAGACGGATCATGGCCGCCAAAAAGGCCCTCTTCTTCTCCCATTCCTCCTGCGTCAGAAGCTCATATGTGCGGATCTGATTGCCGCTTGAAAAAATAGGCATAATGCTGATCCCGTGAGCGGCACACAGTCTGGTATAATCCAGTATTTTCTTCTCCAGCGCCTCCGGATCCTTGTGCCACTCCGCCTCCCGGATAAAAGTGCGGACGGAATTAACCCGCAGTCTCTGCGCATATCCCAATTCCCGGTCCAGCTGCTCCATGGAAGCCCCCTCCCGCGGACCATGATGTACGCCGCGAATCTCACTGTAATCCGATTTTACTCTCTCTTTCCAGGTTTTCATGGTCTATAACTACCTCTCCCTTTCTGCCGTTTGCACGGCATTTCTCATAAAAATGCTCCAGGCCGTTCTCCTCTTTTTTCTTCTTCGGAGTTGACCTTTTTTCATTATAGGAAGATGCCCCCGGAAAAACTATGTACATATTTGAGCGAATATTTCAAAATTCTTACAACTTCTGGTTTGTCGATTGCTTTTCCTTTTTACTAAGATTACTATCATACATAGACATTTTCCGACAGATGGAGGTATTCATGCTTTTTCACAAACGGGAGTATTCGCTTTTTTCTCAGCTGATCAAAATTGTTTTGGTGATATATGGTCTTTTTTTGATCTCCTTTTTAGTCCTTTTTCTGTTCCTGAACCATAATATGCGCTCCAATCTTTATGACAGCTACTACAGAACGATAGATTATTGCCTGACTGAAACGAAAAATGATCTGGAAATCGCCAACCGCTCCGTTCTGTCAACCCTTTACAACAACCCTGATCTGTCTCAGTTGTCCACTTCGGATCATATGATGACGATTTCCGGCTGCGAATCCCGTCTTCAAAGAACGCTGAGTTCTTATTTGCTGTGCTATTCGACAGTGGACGGATTGTTTTTCTACAGCAAGCGCAATGACCGTTTTATTTCCGAGGCCAGAGACCCCAACACCTCCTTTTCCACCTATTTCAAAACCTTCCTGCGATCGGTGGACTTTGCCGCCTTTTCCAAGGAGCTCACTTCACAGAAGAGTACTTTTGCTTTCTGTGAAATTGACGGCAGCTATTGCCTTGTGCGTATGTTTGCCTACAACAATACCATCGGCGGCGTATGGGTCAATGTGGATACAATCATGCATGATCTGGAAGAATGCACTTCCAAAGATACGCTCTGCGCCTTCCTCAATGCCCCGGAGCCGGTGCTTCCCGTTGTCAATCAGGTCGTAGATGTCAACGAACTGCAGCAGCTTCTTGGCAAAGACACACAGGTTGTAACCTGCTCCGGCAGTAAATATCTGAAATTTGAGATCCGGCCCTCCTTCTGCCAATCGGATCTGCTGATCCTGATGCCCTATTCCCATTTGCAGCAGACGCTGGAGCTTCGATTTAAACTGCAGGGTGTATTCATCGTCATCCTTACCCTTTGCTTTCTCTCCACCTTTATCCTGTTCAGCACCAGACTGCGTCTGCCGATCCGTGAGCTGTACAGGATCTCGGAAACGGTGAAGGAGAGTCCTCAGCTCGAGGCGCTTAATCTCCAGGAGGTCAGCCGCTGTAAGGAAGTACGGGAAATTCATGAGGAAGTCATTCGGCTTCTGGAGCACATCGATTCCCTGGAGAACCAGGTACTGCGGGAACAGCTTCTGAAAAAGGAGTACGAGCTTCTGAGCCTGCGCAATCAGGTATCGCCCCATTTTCTGATCAATTGCCTGAGTGTTATCTCCTCCATGGCGGGCACCTCTGTGAGCCGCACTGTTCTGAAATCCATGATATCCACTCTGGCAGAACACCTGCGCTACACCCTTTCCACCAAACCCTTTGTCAGTCTGGCGGAAGAGATGCACTTTGTGCGCAATTATTATGATCTGAACAGCTACCGTTACCCTGACAGCCTGCTCTATCAGATCAATATACGAGGACTATGTGATAATGCGGCCGTCTTTCCCAGCCTGGTTTTGATGTTGAGTGAGAATTCCATTAAGCATAATTTGAGTACCAGCGATAAGCTGAGCCTCACCGTCACCGCCTTTGAGGAGCAGAATGAAAGCGGACAGGTCTATGTGCACATTAGACATACGGACACCGGAAGCGGCTTTCCGGAACAGATGCTGGCGGATTTGAACAACCCGGCTCCTACCGTGGAGGAAATTGCAGACGGCTCCAGAATCGGCCTCTATAATATCAAAAAGAGGATCCTTCTGGCCTACGGCGATTCCCACACCAGCATCCTCTTTTCCAATCTCCCGCATGGAGGCGGCGCGCAGGTTGACATTATTCTTCCCTATATTTCCTACCAGGACTCTTAAGATCCTGTTCATACCGCTCATTATGTTTTGAAGGCCATACACTTATGATACGAGGAACACAGTTATGAAAATATTGATCATTGACGATGAATTCTATATTGTTGAAGACATCCGGCTCAATACCGACTGGGACAAGCTGGGCATCAGCGAACAGTATACGGCTCACAGCGTACCGGAGGCAAAACACGTGATGGAACAGCATCCTGACATGAATATCGTTCTGACAGATATCGAGATGCCCAAAGAAAACGGGTTTGATTTCATCCGCTGGCTCCATGAGAAGAATCTGAATCCTGTAGTCCTGCTGCTGACCGGCCACGAGCGGTTTGACTATGCCCATTCTGCCATCGAACTGCACGTCCTGAATTATCTCACCAAGCCGGTGGATATTGACTATCTGGAGAGCACGCTGGCAAAGGCCGTTAAGGAGAGCAAACGGAGAAACGTGTATCCGGAACTGTTTCAGATCAATCCGGAGGAAGAACGTCAGGAGTCAACGATTGAAATCATCCAGGACTGCGTGCGCAAAAACCTCTCTTCGCCTGATCTGAACCGTCAGCTGATCGCCGAATTCGTACACATGAATCCGGATTATATCTCCGCTATTTTCAGCAAAAAGACCGGGGAATCCCTCACCAGCTTTATTCTCCGGGAACGGCTGAAAGCCGCGAAAGTCATGCTGGCCACTACGGATTATTCTTTACAGGAGATCGGTTACAGAACCGGCTTTTCCACACCCTCTTATTTTCAGAGACAGTTCAAAAAGAGCGTGGGGATCACCCCAAAGCGCTATCGCATGGAAGAAAAGAAAAAATAACAAAACTATTGACACGCGCATATAATGGTGCTATAGTGTATAAAATTTCATACGTCAAACCGTTGAAGCGGAGATAACGGCAATCATGCCTTTACAGAGAACCTGCGATGCTGAGAAGCAGGTAAGAAACAAGTTGTCAAATGGACCGCTGAGGGCGCAGTCAAATGTGATCTTTATCACAGAGTATTCTGCGACGCTGCAGGCAAGCGTAATATGCCGGGGATATGTTGGTATCCTGCTAAGCGCACGGGTCATACCGTGAATCAAGGTGGCACCGCGGATAGTGTCTACAATTATTGTATCTATTCGTCCTTGACAGAGAGTATATTTCTGTCAGGGGCGTTTTTTATTTGGCAGAAATACACTTTTGTTGCAAAATCACAAAATTCACAAGGAGGCATCTGCCATGAACAACGAAAAAATCCCTTACAAAATCTATCTCACCGAAAACGAAATGCCCAGGGCATGGTATAACCTGCGCGCCGATATGTCAAAGAAACCGGCGCCGCTCTTACATCCCGCCACCCACAAGCCGATGACGGCATCAGAGCTCTCCGGCGTTTTCTGTGAGGAACTGGTGGCGCAGGAGCTGGATAATGATACGCCGTACTTCGAGATTCCGGAGGAAATCCGCGATTTCTATAAAATGTACCGTCCGGCTCCGCTTGTTCGCGCCTACTGTCTGGAGAAAAAGCTCGGCACGCCCGCGAAGATCTACTACAAGTTCGAGGGTAACAACACCAGTGGCAGCCACAAGTTAAACTCCGCCATCGCTCAGGCCTATTACGCGAAGAAACAGGGCCTTAACGGCGTGACCACCGAAACCGGAGCCGGTCAATGGGGTACGGCGCTTTCCATGGCTTGTTCCTATCTGGGCCTTGACTGCAAGGTCTACATGGTGAAATGCTCCTACGAGCAGAAACCTTTCCGCCGGGAAGTAATGCGCACCTACGGCGCGTCGGTAACGCCGTCGCCTTCCATGGAAACCGAAGTAGGCCGGAAGATCCTGGCCGAACATCCGGGCACTACGGGGAGCCTCGGCTGCGCTATTTCCGAGGCGGTGGAGACGGCGGTATCCAGTGACGGTTACCGCTACGTGCTGGGCAGCGTGCTCAACCAGGTGCTTCTTCACCAGTCCGTCATCGGTCTGGAAACCAAAACCGCTTTGGATAAATACGGCGTCAAACCTGACATCATCATCGGCTGTGCCGGCGGCGGATCCAATCTGGGCGGCCTGATCGCACCGTTTATGGGCGAAAAGCTCCGCGGCGAAGCCGACTATCGGATCATCGCCGTTGAACCCGCTTCCTGCCCCAGCTTTACCCGCGGCGTATACGCTTACGATTTCTGCGATACCGGTATGGTCTGCCCTCTTGCCAGGATGTACACGCTGGGCAGCGACTTTATCCCCTCCGCCAACCACTCCGGAGGCCTGCGCTATCACGGCATGAGTTCCACCCTTTCCGAGCTCTATCATCAGGGCCTGATGGAAGCAGTCAGCGTCAAGCAGACGGAAGTATTTGAAGCCGCGGAGTACTTCGCAAAAGTAGAAGGCATCCTGCCCGCTCCGGAAAGCTCCCACGCGATCCGCGTCGCCATTGACGAAGCCGTCCGGTGTAAAGAAACCGGTGAAGAGAAGACCATCGTCTTCGGCCTCACCGGTACGGGCTATTTCGATATGATGGCCTATGAGAAATTCCATGACGGGAAGATGGACGACTACGTCCCCACCGACGAAGAACTGGCGCTCTATCGCAGCAGGCTGCCAAAGGTCGAGTGACAGCACTTCGCAGGCAGGCGGCTCTATACAACTGCAGAGCAAACGCAGGCAGGCGGCAAAACATACTGTTTTGACCGCCTGCCCGTACTTTACTTTCCTACAGAATATACGTGTCCGCATTCACAACCTTACTGTTCACAGCCTTTTTCAACATTCCCAGAATGCCGTCCGGCTCGCCTTCCTCTCCCGCCTCACCAAGCGGTGTCTCTTCGTCACTGATCTTTGCCACATTGTTACATACCAGATGCAGCGCGCTCTTCTGTTCCTTACTGCAGAAAACCTGGGCACAGTTTTTCACGGAAAGTCTCTCTATAATCAGTTCCGGATCCACATCCTTCTCCACCTTCAACAGCGCACAATTGCCAATCTCCACTCCGTCCGGCGAAGCCTCCAGCATCCTCTCGTCCACCACGATCAGAGCCTTGGTCGATATATGCCGTCCTTTCGTAAATACCAGTTTCCTGTAGGAAGCATCCACCCTGGCAAACTCTTCCGACTGCCGTTTCAGAAGAAGCACATCCCCTTTGATCACCAGCTTTTCTATCTTGTCAAAGCAGCGCTCGCTCCCGTCCGTCAAAGTCAGATCGCCGTCAATATACATTTTTGTTCCGTACTTCTCCACCAATGCCTCGTTCAAAACCGCTTCCTCTCTGACATAAGCAAACCCTTCCGGCACTACATCCAGTTCCACGCTTTCCTCAACCAGCACTACCGCCTGCGGAACTAGTTCCTCTCTCACCAGGAAGCGCTTCGTCACAAAGTGTACATTCTTGTCTGTGAGCGCTGTAACGTCCACATCCCTGTCGGTCAGCACCACCTTACGCTCGACGTAATATTTCCCGTCCTGTCTCGCCCGCAGCGGAAAATACTTATCGATCACAAAGACAGATTTCAATTCGATACAGTCATCCGGAATACATCGCGCCTCTCCGTTGACAAGCATCCTGCCAAGAAAAGGAGCCATGCTCTCGGGGTATCTGGCGCTGCCATTGACACAAATCTTCAGGACATTTTCCATAGCCTTCTCTGCGCCCGAATGAATAGCCAGCCTTCCGTTCACACACAGCACGGTCTTTTTCTGAAACGTCGTATCGCTGCCGATCTCGTAATTGCCGTTTGTGCAGATCACCGCTACATCGCCCTCCACATCCAGCATCTCATCCGCATTGCACATTATGGGGAGTCTATGAAATACACCCCGGCTGTACTCGTCCACCAGGATCAGATCCGCATTGATAATAATCTGTTCGTACTCCGACAGATTCTCCTCCTTGATCTTTCTCGCATCACATACATCACAATTTAAGATAAATTTTTTCTTCTCTGACATGTCAACACCTGTCCCTTTCTCTTTGCTTTCTTTAAGTCCGGTTTTTCCGGTCTCTCTGTTTGCCGTCTCTTCGTTTCCCCTGACCGCCGGTCTCCTCCAGCGACTGCCGCAAGCGCCTTCTGGCATCCGACAGTCTGGATCTCACCGTGCCGGAAGGCAGGCCGAAGATTTTTCCCAGCTCCGCGGAATTATAGCCTTCCAGATAGCGCAGTGTAAAAAGCATCCTTTCCTCCGGTGTCAGGACAGCCAGAAGCTGTGCGTCATCCACCTGCGCATATTCCGCATCCTCGAACCCTTCCTCGGGCATCTGCTCCACCATAGTCTCAAAGGCTTCCCGGCGCTTCCTGTCTATGTACAGGTTTTTGACCGTGCGATACATCCAGGCCCGGCGTTTGCCGGCGTCAAGCTCCTGAAGCAGCCCGATGTTCAACATCGCCCGCAGAAATGCCTCCTGCACCAGATCTTCCGCCTGCGTCCTGCTGCCCGCCATGGCCGTGCACCAGCCTGTGAGTTCCTGATAGAGGGAATCATACAGTTCAACGATCATACCTGCACCCCCGTCTCCTTCCCAAGCAAGATCCATTGTCTTTTGCGCTTTCATATAGATAACGTTTGAGAAGAGCAAAGTGTTGAAACTTTTTAATAAAATATCTGTCGGGCCGTATGGCCCTCCTCCTCACTCTCTATAATATCGCTCCACGATCTCCTCGATCGTCGGCTCCTTAATCCTGATATCCTCCACCAGATAGTTCTTTAATACCGTCTCAATGATCTCCGTCTGCAGGATATCTTCGTTCCTGTAAAAGGCGGTAAAACTCCCTTCCTCCACCTTCCACTTCTCGACACCCGGCAGTTGTATGTCATCCCGAAAGGGAATCCTGCACAGAAATTCCACCGAATGAAGCCCCTCAAAATTCTTCCGTACCTCCTTCAGTTCTCCATCCACAATAATCTGTCCATGATTGATCAGAATGATTCTGTCGCACACTTCCTCGATATCACGCAGGTCATGCGTGGTCAGAAGAACCGTGGTCTTCCTTTCCTCGTTGATCCTGCGAATCATCTCCCGGATCTGCTTCTTGACAACAATATCCAGTCCGATTGTCGGCTCATCCAGAAACAGAAGCGCCGGACCATGGAGCAGTGCCGCACAGAACTCTGCGCGCATCCGCTGTCCCAGCGATAACTGCCTCACCGGCTGCTGCAGAAATTCTCTCATCTGCAGACATTCCACATAGGATTCCAGATTACGGCAATACATTTCATCCGGTATCTTGTATATCTTTTTTAACAATGTATACGTATCGATCACCGGCAGATCCCACCATAACTGCGATTTCTGTCCGAAGACCACCCCGATCCGCTTCGCGTTCTCCTTACGGTATCGATAGGGATTCCTGCCGAATACCTCCACATTCCCTGCCGTCGGATGCAGGATCCCCGCAAGCATTTTGATCGTGGTGGACTTGCCCGCTCCGTTGGGCCCGATAAATCCTACCGTTTCACCTTCCCCTATCTCAAAAGAGATCTCTTTCACCGCCCAGATCGTCTTATGACCTCTTATTCCAGGGATATGCCCTCTTCCCTGTTTCTCCGCCACGCTGTAACTCCTGCTCAGATTCTCTGCCCGTATGATCTTATCCATCCCTACTTCCTTTCCGTTCAGGTTCTGTCTTCACTTTATTTGTTATGTCGACACACTCCGTATCTCGTACTGACTAGCCGCCGGCCCCCGTATAGCGCTTCAACCCCAGCCGGAACACTCCCATTGCCAGGAGGAACCACAAAACCCCTGCAAGCGGCGCCGCCAGCCCCAGCACGGTCTCATATACGGCCACATCCTTACCCGTAATGATCAGCGTCGGATAGTAATTGATGAAAGCCCATGGCAGTACGAAGGTCAAAACAATACGGAACGCCCTCGGGTAAAGTGACAACGGATAGTTTGTCATACCACGCAGGTCATAAAACAATATATCGACCAGCGCGCCGGACTTCATAGTCCAGAAACTGAACGCTCCAAACAAGATCATGGAACCCGTCTGCATAAAAACGCCGCCAATAACCGCCAGAATAAAATAGATCCACGTCTGCCATCCTATGACCTTAGTCCTGGAGGCAAATGCCGCACAGAGAAAAATAACCGTGACAACGATCTGCCCGAGAAACGTATCGCCAAACCTTTGAAAGATCATCTGCCGCATCAACCCCTGCGGGCGCAGCAACATGATATCCAACTGTCCGCTGATAATCAAATCCTCCAGCGCATACACGCTGTACCAGACCAGCATCCCGGCGATCGCATAGGTAAGCAGGGACAATCCGTACAGTATGGAAATATCCGAGAAATCCCATCCTTCGACCGTATCCACCCCGTTCATCAGCACCCAATAACTCATATAAGTTATGAAATAACAATAAAAATTCGACAACATTCCCAGCACAAAACTTGTCTTATACTCTGCCCGCGCCTTAAAAAAGGTCTTGATATAGACAAAATAAGTTGATAAAAAATCTCTCACTGTCCTCCTCCGTTTCTATCCCTGCCACATGTCAGATATCACCGGTATTCCCTGCCACAACTAAAATGCATCCGGACATCCAGCCATTCCGTATGCTGCGCTAACCGCCCTGCACGACACATCGCAGAAGCGCCCTCCGATACACCAGGACCACCACGACAGCCATCACCAGGTCCCACGCGCACAGTATCAGAAAATGCAGGCCGATATTCTCATACCCGCTTCCTTTTAAGATCAATTCAATGGGAAAGGCATACAGATAACGAAAAGGCAGCAGCCGCACAGGCGTCTGCATCCAGACGGGAAACAGTGCGAGTGGAATAAAACTGCCTGAAAAGAACCGTATCGTATCATTCATCAGTCTCACAAACGGCCATATTTCATAGAATCGGAAAGCCAGAAAGCCGATCACCGTAAGCAGCATCATATAGAACAGAGACGCGAGGAACACAGCGCCGACGCCCAACAGCGCATAGCGCGGATCGATAGCACGTAACGGTTCCCGAAAGACAAAGCAGAACACAAGGCAGATCGGAATCCCTCTCACGATCAGTTCCGCCGCCGTCTCTCCCGCCGCTTCGATAAAATTCAGTTTCAGGAAACTGATGGGCCGCAGCAGATCTACCGCAAAAGTTCCCTTATAGACTTTCTCTGCGACGCAGTGAGCATAACGGTCGCAATAAGCAAGAGAGATCAGGTTCGACAGGATCGCATAAGCCGTCATATACTGCTGCATCCGGCTGTCTCCCCGATACACATACTGCCACCAGAAAATGATCGGAACGACAGAAAATAAACTTCCCATAATGCAAAACACGTTGTGCCACCGGTAATGCAGCACCTTTTTCATGGAAATACTGAAATAACTCACAGTCCTGTCTCCTCTCTCTACCGTAAGGTCATAACCACATCCTCCAGCCTCGGCCTGACAACCTGCATTTCTGCCACTACCGTATGCGCCGCCACATGTCGAATGATCTCCAACGCCGATACCACGTTCTCATTATACCTGCATCTGAGCCTGTCATTGTCGATCCTGTACTCAATCAGTGGAAGATCCTCCAAGTCAGGAAGTCTTCCCCGATAAACGATCGATATCTCATTGACCGGCGCATACTGCCTCATAAGCCGCGCTCTGCTTCCATAGTACAAAAGCCGGCCCTCATCCAACAGTAAGACTCTGTCGCAGGCCTTCTCTATCTCCGCCATATTTTCAGAAGCGATGAGCACTGCCGTGCCGCCTTCTTTCTTCTTTTGCAGCTGTTCTATGAAAATCTGTTTCCCTGCTTCGTCTATACCGACAGTCGGTTCGTCCAGCAGAATCAGCCTGGCTTGTCCCAACAGCACCGCCGCCAGTTCCGCGCGTCTTCTCTGGCCAAAGGACAACTGCCGGATTTCCTTTTCCGCATCCTCTCCAAACCGCAGACTCACTGCAAGCCTCTCATACTCTTCCTGAAACTCCTTTTGATCCAGCCGATAGACAAAGCGCAGTTTCTTAAATTCGTCCGCAATCGTACTGTCTTCCCGAAACGAAGGGTGCGCGGAAGAGAAAAACCGGATATCCTTCGCGATTTGCCGGCGTCTTCTGACCGGATCCTGCAGAAACGTCCTCACCGTCCCCGCCTCACAGGACAACAGACCGCCGGCGAGCCTTATAAGCGTTGTCTTGCCGGCGCCGCTCCTGCCGATCACTCCTGCAATAATGCCGTCCGGAATGCAGAAGCTGATATCGGACAATATAAATTTGCCGACGTTTTCAAAACTGACCATATAATTTCTCTTACCCTTCCACGCGTCGTTTTCGCATCTTCCTCTTAACAAAAAGATATCCCTTATAATTTCAAATTACAAGGGATTGTGACGAACGGTCTCTATGCAGGGATAAAAACCGCAATGCAGAAAAATCCGTCCATTTCGTATACATCATACATACCATGGTAATTCTCTGCAATTTCCTTTATTCTCGAAATACCGATACCGTGAATATCTCCTTCCTCTTCCTTTGTAGAGAGCAGATCCGGATTTTCCGTCAGCACAGAAACTGCGATCCTGTTCTTCACGCAGATCGTCTCATACCCCTGTTTCTTCGTGATCTGCAGTTCCAGCTCCCTGCCATGTTCCGCTTCCCTGAGACTGGCCTCGATAGCGTTATCGAGCATGTTACCCAGCAGGGCGGCGAAATCCAGGCTGCTCATAGATGCAAAGGAAAGATTCTCAATCTGCGCCTTGATCTCGATCCCCTGCTCTCTCGCATACTGAAACTTCTCATTGATGATATGATTTAACAACGTATTTCCCGTTTCTATATAGCTGTGCATGGCATTCAGCTTATCGAGGATCTGCGAAGCATAGGCCCTGGCCTCGTCATAATTCTCCGAAGCCAGATACGAGGACAGCACCATCAGGTGGTTCTTCATATCATGTTTCAGTTTTCTGCTGCTCTGATGCAGTGTATATACCTCTTCGCTCTGCTGCTCCTTTTCCGCCAGTTCCCCCTGAATCTGCCGGTACTGATAAGCCAGTTCCGCATGTTCTTCGTACAACCCGGCATAACTGCGGCTTAATTCTTCATATTGTTGTTTTAACTGTCCGTATCGCCTCATCGCTCCGCCAACCAATTCCACATTTCGTTCGCAAATTATATCTGCGTCGTTTCCCCGCCTCATCTCATCAACATTCTCATGTACTGCAGAATCTCCCGCTTCGCGGTTTCGGCATACTTATCGCCCAGAGGCAGCCTGTCCCGGTTCACCAGTTCCAGTTCCTCTCTGCCAACCACGCGCACAGCGGCACGGTTCACCAGAAAACCCTTATGAATCCGCAGAAAACCATCCGGCCCCAGCTGCTCCTCTACCGCCAGAATCGTACTGCGCAAATGATACTGTCCGGACAGCGCACACAGCTTCAGATAATTGCCGTCCGCCTCAAAATATAAGATATCCGACAACAAAAGCGCCGTCTCCTGTCCGTTCATACGAAAACAAAAATGCTTCGTGCGAAAGTACAGCTCCTGTCTGCAGTCATCCAATATCTTCTCAATCTCCTGCGCGAAATAGTTCTTGCGGATAAATCCAAAAGGATGATATTGAAAACTTTCGTATACCAGTTCGTCATGATTGGTCACAAACACAAGCAGCGGTTTCTGTTCCAGACGATTCAGCCTGCAGGCGATCTCCATTCCGCCTACATCCGGCATATCAATATCCAGAAAAAGAAGATCGCAGGGCTTCTCTGCAAGAGCATCTGCTACTGCCTTTCCTCCCGAAAAAGTCTCAACTGCGCTGTCCGTCATATAAGCGCTTATCGCATCGGCTATCCTATTCAAAATCTCAATCTCATCATCACAGACATAGATCAACATCAGCAGCCCGCTTTCCTGGTCAGATCCTCAAAATCACGCTTCCCTATTACATCCACTAAATACACTAAATCAAATAAAAAGCAAAGCAGGATAGCTTCAATTTTAAGGTTTTCTACTACAAATAACTATAATAAAGTTAACCCCTCAAACATTTAAGAATAACCTTAATGCATTCATTACAATTCTTCTTATTATCCACATAGTAAACATGGCATGCGATCTTCTTATTACTCTCGAGCATTGTCGTCACGCCTTCACTGTAATATCTGGGCACATAACCGAGCAGGTGGCCTGATGCATCAAAAATCTGCACAGCATTCTCATCATACTGATTTCCCGGCTCTCTCTTTAGAATGACCTCATCCCCT
>CANRZW010000030.1 GCA_947644545.1 uncultured Lachnospiraceae bacterium
CGGCAGTATTGAAAAATACACCGAAGCCATGAAACATAATTTAGAGCATTTCTCTGAACTCATGGAAACACAACTAACGGAAGAAGTGAAAGAAATTGGAAAACAATCTGATATTCTGTATGGCAGACTAACCACTAATTTGTCAGAAGATGTTTCCTCCCCTAAAATACAATCCATTGTACACGAACTATTGCGGCTTATACAGGAAAATAGCACCAGCGTATCCCTCGATAAGCCCTATATCAATGTTCTTATCGACACATATTCAAGCAATTATATCAAAAACATGACTGATAACAAATATGGAGAGGGGGCTTCTGATTATATCGTAAAAGCGTTCCATTACTACTCGGAGAATAACGCTTCCGAAAACAATTAGAGGCAACAGGCTCTCTCTAAAAAATATATCCCGACAACTAATCATTCTCGCTATGCCGAAAAATAACTTGCCACACTTTAGAGAGCCTTAGTGACATTTGAATTTTCTTGTGGTATAGTGGACTTCCACTTTTAAGAAAAGGAGTTGATGATATATGCCACAGATGAATAAAGGCGGTAAATTTATTTTCGGAAAATCGCTGATACGAGATGACTTGACAATCCATCTCCCAACACAGGCTCTTACAGAGTACAACGCCACAGCAGAGAGAAAAGTCTATCTTTTTACTGGAAGCAAGGTCACTGGCGGCTTTTGTGTGACAAGAAAAGGATTGTTAGAACCATCAAAGTTAGGACACATTCTTACTGATAATCCGGCTTTACTGAATTATCAGACCGCAGAGGGCGAATTTGTCAAATACAAAGGGCGGTCATACTGTTGGGTAAATATTTCAGAGAATGGTGTAATTCAGCTTAATCAGCAGATATTAGACTTTCTTAATCTGAAGATTGGAATGGAACTATTGTCTATCCGAAGCAGTGATATAGCTTTTACAATGGGTGCAACCGGTCCCCTGTTGGAAAGAGCCGACAACTATGAGGGCGAAATTCCTCTGTATTAAAAAAGCAGGTATCATGATACCCGCCCAAAATCCAGTATTCCTCAAATAATTAGAGCCATTTTAGAGCCAAACGGCATAAAGCACTCCCGGAAATGCCCATTTTATCAGCATTTCCGGGATTTTATCCGTTACTCGAACTCAATCGTTGCCGGAGGTTTCGGACTCATATCATAGCAAACCCTGTTCACATTCCCAACCTCCGCCAGAATCCTCTCCGTAATCCTCTCCAGCACATCCCAATCAACCTTCTCAATGGACGCTGTCATCGCATCTATCGTATTGATGGCACGGATGATCACCATATACTCAAACACTCTGGCATTGTTCTTCATGCCTACTGACTTAAAGTCCGGAACCACCGTAAAGTACTGCCAAACCTTCTTATCCAGTCCGGCTCTTGCGAATTCTTCCCGCAGAATCGCATCCGACTCCCTGACTGCTTCCAGCCTGTCTCTGGTGATCGCCCCCAGGCATCTCACACCGAGTCCCGGCCCCGGGAACGGCTGTCTGTATACCATATCATGGGGCAGACCCAATTCCACGCCGCAGGCACGCACTTCATCTTTGAAAAGCTGCTTTAACGGTTCCACCAATTCAAACTTCAAGTCTTCCGGCAGACCGCCTACATTGTGATGGGATTTTACCATCTTCGCCGTCTTCGTACCGCTCTCGATAATATCCGGATAGATCGTTCCCTGTCCCAGGAAATCGATTCCCTCCAGTTTCCTTGCTTCCTCCTCAAACACACGGATGAACTCGCCGCCGATGGTCTTCCGTTTCTGTTCGGGATCCGCCACATTTTCCAGTTTCCCCAGGAAACGCTCGGAAGCATCCACATAGATCAGATTGGCGTGAAGCTCGTCACGGAACACTTTGACTACGCTTTCAGATTCGTTCTTGCGCATCAGGCCATGGTTAACATGTACGCACACCAGCTGCTGCCCGATGGCCTTGATCAGCATCGCTGCCACCACGGAAGAATCCACGCCGCCGGACAATGCCAGCAACACCTTTCGATCGCCCACCTGCTGCCTGATCAGCTCCACCTGATCCTCGATAAAATTCTTCATATTCCAGTTAGCTTCTACACCGCACTCCTCGAAAATGAATTGCTTCAAAGTCTCCTGATCAGGAAGGCTGCTTAACTTTTTCTCGCATTTAGACTGTGGATAATCTACGGAGAGCATAGGAATACCCAGATCGTAAAGTTCCGTCCTGACTTCCACTTCCTGTCCATCAACAACACGGTTCTCACCGCCATTTAATATAATACCTTTAACATTTTTCAAAGCCTTCACTTCGTCTACGGTGATATCGTGCGGGTGGATCTCGCTGTATACCCCCAAGTCACGAATTTGTCGGGCGATCACGGTATTTTGCGTACTGCCCAAATCCAAAATTACGATCAGATCCTGTTTCATAGAAAACGGCCTCCTTATCCTTTAACCTTCGTCTTTTTAGCTGCCTCTTATCCTGCTGCATAAATTGTAATGATACTTTTTCTTTGATAAGTATTATATAGTAACTCACAGCCCACGGTCAAGCAGTCAGTTTATATCCGTCCAAAGGCCCATAATATCGATACAGTAAACGTTTCGACCTGCCTATCTCATTCTAACTATTTCATTCTAGCCGTTTTCATTCTATCTATCCCATTCTAACTATTTCATTCTGCCTGTCTCATTCTAGCTATTTCATTCTGACTATTTCGCTCCATCTATTTTATTATGGTTGTTTCATTCAGCATTCTTACATAGTATTAAAAACTATTAAAAATAGTTTTTGCAATCCAAACAATTGCATTTCACATCCAAACGTAGTATTCTATATATCGACATCACCAAATGACAATATCAGGAAAACATCCTACAGGAATTCTTAGATTCTAAAAGACCTTTGAAACTCCCTGCAGTTTTTGAAACATAATCGTAAGAATTAAAATGAGGAAAATGAGAAATCATCCTCATCACATTTTGTATCTGAACGAAGCGAAAGGAATGGATATAACCATGACAGAATCATTTCATATTATCAGCGATGGTTCCTGCGATCTGCCGACAGAGCTTGTGCAGGAAAAGAATATCACCGTAGTGCCTTTCTACGTATCTTTCGATGATACGCATTATTATAAAGAAAATGTAGAGATCGGCATCCGGGACTTCTATCAACAGATGGTCGAGAGAAAAGGCGTATACCCCAAATCCTCTATGCCTTCCATTCAGGATTACGAGGAGGCCTTCCTGCCCTTTGCCGAGATTGAAATGCCGGTAATCTGCATCTGCATCACCACAAAATTCAGCGGTTCCATGCAGTCTGCCCTCAACGCGAAAGCCCTGATCCTGGAAAAATATCCGCAGGCACAGATCACCGTCATCGACGCTACCATCAATACCGTCCTGCAGGGGCAGTATGTTCTGGAGGCGGCAGCGCTCCGGGATCACGGCGTCAGTTATCAGGACGCCATTGTGCGGCTGGAAGAGATCAAAAGCACCGGAAGAATCTTTTTTACAGTGGGAAACATGGAATACTTAAAACACGGCGGACGGATCGGCAAAGTAGCCGCTCTTGCAGGCGGCGCACTGGATATCCGTCCCGTGATCACATTGAAGCAGGGCGAAATCTTCCCCTCCGGTATCGACAGGGGAAGAAAACGCACCGCCAGAAAAGCGCTTAACCTGCTGCTGGAATACCTGCAGGAAAGCAGCCTTGGAATCGAATGTTACAGCATTGCAGTAGGTTACGGCTATGACCGGGAGGAAGGACTTGCCTTCCGCGATCAGGCATTATCCTTCCTGCAGGAAAAGGGCTTCGCCATCACCGAGATACCTTTATACCAGATCGGGGCGACCATCGGCGTGCATACCGGCCCATACCCGCTGGGCTTTGGCATCATCGAACGCGGCATCCACAATTAATCGTTTTATGTCTATGCCACGAAAATGCATACGCTGCGAGCGCCAACCGTAACTTTATTCTCCGGCAGCCTGCTCATACCCTGCTGCCCCGGTATATAATGCTGCAGATATCTGCCGCTTGTATCCGCTGCCACGTACCAGACTTTTCCGCCTTGCAGCGCGGGCAGCCAGAACTCCTGGTCCTCCCAGAAAACATTGACCGCCAGGCAGACGATATCATCATGCCCGTTGCCCCGATCGTCCACTTCGACTCTGCCGGCATAGATTACCCGCAGCACTTTCGTCTCGGCATCGGCACCCATCACCTGAATCTCCGGGAAACCGCACCAGCTGTTGCCTGCAAACTTCCGCAATACCGGATGCGCCTTGCGGAAGGCTGCCATATATTTGCAGAATTCAAAATGCGCTCTGTTTTTCTCCAAATCCCTCCAGTTCAACCATGAGATCTCATTATCCTGACAATAAGCATTGTTATTGCCGAACTGTGTATTCAGGAATTCATCTCCGGAAAAGAACATCGGTGTCCCGCGGCTACACATCAGCACCGCAAAGGCATTCATAGCCAGCCGCCTGCGCAGCATAAGAACCCCCTCATCCTCCGTATCCCCTTCCGCGCCGCAGTTCCAGCTGCGATTATCGTCGCATCCGTCCGTATTGCCCCAGCCGTTGGCCTCATTATGCTTTTCATTATAAGAATACAGATCCCAGAGGGTGAAGCCGTCATGACAGGTCAGGAAATTCACGGATGCATTGTTCCCTCTCCATTCCGGATTGTAGATATCCCGGGAACCGGTGATGCGCCTTGCCGCCACCTCCCACATGCCAAAATCCCCTTTCAGGAAATTGCGCATGTCATCCCGGTATCTGCCGTTCCATTCCGCCCAACGGCTCCAGGACGGAAAGCTCCCAACCTGGTAAAGTCCGCCTGCATCCCACGCCTCGGCGATCAGCTTCACATTCCCCAGGATCGGGTCAAAAGCAAGGCTCTGCAGAAGCGGCGGCTTACTCATGGGCGAACCGTCCTCATTCCGCCCCAGAATCGTAGCAAGATCGAAACGGAAACCGTCCACATGATAGGCCGTTGTCCAGTAGCGCAGACATTCCAGAATCATCTGATGCACGATGGGATGATTGCAATTTAAGGTATTGCCACAGCCGCTGAAATTATAGTAATTCCCGTCCGGTGTCAGCATATAGTAGATATTATTGTCAAATCCTTTGAAGGAAAAGCAGGGTCCGCGCTCGTCTCCCTCCGCCGTGTGGTTGAACACCACGTCCAGAATGCACTCTATACCATTCTCATGAAGAGCGCTGATCAGCTCCTTCAATTCCGTTCCTTCTTTATTATATTCCACCTTCGCCGTGTAACTGGTGTTGGGCGCAAAGAAGCAGACTGTGTTATAACCCCAGTAATTCATCACCGGTTTGTCGTCCACCACCCGATAATCCCGCATCTCATCAAACTCGAAGATCGGCATCAGCTCCACCGCATTGATCCCCAGCTCTTTTAAATAAGGAATCTTCTCCCTGAGTCCCGCAAAAGTGCCCGGGTGCTTGACACCGGAAGAATCATGCTTCGTGAATCCTCTCACATGCATCTCGTAGATGATCAGATCTTCCATCGGAATCAGAGGTTGTCCGGAATCTTTCCAGTCGAAATCGTCCTTCACCACTCTTGCCCGGTAAACATCGCCTTCCATCTGTGGTATGCCCCACAGCCGCTGACCCGCCACAGCCTTGGCATAGATATCTAAAAGCGTATTATTTTTGTTGAATAAAAGCCCTTCCTTCGGGTCGTAGGGCCCGTCCATCCGATAAGCATACTCGAAATCATGTACATTCAGCCCGAATACGATCATGGAATACACTTTCCCGATCTTATAGTTCTCCGGAAACTTCAACACGGCATAGGGCTCCGCCTCCATCCGCTTGAACAAAAGCAATTCACAGGATGTAGCGCCGTAAGAGTACACCGTGAAATTCACCCCGCAGGGAATCGCGGTAGCGCCGTTTACCTCGTACATACCGGGCCGCACTTCAAATCCGTTGATCACATCCATTGGCTCCATATGAATCCTGCTGATCGGAGCTTCAAGAAGACCTTTTGTTTCCATTTCACATTCCCCCTGTCGTTATTTTTCACAAATATTCTTTTCCATTTTATCAAAAATATGCCAATTTATCCAGATATTTCTTAATAAATCAACAAGACTGAAATCAACAAGACATACTCTGTAAAACAGGGAAAATAATTGAGGGTTATTATCGAAAATACTCGGTTCGTGAATCAATGAGTAATATTGGCAGGGCAAAGATAAGGCCTCTCTCCACGCTCATTGGATGCCCATTTACCGTCCTCTGTTTCAAATCCCAGATCAAATCCATCATGATAGGCGATCCCCAGCTCCTCGATTTTCCGATTGCCGCCATTGTACCATGCCATGTAACCGGTCTTTGTTTCCATCACCTGCATTTTGCAGATACAGTTATGATCCCACGCGCCTTCGGAACCTGCTATTACAGGATTCGACGGATGCCGCTGCCACCCTGTGATGCCGTCTCTCGATCTGGCGAGGCCATTGCTTCCACGCATATCCGCATCATTTCCCAGATAGGACATATAGTACCAGCCGTCGCGTTTCCATACAAACGGCGCCGAAACCTTTGCCATTTCCCAGGGGATATTTCCGTCCGGAACAAAAACAGGATTCCCCGGATACTTCACCCAATGGATACCGTCTTCACTTGTCGCATAGCCCAGCGCATCGGATTCCGTACCCGCTGTGGCGCCGCCTGCATACCACATCTTAAACAGCTTTTCCTCTTCATCATACATCACATTCGGCGTCCAGATCACTTGATTTTCCCAGGGATGATCCGGCCGCAGCACCGGACTTGTCAGGGGCTTTGACCAATGGATTCCATCATCACTGACCGCATAACCGATCGCGGCCAAAAGCGCCCCACTCCAGATCATATGCCCGGTATACCACATATGATATTTTCCATCCCGCTTCAATACCGAAGGGCGGCTTACCTTATCCGCCTCCCACCAGGAGTCAAGAACTCTTGTCAGAACACACTGCGGCAGCTCCCAGCTTATTCCATCGGTACTCGTAGTATACATGATGGCTTTCGCCGGCCTCCACGAAAACCACATTTTATAGATTCCGTCTTCCCTGATAATATAGCTGTCATACATGGTACTTAAGGACGGCTCCAGCAAAGGATTGCCATCCATCTTTTTCCATCCTGCCGTCGTTCCCGTCGGCAGAGGTCTATATCCTTTTCTATTCATGATACCCTCCATGATTCCGCTTCGCCTCAACACCGACTTACTAATCTTGCACGGCGTAAATACCCATAAGCAATTTATCTCTCACATATAGATTGTTTTCCCACGTTCCGTCGTCTACACCGCGCTCATCACCGCCTGCATAATCAAATCCCAGATCGAACCCCTGATGATACGCAATGCCAATCTCCTCAAAGCGGCTGCCAATTCCCTTATACCACACTCTGTATCCGTCTTCTGTTCTATGTACGCTCATTTTTCCTGCCCCGCGCCAATCCCAGTATCCGTCTGTCCCTGCAATCACCGGATTTGCCGGATTACGCTGCCAGTCAGTCACGCCGTCCCTGGAGCGTGCAATCCCGATCCCCGGCACGCCGTCACCGTCTTCTCCCACATAAAACATGGTATAGGAACCATTTTCCTCCCGACAGACGAAACAGGAAAGAACTCTGGCGCTCTCCCAGTATTTCTCCTTATTCGGTATGAAGACCGGCTGATCCTGGATACGTTCCCAATGAATACCGTCCCTGCTTGCTGCCGCTCCGATAACATTCGGTTCCGTAATCCTGCCGGCTGAATACCACATGCGAAAACTCTCTCCTTCCCATATCACATGGGGATACATGACTGCGATGTTTTCCCAATCGGTCGTGGGAACAAGTACCGGCGCTTCATGCTTGTCCCAATGAATGCCGTCGCGGCTGACCGCATAACCGATACAACAGCGGGGCGCCGTGATCTCCGTAGGATATACCCTTCCCGTATACCACATATGGTAAATGCCGTCTTTGTGAACCACCGCAGGCTGACTGACCTCGTGAATCTCCCAGTCTGAATCATATCTCGGCGTCAACACAAGTCTCGGCATTTCCCAATCGACTCCATCCTGACTTTCCGTATAGGCAATACACCGCACCGGCTGCCAGGTAAACCACATCTTATAGATGCCATTCTCCCGGATGACATGACAATCCGTACAGTTGCCAAGGGCTCCGCCCAATACCGGACCATACTTTTCCGGTTTCCAGCCGGCAGTCATCCCCCTCGGTTTCAGTTTATATCCACCTTCCATTTTCTTCTCTCCTCACTCTTTTCCGACATCCGTCAAACCTGCGCTCCCTGTCCGTCCCGGCACAGATCCTGCTCATAACTTCTTGATGTTCGATTTCCTCTGTTCCCGGTACTGTCTCGGTGTACATCCCAGCCTGTTCTTAAAAACCTTAATGAAATAGCCGCTGTCATTGTACCCGACCAGTTCCGCGATCTCTGTAATCTTAAACTCCGGACGCATCAGCAGTTCTTCCGCCTTCCGGATCCTCAGATTACAGAGGTATTCTTTGAAATTGATCCCTGTTTTTTTCTTAAAACACAGGGAAAGATAATCCGGGTCGATATAGAATTTCCCGGCGATATCCTGCAGACTGATCTCCTGACAGTAATTATCATTTACATACCGGATCACCCGCTCCATGTTGTCTGTATAGGTATCATCGTTGTCATTTTCCGATGTGGAAACAACGATCTGGCTTCCGTACTTTTTGATTCTGTTTCTCATTTCACTGTACAGAGCCTTATGTTTCTTCCGTTCTCCGATCACTTCCAGCGCTCTTTGGAATACCCTCTCGATATCCTCTTCCCGAGTCGGTTTTAACAGATAATCAAAAGCCTGCTCTCGAATGGCCTCATGCACATATTCAAATTTTCTGTGTGCGCTCAGAAGGATGACCAGCACATCCGGTAATATGGTTTTGATCTGTCTGAGAAGAGACAGCCCGTCGGTATTGGGCATCACAACATCGGTTATGATAATCTGCGGTTTCAGCTCCACGCACAGGGCCAGACACTCGTCTCCATCCTCCGCTTCTCCTACTACGGTAACGCCGGGAACGCAGGTTTCAATAATGTCCCTGATCAACACCCGTACCATGCTTTCATCATCTGTAATCATTACCCTGACCGCCATAATCATCCCCCTCTCACAATTCAATCCGTATGGCAGTGTCATGCCGTTTCAGCAGCTCATTACACGGACATCTGACATTGCATATGGCCAACGGCATCAGGAACTGTGCTTTCAAGACCATTGAAAAACGTCGTTACTTATAATGAATCATAATCGTTACGACTGCTCCACGTTCCTTTCCCGGCTCTATCTTAACACCTGATTCAGGTCCAAAGGAATATTTAAGTCTCCTGGATATATTAGACAGTCCAATCCCCGTTCCGCTGACGGAAACATACTCCTTCAAATTACCTCCCAGTTCCAGAATCGCATTAATCCGCTCCGCCTTCTCTTTCTCAATCCCGATACCATTGTCGCGGATTGCGATCACGAGAGTGCCGTTCCGGCAAAAGGCGCTTAGCCATATCGCATTCTGCTCGCCTTTAAAGCGGAACTTCACGGAATTTTCAACAATAGGCTGTAACATAAAGCGGATCACCTCGCTCTCATATACCTCCGGAGCTATCTCATAAAATTTGTGCATAACATTTCCTGATTCCTTCTCAATGATCGTCAGATAATTCTCAAGATTCTCCAATTCATCCTTAAGCGTTACCGCCTCACAAGGTTCCACCAGACTGTACTGCAGCATCAGCGACAAAGACCGAACCGTCAACGATATATCCTTTGCACGGTACTTCACTGCCATGCCGCGAAGCCCGTCCAGCACATTGAACAGAAAATGCGGATTAATCTGGGCAAGAAGCGCCTCATATTCCACCTTCAATTTTTCCTTTTCCTGCCTGATATTCTGCTCGTGCAGATGTTCGATACGACGAATCAGGCGGTTATAATTTTCAACCAGCAGCGCAACGTCAACATTATCTGTCCGAATATCTAACAATTCCTTATGTTCCGGATACTCATTGATCTGCTCGATGATTTCATTAATCGGAGATGCGAGCGCCTTGCTCCGAAAATAAGCCAGATATATCCAAAAGGCCGTCACAATAATACCCGATAAGCCGATAATAAGAAAAGAATCCTTGAAAAGAGTGATAAACAGTGAAAAATGATCTACGATCACGACCAGGCGCCAGTCAATGGCATCCACATTCTGATTGATCACAATCTGATTCTTTAATATACTGACACCTGTCTTAGAATCTCTGTCATCACATATTTGTGGAATTTCTCCGTTTCCACGACCATAAATGACAGTACCGTCATCGGCCATTACATAGACCTGTTGAGATTCATGCAGGTTGATGGAATCGAGAATCTTACCGAAAACACTGTATTTTAGGCTGACACA
This sequence comes from uncultured Lachnospiraceae bacterium, assembly GCA_947644545.1. GTDB lineage: Bacteria > Bacillota > Clostridia > Lachnospirales > Lachnospiraceae > UBA3282. Next base: position 10,469 of record CANRZW010000030.1, read on the forward strand.
GAGTCCGAAACTGATCTCTTTCGTACCCATTTCATAGGCATAGGTATAGAAATTTATCGTCTCAATCTCGTTTCCGCTTTTATCCATCGTCAGATCATAACAGATACCGCCGTTGCTTCTTTCTCTGTTCCGGTCGATCCTTTCACAGATCGCCGACTTGTCATAATAGCTGTTTGCCGTCGTATAAAAACCGTCATTACGATACATATGGATGAATATATTATCAATATCATCATTCGTATAAGTCACATTATAGATGGACGTGAGGAGATCCCGCCCGGAAAGCATAACCCTCTCATCGAAGTCTTCACTTTTATATACGGGAGAATCACAGATCATGCCAAATACCTGTCTTTGCGCCAGCGTCATTTTACCCAGTACATTATCGATCTGGCTCTTTGTCTGAGATAACACATTGTCGCAGTAAGTAACATAATGATGGCTCAAAAACAGGTAAAAGTTGACAAGGCTGATCATGAAAACAACGATCACGCCCAGTGCAAACAAGATAAATGTACGGAAAATCAAATGTTGAAATGACCTGTGATTTTTTACTCTCATCAATCTCATCCCTTCACGGCCCCGCTGAGCATACCGCGAACGATCTGCTCCTGGAAAATGACATACAGACAGAACAGCGGAACAATGGAGATCACCAGCCCTGCAGTGATCGCCCCGTAATCGGCCACATATTGTGATTTCAGCATGAAAATGGAGTAGTTCAAAGTATTCAGCTGTCGTTTGCTGATAAAGACCATACTGAGTATCAGATCATTCCAGCAGCTGACAAATGCCAGCGTGCCTGCCGTAATCAGCGCCGGGCGGGACATCGGGATCATAATCTGCCAGAACACGCGGAATCTGCTGCATCCGTCGATCGTAGCCGCCTCCTCAAAATCCATGGGAATCTGTCTCATAAAAGCCGAGATAATGAATATGGAAAAGGAAGTATTGAGTACGACATAAATAAGGATCAGACTGAACCGGGTGCCGGTAAGCCCCATCTTGTTCACAAGCACATTCAACGGAATGATGACCGAGTGAATCGGCAGCATCAGACCAAATGCAAAAAAGTGATATAAGTGCCTGCCAAACCGGGATCTGACAATCACATAGGATACCATTGATGTAATGATCAGCACGGCAGCTACAGCCGTCGTGGTATAAAATATGGTATTCAGGAAAGAATAGGCCATCCCGGCGCCCTTCCATGCCGTAACATAGTTCCCAAACTGCCATTCGGCAGGCAGTCCAAATGAATTACCGTATATTTCACTGGTCGTCTTGAAGGAGGACAGAAGCACCCAGCCAAACGGAAAGAGCGTGGTCACCGCAAACAGTGACAAAACAATCATTTTGATAGAAAACATCATTCCATGTTCCTGTTTCATAGCATATACTGTTTCCGCACTGCCGCTTCTACGAAGACAGCGCATCTTCCTCTCCTTTCCCTCTGAAAATAAAATTCGTAAGCCGCGTCAATACCAAAGCGCTGACCACAATCATAACGGCAATTGCCGCCCCCTTGCCCAGCTCTGAGCTGGAAAATGCCAGCTTATACATATACAGGGCGAGATTGGTAGACGCAACGCCTGGCCCGCCCCAAGTCATGATAAAGGCGTGCTCAAAGCCCTTGAGGCAGCCGGTCACACAGAAAATAAAGCTTACCTCGAGAACCGGCCTGATCTGCGGCAGTACGATATGAATCGCAAGCTGAAAATTATTGGCGCCGTCGATCATGGCGCTTTCCATGATCTCCTCCGAAATGGATTGCATACCCGCCAGAATCAACACCATATGATAGCCGATATACTGCCACAGACTGACTACTGTTACGGTATAAATGGAGATCCTGGGGTTGGATAGCCAGCTTAAGGCCAGGCTGTTCAACCCCATACTGCGCAGCAGAGAATTGACCGGACCGATATCACTGTTAAGCAATACGGAAAACATCAAGCCGATCACCGTCGCCGAAATAATCGACGGCAAAAAATAGGTGGCCCGGAAAAATCGAAATCCCCTTGTCAACCGGAACAGCACGAACGCAAGTATCGTTGCCAGCGGAATCTGTATGGCGACATTCATCAATACCATGATCGCCGTATTACGGATTATGATCCAGAAATCGGAATAGGAAAACAGGAAACTGTAATTATCAAATCCAATAAAACGAATATCTCCTGCGCCGGTCCAGCGCGTCAGCGACAGCCAGATCACCAGCCCCAGCGGAACGATCAGAAACACAACGTACAAAAGTACCGAAGGGACTGAAAAAAGAGCAAAAAACAGGGTATCGCTGTGTTTCCTTTTTCTTTTACAAGAATTTTTTTTCATCATGGTTCCGCATCCTTTTTACCGATTATTCTTTGTTATAGTTTCTGTCCAGTGAATCCTGTACCTTAACCGCATACTCTTCTGCCGTCACGGCGCCCGACAGAAATTCGTCCAGGAAGCTCTGATAATCGGCCCACACCGTATCATTGGGGATCGTAAGCATATGCAGCTGTGCAGATTTTGTAATATTGGGATGATCCGCATAGTATGCATTCATCCTCTTAGACATTTCGACTGCATTCTCATCGCTGTATTCCAAATTTTTCGCGGGCTGCGTACCTTTGGCCTCATAATAAGCCTGGCACATTTCATCACTGAAATAGAAGTCAAGATAATCGATGATTGCCGCTCTCTTTTCCTCACTCTCTTCCCAGCTTGCCTTATTGATGAACATGGCCTTATTGCCCATAAAGATACCCATATCGCCCTGGTCGGCTCTGGCCTTATCACCGGTAACCTGCGGATGATCGATGATCTCAGACCAGGCAACGGCCTCATCCGTCAGCGAACTTGCCATGGGTGTGAGCAGATAATACATGGCTGCACGGCCCTCGTTATACAAGGCCAGCGTAGGTCCCCAGTCTCCATTCGTGATCGTGTCGGAAGGAAAACATCCTGCATCACGCATTCTCTCAACATATTGAAGAGCCTCGACAAACAGATCCGTCTTGATCACACCGGTTGTGGCAATGCCGTTCATTTCTTCTTCGGCGCCTTCATAACGTCCATACAAATCATCCAACGGGAAGTGCAGCGGATTGCCACCCTTACTGCCCATGGCCAGTGTAATAATGCCGTTAGGCTGTAATACTTTGGCAATCTCAATGATATCATCATATGTTTTCGGATAATCAAGATCATACTGTGCAAAGATATCCTTGTTAACAAGCCAAACCCCTGCAGAATGATCCATCGGAATACCATAGGATACGCCGTCATAATAGTAATAATGGGACTCCATGAAGTCTTCCTTGGACAAGTTCTCGGAAGCTGCAAAGAATTCATCGGTCGGAAGGAATAATCCCGCCTCCATCATGGAACCGCTGTCCGAAGCAGAATTCCAGTATTCCACAAGGTCAGGCGCATTATTCGCCGCAACGTACGTCTTCATGACAGTTTTAATGTCATCGCCTGCAATCCCTTCATGCTCGATCACATAGCGGTCCGCCACACCTTCCGCATATTCATCGATCTTATCAAGGAATGCTGCCATTTCTTCTGTTGTATCGGTATTCTGATCCAACACACGAAGCGTAACTACTTCACCGGCAGTTTCCCCGGACCCGGATTCCTCGGAAGAAGCCGCCGGAGCGGGGTCTGCCTGTTCGGCTGTCGAACTGTCTGCGCTGCTCTGGCATCCCGTAACCATCGGAACAAGACCGCAGACCAAAAGGGCTAAGAGTGCTCGCGTCATTTTTTTCATTGTTTTTACCATACCTTTCTAAATTTTTGTAAGCAAATCTGAGAAAGTATACTTCCTTTATCATTATTTTATAGGAAAAATTTATGAGAATAAATAGAAAAAATCTGGGATTTATTGAAATAATCAGACAATATGGAGGGACTTAGACCAGTCCCTCCGCTTTATGAACACACTTCTTTCAGCCTTCCCTCCAACCATGCATCATCAAATAAGCCGCCATGGATTCCGCGGAAGTTCCGGAACTTACAAAATCAGGACAGCCGCACACCTCATGGATGATCCCATAGTCGTCCACATAGTTTTCCATAGTTTCTGCGACCAGATCAGCCTTCTGCAGAAACTGCTTATCCAGCCACCCATGCCGGCAGCCGCGGTAAATAAACGCTGCCATCATCATAGCGGCCGTTCCGTCAATAAAGGAATTCTCATCGTCCAGAATATCATGGAATCTGCCGTCCGGAAGCTGATACCTGAGCATTTCCTGCAATAATTTCGTTCCAAGTTCCGTCATCCTCCGAAAAACATCTTTCTTCCCCTGCTCTTTTGCCAGATCAGCCACTCTGCCGATACCAAGAAGCGTCCAGCCGTTTCCTGTCGCCCAAAGTTTCTCCCTGACAAAAGTCTTCCTGCCCACATCATAAATATGATTGACCAGCTTCTTCTCCCGATCCACCAGATAAGAAAAGTATCCCTCGATCTGCCTTGCCGCTTCTTCCGTATAACCCATGACTGCCAGAAACGGCGGCGCCATATAGGCGGAATCCGCCCATATCTGACAGGGCGTAAATTCTTCCTGAAAGCTGATCTCATTATGATAAAGAATCCCTTCTTCCGTCCCGGGCGCATCCTTCAACAGATAATCAAGCATCCTGAGGGCTGCTTTTTGGTAAAAGGTATCTCCTGTTATCTCGTATGCCCTCCACACCACTTCACCATTTGCGGCCGGATCCGTAACCGCGATATTCTCATTGATCACGGCAAGCCTTCCGTCCGGCTTCTGCCGCAGGACAGCATCATGCGCCATCGCAATCATCGTCCTGATATCACCGATCTCATAAATCGCCTGCGCACAGACTCCCTGCTCCCAAGGATACCGCTGAACGGCAAGCATTGCGTTTTTTACTGCTGGTATAGAATTTTTCAAAGGTTTTCCTCCTTGCTCACTGAGGCGATACAGAATGGAGCTTGCAAAACAGGTTCTTACAAGGTCCTGAGTTACTTCTCTTTGACTGAGCTGATCAAATCTCTCCGTCTTATTATTGATGAAAAGGCCTTTCAGGAACAGGTAGATTACCTGACCAAAAAGCTTTTCGGTTCTTCCAGCGAAAGAAGAACCGATGACATTCCAGGACAGCAGAACCTTTTTGATGAAGCTGAAGTGGAACAGGATCTTTTCCTGTTGGAGGAACAGACCATAATCCGGAAGCATACCCGCAAGAAGAAGGCCGCCCATGAGGATCTTTTCAAAGGGCTGCAAGTTGAAAAAGCAGTAATTCCTCTTCTGGAAGAAGATCATGTCTGCCCGGTCTGCAGTATGCAGATGGTTTTGATCGGCGAAGAGTATGTCCACCGTGAACTGGAATTCATCCCGGCCACATGCAAAGTAATCGAATACTACAGCCAGAGCTATGGATGTCCGTCCTGCAAGGATGGATTGGGAGACACGGAAAAACCTGTGATCGTAAAGTCCCAGGTTCCGCAGGCTCTGGCAGGGAAAGGTCCGGCTTCGTCATCCGCAGTCGCATGGACGATGTATCAAAGGTACGCCAATAGACTTCCTCTTTACCGTCAGAAGAAAGACTGGAAGCAGTATGGCGCTCAGATCAGCCGGACGACACTTGCCAACCGGATCATCCACTGCTCCCGGAATTACTTTCAGCCAATGTATGATTACTTTCACCGGGAACTGCTCAAGCGCAGCTTCGCAATGGCAGATGCAACCAGGATCCAGGTACTGAAGGAAGAAGACCGCCGGGCTCAGGTGCAGTCCTTCATATGGCTGTTCCGCAGTGACGAAGACGGCCGCTGCAGCTTCACAAACAATCTCAGCGAGAACGCGATCCGTCCATTTGCGGTCGGCAGGAAGAACTGGCTGTTCAGTAATTCTGTAGAAGGAGACAATACCAGTGCTGTAGTCTATACAATGGTTGAGATAACAAAGGCGCATGATCTGAACATTTACGGATATCTGAAATTTCTACTGGATCATCAGCCAACGAAAGTGATGACCGAAGACCAGCTCAAAGAGCTTACACCCTGGAATAAAAAACTCCAATCTATCAAAAATCGCATGTGAATTATAGTGAATTACTCCAACTCGCAAAGGGCCGGGGTAATTTTATGTTTGACCGCATCATTATTTGGCGGTTACTTTTTATCAGCAACTCTCAAATGCTGATATCTTCTACATTTCGGGTACATCTGTTTCACCAAATATTACTCTTTTCGCATCGTTTTCAAAGTTTTTAGTAGCAAATTAGTTGCAGTATCTGTACCGATAATTTTCCATCGGCTTTATATAATCTACTCTTTTATTACTCACAACGAATAAATCCATGTGACTGCCAGGCTATCTACTATACCTGCTGCCATTGTCAAAACGAAAGGAGCACCGCTATGAGCAACAAACATAAAAATCCAACTATTAGTTTCAGAATCACCGATGTCGAACGCAAACAAATCAAGGCACGCATTCTCGCCAGTGAAATGATGAAAAAAGATTACTTTGTCCGTTTCTGCATTTACTTAAAATGCAAAAAGAATTTACCGCAAACGATGTTACTCTTGATACGCTTCCTTCTTTAGAATCCATTAAGGAATTACAGGCTGAATACATCAATATGCTGACAGCTGTTATTGGCCTGTTTGATGGTGCAAATTATCCGTTGTAAAGAATGTAATTCCTCTGTTATCTTCGATGAGCCCAGTGATGTAATCTATCTGTACCACTTAGCAGAAAAAACACTTCTTTTATATGCGAAACTTGCATTGAAAGCAAATGGCTATTTCCTATCTCCATCATTCTTCTTATGATGGAGATAGTTTCTTAATCCTTTCTTATGACATTCATTTGCATTATTCTCTAAAATATACCTTATTTTTTGTTTTACCAGTGCCTTTAAGAATATCCAGCTTTTCCGCTTTCAACAGCAAACGGCTTGCCGTCTTTATTTCAACTTCCAATAATTTTGCTGCAACAGAACTATTTATTTCTTTATTTGTTTCCAAATAAATCAAAATAATCTGCATTCGTGCTCTTTCCAATTCGGACATTGATTCGGACATCGATTTGGACATTGATTCAGACATTTTCTCTTTTCTTTCAAAACCATCTCTTATACGGATAATCGCATTCAAATAAGTTCTTTCCTCATCCATGTCAAACTGAGGCTCTGGTGAACCATTTTGTTTCAGTTCTCTTAATATTTTAGGAATACCTGTTCCCTTTTTTTCAGATAAGTCAATCTCCTTAAATAATTCTCCAATTCTTCTGTTACGGTATTTTCTTCCTTTCACTTTACCTGATGCAAAGCGTTCAAGATTAATCCATTTTGCAAGTCCAGGATAATTAAGTATCTGGATGCTATCTACATATATACGGATTTCCACTGGTTCCGGCTCGCGATAGGACTTATGAAATACTGCATTTACCAGTGTTTCTTCCAATGCATTATATGGATAATTAAAATATCGTTTTGCTTCTGCCTGACCTTGCACTTTTACAACTTTTTGCTCAATCACAGTTGTCTTTATATAATCCAAAGCATCCTGAACTTGTCTCCATATTGGTCCTGTAAATATTTTTTCAGTAAAATCATCCGATGCCTCGGCTTCTTTTGAACGAAATCTAATCAGCTCAATATATGCCCCTGGAATCAGCTTCTCCGGATGTTCCGCAAACATCAATACACCGATATTTCTGATATCTAATTCCGTATCTGTCTCATTTGCAACTTCTTGTGCAAGCAACAGTTCCTCTAATGAACTGCTATTCAGTTCCATTACCAGACTACTGTTGCTCTTCCTAATAAAATCTTCAAGATAACCTCTCCTGATATGATCAATTTTTGCTTTTCTATTGACACGATCATCAAATGGCACAGAATTAAATTTATCAAACAGTTCAGATATTTCATCCTGTTTCGCATCTGTAGTAAGCGATGCCGGTCTAATCCAATATTTCAAACTTTTGTCCGCTTTTCCACCATTTTCAACATACACTGATTTAGGCGCCTGATAAGGACCGCTATCACCTGCTGAACACCATAGATATATTAAATAAATTCCTTCATTCTTATAATCAACCACTTCTATTCTTGGAATGTATCTTGGAATAATCTGATTACAGTACTGAAATATTTCCTGCTGAATGGAATCTAACTTTTCCTTCGGAACACCTTCTAACGGAAATACCGGAATACCATTGCTCTCTTTTACCCCTATGACGATATATCCGCCATTAGTGTTATCATAATCATTTGCAAACGCACAAATAGAATGAATAATATCATTGGGGTTCCAGCCTGTTTTATACTCTACACGGTCATGTTCAACGACACGTCCCTCTAGTAAAGTTTCTATCTTTAATGGTATCATTCAAACGCCTCTCTTTCTGGCATGAATATCTCTTACTGCTTTATATAAAATTATGTCTTTTTAAAACATATATTCAACCATTCATTTTAGAAAAATTCCTCTTGGAACAAATCATTATCATCCAGCTCCAAATCTGTATTAACTACAAGATTATCAATATATTCTTCAAATGAATCTGTTACAAATATCTCCCACAAACCATATGCTTTCATTTTTTCCGCAATCTTGCTTACAAGAACTCTTGTTGAAAAAGTATCATTAAAAAGCAAGTTAAATTTTGTATTGTCATTCTTCCATTTTTCTCTACCAGCCACTTGCATATTAATCCAAAATTAAGTTCGCTATATTCTCTACACAAAATAATTCCGCCTGCCACCTGCAAAGAAGCTATCGCTTCCTATTGTCTAAATATACGTGTACACATCCATTCATTATTTTGCAACTTTTCTGAAAAACCTGATTCTGATAGCCTATTCCACAAACTATGTGCATTAAAATATTTATCTTCACAGTTTAGCACCCACTGTTGTAATTTTTTTACATCACTTATAGTAATCCCATATACATATTCCATCTGAGAAATAGACATCAAAATTTTGGGTGCAACTTCGATATATTCTAGGTTCATTTTCTTTTTATATAGTACTGAATTGAAAATAGATAAATTCACAAGCCGTCGATCTAACTCATTTAAATCCACAATATCTGACGAAAATAATTCTGCATCAAAATAATTAGCCACAGAACTATATGTATCGTTATATGCATAGCCCATATTTAATGTATACCCTAATCTCTTGAAAGCAGCACTATTAAACGCGTCATCCGACGAATGAATACATACTTTTTCAAACTCTCTTTCAAGTTCATCTAAAAACCAAAAGTTTTTTATTGCTAATACCTCTTTGAATGCAGCAACATCTCTTTCCGGTACCGGATCGAAGAAAAGAATGAGGAATTAAAAGAAGCCCACGGATTGCGCAAGGCGGATTCGAGAGGGCTGTCTGCCATGGAATTGCAGATGTATCTCACGGCGTTTGTGGCAAATATTAAGAGAATCACAAAGCTAGCCGAGCCAGTTACACAGTAAGGGAGCCTTCCCTTTGCATGCTTAAGATCAAATTTATATACAAAAGTTGTTTATAACATAGAAGTATAAAACTCCCTCTAAAACAGTGGGCGTTTTTCAGTGCCCACTGTTTATAAGGCTTCCCAGACTTGTAGCTACTATTCGAGTTCCACCGTCGCCGGTGGTTTCCCCGTGCAGTCATACAATACCCGATTGACTCCCTTCACCTCATTCACAATCCGGTTCGTCACCTTCCCCAGCACCTCCCAGGGAATCTGTGCTGCCTCAGCAGTCATGAAATCACTGGTCTCCACCGCCCGCAGCGCCACCGCGTAGTCATAAGTTCTCTCATCCCCCATCACACCTACGGAACGCATATTGGTCAGCGCCGCAAAATACTGTCCCAATCCTTTGTCCACACCTGCCCTGGCAATCTCCTCGCGGTAGATATAGTCTGCCTCCTGCACCATTCTTACCTTCTCGGCCGTCACCTCTCCGATGATGCGGATGCCCAGTCCCGGTCCCGGAAACGGCTGCCGGAATACGAGATGCTCCGGTATCCCCAGTTCCAGCCCTGCCTTTCTGACCTCATCCTTGAAAAGCATCCTCAGCGGCTCTATGATCTCCTTGAAATCCACATAATCCGGCAGACCGCCTACGTTATGATGAGATTTGATCACCGCTGACTTGCCGAGTCCGGACTCTATCACATCCGGATAGATCGTACCCTGCACAAGAAAATCCACCGCTCCGATCTTCTTCGCTTCTTCCTCAAATACCCTGATAAATTCTTCGCCGATGATCTTCCGTTTCTGCTCCGGCTCCGTCGCACCGGCCAGTTTCTCATAGAAACGTTCCTGCGCGTTGACCCGGATAAAATTCAGATCATAAGGCCCTTCGGGCCCGAATACGGCCTCCACTTCGTCCCCTTCATTTTTGCGCAGCAGGCCGTGATCCACGAAAACACAGGTCAGCTGCCTGCCCACTGCCTTTGCCAGCATTACCGCCGCCACAGAGGAATCGACACCGCCTGAGAGCGCACACAGCACCTTACCGTTTCCCACTTTCGTCCGGATTGCCTGAATGGTCGTTTCCACGAAAGCATCCATTTTCCAGTCACCGCTGCAGCCGCATATATTCATTACAAAATTCCGCAGCATTGTCATGCCCTCTGCCGTATGCATTACCTCCGGGTGAAACTGCACAGCGTACAACTTCTTCTCCGGACATTCCATTCCGGCCACCGGGCAGACCGGAGTGTGCGCCGTCACTCTAAACTGTGCCGGCGCTTTTTCAATGTAATCGGTATGACTCATCCAACAAATCGTCTTCTTCGACACTCCGGCAAAAAGGGCCGCGTTCTGGTCCACAGCCACCTCAGTCTTCCCATACTCGCTGACCGGTGCAGTGGTCACCTTACCACCCAACAGATGGGCCATCGCCTGCGCACCATAACAAATTCCCATGATCGGGATCCCTAAGCTAAAGATATCCCGGTCACACAGCACGGCGCCTTCCCCATACACACTGTTAGGACCCCCGGTAAAAATAATCCCTTTCGGATTCATCTCTTTTATCTTATCCAGGCTTAAATCATACGGATATACTTCACAGTAAACATTGCACTCCCTGACCCGCCTTGCAATCAGCTGGTTATACTGTCCACCAAAATCCAATACGATTACTTTCTCTCTGTTCATGTATTCTCTCCGCTTTCCCTCAGTATGTTCTGTCAATCATCTAATATTCTGTCCCAATACTTTAAAACAATATCTATGAACGTATTTCTGTCGTTCCCTGTCCTATTTTATCGCTTCCGGAAAAATCTGTCAAAATATATTTCCATTCCGCTTCTATCCTTACCGGCCTCCCATAGCCCGCTCCCACTTCCCACTTCGGAAGCGAAGCCAGTAGCAGACACCGCGGAACATCCAGTCTATCGTCATGGCGATCCAGATGCCGATCAATCCCAGATGGAACACATTACTGAAAAAGTACGCCGTACCGATCCGGAACACCCACATGGATACGATGGAGATTCCCATCGTCCACATCACATCGCCCGACGCCCGCAGCGTATTGGGCAGCGTAAAGGACGGTACCCACGCAAACATACACATGAAAGCGTGAAACCGGATGACCTGCACTGCCAGTTCTTCCGTCTCCGGCGTCAGATGATAGAGCAGAAGCATCACTCTGCACAGAACTATCATTAACACAGACACTGCGAGCATACACAAATTCGTCAGACGCATCAATTTTTTCGTATAATATCTGGTCTGCTCAAAGTCTCCCGCACCAATGCAATAAGACGCAACCGACAACAGCGCCAGATTGATTGCCATGCCTGGCAGAATATTAAAGTTCGCGATTGTGCCACAGACCGCATTAGCCGCAATGGCCGACGTACCGAAAGTGGATACCAGGCTTAAGAGCAGTACTTTTCCGAGCTGAAAAAGACTGTTCTCAAGACCGTTGGGAACCCCGATATACAGAATCCTTTTGATCAGCCCGAAGTTCATCTTCGCAGTCACCCGATTCCTGAAATGAATCACTCTGTCATCCTGGAATAACAGATAGAAGATCATCCCTGCTGCCACCGTCCTCGACACTGTAGTCGAGATTGCCGCGCCAGCCACGCCCAGCTTGAATCCGTAAATGAGTGTCGCGTTGCCGACCAGGTTCAACAGATTCATCAGCAACGATATATACATTGTGATCTTAGAATTGCCCATGGCCCGAAAAAGCGCCGCACACCCGTTATAAAGCGCCAGCGGACAGATAGACAATCCCGTGATGATCAGATATGTGGTGGCACTGGACATAACTCCATCTTCCACCTGCCCGAAGATCGCCCGCAAGATTGACTTATGGGCGCCAAGCAATATCACTGTAGTCACAGCCGAAGCATAGAGCAGAAAAAGAACCATCTGCCACGCAGACCGCCCGGCTTCCTCCTCCCTGCGCTGTCCCAGGGCATGTCCGGCTACCACGGCGCCGCCGGTGGCGAGTGCCGAAAAAACCTGAATAACCAGGATGTTGATATTATCCACCAACGAGACACCCGACACCGCCGCCTCTCCTACGCCGGAAATCATAACAGTATCCAGCATACCGACTAAAATAGCCAGAAGCTGTTCCATAATCAAAGGCAGGATCAATTTCTTGAGATCCGCATTGCTGTATATTGTCCCCTGTGTCTCTTTTACCTTTTCCTTCGTATCCATTATCCGTCAACGTCCTTGCTTAGTTTCAAATTGTTTCTTAACCTATTCTATGCCCCTCCGACCGCAATGTAAAGTGGAAACAGAGTCTTTTCCCATTAATTAAGATTAATTAATACACATGTTGATGCAGATATTTCTCTCTCGTCGCCAGTCCACCGCGGATATGCCTCTCCGACTTGTTGACATCGAGTACCTTTCTCGCCTCTGCTGCCAGTGACGGGTTCAACTGTGCAAGACGATCGGTTACGTCCTTATGTACCGTAGACTTGGAGATTCCGAATTCCTTCGCCGTCTGTCTCACCGTAGCATTATTCTCAATGATATAATTGGCAATCTGAATTGCACGCTCCTCAATATACTCTTTCAAAAGGAAACCCCTCAGAACACTTTTTTACATTGTATGAAGTGTTGTGAGGGGTTATGCCCAAATTCAATATTTTCATCTGGGTCATTTCCTAAATATCCACATCTTTTTTAATTGCACTTTGGAACAAATTAATGTTAAAAACATACAGAGTATACTCAATATCATGCCTGCCCAATCAGCAAAACACATTGGTTTCACTATGATATTCTTATTTCCGTTATCTCCTTCTACTACATAAAACTCCTCCACAATATGAGCTTTCAAAATGAAATCCCTCAGGATACTTTTTTATCCCATTCCCTCATTATCCTTTATACCATCTACTTAATTATTCATTTATCGAATTCACATATTCTTCAATTTTCTGTACGAAACCTTTTGCATTTTTAAGCTGTTCCTCTGCCTCCTTATGTCCCGCAACATAGAAATCATCATAATCCGATTTCTCTCGACAAAGCGAACTTTCTTTTATAATAGCAGCCAGGCTTCTATCCAGAATTTCTGTTTTCAAATATTATTTTGTAAAAAATGCGATTACCCCGCATGTTTTGATGAGTCAAAACTTTTTAGTGCATTAACTGAACACATAGCATGAAAAACTGCATAATATGACCGATTCAAAGAAGTCTTATACTGCCCTATATCCAAATTACATTCTGCTACCGACAACATTTCCCTGGCTCTCTCCAATCGGTATCCTGCCAACTCTTTTAAGCTGCCTTCCATAGAACAATTCCCTCCTTCCGAATATTCTGATAAAACGGAAGAACTCTTTCCCATTTCTTCATATTGTCTTCCCGTATATCCACAATCGAAAAGACTTTCTCATAGCGAATATCCATATCTGCCGCCCAACTAATAAACCGTTTTTTTGTCTGATTGTTCATCTCTTCTTTTATTATAATCGCAATATCAATATCACTCACATTTGTTGCTTCGTTCCTTGCCACTGATCCATATAAAACAATCATAGAAATATTATTTTGAAAAATAGCTGTCAATCCCTGCACCAGTTCTTCTTTCATCTCATCCAATAACATTTCTTACACCTCCCAAAATATTCTATACTTCGTAGATATTTTATAGTTTTATTATACCCTCGGCATTTCCATTACACAATTAGATATTTCAAAAAGGACATTTAGAAGTCGCATAACAGTTCTTCCAAATGCCCTGCCCATATTTTCCACTATTTCATCGTCCACACAAATCGTTCTATTTTGTTACAACCATATGTACCGTAGACTTGGAGATTCCGAATTCCTTCGCCGTCTGTCTCACCATAGCATTATTCTCAATGATATAATTGGCAATCTGAATTGCACGCTCCTCAATATACTCTTTCAAAAGGGAACCCCTCAGAACACTTTTTTACATTGTATGAAGTGTTCTGAATAATACACATGTCACACGAGTATTTAACAGAAATATCCGTTTTATATCTTTCAAAATCCATATCGAATTATGTCATAAGAATACCGATATCATCACAGTATTTAATCATTTTCTTGATAAGCAGAATATCCTCATTCCTCATACAGAAGCACCCCCTCTTGCATAATCGCAGAAAGAAACTGTTGGTCTTTATTTCATGCGCTCTTATCTTGTCAATATGCCCTTACCTTGTTGGCATCTGGAATCCTTCAAGCGCTTTGTTCAAATAATCGTTAAAGGGTTTCATGATTCGGAACAGGTCTGCGGCCTTTGCAAGAAATGCTTCTGCGTCCTGCAGCTCTTCATCCCTGATCGGATACTCCAGATACCAGCTCTTAAACTTAAGATATTCTGCCTGGGGATGCTCTTTGTCATATCCAGCAGGGACATTTTTCAGTGCCGTTCCCTTCACCGTGAAGTATTTCTCAAACTCCGGAGCATGTATCACTTCTTCCCATTCCGCGCCGTTTTGCACGATATAATCCCGCATCATCGCTGTTGCATTCTTAAACATATCCGCAAATAAACCGCCGCCCAAAAAGGACTGATCACCAGGCTTTATCATCAGATAGTATCCGACCGGCACAGGAAGCTTGCCTGCGGAAGCAATATGAGCGCGAAACGCAGGGTTATAAGGTGATTTGTCATGACTGAAACGGGTATCCCTTACCAGCTTAAACGTAAGGTCTTTCGGAACATTATGTATAATGCTGCCGTCAAACTTTCCAATCTCCAATATCAGCGCCTGCAGCAATCCTTCAAACTCTGCATTCGCCTGCTTGTAAGCTTCCTTGTTTGCATGATACCATTCACGATTGTTATTCCTGCCAAGCGCCAATAAATAGTCCATAATAACCTGCATATTCACCATCTGTCGTCTCCTTTAGAATCTTTTCCTTTTCCGCTTCATTCTGCGCCCCAAATTCAATAACGGCTTCATGGACAACTCTGTCATCCGTCAATGACCTGTGACTCCTGCATCAATGTCAGTATTTATTATAGCGCATCCTCCTGCATTACACAATCAGTTATCCGCCCAAAAAATCTCCTTCTTACGTTTATCCTTCCTCCTATTTCGCCCGAAACCCATCCTCAATTCGATCTCCGATCAACGTACTCCTCTCCAGCATCGGTTTATAACACGTGCCCGGAAAGACATGATAACTGTTGATCTCTTCTCCTGTAGAAAAATAAACCCGATTCCCATTGATCTCCCAACTGTCCATACTCCCCCGGTCATAATCCTTCTGCACGATATAATAAGGCTCCCGCAGATTATGCTTAACAAAAACACCGGTTTCCGTCACATATTGATCCCAATAGGGACTGATTGACACCAGAATGCAGAATGCCAGACTCCCCGCCACGATACTGCACAGCCCCTGTTTCCTCTCGCTCAAATAATCTCCCACCGCAAGCATGACTACCGCAATCAGGAAGGCAAGCCCATAACGGATAAAGGGCGCCACAAAAAACCATACAAGAATATTCCCCCACACTGCCAAATGCAATACTACAAGCTGCGGACGCAGTTTCTGCTTTCTATAAAGTCTCATACCCACCATCAAAAGCTGCAATAGCATTCCAAGCAAAACCCCGCCGAGAAGCATTTTCTCATAGCGGAACTGATGCTCCCACCAGACCGGCAGCCATTTGGCAAGCGGCCAGTCCACCTTGTCCACATCATACAGACAACGTCCCCAGACCTTAATCTGGTTGGCGTCATGCACGAGATATTCCTCCGGGATTTTCCATACTACATTGAAAAGATCAATCTTTTCAAAAGGATAAAGCAGCCATCCCGAGATCAGATAATTTCTCACCAAAAAGGGACACAGAATCAAACAGCCGCAAAGAAAACAGATTGCACTCTCCTTCCATCTCCTCTCCCGAATCAGACGCCAGGCCGGGTAAAGACCGAGCAGGCCAAGAAGGCCGGAGGAAAATTTCAGGGTAACCGCAAAGACCGCCGCCAAAGTAAGCAGGCAGTAAATCGTAAGATCCGAATCTTTCTCAAAGTAATTCTCGCACCATGCGGTAACGATAAACAGCGCAAAAAACATCGTTGCATAATCTGTGGCCGGAGACATGCTGCGTGTCACGTTCACCAGCGTATAGAGTACGATCCCGATCCGCATCATATCCGTGACATGATTATTATGCCGTCCAAACTCCCGCAGCCCGTGAAAAGCATAGAGGCACATCACCGTTTCCAGAAAACCGGTGGTGGTGTGCAGCGAACTTCCAAGCAGCCATTTGAGGCTGAATATGGATGCAAATGCCAGATAGGAACTATTATAAGCATAGTGCAACTGCAGATTACCAATGCCTTTTACCAGGCCATATTCCTCATAGATCCGGATCGCCGCTGCATGATAGATATTCGTGTCCGTGTGAAACTCTCCCCTGGATGTGAAGAAAGCGATCAGCAGCACGAAGCAGCAGTAGAAAAACCCTTCCCAGGAACACAACACCGGGCGATACGTATGCCAGAGCCGTCGGATCGTATTGCGATTGTAATAACCGCTCACAAGAGCCGCCGCCACAAGAATCATATGAGCCGCCATACCGATCTTTGCGAAAATACTGAAAATCTCTCCATAAACGGTAATTCCTACGATGCCTGCTGCCAGATATAAAGTTACGGCAAACTGTCTGTTTCGAACCAGCCTCAGTGCGCCGACCCCGATCAGCACACAGATCAGAAACATATATACCCAGCTTAAAACGACTGCTCCCATCCAAACTGCTCCTTTTTCCCACTTAGTCAGGTAGATTCCTATCTCCTGCCTTCATCTCTCGTAATAGATTCTGCCATTAGACTTACTATTATTCCAGAATAACACCCAAACCTTACAGAAACATTACTGCAACATTACAGTTTTGTAATTTCCGGAAAAAGACTAAAAAAGTGCAGGCCGCGGATCACTCCGCAGTTCTGCACTTTTATCACACGTATTCGTAACCAAATTTCAGGCATATGCACCGCAGGCAAAATAAGCATAAGCAATGCCGTACAGCAGATCACTTCTGTATTACACGATCCTTCTGACCGTAATAATATTCCGGTATGTCGCCGACGTGATCTTGATCCCCGACCGCTCCGTACTGGCATGAACGATCTGTCCATTACCGATATAGATACCCACATGTCCGCCATAATATATTATATCACCGGGCTGGGCCTCCGAATAAGATACCCCTCGGCCAGCCCCCGACTGTGCGTAAGAACTTCTCGGCAGAGAATAGCCGAAGTTCTTATAGACCGCCAGCACAAAACCGGAACAGTCGGCTCCGTTCGTCAGGCTGGTGCCGCCCGCCACATAAGGATAGCCGATATACTGGCAGGCAAACTTTGCTATCTCCTGCCCTTTCCCACCGCCCGAGGATACAGGCTTGTTCGTTGAAGCATTCGATCCGTTGTTTCCGGAATTACCGGAATCGGCGGAATTGTCAGAGCGTTTATCATCAGAGGACGTACTATTCCCGCGATTTTCGCCGTCGCTTTGTTGGTTGTCTGACGATTCCGCCGCGCGCTTTTTCTCCTCTTCTTCTTTGCGTTTGCGCTCTTCCTCTTCCTTACGTTTGCGCTCCTCTTCCTCTCTGCGCTTTCGTTCTTCCTCCTCCAGTTTCCGGATCTGTGCCGTCTCCTGCTTGATCTTGGCCGTATAGGCCGCCGCCTCCCTTTTCGCTTTGGACAACACGGCATTGTAGTTCTCGTACTCCTGCTTTTTCTGTTCCAATACCTCATTCACGTAGGCCTGCTGTTCCTCCATCTCTGTCTTGGAGGTCACAAGCTCAGATTTCTCTTCTTCCAGCTGATCCTGCAGCTGCGCCACCTGTTGTACGACAGCCTCATACTGTTCTAACAGCGTCCGGTCATACTCATACAACTGCTCTATATAGTGAGCCTTGTTCATCATATCGCTCATGCTCTGGGCTCCGAGAAATAACTGCAGGTAAGACTGGTCTCCTTTTTCATACATAAATTTAATGCGGACCTTCATGGATTCGTACTGTTCGTCCTTCTCCGCCACGGCTTCATCATATGCAACCTGCGTATTAGCGATGTCCTCTTCCTTCTCCTCGATCGCCTCCTGGATCAGATTGATATCCGTCAAAAGCGCCACCATCTCCGCATCCAGGTCGCTGATCTCTTCCTCCACGCCCTCCTGCGCATCCTGATAGCCTGCAATCTGCTGGTTTACACTGTTAAGCTGGGATTGATTTTTCTTAATGTCCTCCTGCAGCCCTGAGATCGTGGTCGCCAATACCGGTTCCGCTGTCAACAGGAACAACACGAAGGACAGCATTACACAGAAAATCTGTGTCCCTCTTCTCTTCATCTTCCAGTACCCTTTCAATCCGCACAACACCACGCCGCATCAATCTGTCGATTGGAAGAATGCCTGCTCTTTGCATCCTCCCGTGCATGGCTTAAAGTTCACAATTATTTACTGTTCTCGGGAACGGCACTACATCTCTGATATTGCCCATACCCGTCAGATACATCACACAACGCTCGAAACCGAGCCCAAATCCTGCATGTCTCGCGGAACCATATTTTCTGAGGTCAAGATAGAACTGGTAATCTTCTTTGTTCAGTCCAAGCTCTTCCATTCTCTTCGTAAGCAGTTCCAGATCGTCCTCTCTCTGACTGCCGCCGATGATCTCCCCGATGCCCGGAACAAGGCAGTCCATCGCCGCCACGGTCTTACCGTCCTCATTGAGCTTCATATAGAAAGCCTTGATCTCCTTCGGATAATCCGTCACGAACACGGGACGCTTAAACTCCTGCTCCGTCAGATATCTCTCATGCTCCGTCTGCAGATCGCATCCCCAGCTTACCTTATACTCGAAGGCATCGTTGTGCTTCTCCAGAATCTCGATCGCATCCGTGTAGGTCACATGGGCAAAATCGGAGTTGAGCACATGGTTCAGACGCTCAATCAGGCCCTTGTCCACAAACTGGTTGAAGAAATTCATCTCCTCCGGCGCATTTTCCAGCACATAACGGATAATATGCTTTAACATCGCCTCCGCCAGCATCATATCGTCTGTCAGGTCCGCAAAAGCAATCTCCGGCTCGATCATCCAGAACTCCGCCGCATGTCTCGTCGTGTTGGAATTCTCAGCGCGGAAAGTGGGGCCGAAGGTATATACATTTTTAAACGCAAAAGCATACGTCTCTACATTCAGCTGCCCACTGACAGTCAGGTTTGTCTCTTTTCCAAAGAAATCCTGGCTGTAGTCCACTTTACCATCTTCCGTTTTCGGCAGATTATTCAGGTCCAGCGTGGTCACCTGGAACATTTCACCCGCTCCCTCACAATCACTGCCTGTGATGATCGGCGTATGCACATACACAAACCCTCTCTCCTGGAAAAAGGTATGGATCGCATAAGCGATCAAAGACCGCACACGGAACACCGCCTGGAACGTATTCGTCCGCGGACGCAGATGAGAGATCGTCCTCAGATACTCGAAACTATGCCGCTTCTTCTGCAGCGGGTAATCTGCCGTGGATACGCCTTCCACCAGAATCTCTGTCGCCTGCATCTCGAATGCCTGCTTTGCCTGCGGCGTAGCCACGATCTTACCTTTGGCCACAATCGCCGATCCCACATTCAATTTGGAGATCGCCTCAAAGTTATCCAGCGTATCATTGTACACCACCTGCAGCGGCTCAAAAAAGGTTCCGTCATTTAACACAATAAACCCAAATGTCTTGGAATCCCTGATGCTTCTCACCCAGCCGCCGACTGTCACTTCCTTCTCAAGGTAGCTGCCGCTGTTACGATGCAGTTCCTTAATGTCTGTCAAGTTCATACTGCTCATTTTCTCTTCTCTCCTTTTCATTCATTCTCTGCAGATATCGTCTCAATCTTACCGTTTTCTTTCAGAAAAGCCATAACCTTATCCTTCATGATCTGTTCCCGTAAAAGCTCAACATCCGAATTTCGGCGGTATTCTTCTTCCGACTCATAGTGGTATGCCTCCACCATATAATCTATCTCTGCCTGTATCTCTTCCTCAGTGGGATTCAATCCCTCTGCATCGGCAATGGCCTGATACATAATATACTGCTGCGTAAGCTCCAGCGCATCCTCCTCAAACTTGGCCCTGTAAGCTTCCTCGTCCATATCGTAATAGGACTCCATATATTCTGCCAGCAGCATTTCCTGTACGGCTGCCTGTGCGCTCATGGCATCTTCGATATTCTTTTTGAAACGCTCCAGCATCTTGGCCGGCGGTTCCTTGAAGGTACAATTTGCCATAATGGCTGTGGTCAATGTCGATTCGATGCTGCTGTCGTAGGACTGCACTGCATTCTGATAAAAGAAGTCATACACTGCATCCCTCAGCTCTTTCTCATTGCTGCAACCTTCCATATCCAGAGACTGTACGAACTCATCGGTAAGTTCCGGTAACGTCTGCTTGCTGATACCGTTCACCTTCACCTCAAATACCACCGGCACTCCCGAAAGATCAGGATTGTAGAGATAAGGATCCGGAAACGTCAGATTTAAGGTTACGTCATCACCGATATTTGCACCGATCAGTCCTTCCTCAAACCCCTCAATGAACTGATGAGAGCCGATCGTCAGGTCAGTGCCTGTTGCCGAACCGCCTTCAAAGACCTCGCCGTCGATATATCCTGTGAAATCCATATTAACGGTATCACCGTCTTCTACGGCTCTTCCCGTCACTTCCTCCGACGTTGCATTGGGCGACAGGATGTATAATTGTATATACATATCTACGACGCCATCTTCCACAACCGGCTCTGCTGCAGAAGCCTCGATGCCGATATAATTGCCCAACGTCACATACTTCTCCGCCTTGATATCCTTCAGATACTCTTTATTCCCACAGGCAGTCAGAAGTGTGGCGGCAGCCACCACTGCTGCCAATGCGCCCGCTCTCTTTTTTCTCATATAGAATCCCTCTCCGTCTTTCCTTATTATCAAAACCCATATTTAAAGATGCCAGGGACAAAAACCTTCGACCACATTGTGTTTGCACATAAGCAGTCTTATGGCTTTATAACCCGTATGGCATCTTTTGCCTCAACATCATTTTAATAATATATCACAAAACCTGATTTCTTAAAAGAGGTTCTTTGGAATCCTCTCAAATTCCTTGCTTAAAGCACCAATCAATGTTAAAATATTTTTTACAAATGAGGTAAAAACGGAGGATAGTTTTATGAACACATTAACAATAGTTTTGTTGGTCATTCTGGTGATCCTGATCATCGCCGTGGTCGTGCTTTATTTTCTCGGTAAGAAAGCACAGAAAAAGCAGGACGAGCAGCAGGCACAGATCGAGGCCATGAAGCAGACGGTCTCTATGCTGATCATCGACAAGAAACGCATGAAACTGAAAGATGCCGGGCTTCCCCAGGCGGTATTGGATCAGACCCCGAAGTGGCTGCGCGGCTCCAAGCTTCCCATTGTCAAGGCTAAAGTTGGTCCGCAGATCATGTCTCTGATCAGTGAAGAGAAGATCTTCGATTCCATACCGGTCAAGAAGGAAGTGAAGGCCGTAGTCAGTGGTATTTACATCACCGACGTCAAGGGACTGCACGGCAAACCGGTCGTAGTCGAGAAGAAAAAGAAGAGCAAATTCAAACAGCTCGTGGAACGCGCGCAGGAGAAAGCCGGTGCAAAACCGATCAAATAATAAGACATGGCATCATTCCAAAGCCATATGGAACCCGGCCTAAGAATCCAGAGAGAAGCTGTTGTTTTCCTTAGACGCGATATTGACCGTGATATGACAGTCCGCGAGGAATTCATAGTTAATATCGAGGGCATAATCCACATTCACGACGATATGGTCCTCGCTTTCTTCTATCTGAATCTTTTTTGTATCGATACCGATAAGAATCTGTCCAAAAGGTGTGTTATAGTTGGTCAGATTCTTTTTATTTTCCTGAAAGACCATATGTACGTTGACGAGGCCGCTGCGGGACAGTTCCAGCATATGCTCGCAAAATTTCAGGCGGTTCTTCGTGGCCTGCGCAAAGCCCTCCACCATCTCCTCATAGATCACGTAATGTTTACCGTTTCTCTTATAATAATCACCGACCAGAACCATCTCGATCTGGTCAGCATCCTCATCCCGCTGGTCAAACTGCAGGCCCTTCAAAGTTAATAAAACTTCCTGTGTCATATAGGTTTCCTCATTATCAAACTCAATCTATCACGATCGTCCGCCGATGCTTCCGGTAACGGTTCAGCCGTCCGCTTCCCTGCCGCGCGGCTCCTGCTCTTCCAGACCTCTATACCCTCTGATCTTCACGATATAGCTGGTGACCAGGATCACATCGGCCCCGAGCCACGCCAGGATCTCTGCATAGAAGATACCTGTCTGTCCCACAAGCAGCGGCAAAAGCAGTGCACTCAGCGTCCGCATGATAAATTCCGCCACGCCGGACAGCATGGGAAGTACCGTGTTGCCCATCCCCTGGATGGCTGAACGCAGCACATGCAGCAGATACAGGATCGGCAGACAGATACTCATAATCGCCAGATAATAGTAAGCGATCGACATGGTCATCTCATATTCCTCGGGCGTACCGGAGATAAACAGACTTAAGATGTATTTGCCGCCAAGCAGCATCACCACGGCTATGCCTGCCGCAGTCAGCGTTCCGATGATAACGGCCGAGCGTACGCCCTGTCTGATCCGCCTGATCAGTCCGGCTCCCAGATTCTGTCCCACATAAGTGACCATGGCATAACCATAGGAGGTTGCTGCGATCTCCAACAGGCCATACAGCTTGTTGGTCGCGGTAAAGCCCGCAATAAAGATAACGCCGAAACCGTTCACCACCGACTGTACAATCATGCCGCCCACCGCGATGATCCCATTCTGAAAAGCCATCGGTGACCCGAGGACTAACAGCTTCCCCGTCATCCCCTGGTGGAGCCTGAAATCATCCCGCTGAAAAGACAGGATCTCTATCTTCCGGATATGGTAAATACAGAAAACTGCCGAGACCAGCTGGGCGATCAACGTCGCTGCTGCTGCTCCCGCAATCCCGAAATCCAACACCAGTACAAATAAAATATCCAACGCAATATTCGTAAAAGAAGCCACGATCATGGCATTCAGCGGCGTCTTGCCGTCGCCCAGCGCTCGCAGAATGCAGGCTAACAGGTTGTACAGCATAACGATCGGAATGCCGGCGAACATGATCCGCAGGTATAAGGACGCATTGCCCATAATGTCGCCCGGCGTCTGCAGAACATTAAGCACAGGCGTGATCAGAAGCTGACCGATCAGCGTCAGCACGACCATGAAGATAAGTGACAGACAGGCCGCATTGCCGATCGTCCTGCGCAGCATATCGTCACGTTTCGCCCCAAACTCCTGCGCCATCATAATGCCAAATCCCTGCGTCAGTCCCTGGATGATCCCTAACATCATCCAGTTCAGCCAGTCAGCCGCTCCCAGCGCCGCAAGAGCCTGTACGCCAAGTCCCTTGCCGACTACCATCGTATCCACAACCGTATACAGCTGCTGGAAAATATTCCCTGCCATCAGGGACAAAGCAAATGACAGAATCAGCGAAGTCGGCCTGCCTTCCGTCATCTTCTTGATATGTGTACTCATATTCTCACCATTATACAGGCGCCCGCTTGTACTGCACAGGCGCCTGCTTTTCTTCTCGTATTTTCAATATTCCGTCTCTGATCATCTGAGGAATACTTTTCAGTATTCTTCTATATTGATAACCTTCGCAGATAATATGCCATAAGTCAAGATGGAATTGGCAAACTTCTGAAATTTATCTGCAGCATCACTGACAAAGAAGCGGTACAGCTCCGTCCCCAGACCCGGTCGGTGCCCACTCTCCAGTCCTTTTTCCTGTAAAAGACGCTTCAGTTCATGAGCCGTCTCATAAGCGGGATTGACCAATGTCACTTCCGGCCCCATGATCCTTCCTATCGTGGAACGGATCATCGGATAATGGGTGCAGCCCAGGATCAGGGTGTCGATGCCCACGTCTATCAGCTCTGTCAGATATCTCCCAGCGATCTCATCCGTCACCGGATCTTCCCATAATCCCTCTTCCACCAGCGGCACAAAAAGCGGGCAGGCCTTACCCAGCACTGCCGCATTCGGATGATGTTCCTGTATGTATCGGTTATAGATACCGCTGCCGATCGTGGCCTCCGTGGCGATCACCCCGATCTTGTCATTCTTCGTCGCACTGATGGCCGCCCTGGCGCCGGACTTGATCACCCCGATGATCGGGATATCCGCTTCCTTCTCCAGCTCTTCCAGCGCATAGGCGCTTGCCGAGTTACAGGCCACCACGATAGCCTTCACCTGCTGCGTCTGCAGAAAGCGCACGATCTGTCTGGAGAATTTGAGGATCGTTTCCCGGGATTTACTGCCGTAGGGCACCCGTGCCGTATCCCCAAAATACACAATCCTCTCATTGGGCAGCTGCCGCATGATCTCCCTCGCCACGGTCAGGCCGCCCACCCCCGAATCAAAGACCCCCACGGGTCTGTTACACAACGCTTCCTGCTCCCTGTCACACATCTTACCTCAACCTCCACGCCGAAACCAGTTTCTCTCTTCCAGCCACTCCAACAATCTGCTGCCGATGACGATCTCGTCTCCTACAGCATCCATGATCTCCATGTAATCTGCCTCGCTGACCGTCCTCTCCACGCCGTCCACCACAATCACCTGCTGCAGCGTATCCTCCGTAAAGCAAAGCTCCGGATACAGGATGCCCCACCACGTCAGTGCAAAAACAACCAGCAGCGTCGTTCTCAGCCTCACATTCCGATACGCCTTTCTGACAATCCCCCTGATGTTTCTGCCAATATCCCGTCTTTCCTCTGCATCCTGATCCAATGGCACGATCTGTCCATATTCTGTCCGCATTCTTTTACACTCCTATCCGCCGTCTTCTGCGGCTGTTACCTGTTATAAGGAGTGTAACCGTTTCTTCTGTCGCTATACTTCTAACTCCGTCTCTTCTTCACCACGTGCTCCTGCTCCAAACGAATCTGCCTGATCACAGATTTCTCCTGGTTATCGATATGGAGCCTGGCCGCCTCGGCTGCCCTGGCCTTATCCTGTTCGATAATACTCTCGTATATCATTCTATGCTCGTTCACCAGATTATCATGCCCGCTCTCATCCTTAATATATTCAAAGCGGTAACGATACATCTGCTCCGACAGGTTATTGATCAGCTGGATCAGCCGCGCATTGCCGGTCGCCTGCACAATAATATCATGAAAAGCCACGTCGGCCGCCGCAATCGTCGTCGCATCCCCCGTCACCGTCGCATGGTCGAACGCATTGCACGCCTGCCTCAGCCTCTCCTTCTCCTCATCGCTGATCCTGTCACATGCCAGCTCTGCACAGAGGGCATCCAATGCCCGCCGCACTTCCAGCACATCTTTCAGGCTCTTCTCCGTGATCTGCGCCACCTCTGCGCCACGGCGCGGAATCATGATCACCAGTCCTTCCAGCTCCAGTTTGCGGATCGCTTCCCTGATCGGCGTCCTGCTGACCCCCAGCCTGTTAGCCAGATGAATCTCCATCAGGCGTTCGCCCGGTTTCAACTCTCCGGTCAGGATTGCCTTGCGCAGCGTGTTGAACACCACATCCCGAAGGGGAAGAAATTCATTCATCACCATCTCAAACTCAGCTCCCATATCCGTCTCCCTTCTTAACAAAAGGTCGTCACAAATATCTGCTTTGCCAGCTTGCCGCACTCTACGGCTTCCGCGGCCCGTTCTGCCGTCTCCTTCTCCTTGAATATACCAAATACCGTCGGCCCGCTGCCGCTCATCAGTGCATTCTCCGCCCCCTGCATCTTAAGCAGTTCCCTGATCCGTTCGATCACCGGATATTCCCGGACAGTAACCGTCTCCAACACATTGCCAAGCCTGCCGGTGATTCCACCCAGATCCTGCTTCCTCAGCGCGTCGATCATGCCGTCTATATCCGGATGCCAGGTCAGCCTGTCAGCGTGCAGGTTGCCGTAGACATAAGCCGTGGAAACATTGATATCCGGCTTGGCGATCACGAGATATGCCGCAGGCGGTGCAGGCAGAGGCGTGAGGATTTCTCCGATTCCCTCCGACAACATGGTGCCGCCCACAATACAGTACGGAATATCTGCTCCCAGCTTCACCCCCAGAGTCTGCAGCTCCGGTACGGAATATCCCAGCCCGAACAATTCATTCAGCCCGCGAAGCGTCGCGGCCGCGTCAGCACTTCCTCCTGCCATCCCGGCGGCAATCGGAATCCGCTTTGTCAACATGATATTCACACCTTCCTGAATATCCTTCTCTCGAATAAGCAGCTCCGCTGCCTTACAGATCAGATTATCTCCGTCCAGCGGCAGTTCGCCGTTATCTGTCCGCAACGCTATACCCGGCTGCTTCCTCTTCTCCAAAATCAATTCATCATACAGATCCACCGTCTGCATAATCATCTTTACTTCGTGATAACCGTCCGCCCTGCGCCGCAGGACATCCAGGCCGATATTGATCTTCGCGTATGCTCTCTGTGTGATCCTTTCCATAACTAACCCCCATGCTTCCGCTTCGCGGAATCTTCGTACTTCGTCTTCTATGTTCTGTTTCTGCTCCGTCTCCATGCTGCTTATTACATGTACGACCGATTATATGTCTGGCCGATTATATGTCTGACCGAATATTTTTCTATATTTATTTCCAAGTTTATTTACAGGATTGCATTTTGTATACAAAGATTGTACTTAATTATATACAATAAGTGAGTATTTCGTCAAGTTTCATCCTTTCCTTCATTCCGAAGCGCTGTGCGCTGTGGACGCGGGCAGAATTTCAGATTCTGCTCTGCGATCAATAGAATTTGTCCTAAACGTCCCTTTTTCTGTCATGAAAAGCAATCGAAAAATAAAGATTTCTCCATCAACTCCTAATTTTTCCAGAAGGACAGTACGATATAATAATTATAGTAAACGAAATTTCTAATGTCGTTAACTATAGAAGCGGCGGTTTGCCGCCGCACAGAAATCAGAACCACAACATAAAACATCAAAATATTATTCCAAGGAGGGATACCAATGAGCGTAAATGGAGTTACAAGCGGTGCTGCAAATGCTTATGATGCCTATGCTGCCGGCCAGACTACTGTGAAAACGTCCGAAGAAACCAATTCTAAGGGTAATGCTTCCAATGAAAAGGATAACGGCGTTGTCTATGAGCCTTCAAAAGAGACATCCAAAGATACAGTGACCAAGACCTACACGCAGAACACGAATCTGGTGAACAAAATGAAAGCGGATGCTGAGGCACACGCACAGCAGCTGCAGAGTATCGTTGAGAAGCTGATGACCCAGCAGGGTCAGACCTTCGACAAGGCTAACGGCATCTGGTCCATTCTTGCCAGCGGCAATCTCAAAGTTGATGCCGCTACCCAGGCGCAGGCACAGAAAGATATCGCCGAGGACGGTTACTGGGGCGTTGAGCAGACATCCGACAGAATCATTGATTTCGCCAATGCACTGACAGGCGGTGACCCGAGCAAGATCGAAGAGATGCGGGAAGCTTTCAAGAAGGGTTATAAGCAGGCAGAAGAGACCTGGGGCGGCAAGCTGCCGGATATCTCCCAGAGAACTTACGACGCTGTCATGGAGAAATTCGACAAGATGGCGGAAGAAGCAGGCATGACCGTAACCAATTAATTTATCAGGCAGTAAACAGATACCACCGGAAAGCCATGGAATCAGCATGGCTTTCTTTTTTGTCCTTCTTTTCCTATATTATTTATCTGTCATTGATCTATAAACATCTAAAAAACCATGTACCAATTCAATAATTTGGTGTGTAGTCCTTATGCACCCCTGTATGGTAAAGTGATCTTATTACACAAATTATAAAATGGGTGATTTATAATCTGGAAGAAGGAGACCTCAATCTATGAATACGACACGCCGCCGGATGGCCTCTGCCGCTGCCGTTCTGATACTGACTGCCATAATCTTATACCATGCCCAGGGGCACGCTCCCGTTTCCGGGCAGGCTGTCTATGAGAAAACCCTGACCATAGACGTTTTCGATACGCTCGCCAACCACCAGGGTATCCAGTCCGGCTGGTTTGCAAAGCTGGTGTTGGATAAGTTCAACATGCGGCTGAACATCATCGCGCCGAACATCGCTGGCGGCGGTGACACCATGTACCAGACGCGGACTGCTGCCGGAGAATTGGGCGATCTGATCATTTGCAACGGCAACAGCAGCAGCCTGCAGGAGCTTGTCACGGCAGGACTGCTGCTTGATATGAGTGAACTGCTCAAAGACAAGGATATCATGCAGTATGGGCTTGCTATCCGTGCCCTCAACGATCCGATCTCCGACACGGCCGTCTACGCCGTTCCCTCCGAGATATCCCTGAATAATTGTCTCGCACACAGCGAAAGTGAAGAGCCCATATACGGGCCATATCTGCGTTACGACCTGTATACCGCCATCGGTTCACCGCGCATGGAGACACTCGAAGATCTGCTCCCCGTCCTGAAAAGGATGCAGGATGCCAACCCGGTCAGTGAATCCGGCAGTCCGGTATACGGATTCAGCCTCTTTAAAGACTGGGACGGCAATATGATGAATGCCGCCAAGCAGCCTGCCTGTTTCTACGGCTACGAAGAATACGGATTTCTTCTGTATAAAGTGGACGGTTCCGATTATCAGAGCATCCTGGATAAGGATTCCCTCTATCAGCGGATCCTGAAATTGTATTTTGAGGCCAATCGGATGGGTCTGCTGGATCCGGATTCGTCCAATCAGAAATATGCCGATGCCTATCAGAAATGTGCTGACGGCAATGTGCTTTTTTCCTGTTGGCCCTGGCTGGGCAAATCGGCCTACAATACGGAAGCCCGCACCGAGCAGGGTTTAGGCTTCATGCTGGTTCCCATCGAAGATATGCAGATCATGCTCAAGGGCTGTCTTCCGCTGGGTGATGCCGCCAAAGCCATCGCCATCGGCGCCAATGCGGAGGATCCCGAACGCCTGGCGGCTTTCATCGACTGGCTCTACTCGCCGGAAGGTATCTATGCCAACAGCGCTCAACCCGTCACGGGCACTGCCGGACCGGAAGGCCTGACCTGGGAAATGACGGATGCAGGACCAGTCCTCACGCCTTTTGGCATCAGGGCCCTTTCCAACGAAAATCCGGAGGTTCCGGTGGATTGGGGCGGCGGCACATGGAATGCCGGTATTTCCCGGCTGAACTTCACCAGTATTTCCCTGATCGACAAGGCGCCCAACGGTTATCCCTACTTCTATACGCTCTGGAATTCCTACAGGCAGCGCCCGGCCAACGCCCTGGATCAGGCGTGGCGCAAGCATATGCAGGCTGACAGTTCTCTGGACTATCTGTTGACCAACGGCAGTTATCTGACCTGCCCCGGTATCAACTACCAGCCTCCCGGTGAGAGTTCGGAGATTGCGACACTCCGCAGCCAATGCCGCAGCGTCATCACCGAGTATTCCTGGAAAATGATATTTGCCCGCGACGAAGCCTCTTTTTACAGATTACAGAAGGAAATGCAAAGCGCTGCCGAAAGCCTTGGCTACAGCCAGGTTCTGGAAGAAGACCTGCGAAATGCCATGGCGCAGAACGACTTGCGCGCGCAGGCGGTCAGGTTACTGCAGTAGCGCAGCCAAAAAAGGGGATTTCTCATATAGATAAATAATGAATAAACGGCTGCAAATAAATACAAGAAAATACTAAGATAACACATTGCAGTTTCCTCCTGATTTCGATATGATATTTGTGCATTTTAATTCTATTTCCCCGAAAGGAGCCATGCATTCAATGATAGAGAGCAACAAAGTAAAGAAGATTCTCTACGGAGGCGATTACAATCCGGAGCAATGGCCGGAGGATACCTGGGAGGAGGACATGCGCCTTCTCAAACTGGCGCACATCGATACCGTCACTCTCAATGTTTTCAGCTGGGCAATGTTACAGCCCGCAGAAGATATCTACTGTTTTGATAAGCTGGACAAGATCATGGAGATGGTCACAAGACACGGCATGAAGGTCTGCCTTGCTACCTCTACAGGCGCTCATCCTGCCTGGATGGCCCGTAAATATCCGGACATCCTCCGGGTAGACGAGCATGGCCTGCGCCGCAAATTCGGCAGCCGCCATAATTCCTGTCCCAACAGCCCTACCTATCGCAAATATGCCGTGGCGCTGGCCACGAAACTGGCCAAACGATATCAATCTTACGATAACATCGTTGCCTGGCACGTTTCCAATGAATATGGCGGCGAATGCTACTGTGAGAATTGCGAGCGGGCTTTCCGTAAATGGCTGAAAGACAAATATCAGACCATCGAAGCGGTCAACGAAGCCTGGGACACCGCTTTCTGGGGCCATACTTTCTACGACTTTGAAGATATTGTCGTTCCCAATATGCTCTCCGAACATTTTGGGCAGAATGACAGGACGAATTTCCAGGGCATCTCTCTGGACTACAAACGTTTTAATTCCGAGAGCATCCTGAATGCTTACCGCCTGGAATATGACGCGCTCCATGCCGTTACCCCGGATATTCCGATCACCACCAATCTGATGGGCACCTATCAGCCGCTGGATTACCAAATGTGGGCGAAATACATGGATTTCATATCCTGGGACAATTATCCCGCCTATAACGCCACGCCGGAAGAAGCCGCGATGCGCCACGATCTGATGCGTGGCCTCAAGCAGGGCAAACCCTGGGCGCTGATGGAGCAGACCCCCAGCGTGACCAACTGGCATCCCTACAATGCCCTCAAACGGCCGGGCGTCATGCGTCTGTGGAGTTATCAGGCGGTAGCCCACGGTGCGGATACCGTGATGTTTTTCCAGATGAAACGCAGTATCGGCGCCTGCGAGAAATATCATGGCGCCGTGATCGATCACGCCGGACATGAGAATACCCGTGTCTTCCGGGAAGTAGCTTCCCTGGGCGCCGAGCTTGAGAAGATCGGTTCCCTGACGCTGGGCGCAAGGAGCAATGCCAAAGCGGCTATCGTCTTTGACTGGGATAACTGGTGGGCAACAGATTATTCCGCCGGTCCTACGGTCCGACTAAAGTACTGTGATGAGATCTTCCATTACTATAAAGCGTTCAGCAACCTGAACATTTCCGTGGATCTTATCAGTGTGGAGGACGACCTTACGCCCTACTCGCTGGTGATCGCACCGGTGTTGTATATGGTCAAACCGGGACACGACGAGCGAATCAGACAATTCGTCAAGGCGGGCGGCCGTTTCGTGACTACCTTCTTCAGCGGGTATGTGAATGACCACGATCTGGTGACTGTGGGTGGTTATCCCGGTAAATTACGGGATATTCTCGGTATCTGGGTGGAAGAAGAGGACGCTCTTCCTGAGGATATGCACAATAGCTTCACCTGGCAGGGCACTTCCTATCCCGCCGTGCTGCTCTGTGACTTATTACATACAGAAGGCGCAGAGGCGCTGTGCACTTACGAGCACGATTTCTATGCCGGTATGCCCGTACTGACCCGCAACCACTTCGGCCAGGGATATGCCTACTACGTCGCTACCTGCTCCAATACGGAATTTTACCACAGATTTGTGGGTGACCTGTGCACAGAGTCCGGCATCACGCCGATCCTGCACACCAGAGAGCATATTGAAGTAACCGAGCGTACCAATGACAACGGCACCTTCCTTTTCCTTCTGAATCATGGCACACAGAGTCATACCGTCACTTTGAATCGCGCCGGTGTCGATCTTCTTACCGACAGGGAATATCAGACCGGAGACAATCTGATCCTGGCAGCTAAAGATGTTGCGATCATCAGGACGGCGCTTTAACACTAAGGAATGGAAGAAAGGCTGCATGGAGGAAAATATGATTAAAATAACAGACAAAACACAATATCTTGCACAAATCGAAGAAGTGATCGCCAGAGGGCCCTACCACGATACCTGGGATTCTCTGACAGACTTTGAAATGCCTGGCTGGTATCCTAAGGCCAAGTTCGGCATCTTTATCCATTGGGGGCTTTACAGCGTTCCGGCCTTCTCTAACGAATGGTACTCCCGGAACATGTACGTCAAAGACTCCCCGGAGTACGAGCATCACACAAAAACTTATGGCAGACATGCGGATTTCGGCTACAAGGATTTCATCCCGCTCTTTAAGGCGGAGCACTTTGATCCGGACTTCTGGGCCGAGACCTTCGCATCATCCGGCGCCAGATATGTCGTTCCGGTGGCGGAACACCACGACGGTTTCCAGATGTATCACAGTGATCTGTCCCGTTACAACGCGGTGCAGATGGGACCCGAAAGAGACATTCTCGGCGAATTGAAGACCGCCTTCGAGAAAAAGGGACTTGTCTTCGGAGCCTCCAGCCATCGCGCCGAGCATCACTGGTTTATGGGACCCGGCAAGGACTTCGACAGCGATATCAAGGAGCCTCTTGCCTGCGGCGACTTCTATTGGCCATCGGAGCAGACACAGCCTGATTTTCAGGATCTGTATGCAAAGCCTGATCCCGACAGAGCATTTCTGGAAGACTGGCTGTGCCGTACCTGCGAGATTGTGGACCGCTATCAGCCGCAGCTCCTCTATTTCGACTGGTGGATCCAGCATGAAGCCTACAAGCCTTATCTTCGCAAGCTTGCGGCTTACTATTATAACCGCGGTCAGGAACTGGGCTTTCCTGCCGCCATCTGCTACAAACACGACGCTATGGCTTTCGGCAGCGCCATCGTAGACGTAGAGCGGGGCAAGTTCGCAGATACCAGGCCCTACTACTGGCAGACCGACACGGCCATCGCCCGCAATTCCTGGTGTTACACGGACAGCCTCGAATATAAGAGCAGCAACGAGCTGATCTGTTATTTGATCGACGTGGTGAGCAAGAACGGCAACCTGCTCCTCAATGTAGGCCCTAAGGCCGACGGAACCTTCGCCGAACAGGATGCCGCGATTCTGCGCGATATCGGCAGCTGGCTTGCCGTCAATGGAGAGGCCATCTACAACGCCAAGCCCTGGCGCATCCCGGCAGAAGGTCCCACTGTGGAAGTGGAAGGCCAGTTCAGCGACGCTTCCGCCACAGCCTATACCAGGGAAGACTTCCGTTTCACTGCCGGCAACGGCTGCATTTACGCATCCTGCCTGCAATACCCGGAAGACGGGCGGCTGACCATACGCGCCCTCTCCAAATCAGCCGATTCCAGCAAGCCCAACTTCCACGGTATCATACGTGAGGTTACACTGCTTGGCTTCGACGAGAAACCTGCCTTCTTTGCAGACGGGGAAGGCCTGCATCTGCAGACGCAGACCGTAAGCAATACGTTTCCGGTTGTCATTAAGATCAGGGTGGAATAACCACCCTGATTTTTTCTGTGCCTGTAATTCCGTTCCTTCTCTTTTATGCCCGTAATTCCATTCTTTCTCTTTTGAGTTTCCCCATTTTTTGAAACGTCATGTTCCACAATCAGCTATTTTAAA